>NC_014151.1:3000000-3600000 GCF_000092865.1 Cellulomonas flavigena DSM 20109 | reverse complement strand
GGCCGGCCACCCGGCAGGTGTGCGCGCGCTCGCGGCAGGACGGTGCTCGGCCGGTCGGTCCGCCACGGCACCCCCTCCGTCGCACCCGCGCGTGCAGGTGCCCTCATGGGAGAAGACGTCCGAGGGGACGAAAAGGTTGTGTCCCGACGTCTCGTCCGTCCGGACGAGACGTCCGCGGGACGTCGTCGGGTCGGACGACGCGCCGCGAGGGCCGCTGCTGGGAACGTCGCGACATGACCTCGACACCCGTCACCGGCCCGACCGGCCCGACCGGCCCGCCCGACGGCCCGTGTCCCGTCGCACCGCGTGCCGGCCGTGCCGCGGCCGTCGGCGGGGCCGTGACCGCCGCCGCGTCCCTCACCGTCCTGCTCGTCCTCGCCCCCGACGGTCTGGCGCGCTCCGCGGACCCCGGTTCCCCGCTCGTGCCGTCCTGGCACCTGCTGCTGCCGACGGCCGTCGCGCTCGCGCTCGTCGGCGTGCTCCCGCCGCGGGCGGACCTCCCGGCGCCGCGCGTCGCCGACCGTCGCCGCGTCCTGGCGGCCGTGGCCGTGATGCTCGGCGCTGCTGCCGTGTTCCCGCTGGTCGTCGCCTCGACGGGCGTGGGGGCCCGGGCCGAGTACCACCTCGTGAAGGTCGCGGTGCTCGTGCTCGTGCCCGGGGTCGCGGTCCTGGCGACGCGCGGCTCCCTGACGGCCGACCGACCGCGCGTCGCCTGGCGCTGGTGGGCGCCGGCCGTCGTCGTCCTCGTCTGGACGCTGCTCGCCCAGGCCGCGCCGTGGCTGCAGCACGGCGACTACTCCGCGTACCCGGCCGACCTGCTGCTCGCGGCCGGCGTCGCGACCGCCCTCACCGCCGGGGTCGGCGAGGAGCTGCTGTACCGGGTGTGGCTCCAGACGCGGCTCGAGGCGCTGCTGGGCCGCTGGGGCGGGATCGCCGTCGCGACGCTCGCCTTCGCGGCCCTGCACGTCGGGTCACGGCACGGGCAGGGGCTGCTCGTCGAGGTCGCCGGGGCCGTCGTCCTGCAGGGCCTCGGGTTCGGGCTCGTCGCGGCATTCCTGTGGTCCCGGTACCGCAACGCGTGGCTGACGGTCGCGCTGCACGTGCTGGCGAACGGCTACGTGGTCGCCGCGGAGCTGCTGGGCTGACCGCCGCCCAGGGCCTTCGCGCGCTCGAGCACCGCGTCGAGCATCTGCGGTGTGAGACGTCCGGTGAACGTGTTGTGCGGGCTGACGTGGAAGCAACCGAGCAGCACCAGGCTCGCGTCGCCGCGCCGCAGCGTCAGCTCGACGCCGTGCCCGAACGCGGGCCGCGGGCGCGGCACGCCCCAGCCCTGCTCGTCCAGCGTGGTGAGCAGCGCCCGCCAGCCGAACCCGCCCAGCACGACCACCACCCGCGGGTCGACGAGCGCGAGCTCCCGGGCGAGCCACGGCCCGCACGTGCGGCGCTCGGCGGGCGTGGGGGCGTTCGCGGGCGGCGCGCACCGCACCGGTGCGGTCATCCGCACCCCGGTGAGCACCAGTCCGTCGTCACGGTCCTCCGACGTGGGCTGCGACGCCAGCCCCGCGCGGTGCAGCGCGGCGACGAGGAAGTCCCCGGACCGGTCGCCCGTGAACATCCGCCCCGTGCGGTTGCCGCCGTCCGCGGCGGGCGCGAGGCCGACCAGCGCGATCCCGGCGTGCTCGTCGCCGAACCCGGGAACGGGTCGCGCCCAGTACGTCTGCCCGCGGTACCGCGCCGGCGGGTCGGCGGCGGTCGCCCGGCGCCACGCGACGAGGCGCGGGCAGGCACGGCACGTGGTGACGACGTCCGCGAGGGCCGCCAGGTCCGGCGCGGCGGCCGCCGCGGCGACGACGTCCGCGGGGGAGGACGGCGCGGGCCGCGCGTCTGCCGGGGGTGGACCGGCGGGACGTTCCGGCGTGGGGCTCACGCCGCGCGTCCCGGCCACGCCCCCGTCGGCCACGGCGCGCCCGTCAGAACCGCAACGGGTCGCCCGCGCCCTCGCGCACGACCTCCGGCGCGCCGTCCGTCCAGTCCACGACGGTCGTGGGCTCGCTGCCGCGGTCGCCGGCGTCGACGACCGCGTCGAGCACGTCGTCGAGCTCCTCCTTGATCTGCCAGCCCTCGCTCATCGGCCAGTCGTGCCCCGGCACGAGCAGCGACGACGAGACGAGCGGCTCGCCGAGCTCGCGCAGGATCGCCAGCGCGACCGGGTCGTCGGGGATCCGCACACCCACCGAGCGCTTCTTCGGGTGCGCGAGGCGCCGCGGCACCTCGGGCGTCGCGGGCAGGATGAACGTGTACGGCCCGGGAGTGGCGGACTTGATGGCCCGGAACGCGCTGTTGTCGAGGTGCACGAGCTGCCCGAGCTGCGCGAAGTCGCAGCACACGAGCGTGAAGTGGTGCCGGTCGTCGAGGTTCCGGATGCGGCGGATCCGCTCGGCCCCGTCGTGGTTGCCCAGCCGCGTGCCCAGCGCGTACATGGAGTCCGTCGGGTAGGCGATCACCGCGTCGTCGCGCAGCATGGCGACGACCTGCGCGATCGAGCGCGGCTGCGGGTCCGTCGGGTGGACGTCGAAGTACCGGGCCATGACGTCAGCCTAGGGGTGGGCCCGCGGGCGCTCACCTCGTGCGTCAGCCGGCCCCCAGCATCGCGGCGACGACGGGCCGGGCGAGGTCGGTCAGCAGCGCGGGCTGCGCCGCGAACGCGAGGCCCGCCCCGAGGACGACGGCGCCGACGACGTGCGCGGTGCGGCGGAGCGCGTGCATGAGAGACCTCTCGGTGCCGGTGGCCGCCGGTGCGGCCCGTCGAGGACGAGCCTGGCCCGCCGGGCCCGCCCCCGCATCCGGGGCGGGCCCCGGTCCGTCCCGGGACGCGCGACGTCCGACCCCCGGGGGGTCGGGTGGCCGCCGAGGACGTCCGCCCGCGCGCCGAGCCGCTGAGCAGGACGTTCGCGTCCGGGCGGCACCCTGACCCGCCCCGGCCGCGCGGTCAGGGTCCCCCTCCGGGCGCGTCCGGATGTCGCACCGGCCCCGGGGGCGGGACGATCTACCTCGTGACCCTCACCGAGACCCCCCGCGCCGCCACCCCGATCGCCACCGCACGCGGGCTCGTGCGCACCTACGGCGCCGGCCCGACGGCCGTCCACGCGCTCGCGGGGGTCGACCTCGACGTCGAGCGCGGGCGCCTCACCGCGACCATGGGCCCGTCCGGGTCCGGCAAGTCGACGCTCATGCACTGCCTGGCGGGGCTCGACCGCCCCACGTCGGGCACCGTCGTGGTCGACGGCGAGGAGGTCTCGGCCATGTCGGAGCGGCGGCTGACACGCCTGCGCCGCGACCGCATCGGGTTCGTCTTCCAGGCGTTCAACCTGGTGCCGACGCTCACCGCCCTGGAGAACATCACGCTGCCGTTCGACATCGCGCGCCGGCCCGTCGACCGCGCGCACCTCGACGCCGTCGTCGAGGCCGTCGGCCTGCGGGACCGGCTGCACCACAAGCCCGGTGAGCTGTCCGGTGGGCAGCAGCAGCGCGTCGCGTGCGCCCGCGCGCTCGTCACGCGCCCCGCCGTGGTGTTCGCCGACGAGCCGACGGGCAACCTCGACTCGTCGTCCGCGCACGAGGTGCTGTCGTTCCTGCGGCGCAGCGTCGACGAGCTCGGGCAGTCGGTCGTCATGGTGACGCACGACCCGACCGCCGCGTCCTACGCCGACCGCGTCCTGTTCCTCGCCGACGGGCGGATCGTCGACGAGCTCGCCGAGCCGACGTCCGACGCCGTGCTCGAGCGCCTCGGCGCGCTGACCCGCCGCGCGCAGGCCACCGCAGCCGCCGAGGCCCGCTGATGCTGCGCGTCACCCTGCGCAGCGTGCGCGCGCACGCGGTGCGCTTCGCGTTGTCGATCCTGGCCGTGGCGCTCGGCGTCGCGTTCGTCGCCGGCACGTTCGCGCTGCGCACCATGCTCGCCGACACGTTCCACGGCATCGTCGACGGGCAGGCGCCCGCCGACGCGTACGTCCGCGGTGACGAGCCCCTGGCCGGTGGGAGTCAGACCGGCGGGGCCCTGACCCTCGGGGAGCAGCGGGTGCCGGTGCCGCTCGCGCTCGCGGACGAGGTCGCCGACGTCGACGGCGTGCGGGCCGCGCTGCCCGACCTCGCCGGGCAGGTCGTGCTCGTGGGCGCCGACGGCACGGCCGTGCAGTCCACGCAGGCGCCGTCGCTGGGCGTCGCGTTCCACGCGACCGACCCGACGCTCGACCTGCGCGAGGGGCGTGCCCCCGACGCGGACGACGAGGTCGCGATCGAGTCCGCGACCCTCGCGTCGTCCGGGCTGGCCGTGGGCGACACCACCCGGCTGGTGGCGTCCGGCGAGGTCCGCGACGTCACGGTCGTCGGCGAGGTCGACGCCGGCGGCCCGCTCGCCGGCGCCACGCTCGTCTACCTGCCCGTCGACGTCGCCACGGCCGCGTTCGCGCCCGAGGGTGTCGTGCCGAGCGTCGCCGTGCACGCCGCCGACGGGGTCGACGAGGACACGCTCGCCGAGCGCGTCGCGGCCGCGCTGGACGACGCACCGGGTGCCGAGGTCCTCACGGGCGACACCATGCGGGAGCAGCTCCGCGCCGACATCGACCAGACGCTCGGGTTCATCACGTCGTTCCTGCTGATCTTCGCCGTCGTGTCGCTGTTCGTCGGCGGGTTCCTCATCTCCAACACGTTCGCGATGGCCGTGCGGCAGCGTGTGCGGGAGTTCGCGCTGCTGCGGGCCGTGGGCGCGTCGCCCGCGCAGGTGTTCGGCGTCGTCGTGGGGCAGGCGGCCGTCGTCGGGCTCGTCGGCTCGGCGATCGGCGTGGCCGGGGGTGTGGGTCTGGTGAGCGGGCTGCGCGTGGTGTTCGCGCAGGTCGGCATGGACCTCGTCGGGGACGTGCCGGTCGAGACGACGAGCGTCGTGACGTGCCTCGTGCTGGGCACCGTCGTGTCGGCGGTCGCCGCGGCCGTGCCCGCACGCCGCGCCGCGCTCGTCGCACCCGTGGAGGCGATGCGTGGCGAGGTCACCGTGCCCGAGCGCTCGCTGCACGTGCGGGGCGTCGCCGGTGGCCTCGTCGTCGCGCTGGGCGTCGCGGCCGTCGCGTACGCGGCGCTGCGGCCCGACGCGACCGGGGCGGAGCTGCTCCTCGGCGCCGGCGCGGTGGTCGTGCTCGCCGGGGTGCTCGTGGTCGCGCCGTCGCTCGCGCGGGCCGTGCTGCGGGTGCTCGCCCTGCCGTTCGTGCACGCGCTGCCGCCGCTGGGGCGCCTCGCGCAGGGCAACGTCGTGCGCAACCCCCACCGGACCGCCTCGACGGCGGGGGCGCTCGTCATCGGGATGGCGCTCGTGGGGGCGGTGTCGGTGATCGCCGCGACGGGCCAGGCGTCCCTCGTGCGCGTCGTCGAGAGCGCGACGAACGCCGACCTCGTGCTGCGCGGCGCGACGAACGCGGTGCCCGCCGGCGCCGTCGATGACGTCACCGCGCTGCCGGAGGTCGGCCGGGCGGACGCGACCGCCTTCGCGTTCGGCGGGATGTCCCCGCGGCCGGGTGCCGTGCCCGGGCCCGACGACGGCGCGTTCCTGGTGGGCCTCGCGCCGGGGGTCCTGGGTGGGTCGCTCGTGGTCGAGGTCCTCGCGGGCGACGTCGACGCGCTGGACGACACGCACGCGGTCGTCAACGAGCGCATCGCCGGCGAGGGGTGGGAGGTGGGCGACGAGCTGACCGTGAGCACCGCCGCCGGTGAGCGGACCCTGGAGGTCGCGGCGGTCGTCAGCACCCCCGTCATGTCGGGGTCCGTGGTCGTCACGCAGGACGTGCTCGACGAGCTCGCACCCGGGCCCGCGCAGACCACCGACACGGTCTTCGTCGACGCGGCCGACGGCGTCGCACCGGCCGAGCTGCGGGACGCCGTGACGGCGGCCGTCTCGCCCTACGTGGTGGTGTCCGTGCAGGACCGCGACGAGTTCGTCGACCAGATGGCCGCCCAGGTCGACCAGCTGCTCGTCATCCTCTACGCGCTGCTCGGCCTGTCCCTCGTCATCGCGGTGCTGGGCATCGTCAACACGCTCGCGCTGTCGGTCATCGAGCGCACGCGCGAGATCGGGCTGCTGCGGGCCGTGGGCCTGGGGCGGCTGCAGCTCGCGGGCGTCGTCACGGTCGAGTCCGTGCTCACCGCGGTGTTCGGCACGGTCGTCGGACTCGCGGTGGGTGTGGGGCTGGGGTCGACCCTGCCGAGCGTCTACGCCGACGAGGGCCTGGACCGCCTGTCCGTCCCGTGGTCCGGCCTGGCCGTCATGGTGGGGCTCGCGCTGGTCGTCGGCGTGCTGGCGGCGGTGTGGCCCGGTGCGCGCGCCGCGCGCCTGCGGGTCCTCGACGCGATCGCCACCCCCGACTGACCGCGCACACCCCCACCCCCACCCCCCGTCCCCACCCCCTCGCCGAGTGCGGGGGAAGCTCGCCGAGTGCGGGGGTCGTCACCCCCGCACTCGCGGCGTCACCCCCGCACTCGCGGCGTTATCCCCGCACTCGGCGCGGGGGTCGACGTAGGTCAGGGCTTGTGGGGGGCGACGCCGCGGACGTCGTCCGCCGGGAAGCGGGCGTGGGAGGACGCGAGCTTGGCGCGGGCCGCCGCGCCCAGGTCGACGCCCAGCACGTCCGACAGGCAGACCAGGTAGACGAGCACGTCGGCCAGCTCCTCGCCGACGCGGGCCCTGCGGTCGGGCGCCGCGAAGCGCTCGACGACCTCGTCCGCGGGCACCCACTGGAGCAGCTCGGCGAGCTCGCCGACCTCCCCGACGAGCGCGAGCACCAGCGACTTCGGGTCGTGGAACTGCTCCCAGTCCCGCTCCCGCGAGAACTCCCGTACCGCCGCCGCCAGCTCCGCGATCTCCGCCATGGCCCCATCCTCGCCCGCGTCGGCCACCGGCCGTGCGGGGCGCGCGGGACCGCGGCGCGGCGTCAGACGGTGGTGAGGTGCTCCGGGCAGGGGGCGTAGTGGTCGGGGGCGACCGTGAGGTCGCCCCGGCCACCCGTCAGGGAGCGCAGGTCGAGCACGTAGCGGCGCAGCTCCGACTCCGGCACGGTCGCCTCGACGACGACCTCGCCGCCCTCGAGCGAGACGGTGTCGGTGATGCGCCCACGGCGTGTCGACAGGTCGCTCATGACGTCGCCCTGCACCGATGTGGGCACGGTGACCTGCACGCGGCACACCGGCTCGAGCACCACGGTCCCGGCCGCGGCCAGCGCCTCCCTGAGGCCCGTCGCCGCGGCCGTCCGGAACGCCATGTCGGACGAGTCCACGGAGTGCGCCTTGCCGTCGTACACCTCGACGCGCACGTCGACCACGGGGTACCCGTGCGGCCCGCCGGCGGCCATCGCCTCGCGCACGCCGCGCTCGACGGCGGGCAGGTACGACCGAGGGATCGCCCCGCCGACGACCGAGTCCACGAACTCGAACCCGGCGCCCGCGGGCAGCGGCGACACCCGCAGCTGCACCACGGCGTACTGCCCGTGCCCGCCGGACTGCTTCTTCACCTTGCCCTCGGCCTCGACGGCCCGGGCGACGGTCTCGCGGTACCCGACGGGCACGGGCGACGTCGTGACGTGCACGCCGAACACCCGCGCGAGCCGCTCCAGAGCCACGGTCAGGTGCGTGTCGCCGAGCCCGCGCAGCACGGTGCGGTCGCCGGTGCGCTCGACCGTGAGCGTCGGGTCCTCGGCGGCCAGGCGGCCCAGCGCGGCGGACAGCCGGTCGTCGTCGGACTGCGTGACGGGTTCCAGCACGAGGCCGTACACCCCGGGCCGTGCGCGCGGCGGCCGCGCCGTCATCGACGCGCCGGGGGCGCCCTTGGCGGCGAGCAGCGACCCGGCCGGGGTGCCGGTGAGCTTGGCGACGGCCGCGACCTGCCCCGCGACGGCCACGTCGACGGGCGTGTGCTCCTTGCCGCGCAGCAGGAACAGCCCGGGCAGGCGCTCCTCGGTGCGGGTCGTGGTGTTGACGAGCCGGTCGCCCGCACGCACGGTGCCGGACAGCACGCGGAACAGCGTGACCTGCCCCACGAACGGGTCCGCGGTGGTGCGGAACGCGTGCAGCAGGACCGGCCCGGCAGGGTCGGGCGCGACCTGCACCTCGACGTCACCGGCGAGCACGGTGCGCGTGCCGGGCGCGGGGCACAGCTCGCACACCAGGTCGGCCAGGCGGTCGACACCGACGCCCGTCGTCCCCGACGCGACGAGCACCGGGACCGCCTCGCCGGCCGCGACCTCGTGCGCGAGGGTCCGCTCGAGCTCGGCGACCGACGGCACCTCGCCCGCGAGGTACCGCTCGAGCTGCTCGTCGTCGTGCGCGACGATCTCCTCGGTGACCTGCTCGTGCAGGCGGTGCTCCTCCTCGGCGAGGGCCGCCGGCAGCGGCTCGGTGTGGTGCCGACCGTCGGGCTCGTAGCCGTAGGCCTCCTCGGAGAGCACGTCGGCCACGCCGGTGAACGCGGCCTCGTCGCCGAACGGCAGCTCGAGCGGCACGACCGCGTCGCCGAACGCGTCGCGCAGCTCGTCCAGCACGCGGTGGAAGTCGGCGCGCGCGCGGTCCTCCTTGGTGACGACGAGGACGCGGGGCACGCCCGCGTCGGCGGCGGCGCGCCACGCCAGGTGGGTGCCGGCCTGCACGCCGTCGACGGCGCTGACCACGATCACCGCGAGGTCGGCCGCGCTCAGCGCCGCGTCGACCGCGCCCGCGAAGTCCAGGTAGCCGGGCGTGTCCAGCACCGTGACGTCGTACGTGTGCCCGTCGTCCGCCCGCCATCGAAAGGGGGCGACGCCGAGCCCGAGGGAGATGCCGCGGGCGATCTCCTCCGGTTCGTGGTCGCTGACCGTGGTGCCGTCCTCGACGCGGCCGGCGCGGGGGATCGCCCCGGCCCGGTGCAGGAGGGCCTCGGTGAGGGTGGTCTTGCCGGCACCTGACGCGCCCAGCAGGGCGACGGTGCGGACTCTGGGCGACGGTGCCTGGTCCATGTGGACCCTCCCACGCTGGAGGTGAACTTCGGCCCAGCGTAGGACGGGCACGCCGCGGAGCACAGGACGAGGGTCCCTGGAACCGGCGGGAGGACGACGAACGGGCCGGTCGCCCCCGTGGAGGGAGCGACCGGCCCGTTGCGGTGCGCGCGGGATCAGCTCGCGGCGAGGATGTCCACGACGAACACGAGTGTGGCGCCGCCCGGGATGCTCTCGCCCGAGCCCTCCTCGCCGTAACCCTTCTCCGGCGGCACGACGAGCATCACCTGGCTGCCGACCTTCTGGCCCACGAGCCCCTCGTTCCACCCGGCGATGACGCCACCGGCGCCGATGTTCTCGACGGGGAACGGCGTGCCGCGCTCCCAGGAGGAGTCGAACTGCTTGCCGTCCCACAGCCAGCCCGTGTAGTGCACGGTGATGGTCTGGCCGGACGCGACCGCGGGGCCCTCGCCCTCGATGAGCGGCTGGACGATCAGCTCCGTCGGCGCGGGGCCGTTGACGAACTCCTTGATGAGGGGCAGGCCGTTGTCCTGGAGCTCGACGGTCGGCAGACCGTCGGCCGGCTCGACGGGCGTGCCCACGGCGCGCCCGGGACGCTTGGCGCCGACCTCGGCGACCGCGACCTGTGCGCCCTCGTCGCCGCCCGGGTAGGCGTACGCGAAGCGCAGGCCGACCTTGCCGCCGACGAGCACCTCGGAGATCGCGGCGGCGAGCTTCGTGGAGTTGACGATGATCTGCTCGGGCGCGCCGTTCTCCCACGACGAGGCGGCCTTGGAGCCGTCCTTGCCGTTGAGCCACACGGAGTTCAGCTCGATGAGGTCGCCCTCGGCGATGACGTCGCCGGAGCCGTCGCTCACGAGGCGCGCGACCTGCGCGGACACGTTGAAGGGCGTGCTCGGGAGGGTGACGGTGGGCTCGGCGCCGGCGTCGCCCTCGACCGTGACGGCCTCCAGGGCCGCGATGTCCTCGGCCGTCGGGGTCGGGTTCTCCTCGGGGGTGGGAGCCTCCTCCGACGACGCGGTGGGGGTCGGGTCGGCGCTGCCGCCGTCACCGTCGCCCGCGCAGGCGGCGAGCGTGAGGCTGAGGGCCAGCGCCGCGGCTGCGGCGCGCAGCGCGGTGCGGGTGGTGGGACGTCGCACGACAGGGTCCTCCGGATCATGGCTGACCGCCCCGGATCGGTGGACGGCCCGGTGAACCGTACGCGACCTTCCTGGGCGTTCGCTGGGCGGGTCGGCGGTCGAAACGCTTCAGGACGGCGGGGGCGGGGGGCCGGTCGCGCGGCGTCACAGCAGGCGCCGCGACCCCGGGCTCGCGAGGCGCAGCCAGCGGTACCCGTACCCCTCGAGCTCGATCTCGACCCGCCCCGTGCTGCTCGGCACGTGCTCGTCGTCCTGCAGCAGGTCGATGAGGCGCCACCCCTCGTCCGTGTCCGGCAGGTGCAGGGGCACCCGCACCGCCTCGGGCCCCAGGTTGTGCAGCGCCACCATCGACGCGTCCTGCCACGTCGACCGGTGCGCCAGGACGCTCGGGTGCGGCTGGTCGAGGATCTCGGCGCGCTCCGTCCAGCCCAGCTCGGGGCTCTCGCGGTACCGCCGTGCGAGCTTCTGGACGAAGTTCAGCAGCGAGTCCGGGTCGCGGCGCTGGTCCGAGACGTTGACGTGCGCCGGTGCGTAGGGGCCGTCGGGCACCGGGCCGGACAGCCGCGACGGCGCGGCGCGCGAGAAGCCGCCGTTCTTCCCCGACGTCCACTGCATGGGCGTGCGCACCGCGAGCCGTCCCTCGGCGGCGAGGTTCTCGCCCATGCCGATCTCCTCGCCGTAGAACAGCACGGGCGTGCCCGGCAGGCTGAACAGCAGCGAGTAGACCATCCGCACGCGTCGCGGGTCGCCCTCGAGCATCGGGGGCAGCCGTCGGCGCAGGCCGCGGTCGAACAGCTGGTGCTCGGGCTCGGGGCCGAACGCGTCGAACACCTCCTGGCGCTCGTCGTCGGAGAGCTTGTCGAGCGTCAGCTCGTCGTGGTTGCGCACGAACGTCGCCCACTGCGCGTCCGACGGGATGACGGGTCGCGCGCGCAGGGTGTCCGCGATCGGCCCCGCGTCGTGCCGGGCCAGCGCCAGGTACATCTGCTGCATGAGCACGAAGTCGAACTGCAGGTTCAGCTCGGCGCCCTCGTGGTCGCCGTCGCCCGTGTGGTCGCCGAAGAACAGGCGCTGCTGGTCGTACGGCAGGTTGACCTCGCCCATGAGGATCGAGTCGCCGGTGCGCCGCGACAGGAACGCGCGCAGCTGCTGCAGGAACTCGTGCGGGTGGTCGATGTCGTCGCCCTGGGTGTTCGCGGCGTCGGCGAGGAAGAACGGCACCGCGTCGACGCGGAACCCGTCCAGGCCCATCTGCGCCCAGTAGCCGATCGTCTTCGCGATCGCGTCCCGCACCTGCGGGTTCGCGGTGTTGAGATCCGGCTGGTGCTTGTAGAACCGGTGCCGGTACCAGGCCTGCGCCTGCTCGTCGTACGTCCAGATGCCGTCCTCCTTGTCGGGGAAGACGACCTGGTCGGACGTGTCCGGCGGGGCGTCCTGCCGCCACACGTACCAGTCGCGGTACGGGCTGTCCGGCGAGCGCCGCGCGCTCCTGAACCACGGGTGCCGGTCCGACGTGTGGTTGACGACGAGGTCGGCGATGACCCGGATGCCGCGGTCGTTGGCCGTGCGGATCAGCTCGACGAGGTCGCCGGCGTCCCCGAGGCGGGGGTCGACGCCCAGGTAGTCGGTGATGTCGTAGCCGTCGTCGCGGTCCGCCGTCGGGTAGAACGGCATGAGCCACAGGCACGTCACACCGAGCTCGGCGAGGTGGTCGATGCGCTGGACGAGGCCCGGCAGGTCACCGATGCCGTCGTCGTTCCAGTCCATGTACGTCTCGACGTCGAGGCAGTAGATGACCGCGGACTTCCACCACAGGTCACCGGTGTCGCGGATCCTCACGCCCCCACCGCCTTCAGCGCGGGCAGCACGTGCTCGGCTGCCATGTCGACGAACGCCTCCAGCGACGACGACGGCTGGGTCGCCGTGTCCGCGGCGTCGGGGTGCTTGTCGTCGGACGGGACGACGTCCGTGGCGACCTGGTGCAGGTAGACGGCGTCGAAGCCGATCCCCGCGAGGGCCACCAGACGGTCGGCGAGGCGCTGCGGGTCGTGCTCGACGAGCACGGACCGCCGCAGGACGTCGTCGCTCACCAGGCCGGCGATCTGGTCGAACGCCTCCGGGGTGTCCAGGTCCCACGCGACCGGTGGGCCGATCGCGTTGCCCGCCCACTGCTCGCGCGCCAGGCGCAGCGCCTCGGCGTCCGTCGGGGCGAACGACACGTGCACCTGCAGCGCGATCTCCCCGCGCCCGCCGGCGTCGCGGTACGCGTCGACGACGCGGCGCAGCTTCTCCTCGGGCTGGTTGACGGTCACCAGGCCGTCCGCCCAGCGTGCGTGGTTCGCGGCCGTCACCACGGACACCGCCGGGCCGATGAGCAGCGGCTTCACGTCGGGCAGCGTCCACAGCTTGGCGCGGTCGACCTTGACCAGGCCGTCGTGCGTGACCTCCTCGCCGTCGAGCAGCGCCCGGATCACCTCGACGCACTCGACGAGGCGGGCGTCACGCACCGGCTTGGGCAGCCACCCGTCGCCGGTGATGTGCTCGTTCATGTTCTCGCCCGAGCCGAGCGCCACCCAGAACCGCCCCGGGTACATCGCGGCGAGCGTGGCCGCGGCCTGCGCGATGATCGCCGGGTGGTACCGCTGGCCGGGCGCATTGACCACGCCGAACGGCAGCCGCGTGGTCGCCAGGGCGGACCCCAGCCACGTCCACGCGAACCCGGAGTGTCCCTGCGTCGACTGCCACGGCGCCCAGTGGTCCGAGCACATCGCGGCGTCGAAGCCGCGCTGCTCGGCCAGCTGCGTGGCCGCGAGCAGCGCGGAGGGATGGACCTGCTCGTGAGAGTTGTGGAATCCGACGCGCACCATGCCGCCCTTTCCTACCGGCTGGACGCGCATGCCGCTCGTCGAGCCGGGGGAGCGGGTGGTGCTCGCGCCGATCCGTCGGAGCGGCGATCCGACCTCGGTGCCGGGGTCTCAGGCCGCAGCGTCGAGGGCGCGCACGAGCGGCGCGTAGTGCCGCCGCACCGCCTCGCGGTACCCCGGCGCGTCGCCGGCCTCGACGGCCTCGAGCATGTCGCGGTGCGCGCGGGCGGTCTGTGCGAGGTCGTCCGGCAGGCAGGCGCCGAGGTGGCGCACGACGGCGGTGTGGACGTCCGAGAAGGCGGCCACCAGGGGCCCGACCAGCGAGTTCCCGGTGAGCGCGTGCAGCGCGGCGTGGAACGCGCGGTCGGACGCCGCGAACGTCTCGCCGTCGCGGGCGGACTCCTCCATGGTCGCGACGAGCGCCCACAGGTCGGCGTCGTGGGTGCCGCGCGCGGCCTCGGCGAGCCGCTCGGCCATCGCGACGTCGAGCGCCTCGCGGACCTCGATGACCTCGCGGAGCGCCCGCAGGCCGTCGCCCGGTTGCAGGGCGCCGCGGAACACGAGGGTCTCGACCAGCGGGTCGAGCGACAGCTCGCCGACGAACGTGCCGTGCCCGTGGCGCACGTCGACGATCCCGAGCGCGGACAGGGTGCGCACGGCCTCGCGGACGCTCGAGCGCGAGACGCCCAGGGTGTCGGTCAGCTCGGACTCGGTGGGCACCGGGTCGCCGGGCCGTAGCCGGCGGGTGAGGATGAGGTCCTTGATGCGGTCGGCGGCGTCGGACGTGCGGGAGCGTGGGCGCGACGGTGCGCCGGACGGCTCGTGGGCCATGTGTGCGGGACCTCTGGTCTGGACGGGAACCTCGGTGCACGGTCATCGGTCGGGCGTCGCGGGTCGTCCCGTGACGCCCTGCACATCGTCCCCTGACCCACCGACAACCGGGGCCGATACGGATCAGCAGCTCCCGGACCACCCGTGCGAGGGACCCGCAGGCGAGCGTGGTCCCGACGTCAGCGGGAGCCGTCCGGCCAGGGTCTCGCCGGACGAGCGGCACGCACGCGCCGCTCAACGCACCTCCCGCGCCAGCACGCCCGCCTGCAGGCGCGTGCGCACGCCCAGCTTGGCCAGCACGTGGCTGACGTGGGACTTCACGGTCGTCTCCGACACGACCAGGCGTGCGGCGATCTCCGCGTTCGACAACCCGTCGCCCAGCGCCGTGAGCACGTCGCGCTCGCGGGCCGTCAGGTTCGCCAGGCGCGCGTCGACCACGACGGGCGCAGGGGGCTCGGCGGGCTGCGCCGCGACCGCGTCGAGCAGCCGCCGTGTCACCTCGGGTGCCAGCACGCCCTCGCCCGCCGCCACCCGGCACACCGCGTCGACGAGCTCGCGCGCGCCCGCGGTCTTCAGCAGGAACCCGGCCGCCCCGGCCCGGACCATGCCGAGCACGTACTCGTCGAGGTCGAACGTCGTCAGCGCGACCACCTCCGCCAGGCGCTCGCCGACGATCGCGGCCGTCGCGGCGATCCCGTCGGTGCCGGGCATGCGCACGTCCATGAGCACGACGTCCGGCCGCAGGGCGCGCGCCTGGCGCAGCGCGACGTCCCCGTCGGACGCCTCCCCGACGACCTCGACCCGCCCGGACTGCTCGAGCAGCAGCCGCAGCCCGGCGCGGATCGCGGCGTGGTCGTCGGCGAGCAGCACCCGCACGCGGTCGGGGGTCACGGGGTCTCCTCGAGGTGCAGGGGGAGGGTCGCGCGCACGCGCCACGTGGCGCCGTCGCGCGTGGTCGTCAGGGTGCCGCGCAGGGCGGCGGCGCGCTCGCGCATGGTCTGCAGGCCCGTCGACGACGTGAGGGCCGGGTCCACCCGTGCGGTGCCGGCCGCCACCGGGTTCTCGACGTCCACCACCAGCGCCTCCCCGTCGCACGTGAACCGCGCCGTCGGCCGTCCGGCACCGTGCTTGTGCGCGTTCGTCACCGCCTCCTGCAGGATGCGGAACGCCGCGTGGTCCACGGCGGCCGGCAGCCCGGCAGGGACGTCCCCGTCGACGTCCACGTCGAGGTCCGCGACGCGCGCCAACCCGGCAGGGGCCGTCGCTGCGTCGGCGTCGGCGCCCTCGCGCAGCACCAGGATCATGGCGCGCATCTCGCCCAGCGCGTCGAGGGAGCCGGCGCGCACCGCGGCGAGCGCCGCACGGTCCCGCGCCTCGTCCGGCGGCGCGGCCAGCGCGGCCTCGGCGTGGATCGCGACGGCGGACAGGTGCCCGGCCACCACGTCGTGCAGGTCGCGGGCCATGCGGGCGCGCTCGTCCTGCACCGCGCGGTCCCGGTCGAGCGCCGCGATGCGCGCGACGTCGTCGGCGTGCGCGCGCGCGAGGTCCGCCCGCTCACGCTCGGCGTCGGCGCGCCGCTCCTGCTCCGCCGCCAGGTCGGTCGAGCGCCGCACGTCCGCGCCCCACCACCACGGCGGCAGCAGCAGCGCGACCGCCACGAGCGTGAGCTGCACGACGTCCCGCGCGGGCAGCCCTGCGGCGGCTGTCGCGACCAGCACCGCGAGGACGAGCCCCACGAGCACCGACAGCACCACCGTGCGGGCCTGCGGCCGTGCGCGCACCGCGACCGTGAACAGTGCGTCGAACAGCACGAGGTACATGCCGAGGCTGCCGCCGAGCACACCGTCGGCCGACGACAGCACCGTGACCACCACCAGCACCGCGACGGGCCGTCGCCGCTTGGCCAGCAGCACGGTGGTCGCCACGAGCAGCAGGGCGCCCTGCCACGGCGCCGGTCCGCCCGGGACGGCGACGACCGACTCGTCGAGCCCCAGCGTCTGCACGTCGAGGGCCAGGAGGAACAGCCCGACCAGCAGCAGTGCCACGGAGTCCCAGCGCGGGCCCTGCGGTCCGTCCCGCAGGGCGCCGGCACGCGCGAGCGTCGCGCGCAGGCGCGTCGGCAGCTCGGTCGGCACGTCCCCATCCCAGCACGGCGGGCGTCGCGGGATCTCCTCCGGACGGAGGAGGTGCGAGGCGCAGGCCGGTCCGTCCGCCCGAGGCGCGCCCGCCCCCCGCGGCGGCACGGTCGGGGCATGGAGATCGTCACCTGGGTCCGGGACCACCCCGTCGCGGCGCTGGTGGTCGCGTGCGAGATCGCTACGTGCTCCGGCGTCGCCGTCTGTCCACGGCGCTGCTCCTGTGCGAGCCGGTCGTCGAGGTCGTCCTGCTCGCCGCGACCGTCGCCGACCTGCTGCGCGGTGCGGAGGCGACGTGGACCCACGGGCTGGCCGCGCTGTACCTCGGGTTCACGGTCGGGTTCGGGCGGGCCACCGTGCAGCGGGTCGACGGGTGGGTCGCGTGGCGGTTCTTCGACGGGCCACGGCCGCCGCGTGTGCCGTCCGGCGGTCGGGAGCGTGTGCTCCACGAGTGGCGGCTGTGGCTGGGCGTGCTGGTGTCGTGGGTCGTCGCCGTCGCGGTGCTCGGGCTGCTCCTGCTCCTCACCGACGAGCCCGCGCAGCGCGACGTCCTGCTGGGCTGGGCCGGCCGTGCGACGGTGGTCCTGGGCGTCTGGTTCGTCGCCGGGCCGGTGTGGCAGCTGTTCGCGGACGCGGCCGGCGGTGCGGACGAGCCGCCGGACGGGACGGGTGCCGTCGACGCGCAGCCCGACGAGGACGCGGCGCGGCGGCGCCGGCGCGACACCGCGGACGTGACGGACGGAAGAGATCCGGGCGTGCCGTCGTTCCCGCGGTGAGCGGTGCCGCCGGCGCCACGACCGAGGAGGAGCACGCATGTCCGTCGTCGTCACCGGGGCCACCGGTCACCTGGGCCGTCTCGTCGTCGAGGGGCTGCTCGACGCGGGCGTCGACGTCGTCGCCGGAGGGCGCCGCACCGAGCGCCTCGCGGACCTGGCGGCGCGGGGCGCGCGCGTCGCCGAGGTCGACTACGACCGTCCCGCGACGCTCGCCGCCGCGTTCGCCGGTGCCGACACCGTCGTGCTCGTGTCTGGCTCCGAGGTGGGCCGCCGCGTCGCGCAGCACGGCGCCGCGATCGGCGCCGCGCGGGCCGCCGGGGTGCGCCGGGTCGTCTACACGTCCGCCCCGCACGCCGACACCTCCGCGCTCGTCCTGGCGCCGGAGCACAAGGCCACCGAGGAGCTGCTCGCCGCGTCGGGACTGGTCACGACCGTGCTGCGCAACAACTGGTACACGGAGAACTACGTGCCGACGCTGCGCCAGGCCGCGGCGACCGGCGAGATCGTGGGCTCGGCGGGCCGGGGGCGTGTGGCGTCCGCGTCGCGTGCCGACTACGCGGCGGGTGCCGTCGCCGTCGTCACGGGCGACGGGCACGACGGTGCCACGTACGAGCTGAGCGGCGACCACGCGTGGACGCACGACGAGCTCGCCGCCGCCGCGTCCCAGGTGCTCGGCCGCGACGTCGCGTACCGCGAGGTGACGCCCGACGAGCAGCGCGCGGGTCTGCTCGCCGCGGGCCTCGACGAGGGCACGGCGGGCTTCCTCGTCGCGCTCGACCAGGACATCGCCGCGGGCCGCCTCGCCGACGCCACGGACACGCTGCGCACCCTCGTCGGCCGCCCGACCACGCCGCTGGCCGAGGGCCTCGCCGCCGCCTGGTCCGCCACCCCCTGACCCGCCCGCTCACCACGCCCCGCCGAGGCCTCGTCCACCCACCGGGACGCAGGCCCCGCGAGACCGGGCTCACGTGGCTCGTCGCACTCGATGAGCCACCCGTGCCCGGTCTCGCGCGCGGGCCGTCCCGGTGGGTGGGACGGGAGGGTGGGGCGACGGGGACCGGGTGGCGGGTCAGGCGTCCGCCCAGGCCTCCGCGACCGTCGTCACCGGCTCGCCCGTACGGGCCGCCTCCTCGATCGCCAGACCGAGGAGGTGGTCCTGCGTCCCGTCGGCGAGCGGGTACGGGGGCGGGGCGTCGCCGCGCAGCCACGCGCCGGTGTCCGCGAGCAGGTGAGCCACCACGAGGTCGTCGTCGGCCAGACGCGCACCGGCGAACGGGTTGCGGTGCAGCACGCGACCGTCGAGCGACAGGTGGTCGAGGTCGAAGCCCTCGAGGTTCTGCTCGATCCCGGTCTGCCGGCGCTCGATGCGCGACGTCACCACCGTGCGCTCGTCGACCCAGCGCGTCACCGTGTCGTCCACGATCTCGCCGTGCGTCCCGCGCACCACGATCCGGTTGCCGCGCAGCGGGTTGTACCACTGGTTGTCGGTGAAGTCGTAGAGGATCGTGCGGCCGTCGCCCAGGTCGAGGGTCGCGAGGATCGAGCGGCGCGCCTCGGGCGCGGTGGCCCCGGTGGGGCCGAAGCGGCCGACCGGGTCGATCAGCGGCGTCGTGAACGCCTGCGCGCGCACCGTCACCGGCCCGCGCCCGGAGCCCAGCAGGTACCGGCCCAGCCCGACCGCGTGGTACAGGTGCGTCGACGAGATCTGCACGCTCGTCGGCTCGCCGATCGTCCCGGCCTCGACCACGGCGCGGCGTGCCCGGTGCGCGGGCATCGACGGCGAGTGCTCGGCGACCTGCACGAGCCCCGACGCGCCCACGTCGGCCCACAGCGCGCGCAGCCCGTCGACGTCGGGGGCGGGCGGGGTCTCGGCGAGCACGGGCACGGATGCGTCGACGAGCTCGCGGACCACGTCGGGCGTGACGGGCCACGGCGTGGCGGTCACGACGAGCTCGGGACGGTCCGGCGCGGCGCCCGCCCCCGGGACCGCGCCCGTGAGCAGCTCCTCGACGGTCCGCACGGTCGGCACGCCCCACGCGGCCTCGACCTGCGCACCACGCTCGGTCGTGCGCGTCACCACCCCGACGCACCGGAACCGGTCCGGCAGCAGACGCGCGACACGCACGAAGAACTCGGCGCGCCACCCCGACCCCACGACCCCGAACCGGACGGGCTGCTGCTGCGTCATGCGGACCTCCTCGTCGTCGCCGAGGACCCTAGCCCCGGCGCGGTCGGGGCCCCGGGCCGGTGGTGCCGGGCGCGTCGACCGGGCGTGCCCGTGCACCGCACCGGGTGGCTCAGCGGTGGTCGCCGGCGGTCAGGATCCCCAGCTCGTGCGCGCGGCGCAGCGCCGCCTCGCGGTCGTGCACGCCGAGCTTGGCGTAGATGCTCAGCACCTGCTTGCGCACGGTGTTGACGGACACGACGAGCGCGTCGGCGACCTCACGCGTCGTGTCGTACTCGTTGAGCATGGTCAGCACCGTGCGCTCGCGCGGGGTCAGGGGCACGAGGGTCGCCGAGTCCGGCACGACGTGCCCGACCGAGCCGAGGCGCGCGATCTCCTCCGCGGTGAACGGCAGACCCGTCAGCTCGACGAGCGCGTCGCGCACGGGCACCGGCAGGTGGGCGAAGGCGCGCAGCGCCCCCTGCTCGCCCGCGAGACGGCGCGCGGTCCGGAAGGCGCGCGACGCGAGGGCCGACTGGCGCACCTCGTGGGCGGCCCACGCCTCGAGCACGAGCAGGTTGGTGCGGTCGCTCAGGTTGACGCGCCGCCGCCGCCCGCCGAGCACGGCCGCCCGCAGCGCCGCGTGCGGGTCGCCCGTCAGCAGGTGCCAGCGGGCGCGCGGCACGTCGCTCCACACGCCCGTCGGGTCGGTCTGGCCCAGCAGGTCCGCGACGCGGTGGAACTCCCCGAGCGCCAGCAGGAGCTCGGAGCGCATGCGCAGCAGGCTCCGGTTCACGGAGCCGACGTCCTCCAGCCACGCGTGCCGCGTGCGCTCGATCTGCTCGAGCTCGGCCAGCCCGCTCTCGGGGTCGCCGAACAGCACCGCGTACCGCACGCGCGCGCGCACGACGAACGGCCAGGTCACGTCGGGTGCCCGCACCGCGACGTCGAGCCGCGACAACGCGGCCTCCGCAGTCGTGCGGTCGAGGCGGTCGGTCGCGAGCATCGCCTCGGCGACGTCCGCCGCGTCGTCGCGCACGACGTCCTCCCACGCCGGGTCGAGCGCCTCGGCGTGCCGCACGAGCCAGCGCTCGGCGTCCACCAGCATCCCGTCGAGCGAGTGCACGAGGGCGACGTGCCCGGCGGCGGCCGCACGCACGTCGGGGGCACGGTGGGGGTCGGCGAGCTCGTACGCCCGCATCGGCAGCTCGAGCGCCGAGCCGAGGTCCCCGTCGAGCAGGGCGGTGCGGCCCGCCTGCACGAGGAACCACCAGTACGAGCGGCCGACCGTGCCGCCCTTGATCCCGCCGCGCGCCGCGGCGATCTCGGTGTCGCGCACCACCGTCAGCGCGCGGCGCATGTCCCCCCGCGCGCGTGCCGCGACCAGTGCCGCCGCGGCACCGGTCCAGCGGCCCGCCGCGGTACGGCTGCGCCACCGGCCCTCGAGCGCGAGCGCACCGAGCTCGGTCATGGTCCGCAGCACGAGCTCGCGCGCGTCGGCGCGCTCGTCGGGGCCGCGGCGGGCGATCGTGCGGGCCATCATCAGCACCGTGGAGCTCGCGGCGACCTCGTCCGGGACGGCCGCGTAGACGGCGTCGACCGCGGGCCCGCCGGTGGCCACGAGGTACGTGCCGAAGTCGTGCCAGCAGGTCTCGAGGAGCGTCCAGTCGTGCGCGCGGGCGGCGTGCTCGACCGCCAGGCGCGGGTCCGGCGGGTGCGCGCGCAGCGCCGCCCGCGCGAGCGTGCGGTGCACCGCGACGGCCCGCTCCGGGTCACGGCGCTCCAGCTCGCGGCGCAGCACCTCGAGCATGAGGGCGGGCGCGTGCCACGAGCTGGGCCCGCCGGTCGACCGGTTGCGGATGAGCATGCCCACGGCCTCGAGCTTCAGCAGGATCTCGACCGTGTCCTGCGCCGTGACCGCGTCGCCGGCCGCGCTCAGCGCCATCCGCACGGTCGTCGGCGTGGGGTCGCCCGAGGCGGCGACGAGCATGGCGAGGTCGAGGAGCCGGGAGTCGCCGATCGACGGCAGCACGACGTCCCGTGCGATCGCGAAGGCCCCGGCCGTCGCGAGGTGCGGGTCGTCGGGTCGCGTGTCGTCGAGCACGGCGCGCGCGTACCGCGGCCACCCGCCCACGAGGGTGACGAGCTCCTGCAGACGCGCCTCGTCGACCTCGTGCCCCCACGACGCGACCGCGGCGCGCAGCTCGTCCGCCGTGAACCACAGGTCGCGCGCGGTGAGGGTCACCACGGGCAGCGGGTGGCCCACCGCGGTGAGGACCGGGTGCTGCGCACCGGACGAGAGGATCGGGTCCCGCGGGCCGGTGACGAGCACGAGCCGCAGCGCCGGCGACGTCGCGAGCAGCTCGGCGACGCCCTTCACCGCGTCGGGGTCGTCCAGGCCGTCCGCGTCGTCGAGCACGAGGTTCACGCGGGTGCCCGCAGCGTCCAGCGCGGTGGCCAGCGCCTCGGGCCACATCGCGTCGGCGACGTCGACGCCCCGCGCGGTCAGCTCGCACGCGAGGGCGTCCCGCACGGCCCGCCACGGGTTGTCGCGGTGCCACGGGGCGCCGACCCACGCGACGGGCTCGCCGGCCGCACGCCGGGCGTCCGCCCACTGCGCGACGAGCGTCGTGCGGCCGAACCCGGTGGCGGCGCGGACGATCGCGACCCTGTCCGCGCGGTCGAGCCGCGCGAGAAGCCGCGGTCGAGCCACTGCGCTCGCGGGCGTCCGTGGGGACGTCCACGCCGACGTCCCGACCGCCCCCCCACCGTCCGGTGCGACCCCGGACGGCGGCCCTTCGGTCGTCATCCACCGGATTATCACAGCCCCACGTGCGCGAGTGCGCGCGCAGCGGCCCGGTGCGCCGGGTGAACCCTCAGCGTTCGGGCGCCCGCAACCTGCGGTGACGGCCGGCACCACAACCCCGTCGCCCGCCCTCGCAACCCGGTGCGGTCCGCTAGCGTGCCGACGAGCCCCCGGTACGTCGTCCCAGGAGACCCATGCCCGACCGCCCCGTCACCCCCGCCGCGGGGGCGCCGCCGCACCCGTCCGCCGCCGAGCTGCGGCGCTGGCGCCGCAACCTCGCCGACGAGCGCGCCGAGGCCGCGGTCTACCGTGAGCTCGCGTCGCGCCGCACGGGTGAGGAGCGCGAGATCCTGCTCGCGCTGGCCGAGGCCGAGCGCCGGCACGAGGCGCACTGGCTCGCGCTGCTCGGCGGCGACGTCGGCCGGCCGGTGCGCGGCGACTGGCGGACGCGGCTGCTCGCGCAGCTCGCGCGGCGCTTCGGGTCCGTGTGGGTGTACGCGCTCGCGCAGCGCGCCGAGGCGCGGTCCGGTTACGCGGACGACGCGCAGGCCACGGCGCGCATGGCCGCCGACGAGCAGATCCACGAGGAGGTCGTGCGCGGCCTGGCGATGCGCGGGCGGCAGCAGATCTCCGGCACGTTCCGCGCCGCGGTGTTCGGCGCCAACGACGGGCTCGTCTCGAACCTCGCCCTGGTGCTGGGCATCGGCGCGAGCGGCGTCGCGACGCAGACCGTGCTGCTCACGGGCCTCGCGGGACTGCTCGCCGGAGCCCTGTCGATGGGCGCGGGGGAGTACGTGTCGGTGCGCTCGCAGCGTGAGCTGCTGGAGGCGTCGCGCCCCGACGCGGACGCGGCGGCCGCGCTCGCGCACCTCGACGTGGGGGCCAACGAGCTCGCGCTCGTCTACCGGGCGCGGGGCATGAGCGCCGACGACGCGCACGTACGCGCCGACGTCGTGCTCGCGTCCCTCGCGCAGTACGAGGCGCAGCAGGCCGTCGACGCGTCGCTGCTGCGCACCTCGACGACGCTGCCGAGCGGTGAGGCGCCCGCGCCCCGCCCGGCGCCCGAGCGCGACGAGCACGAGTCCGTCGGCACCGCGTGGGGTGCCGCCGGTGCGAGCTTCTGCTTCTTCGCGTCCGGTGCGCTCGTCCCCGTCCTGCCGTACCTGCTGGGGGTGTCGGGGACGACGGCCGTGGTGTGGTCGGCCGGGCTCGTCGGTCTCGCGCTGCTGGGGACGGGATCGGTCGTCGGGCTGCTGTCCGGGGCGTCGCCGCTGCGGCGTGCGCTGCGCCAGCTCGCCATCGGCTTCGGCGCGGCGGCGGTCACCTACCTGCTGGGGCTCGCCTTCGGGACGTCGGCGGTCTGACGCCCGTCCGGCTCGGGATGCCGGACCGCCCGCCGCGGGTGAGGCTCGGGGTATGACGCGATTCGGGTACACCCTCATGACCGAGCAGTCCGGCCCCCGTGAGCTCGTCGGGTACGCGCAGCACGCCGACCGTCTCGGCTTCGACTTCGCCGTGTCGTCCGACCACTACTTCCCGTGGCTCGAGGAGCAGGGGCACGCGCCCTACGCGTGGAGCGTGCTGGGGGCGGTCGCGCACGCGACCGAGCGACTGGAGCTCATGACGTACGTGACGTGCCCGACCCTGCGCTACCACCCGGCCGTGGTCGCGCAGAAGGCCGCGACGATCGCGCTGCTCTCGCAGGACCGCTTCACGCTCAACGTCGGTTCGGGTGAGAACCTCAACGAGCACGTGGTCGGCGAGCGCTGGCCGGCCGTGGGGGAGCGCCACGACATGCTCGAGGAGGCCCTGGAGATCATCCACGCGCTGCTCACCGGCGACCGTGTCACCTACGAGGGCGCGCACTTCCGGGTCGACTCCGCCAAGGTCTGGGACGTGCCGGAGGTGCCCGTGCCGATCGGTGTGGCCGTGTCCGGCCCGCAGTCGGTCACGCGGTTCGCCGAGCTCGCGGACCACCTCGTCGCCGTCGAGCCCGACGCCGACCTCGTGCGGTCCTGGGACGAGGCGCGCGCGAACCTCGAGCCGACGATCACGGCGATCGGACCCTCGCGCAAGATCGGCCAGATCCCGATCTCCTGGGGCCCGGACCGCGACGAGGCCGTGGCGCGCGCGCACGAGCAGTTCCGCTGGTTCGGCGGCGGGTGGAAGGTCAACGCCGACCTGCCGACCGACGAGTCCTTCGCCGCCGCGAGCCAGTTCGTGCGCCCCGAGGACGTCGCGGAGGCGATCCCGTGCGGGCCGGACCTCGACGCCGTCGTCGAGGCCGTCAGCGCCTACTGGGAGGCCGGTTTCACCGACGTCGCGCTCGTGCAGGTCGGCGACGCGCTGCAGCAGCGCTTCCTCGACGAGGCCGCCGGGCCGCTGCTCGAGCGGCTGCGCGAGGCGGCGCCGGCCGACTGACCGTGGGCGGTGCGTGAACGCCCCTTCCCCGGACCTTCACGGCACCGCCCCACGAGTGCCCACCGCGTGCGCCCGCGCGGTCCTAGTTTCGGCACGTGACCGACGCACGCCACGCCCGCACCGCCTCCGCGACCGCGCGACACGCGCGCGTGCAGCGCACCGCGCCGCGCGCTCCGGCGATCGTGCTCACCGCCGTCCTGACGACCTTCGCGTCCGCGGCCGGGGCCGTCTACCTCGACCTGCGGGCCCAGCTGGACGTCAGCGGCGCGCAGGCGCTCGTGCTGGCGGCCCCGTCGCCCGTCGCCACCACGAACGCGCCCGACGACCCGTTCGCCGGTGCCGCGATGAACATCCTGGTCATGGGCACGGACCTGCGCGACGCGGAGAACGCGGCGCTCGCGGGCCACGAGGAGGGCATGCGCTCGGACTCCACGATGCTGATCCACGTCGCGGGCGACCGGACGTGGGCCGAGGTCGTGTCGATCCCGCGTGACTCGTTGGTCGACGTGCCGGAGTGCCTGCGGCCGGACGGGTCGCGGTCGAAGCCGCGGCACACGATGTTCAACGAGGCATTCTCGATCGGGGCGGGCCCGGAGCAGAAGATCGACCACGCCGCGGCGTGCACGATCGGCACGGTGCAGTCGCTGACGAACGTGCCGATCACGCACCACGTGGTCGTGCGGATGACCGGCGTGATCGACGTCGTCGAGGCGCTCGACGGTGTGCGCATGTGCCTGCCGGAGCCCGTGGTCGAGGACCGCAGGTACGGTGCCCTCGACCTGCCCGCGGGCGACCAGAAGCTCGACGGCGTGCAGTCCATCGGGTTCCTGCGGGTGCGGCACGGCAGGGGCATGGGGCTGGAGCTGGGCAGCGACCTGACGCGCATCACGCGGCAGCAGGCGTTCGTGCAGTCGGCGGTGCGCGAGCTGCTCGCCAAGGACCTGCTGAGCGACGCGGACGAGCTCTACGGCGTCGCGCGCGCGGTGCTCGGGGCGCTCACCGCCGACGAGCAGCTCGCGGACCCCGTGCGCCTGGCCGCGTTCGGGTACTCGCTGCGCGGCATGGACCGGGAGCGCATCGTCTTCACGCCCGTCGAGGTCGTGGCGGCCCCGAGCGATCCGAACCGCGTGGTGTGGACGGCCGCGAACGACGCGGTCTGGCAGCGGCTGATCGCGGACCAGCCGCCGGCGGAGCTGGTGCCCCCGCCCGCGTCGCCGGGCGCCGGGGGAGCAGCCGGGGACGGCGCCACGGGGGGCGCGGCCGGCGGCGCGGCCGGCGGTGAGGCCGGCGGTGAGGTGCCGCCCGGGGGTGACGCCGGCACGCCCGCGACGACCGACCCCGCGACCCCGCCCGACGGCACCGCCGGGGACCCCGCGGGGGGCGTCGCACCCGGCGCCGCGCTGCTGCCCGGGGTGTGTCCCACCTGACGGGAACCGGGGTTGCGCATTCAGGTAAGCCTCACCTTATGCTGACGCCGTGACCCGCACCCCCGCGACGACCGTCGAGCCCGCCGCCCCCGTCGCCGCACCCCCCGCGTCGCCGTTCCGGATGTTCCACGTGCGCGTCGCGGCACTGCAGCGGCTGTGCCCCAGCCTGCTGCGCGTGACGTTCACCGGTGACGACCTCGACCGCTTCGCGGACAACGGGTTCGACCAGCGCATCAAGTTCTTCCTGCCCGTCGCGGGCTCGCCCTACGCCGACCTCATCGACCTGGGCCGCACCGGCGACTGGTACGGCACGTGGCGAGCGCTGCCCGACGACCGCCGTCACCCCATGCGCACGTACACCGCGCGCGGTGTGCGGCCCCACCCGCGCGAGCTCGACGTCGACGTCGTGCTGCACGGCGACACGGGCCCCGCCTCGCGGTGGGCGTCGACCGCGCAGATCGGCGACGAGCTCGTCGTCATGGGCCCCAACGCGGACCACGTCGGCCCGCACGGCGGCGTCGACTTCGTCCCGCCGGCGCGCACCGACCGCCTGCTCATCGCCGGCGACGAGACCGCGCTGCCCGCCATCGCCGGCATCGTCGAGCGGCTCCCGCGCGACGCCCGCGGCGAGGTGCTCGTCGAGATGCCGTTCTCCGACGACCGCCTCGAGCTCGGCGCCCCGGAGGGCGTGCACGTGCACTGGCTCGGCCGCGACGGCCGCGCCCACGGCGACCTGCTCGTGCCCGGCGTCCAGGCCGCCGCCGCGCGCCTCCTGCCCGGCCAGGCCCCCGCGCCCGACACCGACCTCGAGGACGTCGACATCGACCACGGCATGCTGTGGGAGGTGCCGGTCGACCACGAGACGGGCGAGCCGCTGGCCACCGAGGCCCACCTCTACGCGTGGCTCGCCGGCGAGGCCGGCGTCATCAAGACGCTGCGCCGGCACCTGGTGCGCGAGTGCGGCGTCGACCGCAGGGCCGTCGCGTTCATGGGGTACTGGCGCCAGGGGCGCAGCGAGGCGAACTGACGCCTCGCCGGCTGCGTCCGCGAGGCGCCGGGACGCGAGCCCGGGCGCGCGGCGCGCCGCTCGGTGAAGGTTCGACGAAGCCCGTGCCCGGCGACCGAGGCCGTCGCTGTGCGCGCCGACCGCGCCGCGGTGAGCGCCCGAGCGATCGCCAGGCCGATGCCGGAGCCGCCGTGCGACCGGTCGCGCGCGGTGTCGACGCGGTCGAAGCGCTCGAGGACGTGCGGCAGGTGCTCGGCGGCGACGCCCTGTCCGACGTCGTCGACCCGCAGCCGGACACCGAGAGCGCACCGCTCCGCCCCGAGCACCACGAGCTGGCCGGCCGCGCCTGGGTGGACCTGCCGGCCGCGCGGGCGTCCTGACGGGCGCTCCCCGGGCCCTTGGTCCTGTCGCGCCCCGGCGGTGGCCCGGGCGCCCGGGGTCTTCATCGTTCCTTCATCGAACGTCAGTCGCGCCGCGACCGTCGCCGCACAGGCTGACGTCGACGCCGGGAGGCCCGGTATGACCGACGAAGGAGCCACGATGGTCGCCACCGCACCACGCACGACCGTAGCCGCCGGGCATCCCGCGGGACGGGGTCCGGGGCTGCGCTCCGCGCTCGTCCTCGGCGTCGCCGTCGCAGTCGCCGTCGTCGCGCTGACCCTGCCGGCGTGGCCCGCCGGCCCCGACATGGGCTCGACCCACTACATGGGGCTGCTGGCCGCGAACCAGCCGTGGAACCTGATCCTCTTCATGGCCGTGCCCGTGGTCGCCGCCGAGACCGTCGCGGTCACCGAGCTCGTCATCCTCTTCAGCCCCGCGCGCGCGGGCCGGACGGTCCGCGCGCTGAACCGGTACGTCGGGATCTTCGCCGGCTTCTACTTCGTCGGGGTCGTGGCGTACCTGCTGCGGCACGCGGTCGTCCCCCTGACGGTCGACGGCGGTTGGCGCGGTCCCGCGGACGTCGTCGCCGTCGGGTTCTACCTGCTCGGCCTCGTCCCGCTGCTCGGGATCACGCTCCTGGAGACCGGGGTGCTCGGATCCCGCTGGGACGAACGGGCGCGGCTGAAGGCGCACGCGACGTTCGTCGGCGTCTTCCTCGTCGTGGCGCACGTCGCGATGATCGCGGGGATGCTCGACCCCACGGTCCTGGGCTGGGACCCGACGCACGTGATGGACGACGGCTCGCAGATGGAGGGCATGACGCACTGACGCGGCGCCCGGCCGGCAGCGGGTGCCGGCCGGGCGCGACCCGGGGTCACCCGGACGACAGCGACCACCTCACGGGTGGGCGTGCAGCGCGGGCTCAGTGCGGGTCGGTGTAGGGGTTGATGACGTCGCCGTGCGGCTGGGTGAACGGGTTGACGACGTCGCCGTGCGACTGGGTGAACGGGTTGATCACCGCGCCGTTCGTCCCGGTGAACGGGTTGATGACGGCCCTGTGCGGGTCGGCGTACGGCAGGGCCTGGGCGCCCGACCACGTGAGCGTGGTGAGCAGGACGGTGCCGACGACGACGGCGCCGGTGCGACGAGCACGCATGAGTCTCCTCCTGAGGGTCCCCCGGCCGTCGGTGGCCGGGACGAAGCCGAGTCACCCAGCGCGAAACGCATCGTGTCAACGGCTCGTGCGCCGACGGGCAGTAGCGTGGGGCGTGTGACGACGGCCGCACCGGTCCTGCGCCCGTACCGCAGTCCCGACGACGCGTCCGCGACGCTCGCGACGTGCCGGCGAGCGATCGGCGTCAGCGCGGCCGAGGTCTACACCCCCGAGCAGGTCGCCGCGTGGCTGGGGCCGGACGACGTCGACCTCGCGGCCTGGGACGCGCGGCGCCGGGCCGCCTGGGCGGTCGTCGCCGAGGTCGACGGGGCGCTCGTCGGGTTCGCCGACCTGCTGCCGGAAGGGCTCGTCGACATGCTCTTCGTCCACCCCGTCGCCGGGGGCAGGGGTGTCGCGCGGGCGCTGCTGACGGCTGTCGAGGCCGAGGCCCGCGCCCGCGGCCTCACGGGGCTGCGCACGTACGCGTCGCGGCGGGCCCGCCCGGTGTTCGAGCGGCTCGGCTGGGTGGTCACCGTCGACCGTCAGGACAACACCGTCCGCGGTGTCGTGGTCCCCAACGTCGAGATGCGCCGCGACCTCACGGAGCCCGACGGGTCGCTGTCCGACCGCTGGGACGAGCCGCCGGCGAGACCGGGCCGGCTGCGCCCATGACGTGCCACGCGCCACGTGAGCCCGGTGTCGCGGCCGGGGTGTCTCGGGATGCGGAGGACGAGCGGGTCAGAAGAGCGTGAGCTCGTCGACCGGGGGCTCGGCGGGCGCCGCGGCCACCGTCGCGGCGGCCGACGGCTCGTCCCACGGCGCCACCGGGGTCGCCCGCGCGTCGCCCCCCGCGCCCACCGGGGTCGACGTCAGCAGCCGCGCCGCGAGCATCTGCAGCGAGCCGAACTCGACGTCGGCCAAGGCGTCCTGCAGCGCCTGCGGGTCGACGGGCAGCAGGCCCGGGCCCGACGCGGCGGTGAGGTCCATCTCGAGGTCGAGGTCCGTGCGCATCGTCATGAGCTCGACGTTCTCCCAGAACCGTGCCCGACCCTCGGGGTCCGCGAGCTTGCGCACGCACGCCGTGCCGACGACCTCGGCGACCCGCGCACCGCCGTTGGTGTCGACGTCCGCGAACGCCGCATCGACCGACCCGAACGCGTTCAGCAACGCGACCGCCGTCTTCGGCCCGACACCGCGGATGCCCGTGAGGTTGTCCGACGCGTCCCCGCGCATCGCCGCGTACTGCCGGTACTGCCACGGGTCGATGCCGGTGAGGATCCGCAGCCGCTCAGGCGTCAGCACGGGGGAGGCCTCGACGCCGCCGTTGATGATCCGCAACGCCGACGTCGTCTCGTCGACCAGCGCGAACGCGTCCCGATCGGACGTGCACACCACCGTGTGCCACCCGGCGGCCGTCGCCGCCGACGCGGCCGACGCGAGCACGTCGTCGGCCTCCAGCCCGTCGGGGATGACGACGTGCAGGCCCGCCGACCAGAACACGTCGACCGCGAGCGCGAGCTGTGTCACCAGGTCACCCGGCTTCTCGGCGCGGTGCGCCTTGTAGTGCGGGTGCGCGTCCCGGCGGACGTTGCCGGCGGCGTCGTCGAACCCGACGACCACGGCGTCGGCACCGACCCGGTCCACGGCGCCCAGCACCTGCGCGAGCGCGCCCTTGACCGCCCACGTGGGCCGCCCGTCGCGCGTGCGCAGCTGCGAGCCCGCGAGCGCGTGGAACGAGCGGTGGATGAGGGAGTTGCCGTCGACGGCCAGCAGGGTCTTCGTCATGGGGGTGGGGAGGCCGGTGCCGCCCGCGTCCTTTCTCGGGTGCCGCCAGGTTAGGCGCTCGACGGGGGTGGGTGGCGGCGCGTCCGCCGGACCGGTCGCGGTCGTGTCCGGGGCGGCACTCTGGACACGAGTCACCTCCCGGAGGACATTCGTCGCACGGCACGCACCCGGCCCACCGCCCGTCGCGCGCCGCGCGGCCTGCTCGGGCCGCCGCACCTCGCACCGCCTCGTGACACCGACGCCGGAGAGGAACGCGCCATGACGACCAGCCCCGACACCGTCGTGCTCGTGCACGGCCTGTGGATGACCCCGCGCAGCTGGGAGCACTGGGTCCCGTACTACGAGAGCAAGGGGCTGCGGGTGCTGACGCCCGGGTACCCCGGGTTCGAGATCGAGGTCGAGGCGCTGCGGGAGGACCCGGACGTCATCGCCCGGCTCACCGTGCCCCGGACCGTCGACCACCTCGCGGCGGTCGTCCAGGCGCTGGACGCGCCGCCGGTGATCATCGGGCACTCGTTCGGCGGGACGCTCACGCAGCTGCTGCTCGCGCGCGGCCTGGGCGCGGCGGGCGTCGCCGTCGACTCGGCGCCCACCGAGGGCGTGCGCGTCACGCCGTTGTCCCAGGCGCGCTCGCTGTTCCCGGCGCTGCGCAGCCCCGCCACCCGCCACCGCGCCGTCGGGTTCACGCCCGAGGAGTTCCACTACGCGTTCACCAACACCGTGAGCGAGGAGGAGTCCCTGGCGGTCTGGGAGCGGTAGGCGATCCCGGCGCCGGGAGCGTGGATCTGGGCGTACGGACTGCTGGCGAACGTCACGCCGGGTCACCAGGAGACGTGGGTCGACTACACGTCGGACCGTGCCCCGCTGCTGTTCGTCGCCGGCGGGAAGGACCACATCATGCCGGCGAGCGTGAACCGCGCGAACGCGAGGCGCTGGGGGGCGTCCCCGGCGTTGACGGACTTCCACGAGTTCCCGGACCGCGACCACTGGACGTGCGCCGCTCCGGGCTGGGAGGCCGTCGCGGACCACGCGCTGACGTGGGCGCTCGCGCACGTGCGGACCGCGCCGGACCCGGCGGGCTGACGGGCGCGGTGTCACGCACGCCACCTCGTGGCGACGCACGCCTGACGCACGACGTGGGCGAGGATGGCCGCGTGACACCGCCCCGCCCCACCCCGGGCTGCACCGCATGAGGACCCCCGCCTGGCGGCGGTGGCTCGACCCGCTGACGGCGATGATCCTCGGCGTCCTCGTGCTCGCCCTGCTGGTGCCGGTGCCGGACGGCGTCGCGGCGGGTCTCGACGTCGTCCGCACGGTCGCGATCGTCGTGCTGTTCCTGCTCTACGGCGCCCGCATGCCGACGCGCGAGGTCGTCGACGGCCTGCGGCGCTTCCGCCTGCAGGGGTCGATGCTCGGCGCGACGTACGTGCTGTTCCCGCTGCTGGGCCTGGCCGTCCAGCTGCTGCCCGACGCGGTGCTCGCCCCCGACCTGCGCCGCGGGCTGCTCTACCTGTCGGTGCTGCCGTCGACCGTCCAGTCGTCGGTCGTCATGACGTCCCTGGCGCGCGGCAACGTCGCCGGGGCGATCACGGGTGCGACGATCTCGAACGTCCTCGGCGTCCTGCTGACGCCGCTGCTGGTGGCGGTGCTGCTGGGGGCGACGGGCGCGGGGCTCGACGGCGGCGCGGTGGGCGGGATCCTGCTGCAGCTGCTGCTGCCGTTCGTGGTGGGGCAGTGCGTGCAGCCGTGGGTGGGGGCGTGGCTGCGGCGGCACGGGAGCCTGACGCGCGTCACGGACCGCGCGACGATCCTGCTGGTGGTGTTCACGTCGGTCAGCGAGGCGCAGTCGGCCGGCGCCTGGGACGACCTGACGGTGGGCGCGCTGCTGCTGCTGCTCGTGGTGTGCGCGGTGATGCTGGGGATCATGCTCCTGGTGACGTGGCACGCCTCCGGGGCGCTGGGGCTCGACCGCCCCGACCGGGTCGCGCTCCTCATGTGCGGGTCGAAGAAGTCGGCTGCGACCGGCCTGCCGATGGCGGCCGTGCTCTTCGCGCCCGCGCTGGCGGCGAGCGTCGCGCTGCCGGTCATCGCGTTCCACCAGCTGCAGATCGTCGTCACCGCCGTGCTGGCGCGCCGGCTGGCGAGGGGCGGCCCGCAGGAGCCGGCGGCGGCCTGAGCCGCGCGCGGTCCGCCGTCAGGGGGTCCGCGGTGGGGCCGGGTCGGGCAGCAGCGTCGTGTGGTGACCCCGGCGCCACTCGACGACGAGCAGGGTGGCGTCGTCCTGGAGTCGGCCCTGCTGGTGCACGAGCAGGTCGCGCACGACACGGCGGACCGTCTCCGAGGGCGGCAGGCGGTCGCCCTCGGTACGGGTCAGGAGGGCGACCAGGCGGTCGAGACCGAAGAACGTGCCGTTCGGTGAGCGCGCCTCGGTGATCCCGTCGCTGTACAGCACGACGCGGTCGCCCGGCTCCAGCCGGACCGCGCCGACCCCGCGCTCGCCCGTCCCCTCGTCGTCCGCGACCCCGAAGGGCACGCCCACGGTGTCGTCGAGGTGCCGGACGACCCGGCCGTCGCGCAGCAGCAACGGGCGGGGGTGCCCGGCGCAGACCCACCGCAGCACGCCGGTGTCGGTGTCCAGCTCCGCCAGGACACCGGTCACGAACGTCCGCCCGCCGTGCACCGACAGCACCGTGTCGTCGATCTCGCGGGCCGTCTCGAGCAGCGTCCGGCCGTCGCGGCGGGCGTTGCGGTACGCGGCGACCGTGAGCCCGGCGAGCTGCGCGCTGGCCAGGCCGTGCCCCATGGCGTCGAACGCGGCGACGCACGTGCGGCCCTCGTCGACCGCGTAGTCGACCGAGTCCCCGGCGACCTCGTAGGCCGGCTCGAGCGCCGCGGCGACGACCACGTCGCGGGACCCGAACGTCAGCGGCGGCAGCAAGGCCCACTGGATCTCCCCGGCCAGGCTCATCGTCGCCCGGCGGCGGGCGACGACGATGGTGTCCCCGTACCTCCTCCTGCTCACGACCACGCCGGCGACCGCGGCCGCGAGCCGGCGCAGGCGCAGCTCGAGCAGGCCGCCGTGCGCGGTCAGCGCAGCGCGGTCGGGCACGAGCACGCCGAGCACCCCGAGCCGGTCGGTGCCGTCCAGCAGCGGCAGCCACACGCGCAGCCCGTGCCCCGCGCCGGTCTCCTGGGTCTCGACGTCGACCCTCCGGAACGCTCGGCCCGCGACCGTCTCGTCGATGGGCAGGTCGTCGTGCGGGACGTCCTGGCCCGGCCCGGTGAAGGGCACCAGCACGCTCTGCTCCAGGTCCACCAGGTAGAGCACCGGGTCCTGCGCCCCGAGACGCAGGGCGTGGTCGGCCACCAGCGCGGGGACCTCGTGCGGGGCGGCGAGGTGGGACGCCTCGAGCAGGGAGCCCACCACCTCCTCGGCGCCCGGCACGGGGTCGACGTCGGCGCCGTCACCCATCGGTCGTGGCTCCGGTCCCGACCACGTCGAAGAGCCGCTCGACGCCCGCGACCGCGAGCAGGTGGCGGGGGAACGCGCCGGCGTTCACCACGCGCACCCGACCGGCGGCGACCGAGCGCAGCCGCAGCAGGAAGCCGATCGCCGTGGAGTCCATGAACCGCACCGCGGCGAGGTCCACCACGACGGGGCGCCCGGCGAGGTCGGCCCGGGACGCGACGTCGGACAGGCGTTCCGCCAGGGTGGCGTCGATCTCCCCCCGCAGGGTCACGGTGACGGTCGCGTCCGCGACCTCGACCGTGACCTCGTCGTCATGAACGACCATCCTGCGCCTCCAGCCTGCCCCGGCTCCTGCATCCGGACGTTCCCGGCGCGACGAGAGTACGGCCCGGGGCCGGGTTTGGCCGCGCGAACGACCCGGGCGGACGCGGGCCCCTAGCGCAGGAGGAGGTCCTCCGTCGTCGTGCCGGGGACCGAGACCGTCACCTGGGTGCCCCACGGGTCGCGCAGGCTGACCGAGCGGCCGTCGTCGGCGAACTGCAGACGCCGCACCCGCAGACGGGTCGCGAGCGCGTCGAGGTCGTCGCGGCCGGGCACGGTGACGGCGACGTCGCCCAGGCCGAGGGTCGACGCGCGCGGGCCGGCGCCGGCGGAGTTCCACGTGTTCATCGCGACGTGGTGGTGGTAGCCGCCGGCCGACGCGAACAGCGCGCCGGGGTAGCCGCGCACGGTGGCCTCGAAGCCCAGGGTGTCGAGGTAGAACTCCGCGGCCGTCGGGATGTCGCCGACCTGCAGGTGGACGTGCCCGACGCGCCCGGGGAGCGCGGGACCGGCGTCGACGGCCGCCTGCGAGAGGTGCTCGCGCAGGTAGGCGTTCGGGTCGAGGTACTCGGTGGCCATGACGAGCTCGCCGCCGCGGTGCAGCCACAGGTCGCGGTCGCGGTCGGTGTAGAGCTCGATGCCGTTGCCCTCGGGGTCGGTGAAGTAGAACGCCTCGGAGACGAGGTGGTCCGACGAGCCGACGAAGCGGCCGCGCCGGTCCTGCGCGGCGCGCAGCACGGTGGCCGACAGGCTCGCGGCGTCGTCGAACAGGAAGGCCGTGTGGAAGAGGCCGGCCTGACGCGGGTCGACGCCCGGCAGGTCGGGGGTGTGCACGAGCCGCAGCATGGGGGTGGTGCCGCGGCCGAGCACGCGGTGCACCTGGCGCCCGCGACTGCGCTCCTCGAGCGGCTCGAGGGCGATCGCGTCCGCGTAGTAGGAGCTCATGCCCTCGAGGTCGCCGACGTGCAGCGTGACGGCGTCCATCGACGTGTCCGCGTGCAGCACGCGGCCGTCGGTGCCGGTCGACGTGGGGGTGGTCATGGCGTCCTCCGAGCCATTAGTTGTTGAAACAACTAGAGAGTACACCGGAAAGGTTGAACCTTCAAGGGATGAGTCCGGCCGCCCGCAGCGGTCAGGAAGCGAGAAGCACCGTGTCGGCGGCCCGCCCTACGCTGACCGCAGACCGCCACGACAGGAGACGCGATGACCGCGACGCCCGCCCCGCAGCCCGCCCGCGCCGACAGCCACGACCTCATCCGCGTCCACGGCGCGCGCGAGAACAACCTGCAGGACGTCAGCGTCGACCTGCCCAAGCGACGGCTGACGGTGTTCACGGGCGTCTCCGGCTCGGGCAAGAGCTCGCTGGTCTTCGGCACCGTCGCCGCGGAGTCCCAGCGGCTCATCAACGAGACCTACAGCGCGTTCGTCCAGGGCTTCATGCCGACCCTGGCGCGACCCGACGTCGACGTCCTGGAGGGCCTGACCACCGCGATCATCGTCGACCAGGAGCGCCTGGGCGCCAACTCGCGCTCGACCGTCGGCACCGTGACCGACGCCAACGCGATGCTGCGCATCCTGTTCAGCCGGCTCGGCGACCCGCACATCGGCTCGCCGCAGGCCTACTCCTTCAACGTGCCGACCGTCCGGGCGTCGGGCGCGATCGAGGTGCAGCAGGGGCACAAGCGCAAGGAGAGGGTGTCGTTCGAGCAGATCGGCGGCATGTGCGCGCGCTGCGAGGGCATGGGCAAGGTCAACGACGTCGACCTCACCGCCCTCTACGACGACGCGAAGTCGCTCGACGAGGGCGCGCTGACCGTCCCCGGCTACACGATGGACGGCTGGTACGGGCGCATCTTCCGCGCGAGCGGGCTCTTCCCGCCCGACCGCCCGATCCGCGAGTTCACCGAGAAGCAGCTGCACGGCCTGCTCTACCAGGAGCCGACCAAGATCAAGGTCGAGGGCATCAACGTCACGTACGAGGGGATCATCCCCAAGATCCAGAAGTCGTTCCTCGCCAAGGACGTCGACGCGATGCAGCCGCACATCCGCGCGTTCGTCGAGCGGGCGTTCACCTTCCGCACCTGCCCGGAGTGCGACGGCACGCGTCTCAACGAGGGCGCGCGGTCCTCCCGCATCCGGGGGCGGAGCATCGCCGACCTGTGCGCCATGCAGATCACCGACCTCGCCGCGTGGGTCCGTGACCTCGACGAGCCGGGCGTCGCCCCGCTGCTCGGCGCCCTGCGCGACACGCTCGACTCGTTCGTCGAGATCGGGCTCGGGTACCTCTCGCTCGACCGGCCCTCCGGCACGCTGTCCGGCGGCGAGGCGCAGCGGACCAAGATGATCCGGCACCTCGGGTCGTCCCTCACCGACGTCACCTACGTCTTCGACGAGCCGACCGTCGGGCTGCACCCGCACGACATCGCGCGCATGAACGACCTGCTGCTGCGCCTGCGGGACAAGGGCAACACCGTGCTCGTCGTCGAGCACAAGCCCGAGGCCATCGCGATCGCCGACCACGTCGTCGACCTGGGCCCGGGTGCCGGCACCGAGGGCGGGCACGTGGTCTTCGAGGGCACGGTCGAGGGCCTGCGGGCCAGCGGCACGCTGACCGGCCGTCATCTCGACGACCGCGCGACCCTCAAGCCGTCGGTCCGCACGCCCACGGGCGCGCTGGAGGTGCGCGGCGCCACCACGCACAACCTCCAGGGCGTCGACGTCGACGTGCCGCTCGGCGTGCTCGTCGTCGTCACCGGTGTCGCCGGGTCCGGCAAGAGCTCGCTGATCCACGGCTCGGTCGCGGGGCGCGACGGCGTGGTCGCGATCGACCAGGGCGCGATCCGTGGCTCGCGCCGCTCGAACCCGGCGACGTACACGGGCCTGCTCGAGCCGATCCGCAAGGCCTTCGCCAAGGCCAACGGGGTCAAGCCTGCGCTGTTCAGCGCGAACTCCGAGGGCGCGTGCCCGGTCTGCAACGGCGCCGGCGTGGTCTACACGGACCTCGGCATGATGGCCGGCGTCTCCACGACGTGCGAGGTCTGCGAGGGCCGCCGCTTCCAGGCGGAGGTGCTCGAGTACAGGCTGGGCGGGCGGGACATCAGCGAGGTCCTCGCGATGCCCGCGACCGTCGCCGAGGAGTTCTTCGCCGCCGGTGAGTCCCGGATCCCCGCGACGCACGCGATCCTGCAGCGGCTCGTCGACGTGGGTCTCGGGTACGTCACGCTCGGCCAGCCGCTCACCACGCTGTCCGGCGGTGAGCGGCAGCGTCTCAAGCTCGCGACGCACCTGGGGGACAAGGGCGGGGTGTACGTGCTCGACGAGCCGACGACCGGTCTGCACCTCGCGGACGTCGAGAACCTGCTGGGCCTGCTGGACCGGCTCGTCGACGCGGGCAAGTCGGTCGTCGTCATCGAGCACCACCAGGCGGTGATGGCGCACGCGGACTGGATCATCGACCTCGGCCCCGGTGCCGGGCACGGCGGCGGGCGCGTGGTGTTCGAGGGCACACCCGCGGACCTCGCCGCGGCGCGCTCGACGCTGACGGGCGAGCACCTGGCGCAGTACGTTGGCGCCTGAGTCCCCGGTCGGGACAGCCCGTCCGTCCCGCATCGCGGACATCTGCCGTGACTGCATGGTGCTCCCTTGACCATGACCACACGAACGGTGGATGTGCAGACCGGGGCGGTTTGTCTATGTTGCCTGGATGGCGACCATCGTCGATCGTCCATCAGGGTTCTCGGTCGGGGCCGCGCACCACGCGCGGAACCCGGAGTGGGTGCGCCCTCCGCACCACACGCGCCACGCGCGCACGTCGCGCCCGGTGCGGCACGCCGGCCGGCGGCGCCGGTACGTGCTGCGCGACCTCGCGCTGGCGCTGCTCGCGGTGGCAGCCGCCGCGGGCGTCGTCGTCGGCCTGCTGCACCTCGACCCCACGATGCGGGCCGAGGTGCTCGACCTGCTCCGCGAGGCACGCGCGGACGTCGCGGTCCGGCTCGACGCCCGCGGCTGGCTCGCCGGGCTGCCGTGGGAAGGGTGGTTCTGACCCGACCGCGACCGCGCGTCGAGCCGTCCACGCCAGTTCGCCGCGCGACGGCGCCCGGCCGCGCCTACGCTCGGTGACTCCGGCGACGTGGCCAGGTGGGACCGCGCACGTCGTCCCACCCCCCGTCGCCCGCCCTCGCACCACCAGACGACCGCCGGCCCGCACGGCCGGCGCGAAGGAGGACACCCATGAAGGGCAAGCTCGCGTTCGTCGCCGGGGCCGGGGTCGGGTACCTGCTGGGCACCCGCGCCGGCCGGCAGCAGTTCGAGAAGATCACGTCCTGGGCGTCGGAGACGTGGCAGGACCCGCGCGTGCAGGGGTACGTGCACGACGCCGAGAAGGCCGCCACGGACTTCGCGAAGACGCAGGGCGTCGCGCTGAAGGACAAGGCCGTGCAGACCGCGAAGGCGACGTTCGGGAAGTCGAGCGACGACGACGCGACGTGGGAGCCGGCCGACGGCCCCCTCGTCGACGCCGACGACGCGAACCCGGGCACCTCCCACCCCTGACCCACCCCGACGGGATCGCTGTCCCACCCCTGCTGGACTCCTCTCTCGCCCCCTGAACCCCCGGGAGAGCGATCCCGTCACGGGCGCCCGCCCCTCCCTCCCCCCTCCCGCCCCTCCCCTCCCCCCTCCCGCTCCCTCCCTCCCTCGCTCCCGCTCCCTCCCTCCCCTCCCTCCCTCCCCTCCCTCCCCTCCCCCCTGGGCGCGAGACGTCGATCCAGCCCCGTCGCCTCATCCCCTCGGGCGCGAGACAGCGGTCCGGTCATCGGCCTCCGACCGTTGCTAGCGCGCGAGACGTCGAACCGGCCCCGGTCGGATGGCAGGGTGGGCACGTGGACGTCGAGCACCTGGTGGTCATGGGCGTGTCCGGCATCGGCAAGTCGACCGTCGGTCGCGAGCTCGCGCGGCGTCTCGGACGCCCGTTCCTCGAGGGCGACGACCTCCACCCGGAGGCGAACGTCGCGCGGATGAGCGCGGGCGTCGCCCTGCTCGACGAGGACCGCGAACCCTGGCTGGCCGCGGTGCGCGACGCGATGACCGAGCACGCCGGCGCGGGCACGTCGACGGTCGTCGCGTGCTCGGCGCTGCGGCGCTCCTACCGCGCGGTGCTGCGCGAGGCGACGGGCCGCGTGCGCTTCGTGCTGCTCGACGTGACCGGTGACGTCCTGCGCCGGCGCGTCGCGACACGCACGGGCCACTGGATGCCCCCGGCGCTCCTCGACTCCCAGCTCGCGACCCTCGAGCCCCTCGCCCCCGACGAGGACGGCGTCACCGTCCCGGTCGGCGGCCCACCGGACGCCGTCGCCGCCGACGTGCTGACCGCCCTCACCTGATCCGGGCCGGATCGACGTCTCGCGGGCGGGAGGTGGCTCGTTGCCCCGGGCAACGTAGGGTGCTCGGGTGCGTTCGCTGCTCGTCGACCTGACGCCCGTGCGCGTCAGCCCGGCGTTCCGGCGGCTGTGGCTCGGGCTGTCGGTGGCGAACCTCGGCGCGCAGCTCACCGTGGTCGCCGTGGGCCTGCAGGTGTACGCCCTGACGCAGTCGACGTTCGCGGTCGGGGTGCTGGGGGTCTGCGCGCTCGTGCCGCTGATCGTGTTCGGGCTGTACGGCGGCGCGCTCGTCGACCACTACGACCGGCGCACTGTCGCGCTCGTGGCCTCGGTCGTGTCGTGGGTCGCCGTGCTCGCGCTCGTCGCGCAGGCCGCGGCCGGCAACGAGCACGTCGGGGTGCTGTACGCGCTGGTGGCGGTGCAGTCGGCGGCCGGTGCCGTGAACTCGCCCGCGCGCATGGCGATCGTCCCGCGCCTGCTGGAGCCGCGGCTCATGCCGGCGGCGAACGCGCTGCAGACCATGGGGTGGAACGTCGCCCTCACGGTCGGTCCCCTCGTGGGCGCCGGGCTCGTCGCGGGCATCGGCTACACCTGGGCGTACGCGGTCGACGCCGCGCTCTTCACGTTCGCGCTCGCGGCGCTGCTGCGCCTGCCGCCCGTGCCGCCCGAGCCCTCGGCGCACCGCAGCGAGCGGCTCGGCCTCGGCTCGGTCGTCGACGGGCTGCGGTACCTGGGCACGCAGCCGAACGTGCGCATGACGTTCGTCGTCGACCTGATCGCCATGGTGACGTCCATGCCGCGCGTGCTGTTCCCCGCCGTCGGCGTGCTCTACCTGGGCGGTGGCGAGACGACGACGGGCGTGCTGCTGGCGGCCGTCGCGGCCGGCGGGATCGTGGCCGGGCTGTTCTCCGGCGGGCTGGCGCGGGTGCGCTGGCAGGGGCGCGTCATCGCGCTGGCGATCACCGCGTGGGGTCTGTCGATCGTCGCGTTCGGCCTCGTGCTCGTCGTCGCGGGCCCGACGTCACCGACCGGCGTGCTGCCGGTCGCGCTGGCGCTCGCCGTCGTGACGCTCGCGCTGGCGGGCGCGTCGGACGCGGTGTCGTCCGTGTTCCGCCAGACGATCCTGCAGACCGCGACCCCCGACGACATGCGCGGCCGCCTGCAGGGCGTGTTCGTGGTCGTCGTCGCCGGCGGCCCGCGGCTGGGCGAGCTGGTGCTCGGGGCGTTGTCGGTGCGCGTCGGCGAGGGCTGGGCCGCGGTGCTCGGCGGTGTGGCGTGCGTCGTCCTGCTGTGGCTGCTGGTCCGCGCCCAGCGCGCCTTCTGGCAGTACGACGCGGAGAACCCGACCCCCTGACCCGCCCGCCCGACCCGCCACCGGAACCCCACTCACGTTCCGACGCCCGGGTCGGTGAGCCAGGTTCCGCTCGGCGGACGGGAGAGTCGCCGAGCGGAACGTGGGTCACCGTTGGTGGTGGGCATCGGTGAGCGGGGTTCCGGTCGAGGGGGTCAGGGGCGGGGCACGTTGCGGAGGTTGGAGCGGGCCATCGCCATGACCTCGCCGAGGCCGCCGCCGAGGACCTCCTTCGACATCGCGGCCGTGAAGCCCGTGACCTGCTTGCGCGTGATCTTCGGTGGCAGCGACAGCGCGCGCGGGTCGGTGACGAGGTCGACGAGCGCGGGGCCGTCGTGCGCGAACGCCTGCCGCAGGGCTCCCCGGATCTCGGTGGGCTCCGAGACGCGCACGGCCGGGATGCCGATGGCCTGCGCGACGGCCGCGTAGTCGACGGTCGGGGAGTCCGTGGCGTACGACGGCAGCCCGTCGACGAGCATCTCCAGGCGCACCATGCCCAGCGTGGCGTTGTCGAACAGCACGATCTTCACCGGCAGGTCGTAGTGCTTGAGGGTCACCAGCTCGCCCAGCAGCATCGACAGCCCACCGTCGCCGGCCATGGCGACGACGTGCCGCCGCGGCCCGCCGTCGTCGCGCTGCGCGAGCGCCGCACCGATGGCGTGCGGCACGGCGTTCGCCATGGAGCCGTGCAGGAACGAGCCGATGACGCGCCGCCGCCCGTTGGGCGTGACGTAACGCGCGGCCCAGACGTTGCACATGCCGGTGTCGACCGTGAACACGGCGTCGTCGGCCGCCTCCTCGTCGAGGACCACCGCGGCGTACTCGGGGTGGATCGGCGTGCGGTGCTCGACGTCCTTGGTGTACGCGCCGACGACGCCCTCCATGGCGCGCCGGTGCTTCTTCAGCATCGAGTCGAGGAACCTGCGGCTGCGCTTGCGCTGCACGAGCGGCAGCAGCGCGCGCACGGTCTCGCCGACGTCACCGAGCACGACGAGGTCGTTGCGCGTGCGTCGCCCCAGGTGCGTGGGGTCGACGTCGACCTGCGCGGTGCGCACGTCGGTGGGCAGGAACTGGTCGTAGGGGAAGTCCGTGCCGAGCAGCAGCAGGAGGTCCGCGCCCTCGACGGCGGCCTGGCACGCGCCGTACCCGAGCAGCCCGGACATCCCGACGTCGAACGGGTTGTCGACCTGCACGTGCTCCTTGCCGCGCAACGAGTGCCCGACGGGCGCGTGGAGGTGCTCGGCGAGCGCGAACACGTCCTGCCGGGCGCCGGCGCACCCCGCCCCGGCGAAGATCGTCACCTTGCCGGCGGCGTCGATCGCCTCGGCGAGGGCATGCACGGCCGCGACGTCGGGCACGACCCGCGGCGGCGGGGGAGGAGTGAGCACGTCGATGCCGTCGTCGTGCGCGGCCTCGTCGGCGACGTCGCCGGGCAGGCTGAGGACGGCGACGCCGGGCCCGCCGTACGCGTGGTGGATCGCGGAGCGGATGACGCGCGGCGCCTGCGCGGCGGACGAGACGAGCTCGGAGTACACCGAGCACTCGAGGAACAGCCGGTCGGGGTGCGTCTCCTGGAAGTAGCTCGTGCCGATCTGCGCGCTGGGGATGTGCGACGCGATGGCGAGCACCGGGACGCGCGTGCGGTTCGCGTCGTACAGCCCGTTGATCAGGTGCAGGTTGCCGGGGCCGCAGGAGCCCGCGCACACCGCGAGCCTCCCGGTCACCTCGGCCTCGGCGGCGGCGGCGAACGCCCCGGCCTCCTCGTGGCGCACGTGCACCCACGAGATGTCGACGCCCGCCTCGTGCGCGCGTCGGACGGCGTCCACGACGGGGTTGAGCGAGTCCCCGACGATCCCGTAGACGTGCCGCGCGCCGGCGGCGACGATCTGGGCGACGAGCTGGTCGGCGACGGTGCGACGTGCCACGGTGACCTCCGGTGCGGGTGGGGGTGCACCTTCATCGTGGGTGGTGGCGCAGCTGGGCGCACCCGGGCCAGGTCAGCTCCGGGCGTCGTCCGGCAGGTCGGCGGTGCGGTCCGTCGCGAGCTCGCACGCCGCGACGGTGGCGCCGGCGGTGGGGCTGGGCGGCTCGTCCTCGGTCGCGCGGGCGTCGGCGTGGTGCGCGGTGCGGACGCGGTCGGCGTGGCGGGCCGCGTGCCTCCCGAGGGACGGCAGCGCGCCGAAGGTCGCGACGAGCGCGGCGGCCCCGGAGACGACGACGACGAGGAACCCACCGTGCGAGCCGTCCGCGTCGATGCGCGTCCCGGCGACCGACGCACCGACGGACACGCCGATGCTCAGCCCGGTGCTGACCCAGGTGAGGCCCTCGGTGAGCCGACCGCTCGGCACGAGCTCCGCGACCAGCGCGTTGCCGTTGATGATCGACGGCGCGATCGCGAACCCGACGACGAACATCGCGGCCGCGAGCACCCACAGGGACTGGGCGAGGAAGAACGCGCACACCCCGACGGCGAGCGCGACGACGCCGATGGCGAAGCGCCGGTGCAGCGCGGACACCCAGTGCCGCGCGCCGTACAGCAGGCCGGAGATGAGCGAGCCGAGGGCGAAGACCGCGAGGATCACGCCGGCCAGCTCCTGGCGACCGGACTCCTCGGCGAAGGCGACGGTCGCGACGTCGGTGGCGCCGAAGATCGAGCCGATCGCGACGAAGACGAGGACGATCGCGACCATGCCCGGCAGGGCGAGCACGCTGCCGCGGGGGCGCGGCCCGGCCGCCGAGGTCGGCGGGGGCTCGGTGCCGCGCAGCGAGAGGAACGCGAGCCCCCCGACGACCATCGCGACGACCGGCACGACGAGCCCGGCGACGGGTGACACGCTGGTGGCCAGCAGGGTCGCGGCGACGGGCCCGACGACGAACACGAGCTCGTCGAACGCGGACTCCAGCGAGTACGCGGTGTGGATGCGCCGCGGGTCGGTGCCGAGGGCGTGGTTCCAGCGGGCGCGCACGAGCGACCCGAACGAGCCGATGGTCGCGCCGGTGAGCACGGCGGGGAGGTAGAGCCAGGCCGACGGCGCGTGCTGCGACGCGGCGACGACGAGCGCGGTGAGGCTCATGGCGGACACGACGAGCGCGGGCCGCATGACGCGCGCCTGGCCGTGCCGGTCGATCAGCCGCGCGAGCTGCGGCCCGCAGACGGCCTGCGCGAGCACGAGCGCCGCGGAGACGCGGCCTGCCAGCCCGTAGGAGCCGTACTGGGCGGAGATCAGCAGGACGATCCCGATGCCGACCATGGACATCGGGAGCCGGGCGACGAGTCCCGTGCCGGAGAACGCGAGTGCGCCAGGACGCGCGAGGACGTCCCGGTAGGGCTGCAGCATGGCTCCACTGTCGCACCGCGCGGCGGCAGGTGGGTCGCGGGGGCCGCCGTGCGCCGCGCGGAGCGCGCCGGGAGGGTGTCCGCCGCGGCCGGCGGGCGGTCCCGGGTGCCGACCGGGTGTGGCGTCGGCCACGCCGCAGAGGGAATGAATCGGTTCAGGCCGGGCGACCGGACGATGTCGGGACGAGGTGTCGCCACTCCCCGCAAACGGGGCGGGGGCGCGCTCGACCGGGCGACGTGAACTCGGTCACAACCTGCGCTGAGCGGCTGGTTCGCCTATCGTCACCCATGCGTGGGGTGACCTGGGTGTCGGTTGCCGGACGCCTGTCCACCTGGACATATGTCCGATGAGTCGTTTCAATCCGAATGCTCCGAACCGCTTCCACATGTCGATGTCGACGCGCACAGTTGACCCACCGACACAGCGCCGCGAACCAGCGACGCACGGCACCGGCGCACGCACGGATGACGGCCCGCGACCGTCCCGGCGCCACCGCCCCGTCGGACCCCCAGGGCCCTCGGGCCGCACCGCCGGCTCGTCCGGCATGCCGTGCTGCGCGCCGACGACGTCGGGCAGCGTCATCCGTCAGGTCTGCACAGGAGACCCATGTTCATCTTCATCCTCCAGCTCCGGCACATGTTCGAGGGACAGAGCGAGATCTACCTCTTCGCCGTCTTCTCGACCGTCGTCTGGGCGCTCTGGATCCTCAAGGTCGTGCTGTCGCGGCGATACCGCCCGTACACGGCCCCCCACGACATCAGCACGAGCGTCGTCGTCCCCGTGGTCGACGAGCCGCTCGACCTGTTCCGCGACGTGCTCCAGCGCATCGTCGACCAGAAGCCCGACGAGGTCATCGTCGTCATCAACGGCGCGCCCAACCCGGGCCTCGAGGCCGTCTGCGACGAGTTCGGGCCCGTCGTCCAGCGTGTCCACACCCCGATCCCCGGCAAGCGCAACGCCGTGAAGATCGGCACCCAGATGTCGCGCGGCGACATCACCGTGCTCGTCGACTCCGACACCGTCTGGACCGAGAACACGCTGTCCGAGCTGGTCAAGCCGTTCGCCGACGCGTCCGTCGGCGGCGTCACCACGCGCCAGCGCATCCTCGAGCCGAACCGGTCCTGGATCACCCGCTGGGCGGACTGGCTGGAGAACACCCGCGCGCTGTACTCGATGCCCGCGCAGTCGGTGCTCGGCCAGGTCGGCTGCCTCCCCGGGCGCACCATCGCGTTCCGCCGGCACATCCTCATGCAGGTCATGGACAAGTTCATGACCGAGAAGTTCCTCGGCGTCTTCCTCGAGGTCTCCGACGACCGCACGCTGACGAACCTCACGCTCAAGGCCGGCTACCGCACCGTCTACCAGCACACGAGCCTGTGCTACACGGACGCTCCGCTGCAGGTCAAGAAGCTCTACAAGCAGCAGCTGCGCTGGTCGCGGGGCAGCCAGTACAACACCCTGCGCATGCTGCCGTGGATGCTCGGCCACGCGCCGGTCCTGGCGATCTTCTTCCTCGTCGACATCATCCTGCCGTTCCTGCTGTTCGGGACGATCGCCGGCTGGGTCTACCGCGCCGTCTCCGGCACGGGCATCAACCTGTACCAGGCGCTGCTGGCCGGCACGACGGGCCTGCAGGGCTGGGCGTGGGTCATCGGCCTCATGGTCGTGTCCTCGGTGCTGTCCATGGCGATCCGCCAGATCCGGCACCTGCAGGAGAAGCCCTCGGACTTCTTCCGCCTGCCGGTGTTCATCATCACCTCGACGCTGTTCCTCATGCCGATCCGGCTCCTCGGCTTCTTCCGCATGGCGCACGTCGCCGGCTGGGGGACCCGCGCGGGTGCCTACACCGCCGGGCAGCAGGACGCCGGGCAGCTCGACCTCATGGGGCAGCTCGAGAGCACGTCGTCGGCCACCGCGCCCGTCGACGTCGTCGACCGGCACGTCGTGCCGACCCAGCCCGGCCCCGAGACGCCCCGCAGCGGCTCGGGGGTCGCGAACCCGCGTCGCACCGCGCTGCGCACCGAGCCCCAGGCCGAGACCGTCGCCCTGCCGCAGGTCGTCGCCCAGGTCGAGGCCGCACCGCGCACGCGGGCCCAGGTGCAGGCCGAGGCCGTGCCGGCCCGCCGGTACAACCCCCTCGCACTCGTCCCCTACCTGATCGGTCTGTCGATGTTCGCCCTCATGGCGGTGGTCTATGTCTGAGCACACCGGAAAGCACTGGTGGACCCTCACGGGTCGCCTCGGTCTCGTCGGCAAGCTGAGCGCGTTCGTCCTGGCGCTGGCCCTCGGTGTCGTGACCGGCATCGTGTGGCTCTCACCGTCGGGCGCCACCCCCGGGCCCCTGAAGACGGCGGCCGAGAAGCAGCTCGAGCAGGAGAACGCCGACCTCGAGGCGATCCTGCGGGACCGCGACGAGGAGCTCGAGAACCTTCGGCGCGGGCAGGAGAAGGCCGCCGCCGAGCGTGCCGCCGGCGTGGCGTCGGGCACGGCGAAGGCGGAGGCCGAGAAGGCCGCCGCGGCGGAGCGCGGCAGCGCCAAGGCGCAGGCCGAGAAGGCCGCCGCCGCTGCGCGCGGCAAGCAGAAGGCCGCCGCGGACAAGGCTGCGGCGCAGGCGAGCGCCCAGCAGAAGGCGGCTCTCGAGCGCCGGCTCGCCGACGCCAGGGGCGACGCCGAGGGCGCCGCCATCCGCGAGGCCGTCGCGCGGTCGCAGGTCGAGTTCGCCCGGGCGGCGGCCGCGGCCCGCGCGGAGGCCGCCAGGCCCGTCCGCCCGACCGCGCCCGCCAGGGACGCGATCGTGCACCCCACGGACCGCTACTTCGGCCTGTACACCGCCCAGTCGCCGTTCTCCTGGGCGGAGTTCGACGAGGTCAGCGCGACCGTCGGCGTCCAGCCGAACCTGGGCGGGTACTTCCAGGGCTGGGACACGCCGTTCCGCCCCGACGCGGTCGAGCGCTCCTGGACCAAGGGCGTCCTGCCCATGGTGACGTGGGAGTCCCGTCCGATGGAGGCGAGCAACAGCCAGGCGACCGAGCCCGAGTACTCCTTGCCGCGCATCATCGGCGGCGCGTTCGACGACTACCTGCGGCAGTACGCCCGGGACGTCAAGGCGCTCGGGCTGCCCGTCGCGATCCGCCTCAACCACGAGATGAACGGCGGCTGGTACCCGTGGGGCGAGCTCGGCTCCAACGGCGTGCAGGTCAACGGCAACAACCGCGGTGACTACGTGAAGATGTGGCGGCACGTGCACGACATCTTCCAGGCCGAGGGCGCCAACGAGCACGTCATCTGGGTCTGGTCGCCGAACATCGTCAACAACCTGCCCCAGCGCAACGTGTCGTTGGCGTACACGGCGAGCATGTACCCGGGGGACGAGTACGTCGACTGGGTCGGCCTGTCCGGCTACTACCGCCCGCCGTTCGCGGCGGACCAGACCGCGACGTTCTCGTACACGTTCGACCGGTCGCTGAAGCAGCTGCGCGCCATCACGAGCAAGCCGATCCTCCTCGCGGAGATCGGCGCCTCGGAGACCGGCGGGGGCGACAAGCCCGCCTGGGTCGCGGACCTGTTCCGCTCGCTCGCGAAGCCGGAGAACTCCGACGTCATCGGGTTCGCCTGGTTCCACCACACCGTCACGACGATCAGCGGCGGCCAGCGGGTCACCAACGACTGGAAGATCACCTCGCGCGAGGACTCCCAGCGGGCCTTCGTCGACGGCATCCACGCACCTTCCGCCGGCTTCGTCCGCGGCAACTGAGACCTTCGAGGAAGAGACAGATGAGCACCAAGCGCACCACCACCCCCGCCGCCCGCCCGCTGAAGATCTCGGTCTTCGGCACCGGCTACCTCGGTGCGACGCACGCCGTCGCGATGGCCGAGCTCGGCTTCGAGGTCGTCGGCGTCGACGTCGACCAGGCCAAGGTCGACGCGCTCGCCGCCGGCAAGGTCCCGTTCTTCGAGCCCGGGCTGCCCGAGCTGCTGGAGAAGACCCTCGCCACCGGCCGCCTGACGTTCACCACCGACGCCGCGGCCGCCGTCGCGGACGCCGACGTGCACTTCGTGTGCGTCGGCACCCCGCAGCAGCGCACGTCGCACGCCGCGAACCTGCAGTACGTCGAGGACGCGACCCTCGCGATCGCCCGGAACCTCACCCGGGGCGGCGTCATCGTCGGCAAGTCGACCGTCCCGGTCGGCACCGCCGCGCGGCTCCGCGAGCTGGTCGCGGCCACCGTCCCGGCGGGCGTCGACGCCGAGCTGCTGTGGAACCCCGAGTTCCTGCGCGAGGGCAAGGCCGTGGGCGACACGCTGCACCCCGACCGCATCGTGCTGGGCGGCGTCTCGGAGAAGTCCGAGGCCGTCATGCGCCAGGTCTACGCGGCGCCCATCGCGGAGGGCTCGCCGGTCGTCGTGACCGACCTGCCGACCGCCGAGCTCGTCAAGGTCAGCGCCAACGCGTTCCTCGCCACCAAGATCTCGTTCATCAACGCGATCGCCGGTGTCTGCGAGGCCGCGGGTGCCGACGTCACGGTCCTCGCCGACGCGCTGGGCCACGACGTGCGCATCGGCCGGCAGTTCCTCGACGCCGGCCTCGGCTTCGGCGGCGGCTGCCTGCCCAAGGACATCCGCGCCCTCATGCACCGCTCCAAGGAGCTCGGTGCGAACCGGGCCGCGGCGCTGCTGCAGCAGGTCGACGAGATCAACATGGGCCAGCGCGAGCGGGTCGTCGACATGGCCCTCGAGGCGTGCGGCGGTTCGGTCCTCAACAAGCGCGTCGGCGTCCTGGGTGCGGCCTTCAAGCCGCTGACGGACGACGTGCGTGACAGCCCGGCCCTCAACGTGGCGGCCGCCCTGCACCTGCGCGGCGCGCAGGTCACGGTGTTCGACCCCGAGGCCGGCGACACCGCGCGGCGCGCGTTCCCGACGCTCGGCTACGGCACGTCCGTCGACGAGGCCGTGGAGGAGTGCGACGTGCTGCTCGTCCTCACCGAGTGGAAGCAGTTCGTCGACGCCGACCCGGCGCGCCTGGCGGGCCTGACGCGGACCCCGCGCGTCATCGACGCCCGCGGCAAGCTGAGCGCCGCGCAGTGGCGTGCGGCCGGCTGGGAGTTCACCGGTCTGGGCCGCCTGGCGGCCTGACCCCTGGGACGGGAGGGCGGCCCGGCCCTGTGCCGCCGGGCCGCCCTCCTTCGTCGTTCCCGCCCTCCCGCGAGCCGGATCGCTCTCTCGCGAGGAGGGGGGTCAGGCGCCCAGCGCCTGGGAGACGACCTCCTTGGCCGCCTCCTGCACCTGCGCGAGGTGCTCGGGGGAGACGAAGGACTCCGCGTAGATCTTGTAGACGTCCTCGGTGCCGGACGGGCGCGCGGCGAACCACGCGTTCTCGGTGGTGACCTTGAGGCCGCCGATGGCCGCGTCGTTGCCGGGTGCGCTGGTCAGGCGCGCGGTGATGGGCTCGCCCGCGAGCTCGGTCGCGGTGACCTGCTCGGGGGACAGCGCCGACAGGGTCGCCTTCTGCTCGCGCGTCGCGGGTGCGTCGACGCGCGCGTAGAACGACTCGCCGAAGCGGTCCACGAGCTCGGCGTGGTGCTGCGACGGGCTCTTGCCGGTGGTCGCGAGGATCTCCGAGGCGAGCAGCGCGGGCAGGATCCCGTCCTTGTCCGTCGTCCACACCGTCCCGTCCTTGCGCAGGAACGACGCCCCGGCGGACTCCTCGCCACCGAACCCGACGGACCCGTCGATGAGGCCGGGCACGAACCACTTGAACCCGACCGGCACCTCCAGCAGGCGGCGGTCGAGGGAAGCCGCGACGCGGTCGATGAGCGACGACGACACGAGCGTCTTGCCGATCGCCGTGCCCGCCGGCCAGCCGGGGCGCGCACCGCCGTAGAGGTAGGAGATCGCGACGGCGAGGTAGTGGTTGGGGTTCATGAGGCCCGCGTCGGGAGTGACGATGCCGTGGCGGTCGGAGTCGGCGTCGTTGCCCGTGGCGATGTCGAACGGCGCGCGGCCGTCGGCGCCGGGCTGCATGCGCTCCAGGAGCGACGCCATGGCGTGCGGCGACGAGCAGTCCATGCGGATCTTGCCGTCCCAGTCCAGCGTCATGAACGACCAGCGCGGGTCGACCTCGGGGTTCACGACGGTGAGGTCGAGGCCGTAGCGCTCACCGATCGCGCCCCAGTACTCCACCGACGCGCCGCCGAGCGGGTCGGCGCCGATGCGCACGCCCGCGGCGCGGATCGCGTCGAGGTCGAGGACGTTGGACAGGTCGTCGACGTACGACGTCAGGTAGTCGTGCTTGCGCGTGGTGTCGGCCGCGAGCGACTGCTCGACGCTCACGCGCGGCACGTTGCGCCAGCCGGAGCGCAGGATCTCGTTGGCGCGGCTCGCGATCCACCCCGTCGCGTCGGAGCCCGCGGGGCCGCCGTGCGGCGGGTTGTACTTGAAGCCGCCGTCGCGCGGCGGGTTGTGCGACGGGGTGACGACGATGCCGTCGGCCAGCCCCGGGCCCTGCGTGCGCACGCCCGCGCCGGTCGCGGCGCCGTTGTGTGTGAGGATCGCCAGCGACACCGCGGGCGTCGGCGTCCACGAGCCGCGGGCGTCGACGTGCACCTCGACGCCCGCCGCGGCGAGCACCTCGAGCGCGGTGTCGAACGCCGGGCGCGACAGGCCGTGCGTGTCGTAGCCGATGAACAGCGGGCCGTCGGTGCCCTGGCTGCGGCGGTACTCGACGATGGCGGCGGTGATGGCGACGATGTGCGCCTCGTTGAAGGCGCCGTCGAGGGACGAGCCGCGGTGGCCCGACGTGCCGAAGACCACCTGCTGGGCGGGGTCGTCGAGGTCGGGCTCGCGGTCGACGTACGCGGACAGCAGGGCGTCGAGGTCGACGAGGTCGGAGGGCTGGGCGGGGGTGCCGGCGCGCGGGTCCATGCCGTTGATCCTCCCGCAGCGCACCGCCCGAGCGCACCTGCTCGGCACGACTCGTGGGATGTCGTCGCGGTCAGGCGGTCCGTCGCGCGGGAGCCGGGTCGGTAGGGTGCAGGCATGGCCAAGAACACGCCCGGATTCGTGCTGCGCCCGTTCGAGGGGCTCCCCGGTGAGCCCGACTGGGTCGCGCTGCGCGAGCTCGTCCCCGCGGCGACCGCGACCGCCCGCACCACCGCCGAGCACGGCGCGCGCGACGTCGTCGTCACCACGATCCTGCCCAACTCCTGGGCGGCGCTGCACCGCAGCGACGGCGTCGTGCTCGTCGCGCTGCAGACCGGCACCAGCTCGGGCGACGCGAGCCGCGACGTGGCGACCGCGCTGCTGCTCGCGCTCGACGCCGAGCCCGGCACCGCGATCGAGACGATCGGCCTGCCCACGCCCGGCCCGCGCCTGCAGGACGTGCTCGACCTCGCCGTGCCGTTCGAGGTGACCGTGCAGGACAGCTTCTCCTTCTGGCTCGACCCGAGCACCGAGGTCACGCCCGACCTGAAGGCCGCCCTCGAGGAGGCCGACGCCGGCATCGTCGACACCAAGCGCGTCACCGCCGCCGAGTCCGCGTACTGGTGCCGCATGGGCGCCCGCGAGTACCTGCGCTGGGCGCAGCCCGCCGACGAGCAGGTCGTCCTCGACGGCCTCGCGCGCCTGCACGGCAAGCGCGAGTCCGGCTTCGACGACGCGAAGTTCATCGGCTACTTCCGCGCCGCCGGCATCGTCGTGCCCGTCTGGGAGCTCGCGCGCGGCTCCGAGGCCGAGGACGTCGAGAAGCCGCTGGCCGACTTCCTGCCCCGGTTCGAGGCGGCGATGGCCGACACCGCCCCCCTCGACGCGAACGCCCGCCGCGCCCGCGCCGGCCTCGTCGCGCGGCAGGTCACGCTGCGCTGAGCTCCGCAGCTGCCGGCCGCGTGTGACCAGGTCGCCCGTGCTCGTGAGGCGACCTGTCACCAGCGGTCGATAGGGTGGGCACCGTGACACGCACGGGAAGCGAGGCCGCGGGGCAGGTCGCCGTCGCGACCGCCGACGCACCGGAGACGGCGCGCAAGCCCCACGGTCACAAGCAGCGCCAGCGCGTCGCGGTGATCATCCCCGCCAAGGACGAGTCGCGGCGCATCGCCGCGACCGTCCGCTCGGCGCGCGCCATCCCGCACGTCGACCTCGTGCTCGTCGTCGACGACGGGTCGGAGGACAACACGCAGCACGTCGCGCGCGAGGCCGGCGCGGTCGTCGTGCGGCACTCGCACAACCGCGGCAAGGCCGCGGCCATGGAGACCGGAGCCGCGGTCGTCGCCATGCGCGACGCGCCGGACCGTCCGCCGCGCCACCTGCTGTTCGTCGACGGCGACCTCGCGGACACCGCCGTCAACACCGCGCCGCTCGTGCCGCCGGTGCTCGAGGGCATCGCCGACCTGACGATCGCGCTGCTGCCGCCGCAGCCGGGTGCCGGCGGGCGGGGCCTGGTCGTCGGGGCGGCCCGGCGTGCCATCGCGTCGATGACCGGGTGGACGCCCACGCAGCCGCTGTCCGGCATGCGCTGCCTCACCCGCGAGGCGTTCGAGGCCGCCACACCGCTCGCGCGCGGCTGGGGCGTCGAGGCCGGCATGACGATCGACCTGCTGCGCCAGGGGTTCCGGGTGCTCGAGGTGCCCTGCGAGCTGCGGCACCGCCCCTCGGGCACGGACCTCAAGGGCCAGCTGCACCGCGCGGCGCAGTACCGCGACGTGCAGCTCGCCGTGAACGCGCGCCGGGCGCGCGCCGCGGCGTCGAGCGTGCGCCAGGCCGTCGTCCCGGGCGACGGCCCGCGCCGCTGACCCTGCGCACCGGACGCGCCGGACCACGCCGGCGCCGCCCGTACGCTGGACGGATGGTCCTCCGCCCCGTCCGCGCACCCCGCGGGCCGCGGGCGCTGCTCACCGCCCTCGTCGGCGCGGTGCTGCTCACGCTCGGCTCGCCCGCCGCCGTCGCCGCCACCTCCTCGACGCCCGTGCCGGCGGTGCCGTCGCCGCCGCCCGCCGCGCAGCCGGTCGTGCTCGTGGGCGTCGGCGGACTGCGCTGGGACGACGTGGACCGCTCGGGCACGCCGACGCTGTGGCGCATGGTCGACGAGGGGTCCGTCGGCTCGGTCTCCGTGCACACGTCCGCCGACCGGATGTGCCCGGTCGACGGTTGGCTCACGGTCTCGGCGGGCCGTCGCCTGCCGCCCGTCGTCCGGCCCGACGCGCCCGGGCCCGCCGACGACGCCCCGGGCGGCCAGGTCGACGAGGGTGTGGTCGACGCCTGCCCGTCGGTGCCCGAGGTCGGGCCCGGTGGCACCCCCGGCCCGGCCGGTGTGACCGGCTGGGCCGAGCTCGTCGACCCGCCGGCCGACGACGTGCCCCCGGGTGCGTACGGCACGCCCGGCACCGTAGCCCGGCTCGTCGCCGCCACGCAGGTGTGCACCACGGCCGTCGGGCCGGGCGCCGCGCTCGCGCTCGCCGACGAACAGGGCGCCCTCGCCCGCTACGCGCAACGCCTCGGCGCGCTCGCGGACGACGCGCTGCGCGCGTGCCCGGTGACGGTCCTGGACGGCGGCGAGCTGCCCGCCGACCGCGCCGACCGCCGCACCGCCCTCTCACGCCTGGACGACGACCTGCGTCGCGTGCTCGCCGCCGTCGAGCCCGGCACGCGCGTCGTCGTCGCGGGAACCTCGGACGGCAGCGCCGAGGAGGCGGGCCTGCTCGCGGTCGTGCAGTGGGACGCCGGCGGGGGCACGGTCGGCTGGCTGACGTCGGACTCGACGCGCCGCACCGGCATCGTCACGCTCACCGACCTCGCGGCCACGCTCGCCGACGCGGCCGGTGCGGACACCTCGGAGCTCGACGGCGCCCCGCTGCGCGTCGGCCCCGAGCGGCGCATGACGGCCGACCGCACCGTCGAGAACCGCCGCTACCAGACCGAGCTGACGACCGTCGCGCCGCACCTGCTCCCGCTGCTGCTGGGCGTCGTGGGCGGTGCCTGCCTGCTCGTCGTCGCGGCAGTCGCGGTGCTGCGCCGCCGGCACCGCCGCCCGCCGCCGGCGCTGCGGGGTGTCACCGTCGCGGTGCTGCTGCTCGGTGCGTGCGCGCCCGTCGGGGCCCTGCTCGCGGCGCTGTCACGCTGGTGGGGCTCACCCGCGCCGCTGTTCGCCGCGGCCGCCTGGTGGGGCGTCGCGACCGTCACCGTCGCGGTCGCCGCGTGGGGCGTGTCGCGCCTGCTGCCGTCGAGCCGCTGGCGCCTGGCGACCGGCGCGGCGGGCGTCGCGTGGGCGGTCGTCACGGTCGACGGCGTCACGGGCACCGTGCTGCAGCAGGGGTCCGTGCTGGGCATCTCGACGCTCGGGGCCCGGTACTACGGCTTCGGCAACACGACGTTCGGCGTGTACGCCGCGGCGGGTCTCGTGCTGGCGGCGGGCCTGGCCGCGTCCGCGGTCGACCGCGGGCGTCGCCGCCTCGCGGTGGGCGCGGTCGCCGCCGTCGGCCTGGTGTCGGTCGTCGTGGACGGCTGGCCGGCGTTCGGTGCCGACTTCGGCGGTGTGCTGGCGCTCGTGCCGGCGTTCGCGGTGCTGCTCGTCGGCGTCTCCGGGGGAGTGGTCGGGGTGCGGCGCGTGCTCGCGTACCTCGGGGTCGCGGTGGGCGTCGTCGCCATCGTGTCGGTCGTCGACTGGGCGCAGCCGGGCCGCGGGTCGCACCTCGGGCAGTTCGTGCAGCGCGTGCTCGACGGGGACGCGTTCGACGTCGTCGCGGGCAAGGCCGCCGGGGCGTGGGCGACCGTGGCGCAGCCGCTCGGGGTCCTCGCCGCGCTCGTGTGCCTCGCGGTGTGCGCCGTGCTCGTCGGGCCCGACCGCTGGCGCCCGTCGCCGCTGCGCGACCTGTACACGACGTGGCCGCTGCTGCGCCGCACGATGCTCGCGGTCGTCGTCGTCGCGCTGCTCGGCTCGCTGCTCAACGACTCCGGCGTCGTGGTCGCCACCGCGGTCCTCGCGGTCGCCGGCACGCTGCTGCTCGCGTCGGTCGCGCAGCACCGCTGGGAGCCGCTGCCCGACGACCCCGCGGCGGTCCGCGCACCCGTCCACCGCATGCCGGCGGTGGTCGTCGCCACCGGCGGCGGGATCGTCGCGACCCTGCTGCTCGCCACCGTCGTCGTCCCCCTGCCGGTCGCGGTCGCGGGCGACGTGACACGGTCCTCCGGCGCCGCGGCGGTGCCCGCCGACGCACCCCTCGTGCTCGTCGGGACGTCCGGCGTCGACTGGGCGCGCGTCGACCGCACGATCACGCCCACGCTGTGGGGCCTGCTGCGCGACGGTGCGCCCGCGGGCGGTGTGACGCCCGGCGTGTCCGGTCGCAACGCGCAGTGCCCGGCCGGCGGGTGGCTTGCCCTCTCGTCCGGGCGGGCCGCGGTCGCGGGGCAGCTCGTCGGCGCGCGGTGGCAGTGCGTGCTGCCGCAGGTGACGCCGGCGCCGGGCGGCGAGGCGACCGTGGCGGGCTGGGACGACCTCGTGGCGCTGCAGTCCCGCTCGGAGTTCCGCCCCCGGCTCGGGGCGCTGGGCGCCGGGCTGGCGTCGGCCGACGGCTGCAGCACGGCGGTCGGGGAGGGCGCCGCGCTCGCGCTCGCCGCCCCCGACGGCACGGTCGCGCGCTACCGGACGCTCGAGGAGGCGCTCGACGACCCGCAGGACGCGTTCGCGTGCCCGACGACCGTCGTCGACGCGGGGTCCGGCAGGCCGCGGGAGATCGCGACGAGCCTGCTCCTGGTCCCGGAGGGGGTCGACGCCGGGGCACCCGACGGGGCCCCGGACGGCGACGCCCCCGAGGACGAGGTCCCCGACGACGCCGGGCGGGACGGCGACGCCGACACGCTGCAGCGTCTCGACCGCACGATCGGGCAGGTGCTGCGCGCCGTGCCCGACGACGCGACCGTCCTGGTCGTCGACACCGGGCGCGCGTCGTCCGGTCCCGCCGTGCTCGGCGTCGGCATCGGCGACCCGGCCACCGGTGCCGGGTACCTCGGCACCACGTCGACCCGCTGGGTCGGGGTGTTCCGGCTCCTCGACCTGCCGGTCGACCTGCTCGACCACGCCGGGGCACGTGTCTCCGACGACTTCGCAGGTGCGCCCGTGCGGGTCGACGGCAGCCGCCCGGCGGCCGTCGCGACCACGGTGCGCCAGCTCGCTGACCTCTCGGTGCGTGACCAGGCGCTGCGCGGCACCGCGGGGACGGCCACGACACCGGCGCTGGTCGTCGCGCTGCTCGTGGTGGTCGCGGCCCTGTGGCTCGGGCCGCGTCTCGCCCGCACCCGGCCCGCGCGTGCCGAGCGGCTGCGACGCGTCGCGGACGCGCTGCTGCTCACGCTCGCGGCGCTGCCCGTCGGCCTGTTCCTCATGACGACGACCTCGTGGTGGCGGTTCGCCGACCCGGACCGGACCATGTGGCTCGCGCTGGCCGGCGCGACGGCCGCGGTCGCCGGCGTCGCCGCCCTCATGCCGCGCCGCCCGCTGACCCTCGGCCCGGGCGTGGTCGCCGGCGTGACGTTCGTCGTCCTGACCCTCGACGCCGTGCTCGGCACGCCGCTGCACCGGGGCAGCCCGCAGGGGCCGGCCGTCACGCTCGGCGGGCGGTTCTACGGGTTCGGCAACCCCACGTACTCGTTCTACGTCGTCGCCGCGCTCGCGACCGCCGCGATCGTCGGGTGGGCGCTCGTGCAGCGCGGCCGTCGGACGCTCGGCACCGTCGCCGCCGCGCTGGTGTGCGGGGTCGCGCTCGTCGTCGACCTGTGGCCGGCGCTGGGTGCGGACATCGGCGGCGGGCTCGTGCTCGTCCCGGCGAGCCTCGTCGTCGTCCTGGGTGTCGCGGGAGTGCGCACGACGTGGCAGCGGCTGCTGGGCGCCGGGGCGGCCGGCGTCGCGCTGGTCGGGGCCATCGCGGTGCTCGACTGGCTGCGGCCCGCGGCGGAGCGCACGCACCTCGGGGTGTTCGTGCAGCGCGTCGTCGACGGGTCCGCGTGGGAGACCGTCGCGCGCAAGCTCGGGTACGCGGCGGCGACCGTCACGAGCGGCTGGGTCGCAGCCCTCACGCTCGTCGTGCTCGTGCTCGTCGCCCTCCTGCTGTGGCCGCGCTCGCGCGTGCGCCTCACGGCGTGGGACCGGCTCGAGCGGCGCTGGCCCCCGGCGCGGCCGTTCCTCGTCGGGATGCTCCTCGCCGGGATCGGCGGCGGGCTCGTCAACGACTACGGCGTGCGGATCGCCACGGTGATGCTGCTGGCCGCCGTGCCGCTCGTCGGGACGCTCGGGCTGCGCGCGCTCGCCGACGACTACCCTGCGAGCGCACCCGTACCCGCATCCGCACCTGAACCCGAACCCGCACCTGAACCCGTACCCGCACGACGACCGGACGGCACCGATGCCCGCGAGCCCGCCTGACACCCCGCTGCGCTACGCCTACCTCGGCCCGGCGGGCACGTTCACGGAGGAGGCGCTGCGTCAGGTCGCGTCGCCCGAGGAGGCCGGGTATCTGCCGCAGACCGACGTGGGCTCGGCGATCGCCGCGGTGCGCGCGGGCGAGGCGGACCGCGCGGTCGTCGCGATCGAGTCGACCGTCGAGGGCGGTGTCACCGCGACCCTCGACTCGCTGGCCACGGGTGACCCGCTCGTCATCGTGCGCGAGGTGCTCGTGCCCGTGCAGTTCACGCTCGTCGCGCCGCGCGGCGTGCGGCTCGCGGACGTGCGCCGCGTCTCCGCGCACCCGCACGCGTGGGTGCAGTGCCGCCGCTGGCTCGCCACCCACCTGCCGGGAGCCGTGCACGTGCCGGCCACGAGCAACACGGCCCCGGCGGCGCTGCTCGCCGAGTCGGGCGGCGCCGGAGCCCGGCTCGCGTTCGACGCCGCCCTCGTCCCGCCCGCGGCGGTCGGCACGTACGGCCTCGCGCCGCTCGCGCAGGACGTCGCGGACAACCCGTCGGCGCTCACGCGGTTCGTCGTCGTCGCCCCTCCCGGGGCCGTGCCACCGCCCACGGGCGCCGACAAGACGACGCTCGTCGTGCACCTGCCGGACAACGAGGCCGGTGCGCTGCTCGCGATGCTCGAGCAGTTCGCCGTGCGCGGCGTGAACTTGTCGCGCATCGAGTCGCGGCCGATCGGCGACGCGCTCGGCCGCTACTCCTTCTCCATCGACGCCGAGGGGCACGTCACCGACGAGCGCGTCGGCGAGGCGCTCATGGGCCTGCACCGCCGCTGCCCGTACGTGCGGTTCCTCGGGTCGTACCCCCGCGCGGACGCGGTCGAGCCGCTCGTGCACGTCGGCACCGCGGACGCCGACTTCGTCGAGGCGCGCGCGTGGCTCGCGCGCCTGCGCGGGGGCGACACCGCCTGAGGCGTGACACCCCGGCGCGGCGCCCGCTAGCGTGCCCGCACGCCCGGCGCGGGGCCGGGCACGTGACGCGAGGGAGCGACATGAGGCGAACCGTGGGTGTGCTGGTGGCCGCCGGCCTGCTGGTCGTGGGGCTGGCGCCGGGGGCGTCGGCCATGAACAAGACGGACCTCATCGAGGCGGTCTCCAGCGAGGCGGAGCTCCGGCCGGCGAAGGCCGGCTGACGCGGCCGGCGGGTCGCGGGCGGGGCGGCGCCCGGCGCTCAGCCCGCGACGCGCACCACGAGGGCAGCGGGGTCGACGCGGGCCGTGACCTCGCTCGCGCGGCCGACGATGTCCCCGTCGACCTGCACGTGCTCCCCGCCCGCCACCTGGATGCGCGCCCGGCGGGCGCGCGCGTGGTCGATGCGCCCGATCTTCGCGGCCGACTCGTTGCGCACCCCGACGCCCTGCAGCACGACCTCGCCGAAGAGCTGCGCCCATCCGGCGATCCCGCCGCGCGTGTCGATCGACGCGATGTCGAGCACACCGTCGTCGAGGACCGCGTCGGGCAGCAGCGTGATGCCGCCGGGCAGGCGCCCGCAGTTGCCGACGAGCAGGCTGCGCGCGCGCAGCTGCTGCGGGGGGTGGTCGTCCAGGGTCAGGCGGACGCGCAGGCGGCGCCCGTGGAGGTGTCGCACGCCGGCCATGAAGTAGGCGATCCAGCCGACCTTGGCCTTGAGCTCGTCGTCGGCGTCGGCCACCATCGCGGCGTCGAACCCGAGGCCTGCGATGACGAGGAAGATGTGGTCGCGCGGCACGTCGGTGTCGTCCGGCAGGTCGTCGGCGGCCTCGGCGATGTCGTCGTCCATCTGCGACTCCCACCGCTCGACGCGCAGCCAGCCGACGTCGATCGGCTTGTCGACGCCGTCGAGCGCGAGCTGCAGCGCCGCCAGCGGGTCGCCGACCGGCACGTCGAGGTTGCGTGCCAGCAGGTTGCCCGTGCCCAGCGGCATCAGGCCCATGGGCACGCCCGTGCCGGCGAGCGCCTCGGCGACCGCGCGCACCGTGCCGTCGCCGCCGACGGCGACGACGAGGTCGGCGCCCTTCTCCACGGCCTCGCGCGCCTGCCCGACGCCCGGGTCCTCCACGGTCGTCTCGAGCCACAGCGGCTCCGGCAGGTACTGCTCGGCGGCGGCCTTGCGGACCGCGGCGCGCAGGTCCGCCACGTCGGGCTTCGACGGGTTGGCGACGAACGCGACGAGCTGGCCCGCCGGCCGGTCGACCGCCTCCGTCGCGGCCGGTGCGGCGGGCGAGACCCGCGCCCCCAGCGCCCGCTGCTGCCGCCAGACCCACAGGCCCAGCCCGACGGCGACGAGCGCCAGCACCCCCGCCACCACGGCGACCCACGCGACCCACGTCATGCGGCGCAATCTACGGCCCTCGGGGCCCCGCCGCAGGTCGGCGCCCACCCACCACCCGCCGACCGGAACCTGACTCCCCGGATCCGGCCGCGAGCGGTGAGCCACGTTCCGCTCGGCGAAGGAGCTGCGCGCCGAGCGGAACGTGGGTCACCGGGTCGTGCCCCGGACGGTGAGTCAGGTTCCGGTCGGCGGGGTGGTGGTGCGGCGGCGATCGGAACGTGAGTCCTCGACTCGGGAGCGGGTCGGTGAGTGGTGTTCCGGTCGGCGGGGTGCGGGCCGGGCGGGGTGGGTGACGTCCGGAATGGGGGCGAGCGGGACGGTGCGAGGTCGGTAGGGTCGTGCAGGTGATCGATCTGCAGCTCCTGCGTCAGGACCCGGACGTCGTGCGCGCCAGCCAGGTGGCGCGCGGGGAGGACCCGCACCTCGTCGACGAGGTGCTCGACGCGGACGCGCGCCGCCGCTCCGCCCTCACCGGGTACGAGACCCTGCGGGCCGAGCAGAAGTCCCTCGGCAAGCAGGTCGCGCAGGCGTCGGGCGACGAGAAGCAGGCGCTGCTCGCGCACACCAAGGACCTCGCCGCGCGCGTCAAGGCGCTGCAGGCGGACGCCGACGCGGCAGCCGAGCGCGCGACCGAGCTCGCCCGGCGCATCGGCAACGTCATCGAGGAGGGCGTGCCCAGCGGCGGCGAGGACGACTACGTCGTGCTCGAGCACGTCGGCACCCCGCGCGACCTCGCCGCCGAGTACGGGCCCGACTTCGTCGTCAAGGACCATCTCGACCTGGGCGAGGGCCTGCGCGCGATCGACACCGAGCGCGGCGCGAAGGTCTCGGGGTCGCGGTTCTACTTCCTCACCGGCGTCGGCGCGCGCCTCGAGCTCGCGCTGCTCAACGCGGCGATGGACCTCGCGACGCGCCACGGCTTCGTCCCGACGATCACGCCGACCCTCGTCAAGCCCGAGGTGATGGCCGGCACCGGGTTCCTCGGTGCGCACGCCGACGAGATCTACCGCCTCGAGGCCGACGACCTGTACCTCGTGGGGACCAGCGAGGTCGCGCTCGCGGGCTACCACGCGAACGAGATCGTCGACCTGACGGGCGGCCCGCTGCGGTACGCCGGGTGGAGCGCGTGCTACCGGCGCGAGGCCGGCTCGTACGGCAAGGACACCCGCGGCATCATCCGCGTCCACCAGTTCCACAAGGTCGAGGCGTTCGTCTGGACGCGCCCCGAGGACGCCGCCGCCGAGCACCGCCGCATCCTCGACCTGGAGAAGGAGATGCTCGCGCTCGTCGACCTGCCGTACCGCGTCATCGACACCGCCGCCGGCGACCTCGGGTCGAGCGCCGCGCGCAAGTTCGACTGCGAGGCGTGGCTGCCCAGCCAGCAGCGGTGGATGGAGGTCTCGTCGACGTCGAACTGCACGACCTTCCAGGCCCGCCGCCTCGGGGTGCGCGAGCGCACGGACGACGGCACGCGGACCGTCGCGACGCTCAACGGCACGCTCGGCACGACGCGCTGGATCGTGGCGATCCTCGAGAACCACCAGCAGGCGGACGGGTCGGTGCGGGTGCCCGAGGGCCTGCGGCCCTACCTGGGCGGCCTCGAGGTCCTGGAGCCGGTCCGGTGAGCAGGCACCGGCTCGTCGCCCTCGACGTCGACGGCACGCTCATGTCGTACGACGGCGTCATCAGCGACGACGTGCGCCGGGGCGTCACCGACCTCGTGGAGGCCGGTGTGCACGTGGTGCTCGCGACGGGCCGGGCGGCGCACTCCGCGGTCGCGGTGGCGCACGACCTGGGGCTGACGCACGGGTGGGCGGTGTGCTCCAACGGTGCCGTGACGGTGCGCCTCGACCCCGACGCCGAGGACGGGTGGAGCGTCGCGCGGTCGGTGACCTTCGACCCCGGCCCTGCGCTGCGCGCCATCGCGATGGAGCTGCCCGACGCGCTGTACGCGGTGGAGGACCTGGGCGTCGGCTTCCGGGTGTCCGCGCCGTTCCCGCAGCACGAGCTCAGCGGCGAGCACACCGTCGTGCCCTTCGACGAGCTCGCGGCCGCGCCGGTGACGCGCGTGATCATCCGTGCACCGCAGAGCACGCCCGAGGAGTTCCACGAGATCGTCGAGCGCGTCGGCCTGCACGAGGTGTCGTACGCCGTCGGCTGGAGCGCGTGGCTCGACCTGGCGCCCGGGGGCGTGTCGAAGGCGTCCGCGCTCGAGGAGGTGCGCCGCGACCTGGGCGTCGAGCCCTTCGCGACCCTGGCGCTGGGCGACGGCGAGAACGACGTCGAGATGCTGCGCTGGGCGGCGTGCGGCGTGGCGATGGGGCACGCGCTCGACGTGGTGCGGGCGGCGGCGGACGAGGTCACGGGCACGATCGAGGACGACGGCGCCGTCGCGGTGCTGCGACGCGTCCTGGTGTGACGCGGGGCGAGCCGTCGGCGCGACGCCGGGGCGACGACGCACGGTGACGATCCGCACCCGTTCGTGACCTTCCCGGTGGGTTCGTGACCCAACCTTCTCGTCGTGACCCGATCGTGACCGCTTCGGCCGTGTTTCGGTGTTGCAACGGTTGCTGAAACGTACTTGTGTCGTTCCCGACAGGAGCCCGTCGCGAGCCGACGAGCCACGACCACGAAGACGTGGAGGTCTACCCATGAAGCGCATCCATCGGCGGCGTGGACTCGCTCTCGCCGCATCCGTCGCCGGCCTGGGCCTCGTGCTCACGGCCTGCTCGAGCGGGGACTCGGGCGACGGGGGCACGGGCGGCGGCGACGACAACGCGTCGGCCGACTGCGAGGCGTACGAGCAGTACGGTGACCTCGAGGGGACCGAGGTGACCGTCTACACCTCGATCGTCGCCCCCGAGGACCAGCCCCACATCGACTCCTACAAGCCGTTCGAGGACTGCACCGGCGCCACGGTCGTCTACGAGGGCTCGAAGGAGTTCGAGGCGCAGCTCCTCGTCCGGCTCGAGGCCGGCAACCCGCCCGACATCGCGTACATCCCGCAGCCCGGCCTGCTGCAGACGATCGTCGAGGACTTCCCCGACCAGATCGTCCCCGCCTCCGAGGGCACGGTCGCGAACGTCGAGGAGTACTACGCGGAGTCCTGGAAGGGCTACGGGACGGTCGACGGCACGTTCTACGCGGCCCCGCTGGGCGCGAACGTGAAGTCGTTCGTCTGGTACTCGCCGGCCGTCTTCGAGGAGAACGGCTACGAGATCCCCGAGACGTGGGACGACCTCGTCGCGCTGTCCGACCAGATCGTCGAGGACCACGCGGCCGAGGGCAAGAAGCCGTGGTGCGCGGGCATCGGCTCCGGCGACGCCACCGGCTGGCCCGCGACCGACTGGCTCGAGGACCTCGTGCTGCGCACCGCCGGCGGTGACGTCTACGACCAGTGGGTCAACCACGAGATCCCGTTCAACGACCCGCAGATCGCCACGGCCCTCGGCGAGGTCGGCTCGATCCTCAAGAACCCCGACTACGTCAACGGCGGCCTCGGCGACGTCTCGTCGATCGCGTCGACCACGTTCCAGGACGGCGGTCTGCCGATCGTCACGAACGGCCTGTGCTTCATGCACCGCCAGGCCTCGTTCTACGCGGCGAACTTCCCCGAGGGCACGACGGTCGCCGAGGACGGCGACGTGTTCGCGTTCTACCTGCCCGGCCCGGACACCGAGACGCGCCCGCTGCTCGGTGGCGGCGAGTTCGCGGCGGCCTTCTCCGACCGTCCCGAGGTGGCGGCGTTCCAGGCGTTCCTCGCGTCGCCGGAGTGGAACAACGCCAAGGCGATCGCCACGCCCGGCGGCGGCTGGGTGTCGGCCAACAGCGGCCTGGACCCGGAGAACCTCACGTCGGAGATCGACCAGCTGTCGGCCACGCTGCTGAGCGACACCTCGCAGGAGTTCCGCTTCGACGCGTCCGACCTCATGCCGGCCGCCGTCGGTGCAGGCGCGTTCTGGACCGAGATGACGGCGTGGATCGCCAACGACAAGGACGACGCGGCCGTCCTCGACGCCATCGAGGGCGCCTGGCCGTCGTCCTGACGACCGTCCGCGGTGCCGGCTGACCCGCCGGCGCCGCGGACGCAGGGGCCCGCCCGCACGCCGGGCGGGCCCTTGCGCGCCCCTCGCCCCCCGCCGCACCGCCCTGCCGGCCACCTGCCGGCACCGTCCTCCGGAGGCAACACGTGGACCGGCTCGTGGAGCAGCTGCCCGACTGGATGCTGCAGGCGGACTCGCCTGCGGAGAAGCTCTTCCTCATGGCCTTCGCGGTCGTGCTGTTCGTCCTCGTCATGGGCCTGGTGCTCCTGGCGGGGGAGAAGATCCGGCGGCTGCCGGCCTGGAGCGTCGCGGCGCTCTTCCTGGGCCCGGCCGTCGTCATGATGTGCTTCGGGCTCGTCTGGCCCGCGATCGAGACGATCCGCACGTCGTTCCACGACCGGACGGGCCGCAACTTCGTCGGCCTCGACAACTACGCGCAGGCCCTGACGCAGAACGAGTTCCAGATCGTGCTGCGCAACACCGCGGTGTGGGTGTTCGTGGTGCCGGTCGTGGCGACGTTCATCGGGCTGGTCTACGCCGTGCTCGTCGACCGCACGCGCTTCGAGCGCTTCGCCAAGACCCTCGTCTTCCTGCCGATGTCGATCTCGATGGTCGGCGCGTCGATCATCTGGAAGTTCGTCTACGAGTACCGCCCGGTGCTCGAGAACGTGCCGGCGGAGAACCAGCCCGCGCAGGTCGGTCTCATCAACCAGGTGCTCGTGTGGATCGGGCTGCCGCCGCAGCAGTTCCTCATCGACCCGCCGCTCAACACCCTGTTCCTGCTGGTCGTCATGGTGTGGATCCAGGCCGGGTTCGCGATGACGGTGCTGTCGGCGGCGATCAAGGCGATCCCGGACGACATCGTCGAGGCGGCCCGCCTCGACGGGCTCGGGGGCCTGCGGATGTTCCGCTTCATCACCGTCCCGAGCATCCGGCCCGCGCTCGTGGTGGTCCTCACGACGATCGCCATGGGCACGCTCAAGGTCTTCGACATCGTCCGCACCATGACCGGCGGCAACTTCGAGACGTCGGTCGTCGCGTTCGAGTTCTACCGGCAGAGCTTCACGCAACGGAACGCCGGCCTGGGTGCGGCCCTCGCCGTCATCCTGTTCGTCCTCGTCATCCCGATCATCGCGTACAACGTGCGCCAGCTGCGTCAGGCGGAGGAGATCCGATGAGCGCCGTCAGCACCGACCTCACGGTGGACACCGGGAGCGGCAAGAAGCTCACGCGGCTCGAGCGGCGCGCGGTCGAGACGCAGGGGCGGCTGAGCTCGCCCTGGGCGTCGTTCGCGGCCATCGTCATCGCCGTCCTGTGGACCGTCCCGACGCTCGGTCTGTTCATCACGTCGTTCCGCCCGCAGAAGGACATCGTGTCCTCGGGCTGGTGGCAGTGGTTCACGAGCCCGGGCGCGACGCTCGAGAACTACACCACCGTGCTCACGGGGTCGTCGACGAACCTCGCGACGTTCTTCGTCAACAGCCTCGTCATCACGGTCCCCGCCGTGCTCATCCCCATCTCCCTGGCTCTCCTGGCGGCGTACGCGTTCGCGTGGATCCCGTTCCGCGGGCGGGGGCTGCTGTTCGTCGCGGTGTTCACGCTGCAGGTCGTGCCCATCCAGGTCACGCTCATCCCGCTGCTGCGCACCTACGTGGGGTGGGGCCTGGACGGCACGTTCTGGACCGTGTGGCTCTCGCACTCGATCTTCGCGCTGCCGCTGGCGATCTTCCTGCTGCACAACTTCATGCGGGACGTGCCGGCGTCGCTCGTGGAGGCCGCGCGCGTCGACGGCGCCGGGCACGTGCGGATCTTCTTCTCCATCATGTTCCCGCTGCTGGTGCCGGCGATCGCGTCCTTCGGGATCTTCCAGTTCCTGTGGGTGTGGAACGACCTGCTCGTCGCGCTGACGTTCGCGGGCGGCACGCAGGACGTCGCGCCGCTGACCGTGCGCGTGGCCGAGCTCGCCGGCACGCGTGGCACCGAGTGGCACCTGCTGAGCGCGGGTGCGTTCGTCGCGCTCGTCGTGCCGGTCATCGTGTTCCTGGCGCTGCAGCGGTACTTCGTGCGGGGTCTGCTCGCGGGGTCGGTCAAGGGCTGACGTGCGGCGGGCGGACGTAGCCTGGCGTCGTGCCCGCGCCCCTGCTGTTCGTGCTGTCGGGCCTGACGCAGTACGTGGGCGCCGCGGTCGCGGTGGGCCTGTTCGGCGTGCTGCCGGCCGCGACGGTCGCGTGGCTGCGGGTCCTCGTGGCCGCGGGCGTGCTCCTGGCCTGGCGGCGGCCCTGGCGCGTGCGCGAGCTGTGGGAGCCGGCGCGGCTGCGCGTGACGGTCGCGTTCGGCGCGGTGCTGGCGGGGATGAACGTCGCCTTCTACGTCGCGATCGACCACCTGCCGCTGGGCACCGCGGTCGCGCTCGAGTTCCTGGGCCCCGTGGCCGTGGCGGCGGTGACGGGGCGCGGGTGGCGTGACCGGGTGGCGATCGCGGTCGCGGCGGTGGGCGTGGTGCTGCTCGCGGGCGTGAGCCTCGACGCGGGGCCCGGCGCCGTGGCCGGGCTCGTGGCGATCGGCGTCGCGGCCGCGTGCTGGGCCGCGTACATCGTGCTGGGGCGGCGCGTCGCGCGCGCCGGCGGTCCGGGGCCGTCGGGCCTCGCCGTGGCCATGGCCGCCGGTGCGCTGCTGTTCGCGCCGTTCCTCGCGGGCACGTCGGGTCCCGTGCTGCAGGACCCGCGGCTCGCCGCCGTCGTGGTCGTCGTCGCGGTGTGCTCGTCGGTCGTGCCGTACGCGGTCGAGCAGGTGGTGCTGCGGCGCGTCACCGCCGCGACGTTCGCCGTGCTGCTCGCGCTGCTGCCCGCGACCGCGGCGGTCGTGGGCGCGGTCGCGCTGCGCCAGCTGCCGCACGGGCTGGAGCTCGTCGGGCTCGTGCTCGTCTCGGGGGCGATCGTCCTGTCGGGGCGCGGGTCACCCGCGGGCCCCACGCCGGCGGCCGGTGCGGACTGAGCGTCAGCGGACGCGCGTCACAGGTACTGGCCGGTCGACGGGCGCAGGTCGTCCGGGCCCTCGTCCGCGTGCGGCACCGTCAGCCCGCCCGGTCCGGGGACGTGCCCCGGCGGCAGTGCGCGCCGCATCTGCGTCAGCTGGGCCTGCGCGGCCATCTGCTGCGCGACCAGCGCGGTCTGGATGCCGTGGAACAGGCCCTCCAGCCACCCGACGAGCTGCGCCTGCGCGATCCGCAGCTCCGCGTCGGAGGGTGCCTGGTCCTCCGTGAACGGCAGCGTGATGCGGTGCAGCTCCGCCAGCAGCTCGGGGGACAGTCCCTCCTCGAGCTCGTGCAGCGACCGCTCGTGGATCTCCGCGAGGCGGGCCCGCGCGGCGTCGTCCAACGGGGCCGAGCGCACCTCGTCGAGGAGCTGCTTGATCATCGTCCCGATGCGCATGACCTTGGCGGGCTGGCCCACCATGGCGGCGACGTTCTCGTCGCCGCCACGCGCACCGTCGGGCGCGTCCGTGCCGGGACCCTCCTGCTGCGGCGGGACGACGACGACGCGCGGCTGCGTGCCGGACGTGCCGGGCTCGTCGGGACGGGCGGGGGCGGGCTGGTCGTGGTCCACCCGCACATCATGGTCGACGCGGTCGGGCGCCGCAGCCCTCGCGGCTGGCTAGTGTGGGCCGATGGCGTGGCTCGGCACCCCGGCGCACCACCGCTGGCTCGAGAGCGAGACGGACCGGCTGTGGGCGTTCGCGCGCGCGTCGCGCGCCCCGCACGGCGGCTTCACCCGGCTCGACGACGTCGGGCGCCCGCTGCCCGGGCCGCGGGAGCTGTGGATCACGTGCCGCATGACGCACGTGTTCGCGCTCGCTCACCTCGCGGGGCGCCCCGGCTCGGGCGGCCTCGTCGACCACGGGCTCGCGGCACTCAGCGGGACCTTCCACGACGACGAGCACGGCGGCTGGTTCGCGGAGGTCGACGGGGACGGCACGCCCCGCGACGCGTCGAAGGCCGCGTACCCCCACGCGTTCGTCGTCCTGGCCGCCGCGAGCGCGACCGCGGCGGGCCGGCCCGGTGCGCGTGCGCTGCTCGACGAGGCGCTGACCGTGCAGGAGCAGCGCTTCTGGGACGACGCGGCCGGCATGGTCGTCGAGGAGTGGGACCGCACGTTCACCGACCTCGACCCCTACCGCGGCGTCAACGCCAACATGCACACCGTCGAGGCGTACCTCGCGGCCGCGGACGTCACGGGGGACCGCCGCTGGCTCGACCGGGCGCTGCGTGTCGTCGAGCGCGTCGTCCACGGCCTCGCGCGCGGCAACGGCTGGCGGATCCCGGAGCACCTCGGCGCCGGCTGGACGCCGGACCTCGGCTACAACGCCGACGTGCCGGCGCACCCGTTCCGCCCCTACGGCGCGACGATCGGGCACGGGTTCGAGTGGGCGCGCCTCACGCTGCACGGCCGCGCGGCCCTCGCCGCGCGCGGCGGCGACCCGCCGGCGTGGCTGCTCCAGGACGCGACCGCCCTGTTCGACGCGTCGGTGCGCGACGGATGGGCGGTCGACGGGGCGCCCGGCTTCGTCTACACCGTCGACTGGCAGGGCCGTCCCGTGGTGCGGGAGCGGATGCACTGGGTCGCGGCCGAGGCCGTCGCCGCGGCCGCCGCGCTGCACGCGGCGACCGGTGACCCGCGCTACGACGACCTCTACACGCAGTGGTGGGAGTACGTCGGGGAGCACGTGCTCGACCGCGAGGGCGGGTCGTGGTGGCACGAGCTCGGCCCGGACAACCGTGTCTCGCGCACCGTGTGGGTGGGCAAGGCGGACGTCTACCACGCGGTGCAGGCGACCCTCGTGCCGCGCCTGCCGCTCGCGCCCGCGCTCGCGCCCGCGCTCGCCGCGGGTCTGCTGGGCTGAGGCGGGTCAGGGCAGCAGCAGCAGCTTGCCGAGCACCTCCCCGGCGGCGAGCGCCTCGTGCGCGCGCGGTGCGTCGGCCAGGGGCATCCGCGCGTGCACGACGGGCCGCACGCGCCCGTCGAGGACGAGGGGCCACACGTGCTCGCGCACGTCGGCCATGATCGCGGCCTTCTGCGCGCCGGGGCGGTCGCGCAGGGTCGTGGCGATGACCGACCCGCGCCGCGCCATGAGGGAGGGCAGGTCGAGCTCGCCGCGGCGGCCCTGCTGCAGCCCGATGACGACGAGCCGCCCGCCCTCGGCGAGCAGGCGCACGTTGTCCCGCAGCGCGGGGCCGCCGAGCACGTCGAGCACGACGTCGACGCCGCGCCCGTCGGTCGCGTCCCGCACGGCCTGCGCGACGTCCTGCGCGCGGTGGTCGACGACGACGTCCGCACCGAGCGCCCGCACGCGCGCGCAGCGCTCGGGCCCGCCCGCGGTGGCCAGGACGCGGTGGCCCAGCGCGTGGGCGAGCTGCACGGCGACGGACCCGACACCGCCGGAGCCGCCCTGCACGAGGAGCGTCTCCCCGGGCGCCAGGCGGGCCGCGCGCAGGTTGGACCACACGGTGGCGAGGGCCTCCGGCAGGGCCGCGGCGTCCACCACGTCACCCTCGGGAGGGACGGGGAGGGTCAGGGAGACGTCCACGGTCACTCGTTCGGCGTAACCTCCGCCGGCGAGAAGGGCTGCGACGCGGTCCCCGGGCCGCAGCGCCGGCACGGGCGCCGGGGCGCCCGCCCCGGGCACGGTCGGCCCTGCCGGTGGGCCCATCGCGGCGACGACGCCGGAGACCTCCAGCCCGGGCCACGCGGGCGCGCCCGGCGGCGGTGGGTAGTGGCCGGCGCGTTGCAGCAGGTCAGCACGGTTGACCCCGGCGGCGACCACGTCGAGGAGGACCTCGCCGACGCCGGGCTCCGGATCGGCCACGTCCTGGACCCGCAGCACGTCGGGGCCGCCGGGGGAGGTGACGACGACGGCACGCACGGGTCGGACGGTAGGCCCGACCGGCGGGTGAGGTCGCGCAGGCGCGCCGGGGTACTGCGTCCCGGGACGACCGATCTGGGTGGTGGCACGACGTATCGGGACGGGTGAGGTCCGTGGCAAACTCAGGCGCCGGGCTAATGGTCCGGTGTCCAGGTACCGATGAAGCGCAGACGGCAGTCACCGGCGGTGGCTGCATGACGGACGCACGCGGTATCGCGCAAGCGTCCGACGTCGGGCGAAGGGAAAGGATCGACATGCTGCGACGGCTCGGCATCCGTGCCAAGGTCCTGGCGGTCCTCGCTGTGCCCATGATCGTCCTGCTCGTGGCCGGTGCGTACATCTCGTACTCCGCGATCCAGGACCTTCGGTACGCGAGGGCGACCCAGACCGTGGTGCGCACGCTCGACGCGCTGAGCCCGCTCACGGCGGCGTTCCAGCAGGAACGGATCCTGTCCCTCACCGGGGCGACACCGGAGGACGTGGCCGCAGCCCGCCAGCGCACCGACTCCGCCCTCGCGGACGCGAGGAGGGTCACCGCGGAGCTCGACCTCGGGGAGTTCCCCGACACGGTCGTGCGGGACTTCCAGGACCAGCAGAACGCGTACGGCACGGCGCTGCCGCAGCTGCGCGACCGCGTCGACAAGGCCGCGCAGCGCGTCATCGTGAAGAACGGGTTCCAGGACATCCTCGACGGTCAGACCCGCGTCATGGAGGGTGTCGCCAACTCGCTGCGCGACCGCGACCTGGCCGAGTACATCAGCGCGAACCGCGAGCTCCAGCTGCTCAGCGACGCCCTGGTCAACGAGTACGTCACCGGCATCGAGCTCAAGAACGTCGTCGCCGACAGCCCGGCGCTCGCCCGGAGCTTCCAGTCGCAGACGACCGCGACCGAGCTGGCCCGTGAGCGCGCCCGCTACCAGGTCGACGCGCTCGAGATCGAGGGCCTGGGCGTCAGCACGGGTGACCCGACCTCGACGCTGCTGTCGATGCGCGCCCTCTTCACGCAGGGGTCCGTCGGGGCGATCGCCACGGTCGACCTCAACGAGTGGACGACGCAGACGACGAACCAGATGACGATGATCGGCACGGTCAACGACGGCGTGCTGAAGGGCGCCGACGAGGTCGCCGCCGACGGTGTGACCACCGCCCGCGACCGCGCCCTCGTCACCGTCGCCCTCGCGCTCCTCGCTCTCGTCGTGTCGTTCTTCTTCGCCGTCACGGTCGCGCGCTCGATCGTCGTCCCGCTGCGCCGTCTCACCAGCGCTGCTGCCGACGTCCGCGAGCAGCTGCCCCGCCTCGTCGAGCAGGTCGCGACCCCGGGCGAGGGCCCCGAGATCATGCTGGCGCCCATCCCCGTCCGCTCCCAGGACGAGATCGGCCGCCTGGCACAGGCGTTCAACGCGGTCAACGCCACGACCGTGCAGGTCGCCCAGGAGCAGGCCGCGCTGCGCGGCTCCATCGCGGAGATGTTCGTCAACGTCGCCCGCCGCGACCAGGTCCTGCTCAACCGGCAGCTGTCCTTCATCGACTCGCTCGAGCGGGCGGAGGAGGACCCGGGGACCCTGGCGAACCTCTTCCGCCTCGACCACCTCGCCACCCGGATGCGCCGCAACGCGGAGTCCCTCCTCGTGCTCGCCGGCATCGACTCCGGCCGTCGCCTGCGCGACGCGATGCCGCTGTCGGACGTCATCCGTACCGCCTCCTCCGAGATCGAGCAGTACGACCGCGTCGAGCTCGACCTGCAGGTCGACCCCCACATGCTCGGCTTCAACGCCCTGTCCGCGGCTCACCTCCTGGCGGAGCTCCTCGAGAACGCCACGGTCTTCTCCGAGCCCGAGACCCCGGTCGTCGTCAGCACCGGCGTCTCCGGCGCCTCGGTCGTCGTCCGCATCGCGGACCAGGGCCTGGGCATGACGGACGCCGAGATCGAGGCCGCGAACAGCAAGATCATCTCGGTGTCCGCGGGCGACGCCCTCGGCGCCCAGCGCCTCGGCCTCTTCGTCGTCGGCCGCCTCGCCCAGCGCCTCGGCGCCGAGGTGACGCTCCGCAAGCGCGTCGGCGGGACCGGCACCGAGGCCTACGTGCAGTTCCCGAGCACGCTGTTCTCGGCCAACGAGGTCGGCTCGTACGGCGCGCTGCCGCCGAGCGCCGCCCCGGTGTCGTCGTCGGCCCTGCCCGAGATCGAGATCCCCGAGGTCCGCGCGGTCGACCTGGCCGAGCTCACCGACGGCGAGACGTCGCTCGGCCTGCCCCGCCGTCGCCGTGGCGACGACACGGGCGCCGCGCCCGTCGCGCAGCCGGCGGCGTCGGCCTCGGACGACGACGCGCCCATCCCGGTGCCGATGCTCAACGCGCCCACGGGCCTGCCCGCGAGGTCGCGCAAGACGTTCGACGAGGACAACATCGTCCTGCCGGTCGCGCCCGAGGCGCGCCTGTCGCCCGAGCTCTCGGTCGACACCGGCGAGTGGGCGCCCGCGGTCGCCGCGGCCCCGCTGCAGTCGGGTCTGCCGACCCGCTCGCGCGCCGCGACGCCCGCGTGGGCGAGCGAGCCGGACCCCGTCGAGGAGACGCGCCCCGCGGTGCCGGCCGACCCGGCCGCCCGTGCCGGCCTGTTCTCCGGCTTCCGCAGCGGCAAGGAAGCTCCCGTGCCGCCGCCCAGCGCGCTGAGCGAGAGCGCCCCCGTGCCGCACGGCGAGCAGTCGGCGAACGGGTTCGTCGTGCCGTCGCTCGCGCCCGAGGACGCGCCCGCAGCGTCGGCGGCCACGGCCGAGGCCGCCGGCGACTCCGGCTGGCCGGTGCCCTCGTGGCGTGACGGTGGCCACGGGCTGCCGAGCCGTGGCACCGCCTCGGCGGAGCCGGCCGCGGAGCCCACCGAGCAGTGGACCGCGCCGCAGACCGACTCCTGGACCGCGCCCGCCACGGACGACACGCCGTGGTCGCCGACCCAGGCCGAGGAGCAGTGGGCGGCCCCCGCGGCCGAGCAGGCCCCGGCCGCGTCGTGGGAGGCGCCGCAGGAGGACGCCCCGTCGTGGGACGCGCCGCAGGAGGACGCCCCGTCGTGGGACGCGCCGCAGGAGGACGCCCCGTCGTGGGACGCGCCGCAGGAGAGCGCCCCGTCGTGGGACGCCCCGCAGGCCCCGGCCGCGTCGTGGGAGACGCCGCAGGAGAACGCCCCCACCTGGGAGGCCCCGCAGGCCCCGGCCGCGTCCTGGGACGAGCAGCCCGCCGGTGCGGAGCACGACACGACCCCGGCGTGGTCCTCCGACGAGGAGACCGCCCCGTGGGCTGCCGAGCACGAGCAGGCCGCCGAGCCCGAGCTGACCGAGGCGCACGAGCCCGAGCCCACGTTCACGTCGTACAGCGGGTACTCCGGCTGGGCCGGCAGCAGCGACCGTCCCGCGCTGCAGTACACCGCCCCGTACGTGCCGTTCGAGCGCTCGCTCGACGAGGCCCGTGCCTGGCACACCGGCGCCCTGCCCGTCGTGCCCGAGCCCGTGCGTCCCGCGGAGCCCGCGTGGTCGGCCCCGGCCGCCCAGGAGGCCGGTTACGACGTCGAGCCCGAGCCCGAGGTCGAGGAGGAGGTCGCCGCCCCCTGGGCGCCGGTCGCCGCCACGCCGGCGCTCGAGCCGGCCGAGCCCGCGCAGAGCGCGTGGCAGGCACCGACGTGGCAGGACCAGCAGGCACCTGCCGCCCCGGCGCCCGAGCCCGCCCCTGCCCCCGCCCCGGTCGCGGAGCAGTGGCGCCCCGCCACCCCCGCGTGGGCCCGGTCCGCGGCGGCCGACCAGCCGACCCAGGCGTTCGCGCCCGTCGTGGATGCCGCCCCGGTGGCCTCCGCGCCGGTGGCGCCCGCGCTGGCGGCGCCCGCTCCCACGGCCGTGCCCGTGAGCGGACCCGCCTTCGGGGACGTCGTGGGTGCGGCGGACGACAAGCCCAAGCGGCGCTGGGGGAACTTCTTCAGCCGCCGCAAGGAGGACGACGCCGTCGACGACGCGCCCGCCGCGGCCGCACCGGCACCCGTCCGCACGTCGGCCTGGGGCCCGGACGGCGCGTCCTCGGCGGCTCCCGCCGCACAGCCGGCGCCCGCCGCCGGCTGGCAGGCCGCACCCGCGTGGGCCGCACCGGCGGCCCCGCAGGCGGCCACCCCCACCGTCCAGGAGGCGCGTCCCACGCCCTCGTGGTCGCCGCCGGAGTGGGCCGGGCGTCAGCCCGCACCCGCCTCGACGGTCCCCCACCCCTCCGTCCCGCCGTCGGCCGCCCCGCGCGTCGGCACGCTGGACGACGAGGTGGCAGCGATGCTCGCTCTCCGGTCGGACATCCAGGAGCAGGCTCTCTCGGAGCTCAGCCAGCTGTCCGCCTACCGGCCCAGCGCCGTCGGAGCGAGCGGTTCGGAGCGACTCACGAAGCGCGTACCGAGTGCGGTCCCTGCCGCACCGGCACCCGTCGAGGAGCGCCCCGTCCAGCGTGACGCCGAACAGCTGCGTTCTCGCTTGTCCAGCTTCCAGACCGGTACGTCGCGCGGTCGTCGCGCGGCGCACGGCCCCCAGGACGGTGACCACTCGTGATCCGACGAACCCGAGACCTCGGTGGCCCGTGTGTCACCGTGGACACCACGCCCGCAGTCGGCCCAGACTGCACCATGAAGGAGGAAGTGTGACCGCGCTCAGCACCGAGGCAGCCAACTTCGGCTGGCTCCTGGACAACTTCGTCCGGACCGTGCCCGGCACTCGCCACACGCTCGTGGTGTCGGCCGACGGTCTGCTCATGGCGATGTCCGAGCAGCTCGACCGCACCAGCGGCGACCAGCTCGCAGCCATCGTCTCGGGCATGTCGAGCCTCACCCGTGGCGCGTCGCGCCAGCTGCGAGCGGGGGAGGTGCGCCAGGCGATCATCGAGATGGACCACCTGTTCCTGTTCCTGATGAGCGTCTCGAACGGCTCCGTCCTCGCTGTGGTGGCGGAGGCGACCTGCGACGTCGGCCTCATCGGCTACGAGATGGCGATGCTCGTCTCCCGTACCGAGGCCACGCTGACGCCGCAGCTCATCTCCGAGATGCGCGGCCAGCTGCCCGTCGACGGCGCCACCCGGGCCCCCGTCGCCTGAGGCCCCCTGCGATGAGCGAACACGTCGAGTACGAGGCCAGAACGGTCCGGCCGTACGCCGTGACCGGAGGTCGCGTGCGCTCGGCACGCTCCGACCTGCCTCTCGAGGCGCTGGTCGAGGTCATGCCGGGTGCCGTGGCCAGCACGGGCCTGACGCCTGAGAAGCGCGCGATCATCCAGCACGCGTCGGCCGGGTACATCTCGGTCGCCGAGCTGTCGGCGCTCCTCCACCTGCCGCTGGGTGTGATCCGGATCCTCGTGTCCGATCTCACCGACGCGAACTTTGTGCGCGTGCACACCTCACAGCCGGTCGAGGTCAACACCGGTGAAAGCCCCGCCCTGTCCCTGAGCGTGCTGGAGAGTGTTCTCAATGGCATTTCCGCCCTCTGACGCCGCCGTCGCCGCTCCGGCGGGGACCGCGGGCGCAGTTGCCCCCACTGTCGTCAAGATCGTCGTCGCAGGCGGCTTCGCCGTCGGCAAGACGACGTTCATCGGCTCGATCTCCGACATCGAGCCGCTCAACACCGAGGCCGCCATGACCGAGCACTCCGTGGGCGTCGACGACGCCGGCGGTGTGTCGGACCGCAAGACGACCACGACGGTCGCGATGGACTTCGGTCGCATCGCGCTCCCCGGGTCGCTGTGGCTGTACCTCTTCGGCACGCCCGGCCAGGACCGCTTCCTCTTCATGTGGGACGACCTGGTCCGCGGCGCGATCGGTGCCGTCGTGCTCGTCGACACCGACCGTCTCGACCAGTGCTTCCCGGCCGTCGACTACTTCGAGTCGCGTGGCATCCCGTTCGTCGTGGGCGTGAACTGCTTCGACGGGATCGCCAAGCACCAGCTCGACGACGTCCGTGAGGCCCTGGCCATCCCCGCCCACGTGCCGGTGCTGTACACCGACGCGCGGTCGCGGGCGGCCACCAAGCAGGCCCTGATCGCTCTCGTGCAGCTCGCCATGGAGCGTCTGCGCCAGCGTTGAGAACGACCCCTGGCGAACGGCCGACCCCCGCGGGGGTCGGCCGTTCGTGCGTCCCCGCACCGGTGCGACGGGCAGCGCCGGGTCAGGATGGTGTCGTGCCCACACCTCGCACGGCCCTCGACGCGGAGGTCCTGCAGGCCCGCGACCCGGCGGCGAGCGTCTACGTGGACGGCTCGGCGCTGTGCCGCTACCTGCCCGCGGCACCGGAGGCACGCGCCTGGGCGGCGTGGGCGGCCGAGCACGAGCCGGGCGCGGTCGTCTCGCGGGTGTCCGTGCTCGAGGCGCGGGTCACCGCCGGGATGCTGGGGCCCGGCGCGGCCGTCGACGTGCTGGACGCCGTGGCCCGCCTGCCGGTCATGCGGTTGTCGGACCAGGTGCTGCGCCGCGCGGTGCTCGCGCCGGGCGCGCTCGGCGCGTTCGCGGCCCTGCACGTGGGTGCGGCCTGCGCGCACCTCGAGGTGCGGGCGATCGCGACGTACGACGCGGCGACGGCGCGCGCCGCGGCCGGCTGCGGGCTCGACGTCGTCACCCCGGGCCGACCACCGGGGTGGTGGCGCTGACGTCTCGGGGGAGACTGACGGGGTGACCACCGACGCCCACGACCCCCGCCTGCACGTCCGAGCGCCGGCCGGCTGGCTCAACGACCCGAACGGCGCCGGGTGGTGGGACGGCCGCTGGCACGTGATGTACCAGTGGAACCCGCACGCCCCGGTGTGGGGCGGCATCCACTGGGGCCACGCGAGCTCACCCGACCTGCTGCGGTGGGAGCACGAGCCGACGGCGCTGACGCCGCGGCCGGGCACGCTGGACGGTGGTGGCGCGTGGAGCGGTGTCGCGGTGCACGACCGCGGTGACGTGGCGCTCGTGTACAGCGCGGTCCGCGAGGAGGCGGTCACCGGCACGGCGGGCGTCGCCGTCGCGCGGCGCGGGCGCGACGGTCGCTGGGTCCAGCCCGACCGCCTCGCGGCGCCGCACCCGGACCTGCCGGGCCTCGTCGAGGTGCGCGACCCGTTCCTCGTGACGGTCGGCGCGCGCCGTCTGGGGATCCAGGGCGCCGGCACGCCGGACGGGGGTGCGGTCCTCGTGTACGACGTCGCCGACCTCGACGACTGGCGGCTCCTCGGGACGCTGGTCACCGCGGGCGACGTGCCCGCGGGGCTCGCCGCACCGGGGCAGGTCTGGGAGTGCCCGCAGCTCGTGCAGGTCGGCGGTGCGTGGGTGCTGCTCGTCTCGTGGTTCGAGCGCGGCGAGGAGCCCGAGCGGCGGGGCGTGACCGCGTACACCGGGCGGCTGGACGTCGCGGGCGACGTGCCGCGGTTCGTCGTGACGGGCTCGACGCCGTTCGACCACGGCCCCGACGTGTACGCCCCGCAGGTCGTGCTCGCGCCCGACGGCCGCGCGCTGGTGTGGGGCTGGTGCGGGGAGGGCCGCGGGTCCGGGGCGGTGGGGCGTCCTGCCGCCGAGGTCGAGGCCGCCGGGTGGGCGGGGGTCCTGTCGTTCCCGCGCGAGCTGGTGGTCGTCGACGGTCGTCCCGTGACCCGACCTGCGGCGGAGCTGGCCGGCCTGCGGGACCGGCCCCTGCCGGTGGTCCGGGACGACGAGGGTGCGGTCCTGGCCACCGACGAGCCCGCCTGGTGGGCGCGCGGCGACGACGTCGAGGTCGCGCTGGTCGACGGCGACGACGCCGCGTCGGTCGTCGTGTGGCAGGGCCGCGGGCCCGCGGAGGTGCTCGTCGACGGGTCGGTGCTGGAGGCCTTCCGTCCCGCGCGGGGTGGCACGACGCTGCGCGTCTACCGGCGCGGTGCGCAGCGCTGGCGTGTCCGCGCCCGGGGCGATCTCGACGTCGCGACCCTGAGACTCCCGCCCGAGGTGTGACAGGCCCGGCACACCGGCCGGCGTGACGACGGAGGGGCGGCGCCGTGCGTGGCGCCGCCCCTCCGTCGTCAGCTGCTCCCGCCCGTCGGTGACCGGTGCGTGAGGTGGAGGTGCGTCAGGTCGCCGGGACGCCCGTGCAGGGCACCGCGCCGCTCGTCGGCGGCGTCCCGCTGCCGATGAACCCGGCCGAGGTCGTGGTCCCGCCGCCGAGCGCGCCGTTCCACGACGCGTTGCTCACCGTCACGGCGCTCCCGGACGCGGCGAACTCACCGGACCAGCCCTGCGTGAGGCTGCCGGGCAGCGTGAACGTCACGCTCCAGCCGCCGAGCGGGCGGGACCCCGCGGTCACGTCGACCTTCGCCTGGTAGCCGCCGGGCCACGTCGCCGTCACCGCGAGGGCGGCGGTGCACGACGCGCCGGGCGGGGCCGTGGGCACGTCGGTCGGCGTCGGTGTCGGGGACGGCGGTGCGGTCGGCGAGGGCGGGTCGGTCGGGTGGGTCGGCCCGGTCGGCGTGGGCGTCGGGTAGCCGGTCGGCGGGCTCGGGGTGGCCGAGGGGTTCCCGGTCGGCGCGGGCTCCGGGCTGGCGTCGGGCTGGATCGGCCGGAACGGCTCCGGCTCCGGGGTCGGTGTGATGCCGTCGACGCTGAGGACCGACGTGACGAGCTGGCTGAGGCTCGCCGCGATCGTCACGTGGTCGGCCGTGGACGGGTGCCAGTGGCAGCCGGTGAGGTCGAGGCCGCCGAAGGCCCAGGGGATCACGCGGTCGTCGCCCGCGGCCAGCCGGTCCTGCGCGATCGCGACCGTGGTGGTGCGGATGTCCGGCGTGTGGTCGGGTGCGCTGAGGACGATGAACGTGTCCGGGCCGTAGCTGCGGCGCAGGCTGTCGACGAAGCCGTCGTACGCGGCGCGGAACTGCGTGCGCAGCGTCTGCTCGCTCCACGGCTCGCCGGCCCCCACGGCCGTCGAGAAGTCGTTGATGCCGAGGCCCACGACGACGACCTGCGGCTGCCAGTCCGCCGGGCGCTGCCACGCGTCCCCGGGCACCGCGAGCAGGGCGCGGTCCGCGTAGGTGCGGAAGCTCGTGCCCAGGTCGCTGCCGGCGTAGTTGCGCACCATGCCGCGCCCGGAGAACGCGTTGACGTGCACGTCCGCGCCGACGGCCCGGCCCACGATCGCGGGGAACGCGGCGTCGGCGTTGGTGGTGCGGTTGACCTCGTCGCCGGTGCACTCGCGGGTCCGCGACTCGTTGCCGTAGCCCGCGGTGTAGGAGTCGCCGTAGAACTCGAGCTGCACCTGTCGGGGCGCCGGCGCCTCGAGGATCTCGCCGCCCGTCCAGGGCACGAACCCGCCGAACGTGCTCGTCGCCCACGGGCTCTCGTTGCGCTTGACGAGCCGGACGGTGTGCTCGCCGTCGGCCAGGCCGGTCACGAACTTCGTGCCCTGGCCCGGCAGGATCCAGTGCGCTCTGCGCCGGCCGTCGACGAACAGGTCGTAGTCCGCGTTGCCGTCGTCGAGCACGACGCCCACGCCCGTGCCGCGGAACCGGCCCTCGAAGGCCACGCCCGGCCAGCTGTAGGCCAGGCCCCCGGACACGGCCTTCACCCGCCCGACGGCGTGGACGGTGTCGGCGATCGGGGCGGGCTGGTCGGCGGCTGCGGCGGGCAGCTGCGTGGCAGCGCCCGTGAGGACGAGCGCGACGCTCGCGGTCAGCGCGGTGAGCGCGACCGCGGCGGGACGTCGGGGACGGTGCACGGCGTTCTCCTGTTCCGGACGCGGGACGCGCCCGGCGTCTTCGTACCCGGGGGACGTGGTCACGCGCCACCGTCGAACCGCTTCATGCCGAGGTCAGGGGGCCGCGACCGCCCTGGTAGTGTCCGCGGCACCGGGAGGGCTGGCTGAGCGGCCGAAAGCGACGGTCTTGAAAACCGTTAGCGCGGTGACCCCGTGCTCAAGGGTTCGAATCCCTTGCCCTCCGCCCGGACCATCCCGCCGAGTGCGGGGGATCGCGTGCGGGCGCGGGGGCTCGGCCCCCCGCACTCGCGCCGCGTCCCCCGCACTCGCGGTGCAGCCGCGCGCCGGGGCGTCAGCTGCAGCTGACCGGCACCGGGGTGGTCGGGGCGGTGCCGGTGGCCAGGAAGCCGTAGGTCGTGGTCGCGCCGGGGGCGAGGGTGCCGTTCCAGGCGGCGTTGCCCACGGTCGTCGTCCCGCCCGACGACGCGAACGTGCCGCTCCACCCGTTCCGGACGCTCCCGCCCGACGGCAGCGCGAACGCCGTGGTCCAGGCCGTGAGCGGGGCGGTCCCGGCGGTCACGCGGACCTCGGCCTGGAAGCCGCCGGGCCACGAGCCGAGGACGGTGAGCGAGGCGCTGCAGGTGCTGGGAGCCTGCGTGGGCTCGAGGGTGGGGGTCGGTGTCGGCTCAGGGGTGGGCGTCGGCTCGACCGTGGGGGTCGGTGTGGGCTCGACCGTCGGGGTGGGCTCGACCGTCGGGGTGGGCTCGACCGTGGGCGTGGGCGTGGCTCCCGGCCGTGCGACGAGCGCCAGCTCCCGCCCGGTGCCGGCGAACCACGGGTCGGCGACTCCGGCCGCGAACGCCTGGTGGGCGGCGGGGGAGGACGTGAACGCCCACGCCTCCTCCTTGAGCTCGTCGAAGTACGTGAGCAGCCGCAGCTGCGGGTACCGGCCGGCGGCGACGTCGGCGAGCATCGTGCGGATCCAGGCCGCCTTGTCGCCGCCGTCCTCGGACGACGCGGTCTCGGCGACGGTGATCGGCTTGCCGGGGGCGAGGCGGGTCGCGGTGCGGTAGGCGTCGCCGATGACACCGTCGAACGACGTCCAGTGCCGGCCCGTCGGGTCCCAGGACGGCCCGTCGCCCCAGTTGTAGCCGTCGATGCCGACCCAGTCGACGTACGCGTCGCCGGGGTAGGCGAGCTCAGGGGCGTTCCAGGACGCGGCAGGGCTCGACGACGCGTTGAACGTCCACACCCACTGCACGTTGGTCGCGCCCGCGGCTGTCACGAGCTCGTGCACGTGGCGGTAGGCCGCGACGTACTCCTGCGGGTCGTTGCCGTTGCGGCTGACGGCCCACGGGTACCAGTCGCCGTTGAACTCGTGGCCCCAGCGCACCAGCACGGGCGTGCCGAGCGACGCGAGCTCGGCGCCGCGGGCGCGGATGTAGGAGTCCCACTCGCCGTCGAGGATCGCCTCGAGGTCGATCTGCGCGGGGTCGGTGACGCCGAGGGTCGGGTCCCACGGCTCCCACGTCCAGTGCGGCAGGATGCCGCGCGACCACAGGGCGCGGGCCTGCGCGACGGGGAACGGGCGCTGGTTGCTCCAGGCCTCGAACCACTGGACGGACGCGGGCTCGACGCCCGCGTCGGCGCGGAAACCGTCGGCCGCGGCCGTGAGCTGTCCGACCTCGCGGAACACGCCCAGGTAGGTGCCGCGGCCGTCGTCCGCGGCGGCGGGAGAGGTCGCGACGGGGGCGAGCGCGGTGGTCGTCACGGCGGTGACGGCCGCGAGCGCCAGGGCGCGCAGGGCGGTGCGAGGACGACTCATGGCGGTTCTCCGCGGGGTCCGGGGCCCCGCTCCGCGTCCGGGGGACAGGCGCGGAGCGGCGCGAGGTAAACGTTGTGATCAGGTGGACGTTGCGACGGTACGAGCGCCGCGCGCGTCACGGCAACGGTTTCAGCGACTCTGAAACGTTGAGGCAGGCAGCTCGGCGTCCGGGGACGTCGAACCGCGGACCTGCAGGTGCGTCTCGATCTCGTGGACGACGCCCTCCCGGCTGGGGTCCGCGATCCGTTCGGCGAGCGTCGCCACCGCCAGCGCCGCGAGCGTGCCCCGCTGCGGGTCGACGGTCGTCAGGCGGGGGTTCGAGAACCTTGCCTCGACCACGTCGTCGATCCCGACGACCGCCACCCTGCCGGGGACGTCGACACCCTCGTCGTGCAGGCCGCGCATCGCCCCGAGGGCGAGCGAGTCGTTCACCGCGAAGACCGCGTCGAACGTCTGCCCCGTCCGGCACGCGTCGACGACCGCTCGGTACCCGGCCTCGTGGTCCCAGAGCGCCACGGTGCGCACCAGCGCGGGATCGAGCGTCCGGCCCGCGGCCGCGAGCGCCTGCCGGTGCCCGTCGAGCCGACGTGCCGCGGACGCGCTCCTCGCGGGGTCCCCGGCGACCACGAGGATCCGGCGGCGCCCGAGGTCGATCAGGTGCGCGGTCGCCTGCCGCGCCGCCTCCTCGTTGGCGAACGTCACGTGGTCGAGCCCACCGCCCAGGCGGCGCTCGCCGAGCACGACCGTCGGCGGCAGCGGTCCGCGCGCCGCCACGTCCTGCTCCTCCAGGGCGACGGCGTTGATCAGCAGTCCGTCCATCACGCTGCGGCGCGGCCCGGCCAGGGCTCGCAGCTCGCCCTCGCGGGTGCCGCCCGTCTGCTCGATGAGCACGGTGAGCCCCCGCTCGGCCGCGACCTGCACCACGAGCGCGCTCAGCTCGTTGAAGTACCCGGACGTCGACAGCTCCGGCACCGCGAGCCCGATGACACCCGTGCTGCCCGACCGCAGCCTGCGGGCGCTGAGGTTCGGCTGGTACCCGAGCGCCGCGACCGCGGCGTCGACGCGCGCGGACGTCGCCGGCGCGACGCGCCCCGTGCGGTTCACGACCTCGGACACCGTCTTGATCGAGACGCCCGCGACCCGCGCGACGTCGCGCAGCGTGGGAGCACCCCGCGGGGTGTCGGCGTCCTGCGCCCGTGCCATCACCGACCTCCCCTCCGCCGCGCCCCGCCATGATGCCGCACGCACCGCGGGCCGTCGGGTGCCGTGCGCGCGACGCGCCGTTCACCCGGACGCTGGACGGGCCGACGCGGCACGGGGGCATACCCTGCCGCCATGGGCCACCCCGATGACGCGGTCCGGCTCGACGACACCGTCGAGCCGACGCCCGCCCCCCGTCAGGTCGCCGCCTGGGCCGCGTGGGACTGGGGGTCGGCGGCGTTCAACGCGGTCGTCACGACCTTCGTCTTCACGGTGTGGCTCACCGGCTCGTCGTTCGTCGAGCCCGGGGCCGACGTCGAGGCCGCGAAGGCGCTGCACAGCCAGTGGCTCGGGTGGGGCCTGGCCGCGGCCGGCCTGCTCGTCGCGCTGACGGCGCCTGCGCTCGGCGCGCTCGCCGACGCCGGCGGGCGCCGTCGCCCGATGCTCGCGGTGATGTCCGCGATCGTCGGGATGAGCGTGCTGGCGCTGTGGTTCGTCGAGCCGGCCGCCGGCGGCATGTCCGACGCCGTGCGGCTCGGGGTCGTCCTGCTCGCGGTGGGCACGATCGCCTTCGAGATCGGCTCGGTCGCCTACAACGCGCTCCTGCTGCAGATCAGCGGCCCGCGGACCATCGGCCGGATCAGCGGGATCGGGTGGGGCGCCGGGTACGTCGGCGGCATCGTGCTGCTGCTCGTGCTGTACTTCGGGTTCATCGAGCCGGAGGTCGGCTGGTTCGGCATCACGTCCGAGGGCGGTCTCGACGTCCGCGTGTCCATGCTCATCGCCGGCGTGTGGTTCCTCGTGTTCGCCGTGCCGGTGCTCGTCGTGGTGCCGGACCACCCCCGCAAGGACCGCGCCGGGCGCGTGAGCGTCGTGGGCGCCTACCGCGCGGTCGGGCGGCACATCGCGCAGCTGTGGCGCGAGCAGCGCTCCACGCTGGGCTTCCTCGTCGCGTCCGCGGTGTTCCGCGACGGGCTCACGGGCGTCTTCACCTTCGGCGGCGTGCTCGCCGCGGGCGTCTACGGGTTCTCCCCGGGTGACGTCATCGTGTTCGCCATCGCCGCGAACGTCGTCGCGGGGGCGTCCACGATCGCCGCGGGCTGGGTCGACGACCGCTTCGGCCCGCGGCGGCTCATCACCGGCTCCCTCGTCGTGCTCGTCGTCGCCGGGTCGGCCGTGTTCTTCCTGCACGACGCGGGTGCGGGCGCGTTCTGGGTCGCCGGGCTCATGCTGTCGGCGTGCGTGGGCCCGGCGCAGTCGGCGTCGCGCGGTCTGCTGGCGCGCCTCGCGGAGCCCGGCCACGAGACCGAGCTGTTCGGCCTGTACGCGACCACCGGCCGTGCGGCGACGTTCCTGGCTCCGGCGGCGTTCTCGATCGCGATCGGGCTCGGCGGTGCGCAGTACTGGGGCGTCCTCGGGATCGTCCTGGTGCTCGCGGTCGGCCTCGCGCTGTTCGTGCTCGTGCGGTTCCCGCACGGCCGCGGCGTCGACGGGCGTCGCGACGTCCTCGCGGGCGTGGTGTGAGCCGACCCGGCAGTGACGTCGGTGTGGTTCCATGCCGGGTGTGACGGCGGCGGGTGACGCGGAGGTGCGCGGCGACGTGCTCGGCACGTGGCTGCCGGACCGGCTGCTGCCCGGCTACGCGACCCTCACGCTTCCCGGCTGGACGCCCGCCGCGGCGGGTCGCACAGCCCGCGCGGTCGCCGCCGGCGGGTCGGCGCCCGTGCTCACGGTGGTGCGCCCCCCGGACCCGCCCGCCGCGCCGGAGGGCGTCGTCGTGCACCTGCACGGCTACAACGACTACTTCTTCCAGACGCACCTGGCCGACGCGTGCCACGCCGCGGGCTGGGCGTTCCTCGGGCTCGACGCGCGCCGCGCCGGCCGGTCTCTGCGACCGGGCGACGTGCCGCACTACCAGGGCGACCTGCGCGAGCAGGCGTCCGACCTCACGCGTGCCGTCGCGGTCGCGCGCAGCACGTGGCCCGGTCGGCCGGTCGTCGTGCACGGGCACTCGATGGGTGGGCTGGTCACCGCGCTGTGGGCGCACGCGCACCGGGCGCGCGGCGGGCCCGACGCCGTCGTGCTGAACAACCCCTTCCTGTCGGTCGAGCGGTCCTGGGTGACGCCCCTGCAGGACGGTGCGCTGCGCCCGCTCGCACGGTCGGCGCCGCTGCGTGTCGTCGGCTCGTCACCGTCGCGCTACGCGGCCCGGTTGGCCCGGCGTTGGGACTTCGACCTCACGCTCAAGCGGCCCGAGGGCGTGCCGGTACGCGCGGGCTGGCTCGCGGCGGCGCGCGCCGGCCAGCTCCGGGTCGCGGCGGGCCTGGCGATCCGGGTGCCGCTGCTGGTCGCGCGTTCGGCGCGGTCGTCGGCGTTCGTCGACGACGGACCGGACGTCGACACCACCGACACCGTGCTCGACGTCACCACCATCGCCGCCCTCGCGCCGCGCCTCGGCAGCGACGTGCGCGAGCTGGTCGTCGAGGACTCCGTCCACGACCTGACCCTGTCGCTCGAGCCGGCCCGCACCACGTACCTGAGCGCCCTGACGGACTTCCTCACCACCCTCGTCCGACCTTGAGGATCTCGCCGGAACCTCGTCGGGTTTCTCCAGATGAACGCGACGCCCAGTCCTGCCGAAGTCGTCATCGGGGTCGACACCACCAGCGCACGCACACCGCCGCGGTCGTGGTCCTGCCGACTGGTCACTCGGGCGTCCTCACCGGCGACCACTGGTCAGGTGCGCCGGCCGTCGGAGTCCTCCGCCGGCGCGTGGGTCGGGATCTGGGGTGTCAGGCGGCGTGGCCGCGCAGGAGGGCGTCGACGCCGTGGGAGAAGCGGGCGAGGGCGCGCTCCGGTGTCGCGGGCGGGCTGCCGAGGAGCTCGATGCTCACGGCGCCGTGCACCGACGTCCACAGGTGGAAGGCCGTGGCCTCGACGTCGTCGCCCCTCAGAGCGCCCGCGGCGACCGCAGCCTCGACGCGCGCGCAGTGGGCGCCGTACGACTGCGCACCGCGTTCCTCGACGGCGGGCATCGGGTCGACGGTGGGCACGATCGGGCTGAACATCAGCAGGTAGTGCGTGCGGTGGGCGAGGGCCCACTCGCGGTAGGCGTGGGCGCCGGCGTCGAGCCGCGCGTACGGGTCAACGATCGTGTCGACCGTGGCGACGGCTGCGTCGAGCTGCTCGTACGCGTCGAGCAGGAGTGCCTGCACCAGGCCCGTCTTGCCGCCGAAGTGCGTGTAGACGCCGATGGTCGAGCAGCCGGCCGCGGCGGCGACGGCCCGGACGGTGAGCGCCGCCCCGCCCTCGCGTGCGAGCAGGTCGACGGCGGCCGCGAGGATCCGGTCGCGGGTCGACGACGACGTCGACGGCCCGACGGTCGGGCGCGGGTCGGGCGTTGACGCGTCGGATGGCACATCACTAAGTTATGCGCATAACGCCGTTATACGCCGCGCCGACGCGGCCCGTCCCACGAGGAGCCCGCGTGCGCCGATCCCGCCCCGTCCCGCTCCTCGTCGCCGTGCTCGTCGGCCCGGTGCTGCTCGGCCTCGCGGGCTGCGCCACGACGTCCGGCACCGCATCGCCCACGGACGTCGGCGCGACCGATGCCGCGGCGCAGAGCCCCGCACCCCTCGTCCTGACGAGCCCCGACCTCGACGCCGACGGCGCCCTGCCGCCCTGGGCGTCGGGGGTGTACTCGACGGTCTGCGACGGCGAGAACCGCTCGCCCGCGCTCGCGTGGGAGGGCGGCCCCGACGACGTCGCGTCGTACCTGCTCACGCTCACCGACCCGGCGCACCCGGACTACGTCCACTGGGTCGTGACGGGCATCCCCGGGGACGTCGACGGCGTGAAGCAGGGCGAGCAGGGGGAGATCGGCGTCGGCGTCGCCGGTCGCAGCTACCGCGGGGACGGCCTCTACGCGGGTCCGTGCGTGCCGGGCAACACGTACGTCTACACGCTGTACGCGCTCGACGAGGCGATCGAAGGCGATGCGTCGACGACGCTCGACGACGCCCTCGCCCTCGTCGACGGCCACGTCCTCGCCGAGGCCACCCTCGACGTCACCCCCACCGCCCCCTGATCCGCGCCCCCGTCCCGGCCCCGTTGCGTCGCGCCGAGCGCGGCACACGATCACCGAGCGCGGCACCAACGAGTACGGCGCTCGTCGATCGAGTACCGCGCTCGCCGATCCGTCTCCTCGGCGGGTGGTCGACGACGGGGCCGGGCCACCCCCACCAGGAGGCGGACCGACCCCGTGCGTCGGACCCTGCGGAGCCGTCAGAACGCGGCGATGATCTCGCCGTCCGGCCAGCGCTCCTCGATGAAGGCGCGGACCTCGTCGGAGCGCAGCAGCTCGTCGAGCGTCGCGAGCGCCTCGTCGCCGGCGTCCTCGGAGCGGAACGCGACGAAGTTGGCGTAGGGGCTGTTCTCGCCGGACTCCAGGACGATCGCGTCCTTGGCCGGGTTCAGGCCCGCCTCGAGCGCGTAGTTGCCGTTGATGATCGCGGCGTCGACGTCCTGCAGGGAGACGACGAGCTGCTCGGGTGCGGTCTCGACGAACTCGAGGTCCTTCGGGTTCTCCGCGATGTCGAGCAGCGTCGGGTCGCCGTCCGTCTCCTCGAGCTCGATGAGCCCGGCCTCGACCAGCAGGTCGAGCGCGCGCGCCTGGTTGCCCGGGTCGTTGGTGATGGCGACGACGCCGCCCGTGGGGATGTCCTCGACCGACCCGACCTTCTCGGAGTAGATCCCGTAGGGCTCGATGTGCACGCCGGCGAAGTGGTCGAACTCGAAGCCGTTCTCCTCGACCTGCGCCTCGAAGTACGGCAGGTGCTGGAAGAAGTTCGCGTCGAGCTCGCCCTCGGCCAGCGCCGTGTTGGGCAGGACGTAGTCGGTGAACTCCTGGATGTCGAGGGCGATGCCCGCGTCGGCGGCCAGCTCGTCCTGCACGAACTGCAGGATCTCGGCGTGAGGGACGGGGCTCGCGCCGATGACGATGGTGGTCGGGCCGTCCGACCCCGTCCCGCCGTCGGACGCGCCGGTGTCGTCGCCGCCCGCGCAGCCGGCCATCACCAGGGCTGCGGCGGACAGGACGGCTGCGGCTCGGGCGGTGCTCTTCATCTCACGGGTTCCTCTCGGGTGTCGCCCACGGGTCGAGGGCGGGTCGGTGGGTCGCGGCTCGCGACGGGTCGGCGTGCTCAGCGGTGGTCCAGGCGGCGCGCGACGGCGTCACCGACCACCTGCACGACCGTGACCAGCACGACGATGACGACGACGGACGTGTACAGCACGACGGGGTCGAAGCGCTGGAAGCCGTAGGTGATGGCGAGGAAGCCGAGGCCGCCGCCGCCGATCGCGCCGGCCATCGCGGAGAACCCGATGAGCGCGATGACGGTGACGGTGAACCCGGACACGATGCTCGGCAGCGCCTCGCGCACCAGCACGGTCCACAGGATCTTCGGCGTCGTCGAGCCCATGACGCGGGCCGCCTCGACCTTGCCCGGGGCGACGTCGCGCACCGCTGTCTCGACGAGCCGCGCGAAGAACGGGATGGTCCCGACGCTCAACGGCACGACGGCTGCCTCCCAGCCGAGCGAGGTCCCGACGATCGCGCGCGTCAGCGGGATGACGGCGACGGCCAGGATGATGAACGGCAGCGAGCGCAGCACGTTGACCACGAACCCGAGCACCTGGGCGACGGGCCGGTTCGGGAGCAGGCCGTCGGCGGACAGCGAGCGCAGGAGCAGGCCCAGCGGCAGCCCGAGGAGCACGGTGACGAGCGCCGACAGGCCCACCATCTGCAGGGTCTCGAGCGTCGCCTCGGGGAGCTTGGCGAGGATGACGCGGTTGGTCGTGAGCTCGGTCCACAGGTCGCCCATCACGCGACCTCCCGCTCGGTCACGGGCGCGGCGAGCGGGTCGAGGCCGGCGGCGCGCAGCCGCGCCACGACCTCGTCCGTGCGTGCCTCGGGGGTGTCGACGATGAGGCGGCCGACGCGCACGCCGGCGAGCGGCTCGACCGTGGCGGACAGCACCTCGACGTCGTCGCCGAGCCCCGCGACGGCCGCGAAGGCCGCGCTCGTGGCGAGGGCGTCGGTGGCGTAGACGGCCTCGACGAGCCGCCGCCGGCCGGACCGGGGGACGTCAGGGACGGGCACCAGGGCGCGGGACAGCGGCGAGCCGACCTCCGTGACGACCTGCGCGAGCGCGCCCGACTGCACGACGCGCCCGTGCTCGAGCAGCGTGACGGCGTCGCAGACCTCGCGGACGACCGCGGGCTCGTGCGTGATGACGACGACGGTGATGCCGAGGCGGTCGCGCAGGTCGCGCACGAGGCCGAGGATCTGGCGGGTGGTCTCCCCGTCGAGCGCCGAGGTGGGCTCGTCGCACAGCAGCACCGGGGGCTCGGTGGCCAGGGCCCGCGCGATGCCCACGCGCTGCTTCTGCCCGCCGGACAGCTGCGCGGGGTACGCCGACGCGCGGTCGCCGAGCCCGACGAGGTCGAGGAGCTCGGCGACGCGGGCGGCGCGCTGCGGTCGCGCGACACCGGCGACCTCGAGCGGGTAGGCGACGTTCCCGGCGATCGTGCGGGAGTCGAGCAGGTTGACGTGCTGGAAGACCATGCCGGTCCGGCGGCGTGCGGTGCGCAGCCGCTTCTCGGGCAGGTCGGAGATCGTCACGCCGTCGACCGTGACCGTGCCGGACGTGGGCCGCTCGAGGCCCGTGAGGCAGCGGATGAGCGTCGACTTGCCGGCGCCGGAGCGTCCGACGATGCCGTGCACCGTGCCGCGCTCGACGGTGAGGTCGATGCCGTCGAGCGCGACGACGTCCCCGGCGGGGGACGGGTAGACCTTGCGGAGGCCTGAGAGCTCGATCACTGGTGGTGGTCCTCGGGGTGGGGCGCGACGACGCGGCCGGGTCGGCGGCGCCGGTGCGGGGAGGGGGACCCGGGGCCGGCGTGCCGGAGCGGGTCAGGGGAGCGCGACGGGCGCGCGGAGGGTCGCGGTCAGCGACACATTCGGGCACGACAGCAGCGGGCGGCGCCGGCGGGAACCGGTCGCGGCGAGCGCGTGTCGAGGGGTGCCATGTCCGTCATGCAAGCACGGTGTCCCGACGCCCGCCCGGCGAGGCTCGACCCGCGAGACGAATGAGGTCAGCAGATGGACGACCGGTGTCGGGCGTCGGTGCAGGTCAGGAGCTGCTCGGGGCGCCTGTGGCCGGGTGGGCGGTGCTGCCGGCGGCATCGGAACCCGACATCGCGCGCGTCCACGTCGTGAGACCCGGAAACGGAAGGTGCACCGGCGCGGTCGTCTTTCCGCAGGTCACTCGAGCAGCGCGTCCCGCAGCGCCGCCACCTCGTCGTCACGCAGCCCGAGCCCTTCACGCAGGTAGCCGCCGAACGTGCCGTGGTGCTCCGCGACGGCGTCGAGCGCTGCGTCGAGGTACGCCTCCTGCACCTCGAGCAGCGGCACCAGCAGCCCCGGGTCCCCACCGACGTCCGCGAACCTCTGGAGGAGCGGCGCGTACATCGCGCGCACGGCGGGGTTCACCGCGAGGTACTCCTCACGCACGGCCGCCTCGTCCACGCCCAGCGCGAGCAGCAGCACCGACGTGCCCCAGCCGGTGCGGTCCTTGCCCGCGGTGCAGTGGTACAGCACGGGCCCGGCCGCCGGGTCCAGGAGACGGCGCAGGAGCGTCGCGTACCCGGCACGTCCCGCGTCGCTCGTCACGAGGTCGACGTACGTTCGCCGCATCGCGGCGGGCGGGTCGAGCGCCGTGAGCACCCGCTGCGCCTCCTGCGGGCGCTGCAGGATCTCGCTCAGGTCCGCGGCGGGGGCGTCCGGGGCCGCCGCGAGGACGTCGGCGTGCACGCCCGTCGCGCCCGCGGGGAGCACGTCGGGCGCCGCCGCACGCTCGGCGGCCGTGCGCAGGTCGACGACGGTCCGCACCCCGAGCCCGGCCACGACCGGGTCGACCGCGACGGCCGGCGCCCGCAGCTCGGCGGAGCGGAACGCGACCCGGCGCCGCACGCTGCGCCCGTCGGCCGTCGTCCGTCCGCCCACGTCGCGCAGGTTCGCCAGTGCGTCCGTGGCCAGGACGTGCGGGTCCGCGGTGGTGACGGCGGCGGCCCGGGCGTCGGGCACGGGCTCGCCGTGCGGCGTCGTCGGCGGGTGCGGGGGCAGCGTGACGTCGTCCACGCCGCCACCCTCGCACACCCCACCCACCCCCACACCGCACCCCCGATCGCCGAGTGCGGGGGAAACAACCCCCGCACTCGGCGACTTCCCCCGCACTCGGCGAAGGAGGGGAGGGGGAGGTGTGCGCGACGTAGGGTGACGGCGTGCCGGAGGGTCATACCGTTCACCGCATCGCGCGGCAGATGACGCTGGATCTCGTGGGGCGGCCGCTGGCCGTGTCCTCGCCGCAGGGGCGGTTCGCCGCCGGGGCCGCGCGGCTCGACGGGCGGACGATGACGAGCGCGACGGCGGTCGGCAAGCAGCTGTTCGCGACGTTCGACACCGGCGAGGTGCTGCGCGTGCACCTCGGCCTCTACGGCGCGTGGGACCTGTACGGCGACGTCAGCCCGCTCGGCGACGGCGCGCGTGCGCGCAGCAGCCTCGGGGCGCCGCGGGTCCGGCCCGGGGCGGTCATGGACGCGCAGCCCTCGACGCGCCGCCTGCGTATGGGCGAGGGGGAGTCGGAGGTCGCGGTCGACGCGGGCGCGACGTGGCCGCCGCCGCCGATCGGCCAGGTGCGCGTGCGCCTCGACTCGGGGTCCGTGGTCGCGGACCTGCGCGGCCCGACGGCGTGCGAGGTGCTGACCGCGGACGAGGCGGCGCTCGTGCGCGACCGGCTGGGCCCCGACCCGCTGGTGGTGGAGGACGTCGACACGGCGGGCGAGGTCGTCGTCGACCGCGTGACCCGCCGGAACGTGGCCGTGGGGCAGCTGCTCATGGACCAGGCGGTGGTCGCCGGGATCGGCAACATCTACCGGGCGGAGCTGCTGTTCCGTGCGCGGCTCGACCCGTGGACGCCGGGCAGGCGGGTGCCGGCGGACGTCGTGCGGGCGGTCTGGCGCGACTGGACGGGCCTGCTCGCCGACGGCGTGCGCGACGGCATGATCCTCACGCGCGAGGACCTCGACGCCGCCGGGCGCGCGGCCGCGGTGGCCGATCCGACGCTGCGGCACTGGGTCTACGGGCGCGCGGGCCAGCCGTGCCGGGTGTGCGGCACACCCGTCCGCGTCGAGGAGATGGCGACGCGCAAGCTCTACCGCTGCCCCGTCTGCCAGGTCTGACGCCGGGCCGCGGGTCCCGACGTCGGGACGTCAGGCCACCGACGGCGTCCGCTCACCCACCGGGACCTCCGCGGACAGCGTGTTCGCCCGCGTCGCCAGAGGGCAGGACCACGACGCGTCGTACGCGCACGACGGGTTGTACGCGAAGTTCAGGTCGACCACGAGCCGCCCGACGTGGTCGCAGCCGAGGTCGGCGCCCTTGACGGTGTCGAGCAGGTAGCGCCCGCCGCCGAACGTGCCGCGCCCGGCGAGCGCGTCGCGCACCGGCAGGAACAGCCCACCCGCGTACCCGCGCAGCGACCACAGCGTGAGCGTGCCGAGGTCGCCGAGGTCGACGATCCCGACGCGGTCGAACCCGACGACGCCGTCGGCGTCGGTCGCGAGGTCCAGCCGCTGCTCGCCGGCCGGCTGCACCTCGACCTCGAACCGGTAGTCGGGGTCGTACGGTGCGACGTCGAGGCCGACGAACTCCGCGCGCGCGTCGGCCGTCAGCGGCGAGGCGGGATGGGTCGCGAAGAGCTCGTCGCGCTGCTGGACCCAGACCGCGTGCGCGGCCTGGGGGTCGTCGGCGAGCGAGCGCACCAGCGCGTACGTCGCGGCGGTGCGTCGTCGCCAGTCCGCGACCTCCAGGGCGACCGAGAGCGGCGTGGCGGCGTGCATCCGACCACCGTCCCAAGTCCGGGGCCCGGGCGCACGTCGAGGTGCGCCTCAGGGGGACCGGTTCACTCGCCGGAGGCGGCGGACCTCGCGTGCCGCGAGCGCGGCGGCGACGCCCGCGGGGACGAGCGCGAGCGGGCGGCCGCGCGCGGCGACGCCGAGGCAGACGAGCACGACGACGCCGCACACGCCGACGAGCAGCAGCGACGACCACCGCACGGACCGCGGCCCACGTCCGGGCCCCCGCCACCAGTGCACCCGGCCGACGGTACCGGCCGCCCGCCCGTCGCGGCCCGCGCCACCCCGCCCGCCGCGCCCCGGTGCCCCCGTACCGGTCGTGCGACGCTGGCCGGCATGGATCTGCGCATCTTCACCGAGCCCCAGCAGGGTGCCACCTACGACGACGTCCTCGCGGTCGCACGCGCCACCGAGGACCTCGGGTTCGACGCCTTCTTCCGTTCCGACCACTACCTGACGATGGGCGGTGACGGGCTGCCGGGGCCGACGGACGCGTGGACGACCCTCGCGGGCCTCGCACGCGAGACGAGCCGCATCCGCCTGGGCACGCTCGTGTCGTCCGCGACGTTCCGGCACCCCGGCGTGCTGGCGATCCAGGTCGCCCAGGTCGACCAGATGTCCGGTGGGCGCGTCGAGCTGGGCCTGGGTGCGGGGTGGTTCGCGGCCGAGCACACGGCGTACGGCATCCCGTTCCCGGCCAAGCGGTTCGGGCTGCTCACCGAGCAGCTCGAGATCGTCACGGGCCTGTGGGGCACGCCCGTGGGCGGCACGTTCGACCACGCGGGCGACCACTACACGCTGACCGACTCCCCGGCGCTGCCCAAGCCCGTCCAGCGCTCGCCGCTCGACCCGTCGCGTGCCGGCGTGCCGGTCATCGTGGGCGGTGGCGGCCCGACGCGCACGCCGGCGCTGGCGGCGCGGTTCGCCGCCGAGTACAACCAGGCGTTCCCGGAGGTCGCGGCGGTGCCGGGCCGGATCGCCCACGTCCGAGCGGCGTGCACCGCGGCGGGGCGCGACCCGCACACGCTCGTGCAGTCGGTGGCGCTCGTGCTGTGCGTGGGCCGCGACGAGACCGAGTTCGCGCGCCGCGCCGCGGCGATCGGCCGTGAGGTGCCCGAGGTGCGCGAGCACGGCGTCGCGGGCACCCCGGGGGAGGCCGTCGAGCGTCTGACCTGGCTCGCGGAGCAGGGTGTGCAGCGGGTGTACCTGCAGGTCCTGGACCTGGCGGACCTCGAGCACCTGCAGCTGGTGGCGCAGGAGGTCGCACCGCACGTCCCCGGAGCCGCGCTCGCGGGCGCCTGACCGCCGCGGCGGGCCCGCCCCCACCGCCCCAAATGTCCGAATGGTGGGACGTTTGCCGTGCGACACAATTGTTCACAAAGTTGTCATGAAGGCACGTCCCCGCAGGTCGGACGCGGTCCTGAGGCGGTGCGGACGGCCCGTGGGCCGCCCGCACCGCCGACCCGGACGCTCGTCTCGGATGACACCTCCCGGGGCCCCTCGTACCTTCGAGGTCATCCACGGGGGACCGGCCACGGACGGGACCACCGGCCGTCGGCCCCCGTGCACCAGGCGCCAACGAGGCCGTCGTACGACGTCGGTCCACCCGGTCCGACGGCGAGCCGAGCCGACGCACCTGGGGGGCGAACGTGGCCACGACCTTCGACCGACTGATCCTCGACCCACGCCGTACCGACGACACCCGCCTGCGCCCGCAGAGCACCCGCTCGCCCGAGAACGAGGCCACCCAGAGCCCGTCGCTCGTGCTGCTGGTGCTGCTGGCCGCGGCCGGCATCGTCGTGTACGCCGCGTTCCTGCTGAACCCCGCCAACCGGGGTGACTTCCTGCCGTACGTGCTGGTCATCGTCGCCGAGACCGTCCTGGTCGCCCACGCCCTGCTGGCGATGTGGACCGTGCTCTCGGCCGGCTGGAACCCCCGCGGGTTCACGTTCCATCACTCGCAGGAGCGGCTGTACGACCTCGCGGAGATCATCCGCGACGGCGCCGAGCACGAGCCGTGGCGCTGGCAGATGTACATGGACGACCGCCCCGTCGAGGTCGACGTCTTCATCACGACGTACGGCGAGGACCTCGAGACCATCCGCCGGACGGTCACCGCGGCCCTGCGGATCCAGGGCAGGCACCACACGTGGGTGCTCGACGACGGCCGCTCCGACGACGTGCGCGACCTGGCCGCCGAGCTCGGTGCGCGCTACGTGCGCCGGCTGTCCAGCGGCGGCGCCAAGGCGGGCAACATCAACCACGCCCTGTCCCTCGCGCGCGGCGACTACTTCGCGGTGTTCGACGCGGACTTCGTGCCCCGGCCCGGGTTCCTGCACGAGACCGTGCCGTTCTTCGCGACGCAGGACGTCGCGTTCGTCCAGACGCCGCAGACGTACGGCAACTACGACAACGTCATCAGCCGCGGCGCCGGTTACATGCAGGCGGTCTTCTACCGGTTCGTGCAGCCAGGCCGGAACAGGTTCAACGCCGCGTTCTGCGTCGGCACCAACGTCATCTACCGGCGGTCGGCGGTCGACGCGATCGGTGGCATCTACACCGACTCCAAGTCGGAGGACGTGTGGACGTCGCTCATGCTGCACGAGCGCGGCTGGCGCACGGTCTACATCCCCACGACGCTCGCGGTCGGCGACACCCCCGAGACCGTCGAGGCGTACACCAAGCAGCAGCTGCGCTGGGCGACCGGCGGCTTCGAGATCATGCTCACGCACAACCCGCTGTCCCGGAAGCGCAACCTCACGATGGACCAGCGCATCCAGTACCTCGTGACGGCGACGCACTACCTGACGGGCATCGCCCCGCTGCTGCTGCTGCTCGTGCCGCCGCTGGAGATCTACTTCGACCTGTCCCCGATGGACCTGACCATCACGCCCGCGACGTGGGCGCTGTACTACGCCGGGTTCTACGTGCTGCAGATCCTGCTCGCGTTCTACACGCTCGGGTCGTTCCGGTGGGAGGTGCTGCTGCTCGCGTCGGTGTCCTTCCCGATCTACGTGCGTGCGCTGGTCAACGCGGTGCTGCGCCGCGAGCAGGCGTGGCACGTCACAGGACGCAAGGGCGCGTACCGCTCACCGTTCGCGTTCATGGTGCCGCAGGTGCTGTTCTTCCAGTTCCTGCTCCTGACGACCGTGGTCGCCGCGTGGAAGACGTACACGTCGGGCGTGTTCACGCTCGCGCTCGCCTGGAACGCCACCAACACGGTCATCCTGGGCGGCTTCATGGTGACCGCGTGGCGCGAGGGGCGCCGCGGACGCGCCGAGGCGCGCGCCCGGCAGCGGGCGCTCGCGACCCACGACCGAGCCGTCGACGACCTCGCGGCCGACGCGGTCCTGCTCGAGCTGGAGGACGCCCGTACGCCCGCGGCCCGTCTGCTGGAGCGCGCCGAGCTCCTGCGGGCCGACAGCCCCGCAGCAGACGCGCCCCGCCCCGCCGGCGTCGAGCGGCCCGCCGGGCCTGCCGCCGCCCCCGCCGACCGAGAGGTGCAGTCATGACCTGGACCAGCCGCCTGCGACTGCTCGCCGGCATGATCCTCGTGCTCGTCGTCGCCGCCCTGGCGACCTACCAGCTGAACGAGACCCGGGGTCGCGCCACGAGCGACTCGGCGCAGATCCTCGCCGAGACGTACGACGTCGGCAGCCCGTACGCCGGGCTCGTCGCCGACCACCTCGTCGACGTGGGCGACGAGGTCGACGAGGGCGACCCGCTGTTCGTCATCGACTCCGCGGGTCTGACGTACGACCTCGCGCACGGCCTGGTGACGGACCCGCCGGAGTTCACCGAGCTCGACGACCAGGGCCGCCTGGTCGTGCTCGCGAGCGGCGCCGGGCGGGTCACCGGGCTGGCGGCCAAGCGCGGCACGTTCGTGCCGTCGGCGGTCACGCTCGCGACCGTGCAGCGCGCGGACACGCTCTACGTGCAGGGCGAGTACACGCTCACCGCCAAGGAGTACGCGCGCCTGCCGGACGGCGCCGACGTGACGATCACGCTGCCCAACGACGACGTCCTCGAGGGCAACGTCGAGCAGGTCGAGGTCACCACGACCAACGGCCAGGCGCAGGCGGTCGTGCGCGTGGCGAGCGACGAGCTCGTCGACGGCGCCGGCAACGGCCTGGTCTCGGCAGGCACGCCCGTGGTGGTGCAGGTCGCGCTGTCGAACGACGGCGTCGTGACGACCGTCGCCGGCAAGGTGCGCACGTACGTCGAGCGGCTGCTCGGGTGACGGCGGACCGCACGGTCCGGCTCGGCACGCCGCGCGTGCTCGTCGCGGCGGGCGTGGTCGTCGTGCTCGTCGCGGTCGCGCTCCTGGTCGCCCGCCCGTGGGCGCAGGGGACGATCGCCCCCGCGGCGGGCGGCCCCGGGGGTGCGCCGGCCGCACCGCTCGTCGGCCCTGACGACGCGCCGCCGCCGGACGTCGACACCGCGGCGCTGACGAGCGCGCTCACCCAGGCCGACGACGCGAAGGTCCACGCCCCGCGGCTCGCCGAGGGTCTCACGCCGCCGTCGAACCGCTGGTACTCGGGCCTGGTCTTCGGCGACGAGCCGCTGCCGGTCTTCCCGCTGCCCCTGTCGTTTGCGCTCACGGACGGCGGCTTCACGATCGGCCTGCCGGACCCGGTGACGAGCGAGCGGGCGGTCGTCGGGCCCCACGTCCCTGCCGTCACGGTCGACGTCGGCGCGGCGTCCTCGCAGGTGGTCGCCGCGGACCCGGTCGCGGTCACGGCACGCCTGCTCGACGCGGGCGGCGACGCGCTCGGGGACGTCACGGTGGCGGCCGGCTCGCCGTTCGTCTCGTTCACGGCGGCACAGGAGGTCGAGGTCGGTGCCGGGAACGGGTTCGACGCGCTCGTGGACGGCGTCACGACGGGCGACCTCGGCGGGACGACGTGGGGCCTGGCGGTGTCGGACGGCTCGCTCGCCGGCGGTGCCCTGACGCTGCCCGCCGGTGCCACCGCGGCGTGGTACGCGCTGCCCGACGACCCGTCCGACGACGCCGCGGCGGTCCTGGCGGCCGCCGCCGTCGACCCTGTCGTCGGCGTCGACGTCACCTACGGCGTGGACGACGACGTGGCCCGCACGACGCTGACGTACCGCACGGCCCGCGCGACGCCCAGCGCCCACGTCCTCATGCGCCACCACACCACCGGCGAGCAGCCGGAGCGCGAGGGGTGCGGCCTCGGCACGTACCGCAGCGTCCACGGCACGCTCGAGCTGTGCGCGGGCTCGACGCTCACGTCGTTCGCGCCCACCCTGCGCCCCACGGGCACGCTCGACCTCGACGACGTCGACGACGAGCGGCGCGCCGCGATCGTCGCGCAGGTCGAGGAGGACGTGGCAGCGACCGACGTGTTCGACGCCGACACGTACTTCGGCGGGAAGGACCTGTACCGCGCGGCGACCCTGGTGGTGCTGGGCGAGCAGCTCGGCGCGGACGACCGCGTGGCGGGGCTGCGCACCCGCGTCGCGGACGCGCTGCGCGAGTGGTCCGAACCGACGGGCTGCGACGAGCGCGCCGCGCGCTGCTTCGTCTACGACGAGGCCGCGCGGTCCGTCGTCGGGCGCACCCCGTCGTTCGGGTCCGAGGAGCTCAACGACCACCACTTCCACTACGGCTACCTGCTGTCCGCCGCCGGCCTGCTGGGAGCGGACGACCCGGACCTCGTCGACGACCTGCGGCCCGTCATGGACGCGCTGGCGGCCGACGTCGCGGCGGCCCAGCCGTCCGACGCGCTGCCCCAGCTGCGGACGTTCGACCCGTACGCGGGCCACGCCTGGGCGTCCGGCACGTCGCCGTTCGCCGACGGCAACAACCAGGAGTCCGCCTCCGAGGCCGTCAACGCGTGGAACGGCCTGGGCCTGTGGGCGCAGGTGTCCGGGCAGGACGACCTGCTGACGCAGGCCACGTGGCTCGCGTCCACCGAGGCGGCGTCCGCACGCGACTACTGGACGGACCCGGATCTCGACGACCCCGTGATGGACGGGTACGAGCACCGGGTCGTCGCCCTCACGTGGGGCGGAAAGCGCGACTGGGCGACGTGGTTCAGCGCCGAGCCCAGCGCGATGCTCGGCATCCTGCTCATCCCTATGAACCCGGCGTCGGACTGGCTCGCGGTGGACGTCGAGCCCGAGCAGATCCTGGCGTCGGTCGCGGAGGCCGCCCCCGACGGCCCGGACGTGATGTTCGGCGACTACCTGCTGATGTACCGCGCGCTCGCCGGCCCCGACGAGGCCGCCGACGCGTGGGACGACGCGGTCGCGCTACCCGACACCTCGATCGACGACGGGAGCTCCCGCGCCTACCTGCTCGCCTGGCTCGCGGCCCACGGCGCCTGACCCGTCGGCGGCCGGACCCTCCCCGGCCGCCGGCGAGCTCCCGTCCGTCGGTACGGCGGCGTCGCTCCGCGCCCCGGCGGCGTCCGCCGGCGCCGTCAGCCGGACGAGCTGCCGCACGGCGACGACCAGCAGGACGACCACGGCGAGGTTGCGCGCCGCGAGCAGGAACGTCGGAGCGGGCACACCCCCGACGATGCTGTCGTAGTTCCACGGGTACGCGAGCTGTGTCGCCCCGGCGACGGCCAGCACCCCCCACGCCGACACGCCCCACCTGGGCAGGCCGAGCGCGAGGGCCACGGCCACCGCGGGGGCGAGCCACGCGGTGAACTGCGGGCTGCCGACCTTGTTCGTCACGAGCAGCACGAGCGTGAGGGCGAACGCGCCGCGCACGACGAAGTCGGTGCGCAGCGCGGTGTCGGTCCACAGGCGCTCACCCGCGCGACGGCGCACCCACCACAGCAGCACCGTGAGCGCGAGCACCGCGACGAGCAGCGCGGGCGTGGCGGCGTCGGCGACGGCCCGCGCACCCGGCGCGCTGATCTCGAACGTGTAGATCTGGTCGTCGTAGGCGCGGGACACCTGGTCGGACCACAGCCCCCAGACGAGGAAGGGCGTCGAGAGGACCGACTCGATCTGCAGGTCACGCTGACCCTGCGCGGTGACGAACGACAGCACGTGCGCCGCGCCACCGCGCGCGACCACCGTCCCGACCACGAGCGCGCACACGGCGAGGGCGGGGGCGACGACGTCGCGCAGGGGCCGGCGCGCCGCGAGCAGCAGGGGGAGCACCGAGGCGCCGGGGGCGACCTTGACCCAGGCGCCCGCGGTGAGCAGCGCCGCGGAGACCCGGGGGCGGGAGAGCGCCACGAGGAGCGCGACGACGGTGAGCGGCGCGACGAACCCGTCGAGACGCCCCAGGCCCGCCGGACCCAGCAGGGCGACGAAACCGACGAACCACAGCGCCGCGACCCGTCCGCGCGGGCGGCGCAGCAGCAGACCGACCGCCGCGGCGTTCAGCACCGCGACGAGCACCAGCCACGCCAGGTAGTAGTGGCCGCCGTCGTCGAGCCCGGCGAACCCCCCGACGAGCATCGGCACGACGGCGCCCGCGGGGTAGACCCACTCGTAGTCGACGACCGGCCAGCTGCCGTCGAAGAACGCCATGTAGGCCCACCAGCGGTACATCCCGAGGTCGCCGAGCGTCCAGTCCCACACCTTGAGCCCGACGTGGGCGACCCACGCGTGGGCGAGGACGAACGCGAGCCACAGGAGCGGGGTGCGCCACTGCTCCGGTGGCACGGCCCGCGCGAGCGGTCCGGGTCCGGTGCGATGCGGTGCCCCCGACGGTGCGGACATCGATGCCCCTTGCCTCGGTGTGACGGTGCCGCGACAGGCTACGCCAGGACGCCCGCACACGGGACGAGACGGGACATGTGCACCGGCACCACCGCGGACGTCGTGCACCGGACGTCCGTCCCTGCCGCTCCCGCGCCGTGGTCGCTACCCTCGCGACGGGTGGGCGACGACCACGCGACACGAGGAGCGCACATGAGCGGCTGGGGCTGGACCGTGCACGGCGACGGGCGGACGGTGTCACCCGGTGAGGTGGTCGCGCCGCAGGAGCGCCTCGCGTGGGGGCGCACCATCGGCATCGGCATGCAGCACGTCGTCGCGATGTTCGGCGCGACGTTCCTCGTGCCCCTCCTCACGGACTTCTCGCCGCAGACCACGCTGTTCTTCTCGGCGCTCGGCACGGCCGTGTTCCTCCTGGTCACGCGCAACCGGCTGCCCAGCTACCTGGGCTCGAGCTTCGCGTTCATCGCACCCGTCACCGCGGCGGCGGCCGGCGGCGGGGAGTCTGTCGCGGTCGGCGGCATCCTGGTCACGGGCCTCGCACTGGCGGCCGTCGGCGTCGTCGCGCACCTCGCGGGCACCGGGTGGATCGACGCGCTCATGCCGCCCGTCGTCACCGGCACGATCGTCGCGCTCATCGGCCTCAACCTCGCGCCCGCCGCGTGGGGGTCGTGCGGCGAGGACGGCTCGTGCAGCGGCTTCCGCGCCGCCCCCGTGACCGCGACGGTCACGCTGCTCGCGATCGTCCTGGTCACGGTGCTGTTCCGCGGCATCCTCGGGCGGCTGTCGATCCTCGTCGGCGTGCTCGTCGGGTACGCCGTGGCACTGCTGCGCGGCGAGGTCGACCTCGACGCCGTCCGCGAGGCCGCCTGGGTCGGGCTGCCGCCGTTCGTCACGCCGACGTTCGACGCGAGCGTGCTCGGCCTGTTCCTCCCCGTCGTCCTCGTGCTCGTCGCCGAGAACGTCGGCCACGTGAAGTCGGTGGCCGCCATGACCGGCAAGGACCTCGACCCGCTCGTCGGCCGCGCGCTCCTGGCGGACGGGGTGGCGACCACGCTCGCGGGCGTCGGCGGCGGGTCCGGCACGACGACGTACGCCGAGAACATCGGCGTCATGGCCGCGTCGCGCGTGTACTCGACGGCCGCCTACTGGGTCGCTGCCGCGACCGCGCTCGTGCTCGCGCTGTCACCGAAGTTCGGTGCCGTCGTCGCCACGATCCCCGCGGGCGTGCTCGGCGGCGCCGCGACCGTGCTCTACGGCATGATCGGCCTGCTCGGCGCACGGATCTGGGTGCAGAACCGCGTCGACTTCTCCGCGCCCGTCAACCTCATGCCGGCGGCCGTCGCGCTCATCGTGGGCATCGCGAACTTCACGTGGACCGCCGGCGACCTGCGCTTCGAGGGCATCGCGATCGGCACCGCCGTCGCGATCGGGCTCTACCACCTCATGCGGGTCGTGGCGCGGTGGCGGGGGACGCACGACGAGCCCGCGACGCCCGCGTCCGTGCCCGGCGGGGACGAGCTCACGCGCGACCGCGTCGAGGAGGAGCGGACGCACTGACCCGGGGCGCACTGACCCGGGCCGGGACGCACTGACCCGGGCGAGCACGGTCGTCGGGCCGGCGCGCGCCGTCGCGGGTCCGCGCGCGTCGCGGGTCTGCGCGCGACGCGTGGGGGCGCTCAGCCCTCCGCGCCGCCCTCGGCCCCGGCGTCCTCGCCGACGACCTCCTCGCCCGCCGGAGCCTCGCCCGCGGGAGCCTCGCCCGCGGGCGTCTCGGCGGCCTGCTCCGCGGCGGCCGTCAGCTCCGCGAAGGGCGTGCAGCCCTCGGGGCCCTCGAGCGGCACCGCCGGGTCGAGCAGGACCGCCTCGGGCGGCACCAGGCCGGGGAAGTCCTTGCCGATGATGAGGTCGACCTCCGCCGTCTCGCGCGGGTCGTTCTGCAGGACCGCACCGTCCACGTAGGCCTTGAGCGTGTACGCCGCGGCGCTGCCTGCCGGGCCGTAGATGATGCGCGCGATGCCGGACAGGTCCGCCGGCGCGTTCTCGGTGACGCCGATGACGAAGCCGCGCTCGGCGAGCTGGCCCGCGGTCGTCCCGGCGAGCCCGCCGATCCCGGCGCCGTTGTAGACGTCGACCGTGATCTGGTCGGTGGGCACGGGCATCGCGCCCTCGGGCGGGCAGTAGGTGGCGTCCGCGACCGCGTCGACGGTCGGCACGGCCGTGAACTCCCGCTCGAGGAACGGCAGCGAGAGGCTGTCGGTGTACAAGGCCGCGGCACCCAGGCCGGCGACCGCCAGGCACGCGAGCAGCACACCGAACACGACCGCCTGGCGCTCGTGCATGTGACGGCGGCGCAGCGCTCGCGCCCGCTCGTAGTCGCTCACGACGTCCCGCCCTCCACCCACCGGCGCCACCACGCGCTCACGTCAGCACCAGCACCCGGGCGTGCAGCAGCGCTCGCTGCTGGAGCGCGGCCCGCACCGCCCGGTGCAGCCCGTCCTCGAGGTACATGATCCCCTTGTACTCCACCACGTGGGCGAACAGGTCCCCGTAGAACGTCGAGTCCTCGGCGAGCAGCGCCTCGAGGTCGAGCGTGCGCTTGGTCGTGACCAGGAGGTCGAGCCGGACCTGCCGCGGCGGGACGTCCGCCCACTGCGCGGGCGTCGTCAACCCGTGGTCGGGGTACGGGCGCCCCTCGCCGACGGCCTTGAAGATCACGGCCCGAGTGTAGAGGGTGCACGGGGCGGGTCCGCGGGCCGTCCGGCGCGCGTCACCCGGGCGGTCGGTGCGGCAGCCGGAGGACCTGTGGACGGAGCCGGCCCGGGCGTGCCGCCCGGTCGGTACAGTCGCGGCCATGCCGTCCCTGTACGCGCTCAAGCCCTGGTACACCCGGCGGCTGCACCGGTTCGTCGCCGGCGCGGTCGCCCGCGGGACGTCGCCGGACGTCTTCACGGTGGTGGGGGTCGCGGCCGCGCTGGGGGCGGGTGTGGCGATCGCGCTGGGGTGGTGGCCGCCGGCGCTGCTGCTGCTCGCGGCGCGCCTCGCGGGCGCGAACCTCGACGGCGCTGTCGCCCGGGCGCGCGGGGTCGCACGCCCCTGGGGATTCGTCCTCAACGAGGTGGGCGACCGCGCGTCCGACCTCCTGGTGTTCGCGGGCCTGGCCGTGCTCGCGGTGCGCGCGGGCGGTGACGCCGTCGCCGGGCTGACGCCGCTCGCCTGGGTCCTGGTGGCGGCGCTGGCCGCGACGCTGCCGACGTTCGTGTCGCTCGCCGGGGCCGGGGCCGGCGCGCCGCGCCTCAACGGCGGCCCGCTCGGCAAGACCGAGCGCTGCGCCTTCGCGGTCCTCGCCGCCGGTGTGCCGTCGCTGCTGCCGGGGATCGCCGTGGTCGTCGTGGTGGGCTCGCTGCTGACGAGCGTCGTGCGCGCGCGTCGCGTCCACGCCGCGCTCGCGGCGGGGGCGGCCGGGTGAGCCTCGACCCGTCGCAGCGTCCCGGGGTGCTCGACCCGCTCGCCGCGTGGACGGGCCTCGACCGCACCGCCTACGCGCTCGACCTGAGTCTCGGCGGCCGGCACGTCGACCTCGACGGTCGGGCGGTGTTCCTCCTGGCGCTCACCGCGGGGATCCTCGCGGTCGCCGCCGTGCCCGTCCTCGCGTCCCGCACGCCGGAGCTGCGACGTCGCTGGACGACGTGGGTGCTGATCCTGCCGGTCATCGGCATCCCCATGTGGCTCGGGCCCGGCCCCACGGCCCTGCTCGCGGCGCTCCTCGCGCTGCAGGCCGTCCGCGAGTTCGCCACGATGACCCGGCTGCCGCGCCCCGAGACCGCCCTCCTGCTGGTCCTCGCGGTCGTGTACCCGCTCGCCGCGTGGCTCGAGCCCGACCTGCTGGCCCTCGTGCCGCTCGTCGCGCTGCTGTGCGCGGTGCCCGCGGTGCTCACGGGCGACGTCGAGCGCGGCGTCGAGCGGGCGACGGGTGCGGCGTTCGGGTCGATCTGGTTGTGCTGGTCGCTCGCGCACCTCGTGCTCGTCGGGTCCGACGCGTTCCTGCTGTGCTTCGCGGCTGCCGCGACCGACGTCGCCGCGTGGTGCGGCGGGCGGGGGCTCAGGCGGTTCGCGTGGGCGCGACGCCCGCTGTCGCCGTTGAGCCCGAGCAAGACGGTCGGCGGGCTGGTGGGCGCGGCCGTGGGTGGCACGATCGTGCTGGTCGTCCTGGGTGCGGTCTCGCTCGGGCTCGTGGTGGCGGTGGTGCTCGGCGGCGTGGGAGGTGACCTGGTGGAGTCGATGGTGAAGCGGCGCGCGGGCGTCAAGGACGCGGGCACGTGGTTGCCCGGCTTCGGAGGGCTGCTCGACCGGGTGGACTCGCTGCTGCTCGTCCTGCCGCTCGCGTGGGTGCTCGCGTGAGCGCGGACCGGCCCGGCGCCACCGACGCGCCCGGCACCCCTGCGGAGCAGGCCGAGGAGGCCCACCACCGCACGCCCGCGGAGACGTTCGAGCGCCTGCGCCGGCGCGTCGGCCTGCCGCCCGGCTTCAACCTGGCCGGCGCCGTGCGGCACACGCTGTGGCGCACCACGTTCCACCTCGTCGGCGGCTTCCGGGTCGTCGGTTCGGCACCGTACGAGGCGATGGTCGTCGTCGCCAACCACCAGTCCCACGCGGACACCCCGGCGCTCATCGCGGCGTTCCCCGCGCCGTACAAGCCGGTCGTCGTCGCGGCCGGGGACTACTGGTTCGACAAGCCGTGGAAGGCGCGCGTGCTCAAGCTCGCGATCGGCGCGGTACCGGTGCAGCGGCACGGCGGCGGTGGGTACGAGTCGCTCATCGAGGGCGCGACGCAGGTGCTCGGCAGCGGGTCGAGCCTGCTCGTCTTCCCCGAGGGCACGCGCTCGACGGACGGCCGGCTGGGCCGGTTCCGCAGCGGGGCGCTGCGCATCGCGCAGGAGTTCGACGTGCCGATCCTGCCCGTGGCGGTGGTCGGCACGCGCGAGCTGCTCGCGAAGAAGGGGCGGCTCACCCCGGGGCCCGTGGAGGTCCGCGTCGGGCACCCGGTGAACCCGCACGAGCTCACCGACATGCGGCCGCTCGTCGCGCAGATCGAGGGCATGCTCGCCGCCGGCCCGCCCGTGCCGTCGCGCTCCCGCACGTGGCGGGTGCTCCGCAACGTCATGTCCGGCCCGGCCGGCATGGTCGGCGCCGTCGCCTGGGGGTTCGCCGAGGCGGTGAGCCTGCCCGTCACCTCCGAGATGTACCTCGTCCTCGTCGCGGCGTCGCACCCGCGCCGCGTGCTGCCGGCCGCCGGCTGCCTCGCGGTCGGGTCCGTCGCCGGCGTGCTCGTCACTCGCGCGCTCACGGCGCGCGGCGCGCGCCCGCCCGCGCCGCTGACGACGCCCGCGATGCGCTCGCGGGCCGCTGCCGACCTGGCCGCGGCCGGTGCGCGGGGCATCTGGCGGCAGGCGCTCAACGGCGTCCCGGTCAAGGTGTACGCGGCCGAGGCGGGTGCGGCGCGCGTGCCCGTCGGGCCGCTGGCGCTGCACGCGCTCGGGGCGCGGGGCGCGCGCTCGCTGGCCGTCGGCGCGGTGGTCGGGGCGACGGCCGGCGCCGCCGCCCCGGTGCTGCGCAGGTTCTACGGGCCGTACCTCGCCGTCGCGGGTGCGACGTTCGCGGTGGGTCTGGCGGCCGTCGTGCGCCGCTGGAGCCGCTGACGACTCAGCGCGGCAGCAGGGACAGCGCGCCGGCGACGAGCACGGCGACCAGGGGGAGCGCGACGCTCAGGGCGAGCGACGTGAGCCGAGACCGTGGCGTGGGCGGGGTATCGGCGTCGTCCGGGGTGCGGATCGGGTCGTCGGTCGCGCCGCTGAGGTGGAGCGCGACGGCCCCGGCGACGAGCAGCAGTGCGCTGACCACGACGAGCGACGCGGACGGTGCCGCCATCGGGGCGTCCGGGACGAGTGCGGTGAGGGCGGCGAGCGCCCCCGTCACCGCCGTGCCGACGATCCCGGCCTGCCACCACCGGGCCCGGGTGAACCAGCTCAGGACCCGCGGGGGAGCCAGATACAGCATCACAGCGACGAGCAGGATGAGCGCCACCGTCACCGCCGCGCCCCGTCCGACCACCAGGTCCTCGCCGTGCAGCCACGGTGGTGCCGACCACACGACCCCCATGACGCCGGCGGTCTGCGTCACGATGGCGGCGATGTCGCGCAGCGGCCTGCGCCGGCGGGTCGGCAGGGCCGCCGCGAGCTCACGCGCGTACGCGGCCGGCTCACCGAACGCGCTGCGGGCGTCATCGCCGGAGTCCGCGCAGTAGGCCTCGACCTCGCCGAGGGCCTCGCCGATCGCCCCGCCGGGGACGTCGTGCATGCGCAGCTCGACGACGAACGCGTCGCGCCACGCCGGCTCGACGTGCGGGGCGAGGGTGTGCGCAGGTGCCGTCATGGGGTCCTCCGTGCTCGGGGCCGGGTGGGCGGGTGGGTGCGTGGTCGCGCCGGGGTCAGGTGCCGAGGCGCAGGACACCGAGGACGACGGCGAGGACGAGCACGAGGTACGCGGCCTGGACACCAGCGAGCCGCAGCAGGAGGCGGTGCGCCTCGCGACGGGCGGTGGCCTCGGCGGCTGCACGGTCCGCACCGGGCGCGAGCAGCGGGTCGACGTCGCCGGCGGCGCGCAGCTCCAGCACCACCGTCAGCGCGACCGTCGCGAGCGCGGCCAGGGCGACGGGCGCGGCGGGGAGGGTGACGAGGTGCCACTGCCGCCCGAGCACTCCCAGCCCGACGAGCGCGGCCATCACCGCCACCAGCGCGGGTACGGTCCGCCACAGGGGCGCCGTGACGGCGACCCGCAGCAGCGGTGTGCCGAACCGGACAATGACGCCGACCACCAGCACGGTGCCGAGCGCGAGCGCGAGCGTGCCGCCGGTGAGCTCGAAGGTGCCGTCGCGCCACCACTCGACCGCGGCGTCGATGGTGACGACGAGCGCGGCGGCGCCCAGGGCGGTCGGCAGGGCAGCCCGCAGGTCGTCCGGTGCGGGCCTCGCGACGGTCTCCGCGATGCGCTCGGCGTAGGCCACGGCGTCGCCGAACGCGACGTGCGCGGGCGTGCGGGAGTCGACGACGTGCGAGTCGACCTCGGCGAGGACGTCGCCGATCGTGTCGCCCGGGACGTCGCGCAGCCGTAGCTCCAGCACGAGGGCCTCGGCCCACGACGGCTCGACGTGGGGGGCGAGGTCGGTGGGTTCCGTCATCGGTCGGCCTCCGGGCTCGTGACGAACGTCTGGGTGAGGTCGGCGAAGCGCGACCACCGCGCGCTCTCGTCGCGCAGGTGGGTGCGTCCGGCGGGTGTGAGGGCGTAGTACTTGCGCCCGGGGCCGCCGTCGCCGGGGCGCCACTCCTCGTCGAGCAGGCCGGCGACGGCGAGGCGCCCCAGCAGCGGGTAGAGCGTGCCGCCCTTGATCTCGCCGAGTCCGGCGGCGGCCAGGCGCTGGGCGATGTCGTAGCCGTACGTCGGGCCGTCGGCCAGCACGCGCAGCGCGCACAGCGACAGCACGCCGCGCAGCCAGTCACCGGGCCACGCGGTGTCCGCGTCGACGAGCTGTTTCGTGGCCATGACTAGACAGTACGCCTGACTAGCAAGCCACACAACCTACCCAACCCCGTCGACCGGAACCCGACTCACCGAAAGGGCGCTCGAAGCGTGACCGGTGTTCCGCTCGGCGGGGTTGAGGGGGTGGGTGGGGCCGTCGACCGGAACCCGACTCACCGAAAGGGCGCTCGAAGCGTGACCGGTGTTCCGCTCGGCGGGGTTGAGGGGGTGGGTGGGGCCGGGAACGGCGAAGGGCGCCCCGACCGGTGGTCGGAGCGCCCTTCGGTGAGCCCGTGGGGCTCGGTGAGCTCGTCTGCTCAGGCAGGCGTGACGTTCGAGGCCTGCGGACCCTTGGGGCCGGCCTGCACGTCGAACTGCACGCGCTGGTTCTCCTCGAGCGAGCGGTAGCCCTGCGTCTGGATGGCCGAGTAGTGGACGAAGACGTCCGGGCCGCCGTCCTCGGGGGCGATGAAGCCGAAGCCCTTCTCAGCGTTGAACCACTTCACGATGCCAGTGGGCACGTCATTCTCCTCATGCGGTTACTACGGACCCGACGACCGGGACCGGTGAATCACGGTGGTCGTCGTCCGCTCCGGAGAACGGGACAAACAATGCACTGCGACTTCGTGGTACAGCGTAGCCTCACGGGTCGCGCGTGCGCGAGGGGTTCAGCCGCTCGGACCTGCACCCGGCGTCCGTCCGGCTGACCGGCGAGAACGCTGTCCACGAGTTCCGGCGTTCGCCCTCGCCGCACCCGCACCGAGCGCTACGCTCCGGCGCGGACGGGCGCACCTGCGCCCGGCAGGGGAGCCCAGGAGGCCTCATGAGCACCAGGCTGCGCGCGCTCGTCGCGGTCGTCACGCTGGGCGGCTTCTACGTCGCCGCCCTCGCCGTCGTCGTGGGCCTCGGTGCGCTCACGGTGCTGGCCATGGAGGCCGGCACCGGCGTCGTCGCCGGCAAGCTCGGGTTCGTCACCCTCGCGGCGGCGGGCGGTCTGGTCGTCGCGCTGTGGAAGGTCGCCCGTGCGCGCCCGCCGCAGCCCACGGGCCCGGTGCTGCTGCGCGCCGACGCCCCGGAGCTGTGGGGCATCGTCGACGAGCTCGCGAGCCTGACCGGCACGCGCGGCCCGGACGAGATCCGCCTCGCGCCGGATGTCAACGCCGGCGTCTGGGAGGACGCGCGTCTCCTCGGCCTCGTCGGCGGCACCCGCCGCATGGTCCTCGGGGTCCCGCTGCTGCACGGGCTGACCGTGGGGCAGCTCCGCTCGGTGCTCGCGCACGAGCTGGGGCACTACTCGCACGACGACACGCGGCTGTCCGTCGTCGTCCACCGCGGGCGCGCCGTCATCGCTGCGACCCTCGCCCAGCTCTCGGGGTCCGTCGCCGGCTGGCTGCTACGGCAGTACGGCAAGCTCTACCTGCTCGTCTCCGCCGCCACGAGCCGCTGTCAGGAGCTCGCCGCCGACGCGCTGTCGGTGCGCGCCGCGGGGCGCGCGACCGCGCAGTCCGCGCTCCGCGAGGTGCTCGTCATCGACGCGGCCTGGGACTTCTACCTCGACTGCTACGTGGCCCCCGGGTGGGAGATCGGACTGGCGCCCACGTCGGACGCGTTCTTCGGCGGGTTCCGCGAGCTGCTCGCGGCCCGGACGCAGGAGCTGGGCTCCGTGCGCGAGCGTCCCGCGGGCGAGCAGGGCAGCCGCTGGGACAGCCACCCGCCCATCGGTGAGCGGGTCGTCGCCATGGACCGTCTGCCCGACGTCCCGGCACAGCCCGACGACCGCCCGGCGTCCGTGCTGGTGCCGCACCTCGACGTGGTGGCGGCGCACCTGGCCGACGAGGTGCTCGACGTCGCCGACCGGCAGCGCCTGCCGTGGGACCAGCTCGTCCCGCCGATGGCCGCCGCCGCGCAGCAGCGCCGTGCCGACGCCGTGCACCGCGCCGCCGGCCGGCTCGCCGGGGTGCAGCGCGCCACGCTCGGGACCGTCCTCGAGCTCGTCGAGCAGGGCCGTGGCGACGACCTGGCGCGCGAGCTGGGCATCGACCCGCGGCGGCTGATGGTCGCGGCACCCGGTGAGCGCCCCCCGCACCCCCTGGCCGGCGCGCTCGAGCCCGTGCTGGGCGCCGCGCTCGTGGCCGGGGGCGCCGCCCGCTGGTGCCTCGAGTGGGCGGGGCCGGCGACGCTGCGCGACCGGGAGGGCGACGAGCCCGACCTCACCGCGTGGGCGGACCGCGCGGCCCGGCCCGGCGGCGTCGAGCACGTCCGGGCGTGGCTCGCCGGGCTCGGCGTCGACCCGCGGGCCGTGGGCCAGGTGCACGAACGCGCGACCGCTCACGGGGCCCAGGTGCTCGCCGGCCTGGCGAACGTCGCGGTCGACGGCACGGACCACGACGTCGTCGTCCTCGACCGCGGCCTGGTGCTGGTGCCCTGCCCCAAGAAGACGGACGGCGGCAAGGCGCGCATCCTCGGGGTGGTGCAGGCGGTGCCGGTCCACCAGCTCGCGCAGGTGCACCGGTTCGTGCCCTACGAGGAGGTCCGCACCGCCACGGTCCACCGGCAGTCGCCCGTGCACGCGACCGTCGAGCTGCACGACGGCTCCCGGCTCGTGCTCAAGGAGCGCTGGTCCGGGGAGTACCTGGTCAAGGGCTCGCAGGAGGTCCTCGTCGGTCACCTGCACTCGCTCGCGACGACGCCCTGACCGCCCCGGTCACCGCACGAGCGTGAGGGGTTGCCGTCGCAGGACGACGGCAAACCCTCACGCTCTGCCGTCGACCTCGCCGGTGGCGTCAGGCGATGGTCGCCCTCAGGTGCAGGCGGGAGCCCAGCGCGGCGTCGTCGACGCGCAGGCGCAGGCCGCGGGCCGCGGGCAGCAGCTCGCCGACCAGCGGGCCGAGGCGGTCGAGGTCCACCTCGACGACCGTCGCGCCGTCCTGCGTCGCCACGGTGGCGGCCCCCGCCGGCAGCTTCGCGAGCTGTCCGCGCACCGCATCGGTGACGAACGGGCTCAGGTCCATCCGCAGCACCGGGTGCGACGCGACCACGGCGACGCGCCACGTGCGGCCCGCCACGCCACGGTCCTCGACGCGCACGTCGACGGGCCCGGCCATGCGCGTCGCCATGCGCACGGCACCGGGGACGCCGGGCAGCTCGTGCACCTTGACCTGGGCACGCACGAGGCGGTCCTCACCGCGGACGTCGGTGACGGCGGGCGGCAGCACGTCGGCCGCGCGCGCCAGGGTGAGGGCCTCGTCGAGACCCAGGGTGAGCTCCATGACGCCAGGCTACGGGTGCCCGGCCACGTGCGCGGTGCGGGACGTCACGGCCTGCCGCGCCCGCTCGTGCGGGTGCACGATGGGGTGACCGGCCGGCGTCCGGGCCGGGGTGGGCCGAGCGAGGAGGTCGCGGTGGCGCAGAAGAAGCAGTGGCGTGACATGAGCGCAGGGCAGCGTGCTGCGGTCGTCGTCGTCGGGGCCGGGCAGGTGGCGCTCGCCGCGGCGGCGTTCCGGGACCTGGCCAAGCGCCCGTCGGAGCAGGTCAACGGGCCGAAGCTCGCGTGGGGGCTCGCGCTGCTCGTCAACTGGGTGGGCCCGCTCGCCTACTTCGCCAAGGGCCGTCTGCCGGCCTGACCGTCGCACCCGGACCGTCAGGCGTCGACGAGGCGCAGCCGCACGTGCACGACGTCGCCCGGTGCGACGCCGGCGGCCGTGCGCACCGCCTTCTTCACCGGCAGGACGTACGTCTCCTGCGCCTTCGCCGGGAACAGCGACGTGCGCCACGTCGACGGGCCGAGCGTCACCTCGACGCGCACCGAGCCGAACCCGCCCTGCCGGCCCCGCGTGAGGTCGTCGATCTCGTCCGCGAGGTCGAACGGCAGGGAGAGGAACACCCACGAGCCGTTGTCCGTGAGCCACAGGGGTGCGTCGACCTCGAACTCCGCCACGCCAGGACCGTAGCGGGCGCCGCCGACACGCGGCGTCAGCGATGGGCGACGTCGTCCGGCAGCAGCCCGCGCAGGTAGGCCGCCTGCCCGGCGTGCTGCGCGCAGTCGTCGAGGATGCTGACCAGCCTCACGCCGAGGGTCACCGGCGGGTCCCACGACGTGTCGACGACCGTGTCGAGGTCGTCGTCCTCGACGCGCTGCAGGTACGCGAGGGTCTGCGCGGTGCTCGCGTCGAGGTAGCCCAGCAGCAGGTCGGGAGCGGGGTCGACGAGCGCGACCTCCTGCGGCGACTGCCCGTAGCCCGTCGCGGTGTGCTCGAACGGCAGGGCGAACCGCTCGGCCCAGCCGTCGGCCGTCCACAGCTCCTCGGTGCCCGCCAGCGGCGCGACCTGCGCGTCCTGCACGCGGGCGACGTGCCAGGCGAGCCACGCGAGCGTGGTCGCCCGCGGCGTCGGACGCCACGTGCGGGCGGCGGACCCCGTGCCCTCGAGCGCGGCCCGGACCACCGGTCCCACCCGCCCGAACCCGTCGGTCAGCACCTGGCGCGCACCCGTTCCCGTCACGCGCTCGACGCTACGGCGGGCGGACCCCACCCGCACGGCGAGGCACCGGGCGGGCCGAGGCCGCCCGGGTGGGCGCGCTCAGCGTCCCTCGGCCGCCGCGACGATCCCCGCGACCCCCGGGGCCGCCGCGATCTGCTGCGCCAGCCGCGCCGCGGCCGCGCGGTACGCCGGGTCGGTGCGCACCGTGCGGACGGCGTCGCGGACCTGCGCGGGCGTCGGGCGCTTCCCGCGCAGCCGCACCCCCGCGCCGCTCCACGCGACGCGCGCCCCGACCTCCGCCTTGTCCTCGGTGCTGCCCGCGACGACCAGCGGCACACCGTGCGCGAGCGCCCAGTGCACGCCGCCGTAGCCGCCGTTGGTCACCATGACGTCGGTGCGCGGCAGCAGCGCGGCGTACGGCACCATCGGCGCGGCGCGCACGTTGCCGGGCAGCGGCCCGAGCCGCTCGACGGGGGTCCCGCCGGTGGCGGCGACGACGAGCACGTCCTCGTCCGCGAGCGCGTCGAGCGTCGGGCGCAGCAGCTGCCCGAGGTCGTCGTTGGCGACCGTGCCCTGCGTGACGTGCACGACCGTGCGCCCGTCGAGGTCGCCCCACCAGTCGGGCAGCGACGCGGGGTCGACGGGGGTCACGCCCGGGCGTGGCACGCCCGCGGGGCCGACGAGCCGGAACGCGTCGCCCAGACGCGGCCGCGGGTACTCGAACCCCGGGACGGTGAGCTGCGCGACGACGTCGGCGCTGCGCGGCCACGCGAACAGCGTCCCGGGGTGCGGCCGGACGCCCGCCGCGCGCATCGCCCGCCGCACCGCCGCCTGCGGCCCGGCGAGCGCGACGCGGTCGACGACCGTGCGCACGAGCGCGTCCCGGACCCGCCCACGCGGGCCGGGGAGCGGTGCGAGCCCCGGCCCGAACGGTGGCACGCCCGGGTGCGGCAGGGTGGACGGGAAGACCGAGACGGCCACGGTGCGCGGGCGTGACGCGCGCGGCCGCGCCGTCACCACGTACGCCCCGAGAAACAGCGGTTCGAAGACCACCGCGCCCACGGTCGGGTCGAGCAGCGCGTCGAGCGCGGCGGCCTGCGCGCCGAGCCGCGCGACGAACAGGTGCGTCAGGTCCCAGCGCAGCAGTGCGACACCGGTGCGCCCGGCGCGCTCCGGGTGGTCGATGTCGAGCCGGCGCTCGTCGACGCCCGCGTCGGGCGGCAGGACCGCGAGCTCGGCGCCCGTGGCCTCGACGGCGTCGCGGAACCGCTCACCGGTGAGGAAGCGCACGCGGTGCCCGGCCTCCACCAGCGCCCGGGCGACGGGCAGCAGGGGTGCGACGTGCGCGTGGACGGGGCACGCCGCGACGACGGTGGTGGGGGGCACGGGACCTCCGGGACGAGTGTCGGCGCTGCTCACCGCACCCTAGGCTGTGCAGCAACCCGCGGAGCACCGCACCACCTCGACGGGAGGGACGACGTGACGTCCGACACCTCCCGCAGTGCGCCGCCGGCCGTCCACGAGGAGCCCATGCGGCTGCGCGTCCTACGGGCCGTCGCCACCGAGGTCCAGGCCGTCGGTTACGGAGCAGCGACCGTGCGGCGCATCGCGCGCCGTGCAGGGGTGCCGGAGCAGGCGGTCGCGGACGAGGGGCCGCGCCCCGAGCTGCTCGTGCGGGCGTTCGAGCTGGTCCTCGCAGGTGTCGAGGGCGAGCGCAGCCTGGGGGAGGGCATCGCGGCCTCGGTCGCCGACGCCCGCGACCCGGGGGTGCTGCTGCGGACGGCCACGGCGTTCGTCGCCGACGCGTACGCGCGGTCGGCGCGGCTGTGGGAGGCGTTCGTCGTCGCCGCCGGGGCGCACCCGGACGTCCACGCCGAGTACGTCGCGATGTGCGACCGCCGCCGCGCCGACATGCGCGGGCTGCTGGCACTGCTCACCACACGCGGACTGCCGCGACCCTTCGACCTCGAGCACGTGCTGGACGTCGTCGAGCTGCTGTACTCGCACGAGTCGTGGCGCCGGCTCGTGGAGGATCGCGGCTGGACGCGCGAGCGGTGGGTGGAGTGGACGGCGACGTCGACGCTCGCGGTCATGGGCGGGGCGCTGCCGCGCGCGTGACGGCCTGCGCCCCGTGCGTCGGGGTGGGGGCGGACCTCCGCTAGACTCCTGTCCGCAGCGCGCCCGCTCGCGGGCTCGCGGCACCCAGGAGGATTCGCCTAGTGGCCTATGGCGCACGCTTGGAAAGCGTGTTGGGTTAACGCCCTCGGGGGTTCGAATCCCCCATCCTCCGCCGCCCGAAGGGCCCGCGACCTGCAGCGATGCGGGTGCGGGCCCTTCGTCGTCGACGGCGTCGCGTCCTCGGGCCCGAGTGGTGGGTCGGTCTTCGTCGGGAGGGACCGGCCCCTTGCCGGCGTACGTCCGCCATGACGACAGGCCGCCGTCGTCGCTTCTGCTGCCGTCGAGGGGTTCGCGAGGGGGCTCGAGCGCTGACCGCCGGGACGCGTTCGCGCTCTCAGGCGCGGCGGACGTACGGCAGCTGCATGCCGAGGTCGCCGAGCACCTGCTCGTAGAACCCCAGGAGCTCTCCCAGGTCGTCGACGAGCAGGCGCAGCGTCTCCGTCGCTTCCTCGACCTCGGCGGACGCCAGGAGCTCCAGGGCCTCCGCCGCGTCGTCGCGCAGCGTGCTGAGGGTGTCGCCCTGGACGGCGAGCGCGGGGAACCGTCGGCCGGGCAGGTGGACGACGGCGCGGTTGCCGTCACGTGCGAGCACGCTCACCGGCTCCTCGGGCGGCGTCGGCTCGGGGTGCGCGTCCATGCGGCGACCGTAGCGCGCGTGGTGCCGCCGGTCGGGCCCGGCCCTCAGGGCGACTGCCGGGTCGAACGCGACCGGGCGGCCCGGTGGATCAGGTCGGTCTCCCGGTGGTGTCGGACGACGGGCGTCATGCGGTGGCGGTGCAGCGCCCTCGTGTCCGCGCGTGGGCGTGGGCGGTCGTTACCTGGGTGGTCCAGCACAGGTCGCCCGGTCGCCGGAGCAATCCGCCGGACACGCCCCGCACCCGCGTGCGACGATCCGGCGGTGTTCCTGCAGCTCTCCGTGACCGGCCCCGACGCCACCGACCTCGGCTTCCTGCTGCACAAGCACCCCGGGCGGGTACAGCAGTTCGGGCAGTCCTTCGGTGTCGCGCACGTCGTCTACCCCGAGGCGACGGACGAGCGGTGCACGGTCGCGCTGCTGCTCGAGGTCGACCCGGTCGGGCTGGTGCGCGGCGGCAGCCGGGGCGCGCCGCGGGACGTCGCGTTCAGCCTGGCGCAGTACGTGAACGACCGGCCGTACGCGGCGTCCTCGATGCTCGCGGTCGCGCTGGGCAAGGTGTTCCGGACGGCCATGGCGGGGCGCTGCGAGCTGCGCCCCGAGCTTCCCGCGCGACGCTGGGACGTCGAGGTGCACGTGCCGGCCGTGCCGTGCCGCGGAGGCGCCGAGGCCGCGGTCCGGCTGTTCGCGCCGCTGGGGTGGCAGGTCGACGCACGGCCCGTGCCGCTGGACCCGACCGTGCCGGCGTGGGGCGACTCCCGGTACGTCGACCTGCGCCTGACGGGCACGCAGCGGATCGCGGACGTCCTGAGCCACCTGTACGTGCTGCTGCCGACGCTCGACGCGAGCAAGCACTACTGGGTCGGCACGGACGAGGTCGCCAAGCTCGTGCGTGCCGGGGAGGGCTGGCTCGCGGGCCACCCGGCGCGCGAGGAGATCGCGCGGCGGTACCTCGCGCACCGCAACAGCCTGGCGACGTCGGCGCTGGAGCGGCTCGCGGAGGTCGACGACACGCGCCCCGAGGACGTGGAGGCGGACGCAGCGGAGGACGCGGCTCTGGAGACCGCCGACACCGCTGCGCCCGACACCGCTGCGCCCGGCGACGCCTCGCCCCGCGTCCCGCTCGCGCGGCAGCGTCTCGACGCGGTCGTCACCCAGCTCAAGGCCGCCGGTGCGCGCTCGGTCGTCGACCTGGGCTGCGGCGAGGGGGCCCTGCTGTCCGAGCTGCTGCGGGACCCGACGTTCGAGCGGCTGCTCGGCGTGGACGTCTCCGCGCGCGCCCTGACGACCGCCGCCCGTCGCCTGCACCTCGACACGCTGCCGGACCGGCAGCGGCAGCGCATCGAGCTCGCGCACTCGTCGGTCACGTACCGCGATGCGCGCGTCGCCGGGTTCGACGCCGCGGTGCTCATGGAGGTGATCGAGCACGTCGACCTGCCGCGCCTGGCGGCGCTGGAGCGCGCGGTCCTGGGCGAGGCGGCCCCGGCGACGCTCGTCGTCACCACGCCGAACGCCGAGCACAACGTGCGCTACCCGACGCTCGCCGCTGGCACGATGCGCCACCACGACCACCGCTTCGAGTGGACGCGCGCGCAGTTCGCGGACTGGGCGCACGGCGCCGCAGCCCGCCACGGGTACGACGTGACGCTGCTGCCCGTCGGCGAGGAGGACCCGGAGGTCGGCCCGCCCACGCAGATGGCCGTGCTCACGAGAACCACCGCGACCACCCCGGAAGGAGCCGCCCGATGACCACGCTGACCGTGCCGGACCTGTCGCTCGTCGTCCTCGTCGGCGTCTCCGGTTCCGGCAAGTCGACGTTCGCGGCCCGGCACTTCGGGCCGTTCGAGACGCTGTCGTCGGACTTCTGCCGCGGGCTCGTCTCCAACGACGTCACGTCGCAGGATGCGACGGCCGCGGCATTCGACGTCCTGCACCACATCGCGGGCAAGCGACTGGACGCGGGCCTGCTGACGGTCGTCGACGCGACCAACGTGGAGCCGACCGCGCGCAAGCAGCTCGTCGCGCTCGCCCGCGCGCACGACGTGCTGCCCGTCGCGATCGTCCTCGACATCCCCGAGCCGGTCTGCCTGGAGCGCAACGCGGCCCGCGCGGACCGCACGCTGCCCGCGCACGCCGTCCGTCGCCAGCGCGACCAGCTGCGCCGCTCGCTGCGCGGGCTGGGGCGCGAGGGCTTCCGCACCGTCCACGTGCTGCAGGGCACCGACGAGGTCGACGCCGCGACGATCGTGCGCGAGCCGCTGCGCAGCGACCGGCGTGAGGAGCGCGGCCCGTTCGACGTGGTCGGCGACGTGCACGGCTGCCGCGCGGAGCTGGAGACCCTGCTGGGCGCCCTGGGGTACGTCATCGAGCGCGACGCCGAGGGCCGGCCGGTCGACGCCGCGCACCCGCAGGGTCGCCGCGCGCTGTTCGTCGGCGACCTCGTCGACCGCGGCCCGGACAGCGTGGGTGTGCTGCGGCTCGTCATGGGCATGGTCGCGGCGGGCCACGCGCTCGCGGTGCCGGGCAACCACGAGCACAAGCTCGTCCGTGCGCTCGACGGGCGCCAGGTGCAGGTCTCGCACGGCCTGGAGACGACGCTCGCGGAGCTCGCGCAGGAGAGCGAGGCGTTCCGCCGCGAGGTGCGGGACTTCTGCGACGGGCTCGTGGCGCACCTCGTGCTCGACGGCGGCGACCTCGTCGTCGCGCACGCGGGCCTCAAGGAGGAGTTCCACAACCGCGCGTCCGGGCGCGTGCGGGCGTTCGCGCTGTACGGGGACACGACGGGGGAGTCCGACGAGTTCGGGCTGCCCGTGCGCCTGCCGTGGGCGGACGACTACCGCGGCCGCGCCATGGTCCTGTACGGCCACACGCCGACGCCGCGCCCGACGTGGGTGAACAACACGATGTGCCTCGACACCGGCTGCGTGTTCGGCGGGCACCTCACGGCGCTGCGGTACCCGGAGAAGGAGGTCGTGCAGGTGCCGGCCGAGCAGGTCTGGTACGCGCCTGCGCGCCCCTTCCCGACCGCCGAGGAGACGGCCGCGGGCAGCGACGTCGAGCGGCGGGACCCCGCGGTCCTCGACGTCGCCGACGTGCTGGGCAAGCGGGTGGTCGAGACGCGCCTGCACGGGCGCGTGACCGTCGCCGAGGAGAACGCCGCCGGGGCGCTGGAGGTCATGAGCCGGTTCGCGGTGGACCCGCGCTGGTTGCTGTACCTGCCGCCGACGATGAGCCCGTGCGCGACCGCTCCCGAGGGCGACCTGCTCGAGCACCCGGACCAGGCGTTCGACGCCTACCGGGGTGACGTCGACACGGTGGTCTGCGAGGAGAAGCACATGGGCTCGCGCGCCGTCGTGCTCGTCTGCCGCGACGCGGACGTCGCCGAGGCGCGGTTCGGCATGCCCGCGGGCACGACGGGCGTCGTCCACACCCGCACGGGCCGCGCGTTCTTCGACGACGGGCGGACCGAGCAGCTCCTCGACGTCGTGCGGACCGCGGCGACCGCCGCGGGCCTGTGGGACGACCTGGGCGGCGCTGCGCCCGGGTGGCTGCTGCTCGACTGCGAGCTCCTGCCGTGGTCCCTCAAGGCCGGTGACCTGCTGCGTCACCAGTACGCGTCCGTGGGTGCGGCCGCAGCCACGGCCCTGCCCGCCGCGACGGCTGCGCTCGAGGCCGCCGCGGCCGCCGGGCTGCCCGTCGACGACCTGCTCGCCCGCACCCGCTCGCGCGGCGCCAACGCCGACGGCTACCGCGACGCGTACCGCCGCTACGTCTGGCCGACCGACGGCCTGGACGGCGTGCGGCTCGCGCCGTTCCAGGTGCTCGCGTCCGACGCGGGCACGTACGAGACGCGTGACCACCTGTGGCACCTGGGCGTGGCCGACGCGCTCGTCGAGGCGGACACCAGCGGAGTCCTGGCGCCCACGCGCCGGCTCGTCGTCGACCTCGCCGACGACGCGTCGCGCGCCGCGGGCGTCGCCTGGTGGCAGGACCTCACCGCAGCCGGGGGAGAAGGCATGGTCGTCAAGCCGCTGGCCAACCTCGTGCGCGGCCGGAAGGGTCTGCTGCAGCCGGGCGTCAAGGTGCGTGGGCGCGAGTACCTGCGGATCATCTACGGCCCGGACTACACCGAGCCGCAGCACCTGACGCGCCTGCGGTCGCGGCACCTCGGCCGCAAGCGCAGTCTCGCGCTGCGCGAGTACGCCCTGGGCCTGGAGGCGCTCGCGCGGCTGACCGAGGGCGAGCCGCTGTGGCGCGTCCACGAGGCGGTCTTCGCGGTGCTCGCGCTGGAGTCCGAGGCGGTGGACCCGCGGCTGTGAGCGCGATGCCGACGGCGGGCTGCCGCGTGTCGGCGGGACGTGGTGAGGTGTCGCCATGAGTCCGTTCAGCACGTTGCCCGTGCGACGCGTCCAGGCCGGCGACGCGAAGCTCGACGGCGAGCGCGGCGGGGACTGGCACCGCGCCGTGCCCGCCGTGCGCCAGGTGCTCGAGCGGGGCTGGGACCTGGGGGCGGCGACCGTCCTGGTCGGTGACAACGGCGCCGGCAAGTCGACGCTCGTCGAGGGGATCGCGACCGCGTTCGGCATGGCGCCCGAGGGCGGCTCGACGGGCTCGATGCACCGCACGCGGCCGACCGAGTCGGGGTTCGCGCACGACATCACGCTCGTGCGCGGGGCGGGCGCGCCGCGCCGCGGGTTCTTCCTGCGGGCCGAGACGATGCACGGGTTCTACACGTACCTCGACGAGCACCCCGGCCCGGACCCGCAGTTCCACGAGATGTCGCACGGGGAGTCGTTCCTCGAGCTCATCGGCTCGCGGATGATGTACCCCGGCCTGTACGTGCTCGACGAGCCCGAGTCCGCGCTGTCGTTCACCGGCTGCCTCGCGCTGCTGCAGCACCTGCACGACCTCGTGCAGCACGACTCGCAGGTGATCCTCTCGACGCACTCACCCCTGCTCGCGTCGCTGCCGGGCGCCACGATCCTCGAGGTCGGCGACTGGGGCCTGCGCGAGAGCACGTGGGAGGACCTGGACCTCGTCACGTCGTGGCGCGCGTTCCTCGACGCCCCGGAGCGCTACCTGCGCCACGTCCTGGGCTGAGCCCGTCCACCTGCCGGGACGCGTCCTGCACGACACCGGGCTCGGGGCGCTCCCGAGCGCCCATGAGCGACGTCAGCCCGGTCTCGCGGGGCGTCGGTCCCAGGGCGTGGGACGGGGCCCCGTCAGGACGTGAAACGCTCCGCGCGCTCCCGGACGCGGCCCGCGCCCAGGCCGCCGCGGGCCGTCCGGTCCCACGTGTACACCTCGGTGCCCGTGATGAACACGTGCTCGGCCCGGGCGTTGACGTCCAGCGGGTCGCCCGACCACACCACGACGTCACCGTCGAGCCCGGGCGCGAGCGCACCGACCCGGTCGTCCAGCCCGAGGAACGACGCCGGGTTCACCGTCAGCGCCCGCAGCGCCGTGTCACGGTCCAGGCCCTCCTTGACGGCCAGCGACGCCTGGTGGACGAGGAAGTTGACCGGCACCACCGGGTGGTCGGTCGTGATCGCGACCCGCACCCCGGCGCGCGCCAGCACCCCGAGGTGCGCGATCGCGCGGTCCCGCAGCTCGACCTTGGACCGCGACGTGAACATCGGCCCGAAGATCACGGGCACGTCCCGCTCGGCGAGCACGTCGGCGATCGCCGCGGCGTCCGTGCCGTGGTTGACGACCAGCCGGTAGCCGAACTCGTCGGCCAGGCGCAGGGCCGTGGCGATGTCGTCGGCGCGGTGCGTGTGCTGGTCCCACGCGAGCTCGCCGGCCAGCACCGCCGCCAGGGTCTCCTTGCCCAGGTCCCGCGCGAACGGCTCACCCTTCGCCGCCGCCGCGTCCCGCTGCGCCGCGTACGTCTGCGCCTCCACGAACGCCGTCCGGATCACCGCGGCCACGCCCAGGCGCGTCGACGGCAGCTTCTTCTGCTCGCCGTACACGCGCTTGGGGTTCTCGCCGAGCGCCGACTTCACCGACACGTCGTGCCGGATCACCTGCTCGTCGACGGTCCGCCCGCCCCACGTCTTGACCGCCACCGTCCGTCCGCCGATCGGGTTGGCCGACCCCGGCTTGACGACGGCCGACGTCACACCGCCGACGAGCGCGTCGCGGAACCCCTCGTCCTCGACGTTGATGCCGTCGATCGCCCGCAGCGCCGCACCGTTCGGCCCGGTCCGCTCGTTGGTGTCGTCGCCCGCCCAGCCCTCGGCCTCCTCGGCGACGCCCATGTGCGCGTGCGCCTCGACGAACCCCGGCAGCACCCAGCGGCCCGTCGCGTCGAGCACGCGCACACCGTCCGGGACCGCGAGGTCCGTGCCGACGGCGGTGACGACGCCGTCCTCGACCAGCACGGTCGCGCCGTCGAGGGGCGCGGACGCCACCGGGACCACGTGGCCGCCGACGATGGCGACGGACCCGCGGGCGGTGCGGATCGGGCCGGACGCGGGGCTGCGGAGATCGGGCACGCTCCATCATGAGCGAGCCGCAGCGCCCGTGCGCGCCAGGTCCCTCGGCGTGCCGCGAGCCGGTGCGCGTGTGAGGGGTCCGTGCAGGTCCGCCCCCGGCGCAGTCGGTCGATCGTCCGGATCGTCCCGCTTCGTTAGCGTGGTCCCATGACCCCGGACCCGTCGCGGACCCCCGAGGACCGCCCGCCCCACCGCCCCCGCCCCGAGCCCGTCGTGACGTCGCAACGGTTGGCCGACGGCTGGGACGACGTGACCCTGCGCCACGTGCTCACGGGTGCCGTGCTCGGTCTGCTGGCACTGCCGGCCGCCGCGTCCGCACTCGTCGGGCTGCTCGTGCTCGCCGTCCAGGGCACCGCCCTGTGGCTCCTGGTCACCGCGGCCGGGCTCGTCACCGCCGCGCTCGCGGCCGGCGGCGCGGCCGTCGCCCTGCGGCGCGGCCACCGGGGCGTCGTGCACCGGCTCACGGCCCTCGCAGGCGTGTGGGGCGTCGCGACGACGGTCGGTGCGGTCGTGCTCGCTCTCGGCTCCGACGCGACGGACCGGGTGGGTGTCGCGGTGCTGCTCGTGCTCGGCGGCACGTACACGCTCGTCGTCGCGCTGGGCCTGTGGGGGGCGTGGCGGGTCCTGCCGGCGACGGACGACGAGCACGCCGTCGAGCACGCCGCCGACGACGGTGCGGACGTCGCCCCGGAGCCCGCGCTGCCGGTCCGCACGGGTGCGACGCCCACCGTCAGCGAGGTCCCGACCCCGGCGGTCGCACCCGACGACGACGCACTCGCCGACTGGCCCGCGTGGGGCGGCGCACCGGGGACCACGCCCGGCGACGCGAGCCGCGGCGCGGCGGCGGACGGCGGCGACCCCGACGCGACCCGGGTCGACCTCACGCGCGCCGACGTGGCGGACGCGGCCGGCCCGTACGTGGGGCCGCCGTACGTCCGGCAGCGGACCGAGGACCCGGCCGACGACGCCGCCGGCGACGAGCGCTCCGCCGGCGACGAGCCCGCGACCGGCGACGAGCCCGCGACCGCCGACGAGCCCGGCGACGAGGCCGCCACCGGCGACGGGCCGGCGGCCGGCGGACGCGGCCCGGCCACGCGCCCACCGGCGCCGCGGCCCACGTCCGCGCCGCGCACGACCTCGTCCGCCCCGCGCACGTCCACGAGCGCCGCGTCCACGGGCTCGTCCGTACCCCGCGCGTCGTCGCGCTCGGCCGCACCGCGCTCGTCGGCGTCCACGCCCCGGGCGTCCGGCGGCACGTCCCGCACGTCCGGGGCCACGTCCCGGACCTCGTCGTCCACCGGGCCCAAGCCGCCACGGCGCAGCGTGACGTCGGGCGGGCCCCGGGTCACCCGCACCACGTCCGCCGGACCCGCGACCGAGCGCATCGCCCGTGCCGACGGCGACGACGGCCCCCCGACCGAGCGGCTGCCGCCGCTCGACCTGTGACGGCCCCGACGACCGAGCCCCGCCACCTGGGTTAAGGTGGTCCGCAGACCCCTCGTACGGCGTCATCTCGCTGAACCCCCCCAGGGCCGGAAGGCAGCAAGGGCAGGTGAGCTCTGGCGGGTGTGCGGGGGGTCCTCGCATGCCCGGACCAGGAGCACACCGACGTGCGACCCGAGGGGGGGCTCCGTCGTCCCGACCGTCCGTCTGCGGGACCATCGTGCGCACCGCAGGGCGCGACCGTCGCCCGACGCGGCGCCCGGGACGCCGCCCGGACGATGGACGCATGACCCAGCCCACCTCGTCCGCCCGCGGACCGCACGCGCCCGACGCCACGGCGCCGGCCTCGCCGGCCGGCACGGTCCGGTCCGGTGCCGTCCCCCGCCTCGCCGCCCGCGGCCTCGTGCACCGCTTCGGTGACACCACGGCACTCGCGGGCGTCGACGTCGACCTGACCGACGGCGGGTCGCTCGCCGTGATGGGCCCGTCCGGCTCCGGCAAGTCGACGCTTCTGCACGTGCTCGCCGGGATCCTCGTGCCCACCGCGGGCACCGTGCACCTGCGGGGCACGCCCGTGCAGGGCCTGTCGGAGAGGGAGAGGTCGCTGCTGCGCCGCCGCAGCTACGGGTTCGTCTTCCAGCACGGGCAGCTGCTGTCCGAGCTGTCGGCGCGCGAGAACGTCGCGCTGCCCGCGATGCTGCTCGGCACGCCGCGTGCCGAGGCGGAGGCGGCCGCGGACCGGTGGCTCGCGCAGCTCGGCCTGGCCGGTGCGGAGGGGCGCCGGCCGGGCGAGCTGTCGGGCGGGCAGGCGCAGCGTGTCGCGGTCGCCCGCGCGCTCGCGACGCACCCCGACGTCGTCTTCGCCGACGAGCCCACCGGTGCGCTCGACCAGGCCACCGGGCACGACGTGATGAAGCTGCTCGTGGAGACCACGCGCGAGGTGGGAGCGTCGCTCGTCGTCGTGACGCACGACGCGGACGTCGCCGCCTGGTGCGACCGCCGTATCGACATGCGCGACGGGCTCGTCGTCGCGCCGGGGTCCACGCCGTCCGGCGGTGCGGGCCCGCGGCCGGGGGAGGGCCCGGCCGCGGCTCGCCGACTGCCCGAGGACCTGGGGTCCGCGCGGGTCGCCGACGTGTTCGGCGGTCCGCGGTGAGGGTCCACCCCGTGCTGGCGCTCGCACCCCGGCTGCAGCGCGCCGGCGGAGGTGACAGTCGCACGACCACCACCCTGGCGGTCACGGCCTTCACCGTGTCGACGGCGCTCACGCTGTCCGTGGTCGGGGCGCTGCTCGCGTTCGTCGAGCGGGCGAACCATCCCACGACCGCCTTCGAGCAGGAGGTCGGCGGCTTCTACGTGATCCTCGCGGTCACCGCGGCGATCCTGCTCGTGGTGCCGCTGCTGACGCTCGGCGGTGCGGCGGCGCGGCTCGGCGTCGCCCGGCGCGACGCACGCCTCGCGACCCTGCGGCTGCTGGGTGCCACGCCGCGCGAGGTCGTCGGGCTCACGCTCGTCGAGACGGCGCTGCAGGGGCTGGCCGGGGCTGTGGCAGGGACGGTGCTCTACGGCGCGCTGCTGCCCGTGTGGACGCGCATCGCGTTCCAGGGGCGCCCGTTCACCGCCGGGGAGCTGTGGGTCGGCGTGCCCGTCGTGCTGGCCGCGTGGTGTGCGGTGCCGCTGCTCGCGGCCGTCAGCGGGGCCGTGACGCTGCGCCGGGTCGTCGTGTCGCCGCTGGGCGTCGCGCAGCGGACGACGCGTCCGGGGCTGAAGGCCGTGCGCGTGGTCGTCGCGGTCGCTGCCGTCCTGGCGTTCATGGTCGCCTCCGCGTTCGCCCAGCTCATGGCCGCGGTGCTGGTGACGGTGCTGCTGAGCCTGCTGGCGGTCGCGTTCCTCACGCTCAACGCGGTCGGCCCGTGGGTGCTCGGCGTGCTGGGGCGGGTCCGGCTCCGGCTGGCCCGCACACCCGAGCAGCTGCTCGCCGCGCGCCGGCTGCTCGACGACCCGCGCGCCGCGTGGCGCGTCGTCGGCGGGCTGGGCCTGGCGTCGTTCGTCGCCGGGTGCCTCGCGGTGGTGCCGGCGCTGACGGCGACCACGGTCTCGCCGGCGCCGCAGGAGGACGTGCTGACCGCCGACATCATGACCGGTGCGCTGCTGACGCTCGCGATCACGTTCCTGCTCGCGGCCGTCTCGGCGGGCATCGCGCAGGCGGCGGCCGTGCTGGACCGGCGGCGAGAGCTCGCGCTCGCCCGCCTGGCCGGCGTGCCCGTCGAGCTGTTCGACCGCGTGCGGCGCCGCGAGGTGCTGGTGCCGCTGCTGTTCGTGTCGGTCGGGTCGGCGCTCGCGGCCCTCGCGATGTTCTTCCCGCTGTTCGGGACGGCCGCCGTGACGGCGCCGCAGGGGTTGGCGCTGCTCGTCGGCAGCATCGCGGTGGGGACGGCGCTGGTCGTCGCCGCCACCGAGGCGACCCGGCCCCTGCTGCACCGCGTGCTGTCCGAGCCGGTGGTCCGGCCGGACTGACGCCCGGGGGGGTCGGGCGCGCGGCCGGTCGGTCACCGTCGCAGGGCGGTGGCCGGCCGGCGCGCGGGCGCTCGCAGGGTGGGGACGGCGGTGCCGCGGTGTCAGCCGGGGCGCATAGGCTCGGGGCCGTGACCACTGCGCTGTACCGCCGGTACCGTCCCGAGTCCTTCGCCGAGGTCATCGGCCAGGACCACGTGACCGCACCCCTGCGGCAGGCGCTGCGCTCGGGCCAGGCCAACCACGCCTACCTGTTCTCCGGCCCGCGCGGGTGCGGCAAGACGACGAGCGCGCGGATCCTCGCGCGCTGCCTGAACTGCGCCGAGGGGCCCACCGACACCCCGTGCGGGGTGTGCCCGTCGTGCGTCGAGCTGGCGCGCGGCGGCGCCGGCTCGCTCGACGTCGTCGAGATCGACGCGGCCAGCCATGGCGGTGTCGACGACGCGCGCGAGCTGCGCGAGCGCGCCACGTTCGCGCCTGCGCGCGACCGGTACAAGGTCTTCATCCTCGACGAGGCGCACATGGTGTCCCCGCAGGGCTTCAACGCGCTGCTGAAGATCGTCGAGGAGCCGCCGCCGCACGTGAAGTTCATCTTCGCGACCACGGAGCCCGACAAGGTCATCGGCACGATCCGCTCGCGCACGCACCACTACCCGTTCCGCCTCGTGCCGCCGGACGTGCTCGTGCCGTACCTCGAGCAGCTCTGCGCCACCGAGGGCGTGCCCGTCGGCTCGGGTGTGCTGCCGCTCGTGGTGCGCGCGGGCGGCGGGTCCGTCCGCGACACCCTGTCGGTGCTCGACCAGCTGATCGCCGGGTCCGGCGAGGCCGGTCTGGGGTACGAGGGTGCGGTGTCGCTGCTCGGGTTCACGCACACCTCGCTGCTCGACGACCTCGTCGACGCGATCGCCGCGCGTGACGGCGCGTCCGCGTTCCGCGTGGTCGAGCGCGTCATCGTGACGGGCCACGAGCCGCGGCGCTTCGTCGAGGACCTGCTCGAGCGGCTGCGCGATCTCATCGTGCTGGCCGCGTCGGGAGAGGCCGCCATGGCCGTGCTGCGCGACCTGCCGCCGGACCAGCTCGAGCGCATGCGCGCGCAGTCCGTGCACCTGGGGGCCTCGGAGCTGTCGAGGTCGGCGGACCTCGCGAACGCCGCGCTCACCGAGATGGTCGGCGCGACGTCGCCGCGGCTGCACCTCGAGCTGCTCATGGCACGGCTCCTGCTGCCCGGGGCGGACGACTCGCGGGTCGGGCTCGGCGCGCGGATCGACCGGCTCGAGCGCGGTGTGCCCGCGCTCGCTACCGCGGGACCGGCTGCCGCCGCACCCGCGGTACCGGCCGTGCCGGCGACCGTCGTCCGGACCCGGCCCGCGGCCCCGACGCCTGCGCCCGTGACCGCCCCGGAGCCTCCCGCGCCGGTGCGTGACGCGGGAGCCGCGCCCGCGCCGGTGCGTGACGCCGGCCCGGCGCCCACGCCGGTGAGCGAGGACGAGCCGGCTCCCGCGCGTCGCACCGGACCGCCCGCCGGGGCGGACCACCGTGCCGAGGAGGCCGGTGCCGTCCTGCCGGCGGACGACGACGGCCCCGTCGGCGTGGAGCCTGCCGTGCGCGCCGCGGAGCCCGTGACCGTCGCGCCCGACCACGCGGCGGTCGTCGCACCCGCGTCCGCTCCTGCACCCGCGGCCCCCGCGGCTGCTGCGCCCGGCGCCTCCGCACCGGCGCCCGGTGCCGCGGCGGCCGCGGCCGACACCGAGATGCTGCGGCGACGCTGGCCGGACGTGCTGACGACGCTGCGGCGGCTGCGCCTGCCGTCGTGGGCGCTGGTCAACCAGCACGCGCAGATCCTCGAGCTCGACGCCACGACGCTGCGGCTCGGCTTCGCGCAGCCCGGCCTCGTGACGACGTTCCGCAACAGCAACCACGGCGACGTGGTGTCCCGTGCGCTGGCCGAGACGCTCGGCGTGCAGGCGCGCGTGGAGGCCGTCCTCGACGAGCCGGGCGGCTCGCGTGCGACGACGCCCGCCGCACCCGCCGCCGACGTCCCGCTGGTACCGGGAACGATCTCCCCCGAGCGCGCCGCGGCGTCGTGGGACGTACCTGCTCCCACCCGGGCGGCTCCCGTGCCCGCCAGCACGCCCGAGCGGCCCACGTCGGCCGGGCGGTCGTCGGCACCTACCGCGGGCGCGCCCGCGGTGCCGGACGGCGAGCCGACCGACGCGGAGGGTGACCCCGCGGGCGGGCGCGCTGCGCGACCGACCCCGCCGTGGGAGGCGGAGCCCGCGACCGCCGTCCCCGTGCCTGCTCCGACCCCGGCCCGTCCCGCCCCGGCGACCGGAGCGCCTGCCGGCCCGAGCGACGCCAGCGGTGAGGGCGTGGCGGCCCCGGTCGCCCACCCGGACGACGACATCCCCCCGGGCGACGAGCCCGACGACCCCTGGCACGACGGCCCGCCGCCGCGGTCGCCGCGCCCTCGGCGCGAGGGCGGTCCGGGGCAGGGTGCTCCGGCCCGGGGTGGTCCGGCCCCGGTCAGTCCGTCCCCGGGCGGTCCGTCGCAGGGCGGTCCGTCGGCGCCGCCCCCCGGTGCGAGCGCCCGTGAGCGCGGGGTCGCCGCTGCCCGCGCGGCAGCGGACCGGTCGCGCGTGAGCCGACTCGAGCCCGACGAGCCGTCCCCGGACGACCCGACCATCGGCCAGTCCGGTCTCGTCGGGGTGCCCCTGGTCGCGCAGCTGCTGGGCGGCCGCGTCATCGACGAGCAGATCGACGGCGCCTGAGTCACCGTCCGGGCGCCCACCGGGCCCGCACACCGGGCGCCCTACTCCCCCCGACCCGCCTCGCTGACGCGTCCTCCCGCGGAGTGGTCACATCTTGCCCGTCGGGTGCCGGACGTGGTCGCAGGTGTGACCACTTCTCGGGGTGAGCGCGATGGAGCGCTCGCGGGGCGCGCGTCCGGCGGGTGCGCGGGGAACTAGGGTGGTGCCGTGTACGAGGGCGCGATCCAGGACCTGGTCGACGAGCTCGGGCGGCTGCCCGGGGTCGGTCCGAAGAGCGCCCAGCGCATCGCGTTCCACATCCTCGCGGCGGACCCCGCCGACGTGCGCCGCCTCGCGGACGCGCTGACGGAGGTCAAGGCGCGCGTGCAGTTCTGCGAGGTCTGCGGCAACGTCGCGCAGGAGCCGCAGTGCCGGATCTGCCGCGACCCGCGCCGCCTGCCGACCACGATCTGCGTGGTCGAGGAGGCGAAGGACGTCGTGGCGATCGAGCGCACGCGCGAGTTCCGCGGCCGGTACCACGTGCTCGGCGGGGCCATCAACCCGATCGCGGGCATCGGCCCCGACGACCTGCGCATCGCCCAGCTCATGACGCGCCTGGCCGACGGCACCGTCACCGAGGTCATCCTCGCCACCGACCCGAACGTCGAGGGCGAGGCCACCGCGACCTACCTGGCGCGCCTGCTGGTGCCCATGGGCCTGACGGTCAGCCGGCTGGCGTCCGGGCTGCCGGTGGGCGGCGACCTGGAGTACGCGGACGAGGTCACGCTGGGCCGGGCCTTCGAGGGCCGGCGCCGGCTGAGCGCCTGATCGACGACGAGGGGGAGCGCATGAGCACCGACGACGAGCGTCCGACCGCGGACCCCGACCTGCGCGACATCGCGGAAGCGGTGGCGTCGGAGTCGCGGAGCTTCCTCACGACGATCACGGAGGTCGCGGCCGGCTCCGCCCCGGACGCGTCGCTCCCGCTGCTGCTGCTCGCGCTGTCCGACCTGCTCGCCGCCGGTGCGCGGCTGGGTGCGACCACGGACGTCGTGCCGCCGTCGCGCTTCGAACCCGACATCGGCCCCGACGCCGACCTCGAGCCGCTGCGCGCGAACCTCGCGAACCTGTTCGACGGCATCGACGAGTACATCGAGGTCGTCGACCCGCTGCTCGGCCCGGAGGTCGAGGAGTCGACGATCTCGGGTGACCTCGTCGCGATCGTCGGCGCGCTCACGCAGGGCCTGGCGCACCACGAGCGCGGGCACGTCCTCGAGGCGCTGTGGTGGTGGCAGTTCAGCTACCTGTCCGACTGGGGCGAGCGCGCCGCGAGCACGCTGCGCGCGATCCAGACGATCCTGGCCCACGTGCGTCTCGACGTCGACGACGACGTCGCGGCCGAGGCGGAGTACGACGCGTTGCAGCCCTGACGGATCCGGGCGGCACTCCCCGGCCACGTCCGCCGCGGGGCGTCCCGCAGCCAGGTGCGGCAGGGCGCCGCCGGTGGCACGACGGCGCCCTGCCGCACGGTCAGGCGACGCGCGTGCCGCGGGCCAGGGTCCGCTGCGGGATGCGGAGCCGGCGGACGGCGACGACGAACCCGGCGGTGCCGAGCAGCAGGTTCACCGCGAGCCCGAGGGGCCACACGGGCCCTGCACCCCTGCTCGTGGGCACGACGTCCGAGGTGTCCTCGTCGACCCAGCACTCGTCGTGCACGTCGGGTGCGCCCAGCCGCAGGTCGCGCAGGCCCTGGGTCGACGCCGTCACGTACTCGGCCGGCGACCCCTCGTGCGTGCCGGGCGGCAGGGCGCCGTCGGCGACGACCCCGAACGGGTTGATCGCCAGCAGCCACCACGTCCACTCGGTGTGGGCGACGGACCGCTCCTGCACGCTGAGCTCGCACACCGGCTCGGACGGCGTCGACGAGTCGGGCTGCTCCCAGTAGTCGTCCGGCAGCCCGTAGACCTGCACCTCCTGGATGCTGCTGAGGAACGGGTACGTCAGGCCGAAGAAGATCGGCGTGAAGACCGTCAGTCCCGCGACGGTGACGAACGTCAGCACCGTCGACCCGGCGGGTCGCGCCGCGATCGTCGACCAGCCCAGGCCGATGCCGCAGACGGCCGCGAGCAGCAGCGCGATGAGCACGACCACGCGCGGCAGCGTCGCGAACGGCACACCGCCCATGCCCAGGGCGATGAGGAGGAACGGCATGCTGACGACGAGGAACGCGCACGCGCTGAGCCATGCGGCGACCAGCTTGCCTGCGGCGATCTCCGCGGGGGACAGCAGCGTGACCTGGAGGGTCGCGAGCGTCCCGGCGGCCCGGTCGCCGTTGACGGCCGTCGAGGCGAGCGTCGGGGTCACGAGCAGGCCGAGCCCCAGGATCAGCGCGGTGACGACGACGAAGAGCACCGCGCCGGCGGCCTCGGTGCTGGTCGCGGTGTCGTCGACGACGGTGAGGACGCCGCCGGCGAGCAGCGTGATCAGCCCGACGACGGCGAACCAGACGATCAGCGCGGTCTTCCACCGCGACGAGCGCACGCGCTGGCGCAGCTCGAGGGCGGCGACGGTGCGCACGCCGTGCCAGGTGAGGGTCCAGGTGCCGACGGGCCGGGCGGCGGCCTGTCCGGGGGCGGTCGTGGTCGTCGTCATCGTCGCTCCTCCTCCAGGGCGAGGTACGCCTGCTCGAGCGCACCGGCGGCGGGGGCCGAGGACACCACGGGGACGCCGGCGGCGACCGCGTCGCGCAGCAGGGCGGCTGCGCCGGCCTCGCCCTCGACGTCCACGAGCACGCCGCCGGACGGTGCCGTGCCCGCGGCGGTGTCGACGAGCCGCGTCGCGCCGTCGGGCCGGTAGGCGGTGCCCGTCGAGTCCAGCCACGCAGTGAGGGCGGGCAGCGACAGCGCGCGCACGTGCCACGTGCGCCGCGCGGTCGCCGCGTCGGCGTCCGTCATGCCGGCCACGGTCCGCCCGCGCGACAGGAAGACCGCGTCGTCGGCCATCTCGTCGAGCTCGGACAGCACGTGCGACGAGACGAGCACGGTGCGCCCCTCGTCGGCGAGGCGGCGCAGCAGGATCCGCAGGTCGACGCGCGAGCGCGGGTCCAGCCCGCTGGCCGGCTCGTCGAGCAGCAGCACCTGCGGGTCGTGGACGAGCGCGCGGGCCAGGCCCAGGCGCTGCTTCTGGCCGCGGGACAGGACGGCGGCCGGCTGGTCGGCGTACTCGGAGAGGTGCACGGTGGCGAGGAGCTCGTCGACGCGCGCGGCCGCGGTGCCGCGCGGGACCCGGTAGGCGTCGGCGAAGGTGGTGAGGACCTCACGTGCCGTCAGCGAGTCCCACGTGCCGAACGCGTCGGGCATCCAGCCCGTGCGGGCGCGGGCCGCGGAGTTCTCGGTGACGGGGTCGTGCCCCGCGACCCGGACCTGGCCGGAGTCGGGCACGAGGAGCCCGGCGAGCACCAGCAGGAGCGTCGTCTTGCCCGAGCCGTTGGGGCCGACGAGCGCGGTCACGGCGCCGGCGCGCGCGACGAGGTCGGCGCCGTCGAGCGCCTTGACCGTGCCGAAGGCGCGGCGCAGGCCGCTGACCTCGATGCCGTGCGCCCGCGGGGCGACGGCGGTGGGCCCGGGCGCGACGGGCGCCGGGGCGGGAGGTGCGTCAGGGCCCGGTGCGGGCCGGTCGGGCTGCGGGGCGTCGGGTGGCATGACGCCACGCTAGGAGCCGCGACCCCGCCGGGGAGTCCACCCGGGGGCGGAACCTCGTGCGGCGGTGTCGCCCCGCGGTCGGACGCCACCTGCCTCCCCCGCGCGGAGAGGTCGGTCCGGCCCGGTGCCCGGGACGGACCGACCTCTCGCGGTGCGTGGCGGGGCGTCAGCAGCCGGTGCGGCTGCTGCTCACCACCACGTCGTCGTACCAGAGCGTGTCCGCGCCGTCGCCGTAGCTCTCCCAGCCCAGCTTGAGGTCGACGAGCCGCGGGCTCCACGCCTTGTTGAGCCACTGGCTGTCCACGTCGTGCGTCGGCGTGCCGTCGGCGACCAGGCCGGTGACCTCGGAGCCGTCGAGCCACGTGGTCAGGCGTCCTGCCGGGTCCACGAGCGCCTCGACGCACGACCACTGGTTCGTGGGCAGCGGCTTGCTCAGCGCGACGCCGTTGGGGCTCTGCTCGGGGAGCGTCGCGTCGTCCGACGCGCGGTTCCACTGCAGGGCACCGTTCTGGCCGCCCATGCGCAGGTCCTTGCCGTTGTCGTTCGCGTCCTTCATCGCGAGGAACGTGACGTGCGACGTCGGCAGCGCGGTGGTGTGCCGCACCCAGAAGCGCAGGTACGTCGCCCCCGAGCCGGTCACGGCCCCGTCGGCCTGCACGAACACGTGGTTGCAGTAGCCCACGGCCCCGTTGATCCGCAGCGACCGGCTGCCGGAGCGGGCCACGGAGGAGTCGATGCTCGCGGTGCCCGTGCCGGAGCAGTCGGGGTGCACCACGCTCCACGGCGCGGCCGGCGACGTGCCGGTCTGGGCCTCGAAGCCGTCGCAGAACGCGCCGCTGCAGCCGCCCGGGTCAGGCCTCGGTGTGGGGCTCGGCGTGGGGCTGGGCGTCGGGCTCGGTGTGGGGCTGGGCGTCGGGCTCGGCGTGGGGCTGGGCGTCGCGCTCGGTGTGGGGCTCGGCGTCGGCGACGGTGTGGGGCTCGGTGTGGGGCTGGGCGTCGGGTCGACGACGGGCGTGGGTGTGGGGCTCACGGTCGGCGTCGGCGGCGTGGTCGGGCCGGTGAGGCCCACGCACCGCGCGCCGTCGAGGTACACCTCGGGCGGCTCGACGGCACTGCCCGTGGTCGTCCCCTGGTAGCCGAACGAGACCGTCGCCCCGGCGGACAGCTGGCCGTTCCAGGCGGCGTTGCGGACCGTCACGCTCTGGCCGGACTGCGCGACGTCGGCGCTCCAGGCGTTGCTGACGCGTGCCCCGTCGGGCAGCAGGAACGACAGGGTCCACCCGGAGAGCGCCTCCGCCGTGGAGAAGCGCGCCTCGGTGACGAACCCGCCGGGCCAGGAGTTGGTGGTGAAGGTGACCTCGCAGCGTGCGGTGCGCACCTGCGGCTCGCTGGCGGACGCGACGGCGACGGCGCCGACCGTCAGGACGCCCGCGACGAGCGCGGCGAGCGCACTGCGGGCGCGCAGGGTGGATCGGGTGGTGGACATGGCCCTCCCAGGACGGTGCGCCTCGCGGCGCGGGTCGGGCCCGTCGCTCGGACGACGGGCCGAGGGGCAGCGTGCGCGTCGGTTGCCCGGGGCGACCAGCCGCCCAAACGCTTCACCTCCCACATGGGCGCTCGTCCGGCACGGGCACTCGTCCGGCATGCGAAATCGGCCGCGTCCGCATCCTGGGCGGGGCCTACACTCTCCGCGTCCCTACCCGCCCTCCCGGAAGCTCCGACGCCGTGGCCCTCATCGTCCAGAAGTTCGGCGGCTCGTCCGTCGCCGACGCCGCCAGCATCAAGCGCGTCGCCAAGCGGGTCGTGGAGACGAAGAAGGCCGGGCACGACGTGGTGGTCGTCGTCTCGGCCATGGGGGACACCACCGACGAGCTCATCGACCTCGCGCAGCAGGTGTCGCCGCTGCCGCCCACGCGCGAGATGGACATCCTGCTGACGGCGGGCGAGCGGATCTCGATGTCGCTGCTGGCGATGGCGATCCACAACCTGGGCGTCGAGGCGAAGTCCTTCACCGGACAGCAGGCCGGCGTCATCACCGACGAGGTCTACGGCAAGGCGCACATCATCGACGTGACGCCCAGCCGTATCAAGGACACCATCGCGCGCGGCGAGGTCGCGATCGTCGCCGGCTTCCAGGGCGTCAACCCGTCGACGAACGACGTGACGACTCTCGGCCGCGGCGGCTCCGACACCACGGCCGTGGCGCTGGCGGCCGCCCTCAAGGCCGACGTCTGCGAGATCTACACCGACGTCGACGGCGTGTTCACCGCCGACCCCCGCATCGTGCCGAGCGCCCGCAAGGTCGACCGCATCGGCTACGACGAGATGCTCGAGATGGCGGCCAGCGGTGCCAAGGTGCTCATGCCCCGCTGCGTCGAGTACGCCCGCCGGTACGACGTGCCCGTGCACGTGCGCTCGTCGTTCTCGACGCACACCGGCACGCTCGTGACGAACCAGGAGGACCCCAGCATGGAGCAGCCGATCATCGCGGGCGTCGCGCACGACCGCAGCGAGGCCAAGATCACGGTCGTCGGCGTGCCCGACGTGCCGGGCAAGGCCGCGCGCATCTTCGAGGTCGTCGCCGGCGCCGGCGTCAACATCGACATGATCGTCCAGAACGTGTCCGCGGCCGCGACGGGCCTGACGGACATCTCCTTCACGCTGCCCGCCAGCGACGGCGCGAAGGCCACGTCCGCGCTGACGGCGGACCAGCCGACGATCGGCTTCCAGTCGCTGCAGTACGACGACACGATCGGCAAGCTCTCGCTCATCGGTGCCGGCATGAAGTCGCACCCGGGCGTGTCCGCGAAGCTGTTCGCCGCGCTGTCCGAGGCCGGCATCAACATCGAGATGATCTCGACGTCGGAGATCCGCATCTCCGTCGTCACCCGCGCCGACTCGCTCGACGACGCGGTGCGGGCCGTGCACACGGCGTTCGACCTGGACGCCGAGGAGACCGAGGCCGTCGTGTACGGCGGGACGGGGCGTTGACGTGGCGCAGGGTCTGAGGATCGCGGTCGTCGGGGCGACCGGCCAGGTCGGTGCGGTCATGCGCCGGCTGCTGGACGAGCGGGACTTCCCGGTCGCGTCCATCCGGTACTTCGCGTCGGCACGCTCGGCGGGCACGACCCTGCCGTGGCGCGGCGAGGACGTCGTCGTCGAGGACGTCGCGACGGCCGACCTGTCCGGCATCGACATCGCACTGTTCTCCGCCGGCGGCGGCACGTCCAAGGAGCACGCGCCGCGGTTCGCGGCGGCCGGTGCGATCGTCGTCGACAACTCCTCGGCGTGGCGCCGGGACCCGCGGGTGCCGCTCGTGGTGTCCGAGGTGAACCCCGACGCGCTCGACGAGATCGAGATCGGGATCGTCGCGAACCCCAACTGCACGACGATGGCCGCGATGCCGGTGCTCAAGGTGCTGCACGACGAGGCCGGCCTGCGCCGCCTTGTCGTCTCGACCTACCAGGCAGTCTCCGGCTCGGGGCTGGCCGGTGCGCAGGAGCTCGACGGGCAGGTCCGCGCCGCGGTCGAGCAGGACACGCTCGCGCTCGTCCAGGACGGCGGCGCCGTGGCGTTCCCGTCGCCGGAGAAGTACGTCGCACCGATCGCGTTCGACGTCATCCCGCTCGCCGGCTCGATCGTCGACGACGGTCTGCACGAGACCGACGAGGAGCAGAAGCTCCGCCACGAGTCGCGCAAGATCCTCGATGTCCCCGACCTGCTGGTCTCGGGCACGTGCGTGCGCGTCCCGGTGTTCACGGGCCACTCGCTGAGCGTCAACGCCGAGTTCGAGCGGTCGATCTCGGTCGAGCGTGCCACCGAGCTGCTGTCGACGGCGCCGGGCGTGCAGCTCGCGGACGTCCCGACGCCGCTGGTCGCCGCCGGGCAGGACCCGTCGTTCGTCGGCCGCATCCGCCAGGACGAGGGCGCGCCCGACGGCCGTGGGCTGGCCCTGTTCATCAGCAACGACAACCTGCGCAAGGGAGCCGCGCTCAACGCGGTGCAGATCGCCGAGGTCCTCGCGACCCGCCGCTTCGCGATCGCCTGACCCGCGCGCCGGTCGCCCCGGCACCGCACGACCGGCCGAGGGCCGGACCGCACCGCGCGGTCCGGCCCTCGTCGTCGTGGGGGGCGATCGGCAGGTGGCGGGTCAGCAGGCGGCGACCTTGCGCCACGTGTCGGTGCCGTCCGCCTGGAGGGAGACGACCGTGCGGCTGCTCAGGACGCCGAGCGGGTCGCCCGAGCCGCGCGCGTAGGTCCGCATCCACAGGGGGTACGCGCGTCCGTCGCGCACGTGCTGCAGCGAGCTGGCGGTGACGCACGTGTCACCGGGTGCGGGGGTCGGCTCCGCGCTCGGCACGGGGGCCGGGGTCCCGGTGGGGCCGGGTGTCGGCGTGGGTGCCGGTGCCGTCACGCGCGCCGCCGCGAACCGTGCGCCCTCGAGCACGGTCCCGTTGGTGGCGTAGGTGATGTGTGCGGTGAAGCGGCCGCCGCCGGGCTCGCAGACGGGGTCGCCGGCGTTGCAGTACTCGACGGTCCGCGTCGCGAACGCCGGCGCGGCCTGCGCGATGGTGCGTCGCGTCAGCCCCAGCGGGTTGCCGTACACGACGACGGCGGCGACCCGAGCCGCCAGGTCCTCCGGGAGCGCGGTGCCGGCCGTGACGCCGGTGCGGATGCCCAGGGCCAGGTCGGTGACGGTGGCGCCCTGCGAGTAGCCGCCGAGCACGAACTGCGTCCCGGGGCACGCGGCCGCGCGGGACCGGACCTTCGCGACCATGTCGCCCGACCCCGGGCCGGCGCTGGCCTGCGACGAGCTCGCGGCGTAGTCGACGGCGGTGGCCACGACCGTGCGGCCGGGCAGCTCGGCGGCGAGCGCGCGCTCGAGGGGGCGCCCGACGATGCCGAGGCCTGCGGCCTCCCCGGTGCCGCGGGCGAACACGAGCTCGACGTCGGGGCAGGCGGGCGCGGCGCTCGCGCCGGTGGCGAGGGTGGTGACGGAGGCGAGCGCCGCGACGGCGGCGACGACGCCGGCCAGGGTGCGGCGGGTGGGGGTGACCTGCATGGAGGGGCCTCGCAGACGTGGACGGCGGCCGGTCGACGACGACCTGCCGACCGGTGGGACGGCCACCGGCGTGCCCAATATGTCCGATGAGAGAGTTCTCATGACAGGGTCACGAATTGATCACGCCCGGACGGGTGACGGGTCATGTGCGGACCCCCGTGCCGGTCACGAGGGCCCCCCGGGGGTGCCGCCCGGTGCTCACTCGCCCCGGTAGTAGTCCTCCGGCGACCCCGACGGTGGCACCGGCGGGGTCTCGCCGTCGAGGATCATCCGCCCGGCCCGCGCCTTGGCCTCGGTCTCCTCGACCTGCCACAGGGCGACGAGCTCCTCGACGTCCTCGTACTGGTACCCCGCGCCCCAGAACGCCTCGTACTGCTCCTTGGTGTAGCCCTCGGGCATGCCGGACCAGTCCACGCCGACGGCCGCGAGGGCGGTGCCGACCGCCTGGCCGACGGCGGACTGCGGGGCCGCGGCCGCGGCGGCACCTGCTCCGGCGACGGTCAGGGTCGCGGCGATGACACCCGCCGTGGCGATCGTCCGGCGGCGGGAGCGGGGGGTCGTCGAGCGGTTCATCGGGTCCTCCGGGGCTGGTCGGTTCCTGCGTGCCCTATGAAGACGCGGCTCGTGCCGGATGTGTGGAGTCCGGCCCTCTACTCCCGCGGGTCGATGGGGAAGTTCTGGTCGAAGACGTGGTCCGGGTCGTAGGTGCGCTTGAGGGCCCGCAGACGCTCGAGCGTGCGCCCCGGGAACGCGTCGGCGAGGCGCTCGGGGCGCGGGTCCGTCTCGAACGACAGGTACAGCCCGTCCATGTGCGGGTGCGCGAGGCGGTCCCACGCGTCGTCGAGGCCCGCCCGGCCCGCGCGCCCGGCGAACGACGTGACGGAGAACCGCTGGTGCCGGTGCGCGTACGCGGTCGCGTCCGGCGGCACGTCGTTGCCCGCACCCCCCGTGGCGCGCAGCTGCACGAGCATCGCCTCGCCGGACCCGAGCAGTCGGCCCAGGTCGGCCGCGGCGGCGTCGGTCATCGCGGGCAGCAGCCCCGAGCGCGTCACGGGCGGCGCGCCCCCGTCGTGGTGCTTCGCGACGGGCCCGACGACGCCCGAGTACGGCGTGAGCGTCGCGCGCTGGTCGAGCACCGGCCCTGCGCCGAGCAGCTCCTCGAGCGCGGCGACCGCCGACGTCGTGTCGCCGTCGGCCCACACCGTCATGGCCTGTGCGAGCGGCTGCCGCCCGCCACCGCCGGCCTGCAGGTGCAGGAAGCTCGTGAGCTGCCGGGGCGCGTCCTCGACCACGCGGCCCCAGCGCTCGACGAGGCGCGCGGGGTCCGACGCGTCGAACGTCATGGTCGCGAGCACGACGTCCGGCACCTCGGCCGCCTCGATCTCGACCCACGTGACGACCCCGAGGTTGCCGCCGGCACCCCGCAGTCCCCAGAACAGCTCGGGCTCGCGCTCGCGGTCGACGACGTGCACGGTCCCGTCCGCCGTCACGACCTCGTACGCGACGGCGTGGTCGATCGTCAGCCCGTACGACCGTCCCAGCAGCCCGATGCCGCCCGTCGTCGCCAGCCCGCCCACGCCGACGCCGCCGTGGTCGCCCGACGAGATCGCCCAGCCGTGCGGCGCCAGGGTCGCGGCGACCTTCCCCCACGTGGCACCCGCACCGAGCCGGACGCGCCGCGTCGCCTCGTCCACGACCGTTACCTCGTCGAGGGGTCCGACGTCGAGCAGCACACCGCCGTCGTTCGTCGAGCGGCCCGAGATGCCGTGACCGCCGGAGCGCACGGCCAGCGGGCCGCGCTGCTCGCGTGCCCAGCCGAGGGCGCCGACGACCTGCGCGGTCGTGCGTGGCAGCAGCACGACGCCCGGTGCGCCGCGGCGCAGGTACGTCGAGCGGAGCGACGCGTACGCACGGTCCCCGGGCTCGACGACGGGCACGTCGGCCGGTGCCGTGTCGTAGGCGATCCCGTCGACCCGCCTGGCCAGCGCGACCGCGCTGCGGACCGGGCCGCTCGCGGTCCCGGACGCCGCCCGGGCGGCCGCGACCTCGTCGCGCACCGCGGGGGCGACCTGCTCGGCGAACGTGCGGATGGTGCGGGGGTCGTCGGTGGCGAGGACGAACGTGCCGATGCCGTCCTCGAGCGCGTACCGCACGAGCTCGTCGACCCACTGCGCGGGCGGGCCGTCGAGCCCGTCGCCCGGGGTGGGGGAGAAGCGGCCGTTCACGTTGAGCAGGCGGCGCACCTCGCGCGGGTCGCGCCCGGCTGCCGTCGCGGCCTCGTCGATCGTCGTGTTGCCCCGCGCGAGGTCGCCGGGCTGCAGGTAGGACAGCGACGGCAGCCAGCCGTCCGCCGTGCGCCCGACGAGCCGCAGCATGCGCGGCTTGTACGCGCCGACCCAGATGCCGATGTCGTGCGCCGGTGCGGGCCCGCGCTTGGCGCCGGCGAGCCGGTGGTGCTCGCCGCCGACGCGCAGCGGCCCGCGGCCGTCGGTGTCCCACAGCGCGCGGATGACGGCGATGGCCTCGTCGAGCGCGTCGACGGCCTGCCCGGGCGTGAGCCGCGGCACGCCCATGCCCTCGATCGCGTCCCAGAACCCGCCCGCGCCCAGGCCCAGCTCGACGCGCCCGCCGGACAGCAGGTCGAGGCTCGCGGCCGCGCGCGCGAGCACGGCCGGGGGCCGCAGGGGGACGTTGAGCACGTTGCCGGCCAGGTGCACGCGCTCGGTGCGCGCAGCGACCCAGGACAGCAGGGTCCAGGTGTCGAGGAACGCCGGCTGGTACGGGTGGTCCTGGAACGTCACCAGGTCCAGCCCTGCGTCCTCGCTGAGCACCGCCAGGTCGACGGGGCCCGTCGGGTCGGCGTTCTGCGGCGTGAGGAACGTGCCGAACCTCAGCTCGTGCCCGTAGTCGGTCATGGTGTCCCCTCATATCGTGTGCTGTGCAGAGCATATGCACGCCAGACGATCTAGGCCTCAGCGGGTATGCTGACGCCCGTGACGAGCGTGACGACGGACCCCGCGGCGGCCGCCCCCGGGGCGGCCACCTCGGCGACGACGACCTCCGACGACCTCGGGTGGCAGCTCGGCACCCTGCTGACCCGGTGGCGCACGGGCGTCGGCGCCGTGCTCGACGGCATCCCCGCCGGCGCGCGCGGCTACCAGCTGCTGCGCGTCGTCACCGCCGCGGCGACCGCGCCCACGCAGGCCGCGCTCGCGGCCCACCTCGGCATCGACCGCACGGTGATGACGTACCTGCTCGACGACCTCTGCGCGGCCGGCCTCGTCGAACGCTGCCCCGACCCCGCCGACCGCCGCGTCCGCCGCATCGCCGCCACCGCCGCCGGCCGCACCACGCTGGCCGACGTCGAGCAGCGCGCCGCCACCGCCGAGGACGAGGTGCTGCACGCCCTGACCCCCGACGAGCGCACCGCGCTGCGCGCGCTGCTCACGCGCGCGACCGGCCCCGCCGCCCCGGGCGAGGACCGCTGCGCACTCGTCGGCGCCGCCCCCACCCCCCGCCCCACCCCGCCCACCGGAACCTGACTCCCCGTCCGGACGCCGTATCCAGGACCCAGGTTCCGCTCGCCGGTGGGGGTGGCGGCCGTACCGCGCTGAACCACCCGCCGAGCGAAACCTGACTCCCCGTCCGGACGCCGTATCCAGGACCCAGGTTCCGCTCGCCGGTGGGGGTGGCGGCCGTACCGCGCTGAACCACCCGCCGAGCGAAACCTGACTCCCCGTCCGGACGCCGTATCCAGGACCCAGGTTCCGCTCGCCGGTGGGGGTGGCGGCCGTACCGCGCTGAACCACCCGCCGAGCGGAACGTGGCTCCCCGTACGGACGACGTATCGAGGACCCATGTTCCGATGGCGGTGGGGCGGGTGGGCGGGGGTGGTCGGTCCAGGGACCGGCGGTCCCAGGACGGGGCGGGCCTTCTCGCCGTCGGGTGGCCCGTCGAGGGTGGGAGCGTCCGGTCGCCGAGAGGGCGGCCGCCGTCGCACCGGAGGACCGCATGACCCCCACCGACACCGAACTCGCGCTCGTCACCGGCGGCAACCGCGGGCTGGGCCGGGCCACCGCGCTCGCGCTCGCCGCCCACGGCACGGACGTCGTGCTCACCTACCGCAACCACGAGGACGAGGCGCGGGGCGTCGTCGCCGAGGTCGAGGCGCTCGGCCGCCGAGCAACCGCGCTGCGGCTGGACACCGGCGACATGCCCGACGTCGAGGGGTTCGCCGCCCGGCTCACCGCGGCGCTCGACGTCACGTGGGGCCGCGGCACGCTGGACATCCTGGTCAACAACGCCGGGCACGCGCTGCCCACCCCGCTCGGCGGCACCACCGCGGCCGACCTGCAGTCCCTGTTCGACGTGCACGTGCGCGGCGTCTTCCTCCTCACCCAGTCCCTCGTGCCGCTGCTCGCCGACGGCGGCCGCGTCGTCAACGTGTCCAGCGGGCTCGCGCGGATCGTCCGCCCCGGCGGCCACTCCACGTACGCCGCGATGAAGGCGGCCGTGGAGGCGCTGACCCGGTACTGGGCCGTCGAGCTCGGCGGGCGGGGCATCACCGTCAACGTCGTCGCGCCGGGGCCCGTCGCCACGGACTTCGGGGGTGGTGCCGTGCGGGACACCGCCGCCCTGCAGGCGGTGCTCGCGTCGCAGACCGCGCTCGGCCGTGTCGGGCAGGCGTCGGACATCGGCGCGCTCGTCGCCGCCGTGGTCTCGCCCGCGATGGGCTGGGTGACGGGCCAGCGGATCGAGGCGTCGGGTGGCATCTCGCTGTGAGCGGGCCCGTCGTGGTGCGCCCCCGCTCGGTCCCGCGTCTTGCCCCGGCGGCGCCGCGGGCCAAGACTGCCGGGGTGGACCGCGCCCAGCTCGCCGACTTCCTGCGGACCCGCCGCGAGGCCCTCCAGCCCGAGGACGTGGGGCTGCCGCGCGGGTCGCGCCGTCGGGCGCCGGGCCTGCGCCGCGAGGAGGTCGCGCTGCTGTGCGACATCTCCAGCGACTACTGGTCGCGCCTCGAGCAGGCGCGCGGGCCGCAGCCGTCGGACCAGGTGCTCACCGCCATGGCGCGCGGCCTGCGCCTGACCCTCGCCGAGCGGGACCACCTGTTCCGGCTGGTCGGGCGCCCCGCGCCCGAGCGGACCGGGCAGGCGGACCACGTCGCGCCGGGCCTGATGCGCGTGCTCGACCGGCTGCACGACACCCCCGCCCAGGTCATGACGGACCTGGGGGAGACGCTCGCGCAGAACGCCGCCGCGGCGGCCCTGCTCGGGGACGACTCGGTGCTGACCGGCCTCGACCGGGCCGTCGTGCACCGGTGGTTCACGCACCCGGCGTCGCGGGACGTCTACCCGGCCGAGGACCACGAGACGCGCGGCCGCGTCTTCGTCTCCGACCTGCGCGCCGCGCTCGCGCGCCAGGGCGCGGGGTCGCGCGCCGCGCAGGTCGTCGAGTCCCTGCTCGCGCGCAGCGAGGAGTTCGCGCGCCTGTGGGCGGAGCACGAGGTGGGCCTGCGGCACGAGGTGGACAAGCGGCTCGTGCACCCGGAGCTCGGCGAGATGGCACTGCAGTGCCAGCGGCTCGTCGACGTCGAGCAGGCGCAGGTGCTGCTCGTGTTCACGGCGACGCCGGGCACCGCGGACGACGACAAGCTGCGGCTGCTGGCGTCGCTCGGCCCGCGGCCCGTGGTCGGCTGACGCGCGACGGACCGCACGGCCGGTGGCGCACGCCGGGGGCACGCCTCGACGGCAGATGCGACGTGCGGCGCGTCGTGGCCCCGCGCGGAGTGCGCCGGCATCCTTGCGCGGGCCCCGGTTCTGTGGTTCATTAGTCGAGTAGTGAACCACAGAACTGGCAGGGAGGGGTGACCGTGTTCGACGGACGCGACCCCGTGTACCTGCAGATCGCCGACCAGATCCGCCAGGACGTGCTTTCCGGCGCCCTGGGGGCCGAGGAGCAGGTCATGTCGACCACCCAGTACGCGACGACGTTCCGGATCAACCCGGCCACCGCCGCCAAGGCGTTCGCGCAGCTCGTCGACGAGGGCGTGCTCTACAAGCGCCGCGGCGTCGGCATGTTCGTCGCCCCGGGGGCGCGCGAGCGCCTGCTGGCCGACGCCCGCGAGTCGTTCTTCACCGACACGGTCGACCCGGTCGCCGACGCCGCGCGCGTCCTCGGCATCGACGTCGAGGACGTCGTCGCCCGCCTGCGTGCCCGCGCCGCCGGCTCCCCGTCGGACCCCGGTACCACCGCCCCCGAGGGAGGCCCCCGATGACCGCCACCACCGCCTGGGGCGTCGAGCTGCAGGGCGTCACCCAGCGTTTCGGCGACGTCGTCGCGCTCGACGACGTCACCCTGAGCATCCGCCCCGGCACCATCACGGGCCTGCTGGGCCGCAACGGCTCCGGCAAGTCGACCCTCGGCTCGCTGCTCGCGGCGTTCCGCCGCCCGACCGCCGGCCGCGTGCTCGTCGACGGCGAGGAGCCGTGGGAGAACGAGCGCGTCGTGCCGGGCGTGTGCTTCGTCCGGGAGTCCGGCGACGTGCTCGACGACTACCCGCTGCGGGACAACCTCGCGTACGTCGCCGGCGCCCGCCCGCAGTTCTCGCACGAGCTCGCGGGCGAGCTCATGGAGCTGTTCGAGCTGGACGCGAAGCGCAAGCCGTCCAAGCTGTCGCGCGGCAAGAAGTCCGCGTTCGGCATCGTCGTCGGCCTCGCGTCGCGCGCACCGCTGACGATCCTCGACGAGGTGCACCTCGGCCTCGACGCACCCAGCCGCTACGCGTTCTACGACGCGCTGCTGGCCGACTACGCCGAGCACCCGCGCACGATCGTCCTGTCGAGCCACCTCATCGGGGAGATCGAGCGGCTGCTCGAGGACGTCGTCGTGCTGGACCGCGGGCGCGTGCTCGTCGCGCAGGACGCCGAGTCCCTGCACGCCGAGGGCGTTGCGGTCACCGGTCCCGCAGCCGCCGTCGGCGAGTTCGTCGCCGGCCGCGACGTCCTGGCGACCCAGCGGCTCGGAGGCACGACCCAGGCCACCGTACGCGGCGCTCTCGCGGAGGGCGACGAGCGCCGCGCACGGGAGCTCGGTCTCGAGCTGGGCCCGGTGCCCCTGCAGGACCTGTTCGTGCACCTCACGGACCCGCAGTGCACGACGCACGGGCCGCCCGGCCCGACGGGCGAGGTGGCACGGTGAGCGCCTCCGCCGCGGCGGTCCGCCCGTCGCCCACCGCCCACACCGTCCGGCGGCTCGGTGCCGCGCTCGTGCGGCTCGGTCGCTGGTTCTGGCTGATCGTCGCCCTGGCCGTCGTCGTCGCCAACGTCGTCGGCTGGGCGACGCGCGGCAGCACCGACGTCTCGATCGCCGTGTACGCGCGCCAGGCCTCCACGTGGTTCCCGTTCTCGCTGGCGATCATGGTGGTGAGCGCCTACCTGCGCGTGCACGTCGCGTCCGGCATGACACGCCGCACGTTCGTCCGTGCCGCGCTCGTCGTCCAGGTCGCCGCCGGTGCCGTGTACGCGGTGGCGCTGACGGCGCTGGTGCTCGTCGAGCGGGCCGTGCACGACGCGCTCGGGTGGGACTCCGTGATCACCGAGGTGCTGGTGGTGGGTGCGGCCGAGCCGACCTGGGCGCTGCTGGTCGACGTCGCCGTGCCGTGCGTGGTCGCCAACCTCGCCGGGCTCGTCGTCGGCGCCGTGTACCTGCGTGGCGGGTCGTGGTGGGGCACCCTCACGCTGCCGCTGACGGTCGGCCCGCTGCTCGTCCTGCTCTACGCGCCCGGTGCCCGGCTCCGGGGCCTGCCCGGACCGTGGACGTCCGCGAGCGACGCGGAGGCGCTCGTCGCCTTCGCCGGCCTCGGTGCTGCCCTGGCCGTCGCCGCCGCGCTCGTGTTCACGGTCGTCGCCGGGCGCGCCCCCGTCCCCGCCAGGCCCTGACCGCCCACGCACCGCACGAGGAGGGAGGAACCATGACCACGACGATCGCTCACCGTCCCGGGCCCGTCGCGCACACCGCCGGCCGGATCGGCCGGGTCGTCCTCGGCTACCTGGGCTGGTACTGGCTGGTCGTCACCCCGTTCTTCGTGGCGTTCTCCCTCTGGCTGGCGCACGTCAACGGCGGGCTCGACGCCGCGGTGATCCTGTACTCCCGGCAGGGGGCGATCTGGTTCCCGTTCGCGCAGGCGATCGCCATGGTCGCGACGTACCTGCGGGTGCACGTCGCGGCGGGGATGACGCGCCGCACGTTCGCCCGTGCGGCCCTCCTCGTCGCCGGTGGCACCGGGACGGCGTACGCCGTGGTGCTCACCGTGCTCGCGGCCGTGGAGCGCGAGCTGCACCGCGCTGCCGGGTGGGGGTGGCGCGTCACCGACGCCGTCCTGGCGGACGAGTCGTCACCGGCCGGCCTGCTGCTCGCCGAGCTGGTCCTGGCCTGCGTCGTCGCGAACGTCGCCGGCCTGCTCGTCGGCATCGTGTACCAGCGGGCCGGCGGGTGGTGGGGCACCCTCGCGCTGCCGGTGACCGCCGGACCCGTGGCGCTGGTCCTCACGCTGCTGGGGAGCACGCCCGCGGGCCGCGACTCGTGGGCCGGTGCCGCACCCGCCCTGCTGGGGGGTGCGCTCGTCGTCGCCCTCACGGCCGCGGCCTTCGCGGTCGTCACGACGCGGACGCCCCTCGGCCGCAGCAGCCCGTAGCGCACCGCGATCCCACGCACGCAGATCCCACGCACGCAGATCCCACGGGGCCCGTCACCACCGGGTGCCGTGGCACCGCACACCCCCGCATCCCCGTCGAGGCCACTGGAGGCCACCATGACCACCACCCCGGTCGTCCGGGCCGAGCACCTGCGCAAGGCGTACGGCAGCACGCTCGCCGTCGCGGACGTCTCCCTGACCGTCGAGCGCGGCGAGATCTACGGGATCCTCGGACGCAACGGCGCCGGCAAGACGACGACGGTCGAGATGGTCGCCGGGCTGCGCCGCCCCGACGCCGGCACCGTCGACGTGCTCGGGCTCGACCCGACGACGCAGGCCGCGGCACTGCACGAGCAGGTCGGCCTGCAGCTGCAGGAGTCCGCGCTGCCGGACCGGCTGCGCGTGCGGGAGGCGCTCGACCTGTACGCGTCGTTCTACGCCGACCCCGCCGACCCCGCGGACCTGCTGGACCTGCTGGGCCTGGGCGCCAAGCGGGACACGGCCTTCACGGACCTGTCCGGGGGGCAGAAGCAGCGCCTGTCGGTCGCGCTCGCGCTCGTCGGGCGCCCGCAGCTCGCGATCCTCGACGAGCTCACGACGGGCCTCGACCCGCACGCGCGCCGCGAGACGTGGGCCGTGGTCGAGGCGATCCGCGACGCGGGGGTGACGATCCTGCTCGTCACGCACCTCATGGAGGAGGCCGAGCGGCTGTGCGACCGGATCGCGCTCATCGCCTCGGGCCGTGTCGCCGCCGTCGGGACGCCCGCGGAGATCGTCGCGCTCGCCCAGGGCGAGCAGGTCCTGCGGGTGCGCCCTGCGACGCCCGTCGCCGACGACGCGCTGCTCGCGGCGCTCGCGGGCGTGCCCGACGTCCGCGAGGCCGTCGTCGAGGACCGCGCGCTCGTCGTGCGCGGCGGTGGCACGGTCGTGCAGGACGTGCTCGTCGCGCTGGCCCGGCACGACGTGCGTGCGGCCGACGTGCGTCTGGAGCGCGCGTCCCTCGAGGACGCGTTCGTCTCCCTCACGGGCGCGGGTCCCGACGACCCGGCGCCGTCCCTGCAGGCCGCGACGACCGCGCCGGAGGCGTGACATGACCACCACACCCACCACCCCGACCCCCGCCGGAACCGCGCTCTCGCCGGCCCGCCCGGGCGCCCGGTCCGCGACCCGCGGCGGCGCGCTGGCCCGCATGACGGCCGTCGAGGCCCGGCTGTTCCTGCGCGACCCGTCCGTGCTGTTCTTCGGCCTGCTGTTCCCGGCGCTGCTGCTCACCGTGCTGGGGCTGGTCATGCCGTGGGCCGACGAGCCCTACGACGCGGACGACCCGGCGCTGGCCGCCGTCAGCGCGATCACGGGATACACACCGATCGTGCTGAGCCTCGCCGTGGCGACCGTCGCGCTGTCGACGTTCCCCGCGGTGGTCGCCACGTACCGGCAGCGCGGCGTGCTGCGGCGGCTGTCGACGACACCCGTCGGGCCGGCGCGCCTGATGGTGGCGCAGGTCGTCGTCAACCTCGTGACCCTGGGCGTCGCCGCACTGCTGGCCGTCGGCTGCGGCGTGGTCGTGCTCGGGATCGAGCTGCCCGTCGCGCCGCTGACCGTGCTGCTGGCCTTCGTGCTGGCCGTGCTGTCGGCGTTCGCGCTCGGCTCGCTGGTGGCGGCGCTCGCGCCGACGGCCGCGGCGGCCAACGGGTGGGGCATGACGCTGTACTTCGTCTCGCTGTTCTTCGCCGGCGTGTGGCTGCCGCTGCCGCTCATGCCGGACGCGGTGCAGACGATCGCGGTCCTCACACCACTGGGCGCCGCGACGCAGGCGATGACCGCGGGCTGGGTGGGGCAGCCGTTCCCGACGACCGAGGTGCTGGTCATGGCCGCCTGGGCGGTCGTCGGCACCCCGCTCGCGGTGCGCCTCTTCCGCTGGACCTGACGCTCGCGGCCCACGACCGTCGGCCGGGACGCCGGTCCTCGTCCCCGTCGCGGGAGCAGGACCGGTGTCCCGGTCGGAGGACCAGGTCTGGACACGCTCCCACGAGGTGGCCTACCTAAGCGATTCGCGGCCTGGACGCTACCCGTGCGCGTCAACAGAGTGAGCACCGTCCAGACCGCTGGCTGCAACGCGCGAAGCCGCGCCCCGCCGCCCGCGGTCCGTTCCTTCTCGCAGGACTGGCGGCGGTACCGAGGCCGCCGGCAGGTTCCACGGCGGCACCGAGGCCGTCGTGGTCGACGCCAGGAAAGGTACGGAAGATGTCCTCAAGCACCCGACGGCGTGCCGTCAGAGCGGCCTGGGCCGTCCTGACAGCCACGTCGCTCGTGGCCGTGGGCGGCGCACAGGCCGCCGTCGCTCTCTCGGGGCCGACCTCCCAGGTCGCCCCCGCGGCGGTGACGGTCGACGCCGAGTACGCGAAGCGGTTCCTCGAGCAGTACGACAAGATCAAGGACCCCGCCAACGGGTACTTCAGCCCTCAGGGCATCCCCTACCACGCCGTCGAGACCCTCATGGTCGAGGCCCCGGACTACGGGCACATGACGACCTCCGAGGCCTACTCCTACTGGATCTGGCTCGAGGCCCTCTACGGCCAGGCCACCGGTGAGTGGCAGCCGCTCAACGAGGCGTGGAAGAACCTCGAGACGTACATGATCCCCCAGAAGGAGGACCAGCCGACGAACTCCTTCTACCGGGCCGACGCGCCGGCGAGCTACGCCTCGGAGTACGACCACCCGAGCAAGTACCCGTCGCAGATCGGCAGCAGCGGCAGCGTCGGGCGCGACCCGATCGCCGCCGAGCTGAAGCAGGCGTACGGCACCGACGACATCTACCAGATGCACTGGCTGGGCGACGTCGACAACATCTACGGCTTCGGCGCCGCACCCGGCCCCGGCTGCGCGCTCGGCCCCGACCAGGAGGGCATGTCGCTGGTCAACACCTTCCAGCGCGGCCCGCAGGAGTCGGTGTGGGAGACCGTGCCGCACCCCACCTGCGACGACTTCTCCTTCGGTGGCCCCAACGGCTACCTCGACCTGTTCACGGGCGACGCGTCGTACGCGAAGCAGTGGAAGTACACGTCGGCGTCCGACGCCGACGCGCGCGCCATCGAGGCCGTCTACTGGGCCAACAAGTGGGCGACCGAGCAGGGCAAGGCCTCGCAGATCGCCGACACGGTCGCCAAGGCGTCCAAGCTCGGTGACTACCTGCGCTACACGCTGTTCGACAAGTACTTCAAGCAGATCGGCTGCACATCGCCGAGCTGCCCGGCCGGTACCGGCAAGGACAGCGCGCACTACCTGCTCTCCTGGTACATGGCGTGGGGCGGCGCGACCGACACCAACGCCGGCTGGGCGTGGCGCATCAGCTCGTCGCATGCGCACATGGGCTACCAGAACCCGTTCGCCGCGTGGGCGCTGGCCAACGACTCCAAGCTGACGCCCAAGGGGTCGACGGCCAAGGAGGACTGGACCAAGGCCGCGCAGCGCCAGCTCGAGCTGTACCGCTGGCTGCAGTCCGCCGACGGCCTCATCGCCGGTGGCGCGACCAACAGCTGGAACGGTGCGTACGCGCAGCCGCCGTCGGGCACGCCGACGTTCTACGGCATGGCGTACACCGAGGCGCCGGTCTACGTGGACCCGCCGTCGAACCAGTGGTTCGGCATGCAGGCGTGGGGCGTGCAGCGCGTCGCCGAGCTCTACTACGAGACCGGCAACGAGCTCGCGGGCGAGATCATGAAGAAGTGGTCCGCGTGGGTCGTCGACCACATCGAGACGGACGGCGCGAACTGGTCCGTCCCGTCCGAGCTCACGTGGTCGGGTGCGCCCGACACGTGGAACGCGTCCAACCCGGGTGCGAACTCGAACCTGCGCGTGACGCTCAAGAGCTCCGGCCAGGACGTCGGCGTCGCCGGCGACACCGCCCGCGCGCTGCTGTTCTACGCGGCCAAGTCGGGTGACACCGAGGCGCGTGACACCGCCAAGGCGCTGCTCGACGCGATCTGGGAGAACAACCAGACCGCTCTGGGCGTCTCCTCGGTGGAGAAGCGCGGCGACTACAAGCGGTTCGACGACGTCTACCAGTCGGGCGGCAACGGGATCTTCATCCCCAACGGCTGGTCGGGCGAGATGCCCAACGGTGACGCGATCAAGCCGGGCGTGTCGTTCCTCGACATCCGGTCCTTCTACAAGCAGGACCCGCAGTGGTCGAAGGTCGAGACGGCTCTCGCGAACGGCACGGACCCCGAGTTCCGGTACCACCGGTTCTGGGCCCAGACCGCCATCGCCGGCGCCCTGTCGGACTACGCCCGCCTCTTCGAGGGCGGCACGACCCCGACGCCCACGCCGACCCCGACGCCGACGGTGACGCCGACGCCGACCCCGTCGCCGACGGTCACGCCGACGCCGACCCCGACGCCGACGGTCACCCCGACGCCGACGCCGACCCCGACGGTCAGCCCGACGCCGTCGCCCACCCCGTCGCCCACCCCGTCGCCGACCCAGAACCCGGGTGGCGCCTGCACGGTGAGCTACACGGCCAACGCGTGGAACACCGGCTTCACGGCCTCGGTCCGCGTGACGAACAAGGGCGCGGCGCTGTCCGGCTGGACCCTGAAGTTCGACCTGCCGGCCGGCCAGTCCGTCCAGCAGGGCTGGAGCGCCAAGTGGGCCCAGTCGGGCCAGACCGTGACGGTGAGCAACGAGGCGTGGAACGGCAACCTGGGTGCCAACGCCACGGTGGACATCGGCTTCAACGGCAGCCACAACGGCAACGGCAACAGCGCCAAGCCGACGCAGTTCACGCTGAACGGCGCCGCCTGCTCCTGACGGCTGACCGACCCATCCCACCGTGACCCCATGCACGGCGGGTGAGGGGCCGGTCCCGGGTAGCCCCCGGGACCGGCCCCTCGTCGTTCCTGCCGGGGGTAGGGCTGGCCCTACCCCCAGGACGTGGGTGGGCACTGCTGCCGCGGCAGCGGCACGGCGCCTAGCGTCGTCCCCATGACCCCACGTCCCGACGTCGACGCCCCGCCGCGGCCCCCGCACCGCCCGGACGCGGCCCCGACCGCGCACCTCGACGAGATCGCGGTCGCGGACGACGTGCGCGCGGTCGCCCCGATGCTCACCGGCGGGCGCCCGCTCGCGCTCGCCCCGGTGTCGGGTGCGACCTGGGCGGGGGCCGGGCAGCTCGCGGTCGCGGCCGTCGTGGGCCTCGCGGCGGTGGTGGTGCTCCTCACGGGCGTGGCTCTCGGTGCCGGTCTGGCCGTCGTCGTGCTGGGTCTGCCGGTGCTCGCGCTGACGCTCGCGCTGGCCCGCTGGTACGGCGTGGGGGAGCGGGAGCGGCTGCGGGCGCAGCTCGGCGTGACCGTGCCGGCGCCCGCACCGGCCCCGGACGGGCTGCTGCGGCCACGGGCGTGGTGGGCGTGGCTGCGTGACGCGCGCTCGTGGGCGGCGCTCGCGCACGGGCTCGTGGCGTGGCTGCTCGTGTGGACGGCGGGGCCGCTGGCCGTGGGGCTCGCGGCGGGCGCGCTCGTGGTGCCGGCGGTGCCCTTCGCGGAGCGGGTGTCGGCGTCGCACATGGCCCTCCTGGTGCCGGCTGCGGTCGCGGCCCTGTGGCTCTCGGCGCTCGTGGTGCAGCTGGCGAACCTCGCGTACGTGCGGCTGGCGCGGGCCCTGCTGGGCGGGCGGTCGCGGGCCGAGGCCGAGCGCGCCGCGCGCGCCGCCGAGCAGCGCGCCGACGTCGCCGAGGGGCGGGCCGAGCACCTGCGCGAGACCCGCACCGCGGCGGTGGTCGCAGCCGACGAGGAGCGTCGGCGCATCGAACGGGACCTGCACGACGGCGCGCAGCAGCGGCTCGTCGCGCTCGGTGTGGAGCTGGGCGTGGCCCGCCGTGCCGCGGCACAGGACCCGGCCGCGGCCGCGGCCGCGCTGGAGGCCGCGCACGGCGAGGTCAAGGAGGTGCTGGCCGAGCTGCGCGACCTCGTGCGGGGCGTGCACCCCGCGGTGCTGACGGACCGCGGGCTGGACGCGGCGTTGTCCGCGCTCGCGGCGCGCTCGCCCGTGCCGGTGGACGTCGAGGTCACGGGCGTCGAGGCGGTGGGGTCGCCGGCCCAGGCCGCGGCGTACTTCGTGGTCGCGGAGGCGCTCACCAACGTCGCCAAGCACGCGGGCGCGACGCGCGCCGCGGTGCGGGCCGACGTCCGCGACGACCGCCTGCGCGTCGAGGTGTCCGACGACGGTGCGGGGGGCGCGACGGCCGCGCCGGGCGGCGGGCTCGACGGCCTGCGCCGCCGCGTCGAGGCGCTCGACGGCTCGTTCGACCTCGTCAGCCCCGCGGGCCGGGGCACCGTGCTCACCGTGGAGGTGCCGTGCGCATCGTGATCGCCGAGGACTCGGTCCTCCTGCTGGACGGCCTGTCCCGGCTGCTCACCGCCGAGGGGCACACCGTCACCGGCTACCCGACAGCCGACGCGCTCGTCGCCGCCCTGGGCGACCCCGACGCCGACCTGCCGGACGTGCTCGTCACCGACGTCCGCATGCCGCCCACGCACACCGACGAGGGCCTGCGTGCCGCCGTCCACCTGCGCGGGCTGCACCCGGGGCTTCCGGTGCTGGTGCTCTCGCAGTACGTCGAGCAGCGCTACGCCCGCGAGCTGCTCGTGGGTGACGCGGGCGGTCTGGGCTACGTCCTCAAGGACCGCGTGGCCGACGTCGACGACTTCCTCGCCGCGCTGGCACGGGTCGCCGCCGGCGGCACCGTCGTCGACCCCGAGGTCGTCGCGCAGGTGCTCGCCCGGTCCCGGCGCAGCCTGTCCGACCTGCTGACGCCCCGCGAGCGCGAGGTCATCGCGCTCATGGCGGAAGGTCGCTCGAACGCGGCGATCGCCGACCGGCTCGTCGTCGGGCTGCCGGCCGTCGAGAAGCACGTCACCTCGATCCTCACCAAGCTCGACCTGCCGCCCGACTCCGACGACCACCGCCGCGTCCTCGCGGTCCTGCGGTGGCTGGAGGACGGCCCGACGAACGGAGCGCGACCGTGACCGCCGCCCGGCCCACCGACGTCCCGACGGCTCCCGCCACGCTCCCGGCCGCGTCGGCGCCACGCAGGCGCTCGCCCGGCGGCATCGCCCTGACGGTCCTGGGCGTCGCGCTCGCCCTCGCGGCGGTCGCGCTCGGGGTGCTCCAGGGTCTGGCGTGGCTGTTCACGCAGGAGTCGTCCGGCTCGGCGACGCTCGCGGCGACGGACGTCGTGGAGGTCGTCGCGGACGGGCAGGTGCACGTGAGCGCCGAGGCCGTGCAGGAGGTCCGCGTCGACCGCGAGGCGCAGTACGCGTGGAGCGCGCCGGCCTACGACGTGCGGTCGGACGGCGAGCGCACGGTCGTGCGCCACCGGTGCCCGGCGATCGCGGTGCGCTGCTCCGCGGACCTGAGCGTGACGGTCCCGGAGGGCACCCGGGTGGTCGTGCGGTCGGGTGACGGTGACGTCCGGGTGGCCGGGCCGTCGGACGCGGTGACGGTGCGCGCGACGGACGGGGACGTGCACGTCAGCGGCACGCGCGGGGACGTGGAGGTGCGCGGCGCCGACGGCGACGTGAGCGTCGACGACGTGCGGGGCGCGGTGCTCGCGGACGTGACCGACGGCGCGCTGCGTGTCGCGGACGTCACGGGCGGTGTGGTGGTGGGCACGGTCGACGGTCGGGTGGACGTGCTGCGGGTCGGCGGGGACGTCGAGGCGCGGACGACGAGCGGTCGGCTCGAGGTCAGCGACGTGCGGGGTGCGCTGACGGCGACCAGCACGGACGGCGACGTGCTGGTCGCGGCGGTGGCGGGCGACGTCACGGCGTCGACGGTCGACGGCGACCTCACGGTGCACGGCAACGGCGAGCCCGTGGCGCTGACCCTCGACACGGCCGGCCGGCAGCGGGTCGAGGCCCCGACGGACCCGGACGCGGACGTGCGCGTCGTGCTGCGCGCCGTGGACGGCGCGGTCGCGTACCTCGCGCCCTGACGGGCCGGCCCCGAACGGCCCGGGAGCGGCCCGGGAACGACGAAGGCCCTGACCGGCATCTGCCGGTCAGGGCCTTCGACCTGTCGGGGTGGCGGGATTTGAACCCACGACCTCTTCGTCCCGAACGAAGCGCGCTACCAAACTGCGCCACACCCCGGTGGAGCCTGGCAAGGATAGCCGACGCAGGGCCGGGAGACGAAATGCGTTTCTCCGGTGGGCGCCAGCACCGCCGACGGGTGCCCGACCGGGCGTCGCGACGTGATCCGGGTCACGCGCGAACGGGGCGTCGTGGCCCGAACGTGACGGAATGCTGTGACCGGCGCTCGCTGCGGTACTGCTACGGGTTCGAGGACATCCTCGTCGACGGCTACTTCGGCAGCCGGACCCGGGACCGGCTGAAGGCGGCGCAGCGGGAGCACGGGCTCGCCGACGACGGCCGGCTCGGCCCGAACACCCGGCCGTCACGGCGAGACGAGCGTGAGGAGCGTGGCCTCGGGGCGGCACGCGAAGCGCACCGGTGCGTACGGGGACGTCCCGAGCCCGGCGGAGACGTGCAGCCACGACGACCCCGCGCCGTCGGGCCGGTCGGGACGTGCGCCGGGCCAGCCGTGCAGGCCCTTGGCGCGGCGCAGGTCGAGGTCGCAGTTGGTCGTCAGGGCGCCCCAGCCGGGCACGGCGAGCTGCCCGCCGTGCGTGTGGCCGGCGATCGTCAGGTCGACGCCGTCGGCGTGCATCGCGTCGAGCACGCGGCGGTACGGCGCGTGCGTGACACCCAGGTGCAGGTCGACCGCGGGCGCGCGGCCGTCGGACGTGCGGGCGTCGTCCGCGCCACCGGCCGGCGGCATCACGTCACGGTCCAGGTGCGCGTCGTCCGTGCCGACGAGCGAGAGCCGGCGCCCGTCGACCTCGAGCACGTCACGGCGGTTCGACAGGTCCACCCAGCCTGCCGCGGTCAGGCGCGCCACGAGCTCGCGCCACGGTAGCGCCACCGGCGGGCGCGTCGGCGCGCGCCGCGCGTCGGGGAGCAGGTAGCGCGCCGGGTTCTTGAACCCCGGGCCCAGGTAGTCGTTCGACCCGAGGACGAAGGCACCGGGCACCGCCAGCAGCGGGTCGAGCGCGTGCAGCAGTGCGGGCATCGCGTCGAGGTGCGCCCAGTTGTCCCCGGTGTCGACGACGAGGTGCGGGTCGAGCGTGGCCAGGTCGCGCACCCAGTCGACCTTGTGCCGCTGACCGGGGGTCAGGTGCAGGTCGGAGACGTGCAGCACGCGCAGCGGGTCCTGCCCGGGCGGCAGCACCGGGACCGTCACCTCGCGCAGCGCGTACCAGCGCACCTCGACCAGCGAGGCCCATGCGAGCGCCGCGGCCCCGGCGAGCGCGAGCCCGCCGACCGCACGCAGCGCCGCACCGGCGCCGGTGGCACCGGCGCCGGTGGGGGAGGACGTCACCGGTCCCGACGCCCTTCGCCCGGGTTGGGCGGCGCCGGTGGGCCACCCGGGAACCCTCCCTGGCCGCCGCCGCCCGGGAACCCACCCTGCCCGCCACCGCCCGGCTGCTGGCCGTTCGAGATCTTCAGCGAGATGGACGAGCCGCGGGGAGCCAGCGTCGCGGACTGCTCCGCGACCGTCCCGGCCGGGTAGGAGGACGGCACCTGCTCGCCGGACACGGAGACCCGGAACCCGGCACCCTCGAGGATCTCGCGGGCCCGCTGCTCGTTCTGGCCGACCACGGACGGCACGCCCACGCGCTCGCCGTTGAGCTCACGGTCGGCGGGCTTCGCGAAGTCCTGGTTGTCGGCGCCGTTGAGCACCTGGACCATGAACCGCTTCCACGTGGGGGCGGCGATCGACGAGCCGTACGGGCCGTACCCGTAGTACTTCCCGTTGATCGTCTCGCGGTTCATGGTGCGCATGTTCTCGCTGTAGCCGACCCAGACGGCCGTCGCGCGCAGCGGCGTGTACCCGACGAACCAGTTGTACTCGTTCTTCGTCGTGGTCCCCGTCTTGCCGGCGGCCGGGAACGGCGGCTTGCCCACGTCCTTGGCCGTGCCGGTCCACACGTTGCTCAGCGCGAAGTTCATGGCCGACGCGTACCGCGGGTCGATCGCGCCGACCCGGCAGTCGGCGGTCGGGATCGGCAGCTCGTTGCCCTGGGCGTCGAGCACCTGCGTGATCGCGATCGGCTTGCAGTGGGTGCCGTTGGACGCGAACGTCGCGTACGCCGCGGCCATCTGCAGCGGCGAGGTCGAGTCGGTGCCGAGCACGACGGAGGGAAACGGGTCGAACGGCACGTTGCCCATGGGGGTGTTGGTGAGCGGGTTGATCTGGTTGGGGTTGCCGGCCTTGGTCACACCGAGGTCGGCGGCGCCCTGCATGATCGCGCAGAGGTCGAGCTGCGCCGCCATCGCGATGTACGCCGAGTTCACCGAGTTGCGCGTGGCGTCGATGACGGACTGGTTGATCGCCTTGCCGCCCTCGGAGTTGCCGAACGGGAACTTCTCGTTGCCCAGCCGCCCGACGCACGAGGCCGTGAACTCGTTGGTGTTGTACGTCAGGCGCGAGCCGTTGACGGTCTCGTTGAGCGCGTGACCCCGCTTGAGCCACTCGAGCAGCGTGAAGACCTTGAACGTCGAGCCGGGGGCGAACCCGCCCGACCCGCCGTACTGGAAGCTCGTGTTGAAGTTGACCGCGGTCTCGCCGGGGTTCTGCTCCTTGAGCGCCGAGTAGACGCGGTTCTGCGCCATCGCGGTGATCTTGCCGGTCCCGGGCTCCACCGAGACGATCGAGCTCGCGACACCCGACGGGTCGTTCACGGGGACGCCGTTCTTGACCTCGGCGTCGGCGATCGCCTGCTCACCGGGCACCAGCGTCGTCGTGATCGTCAGGCCGCCCGTGTAGAGCAGGTTGGTCCGGTCGCGCGCGGTCTCCCCGAAGGCGGGGTCGTTCGCGATGACCTTGGTGACGTAGTCGCAGAAGAAGCCGGAGCCGGGGACGGTGGTGTCGGCGGACATGCAGCCCTGGTTGAGCTTGGAGACGTTGAGGGTGGCCTCCACGGGCGTCGCGAGGCCCGTCTCCAGCTCCTCCGGCGTGATGTAGCCCTCCTGCTCCATGTCCCTGAGCACCTTGTCGCGACGCGTCTTGGAGTTCGCGTATCGCTCCGCGTCCTGCTCGGGCGTCTCGTCGGCCCGGCCGACCGGGTCCCAGACGCTGGGGGACTGCGTGATGCCCGCGATCGTCGCGGCCTCGAGGTAGTTCAGGTCCTTCGCGGACTTGCTGAAGTAGTAGCGGGCCGCCGACTCCACGCCGTACACCGACGCCCCGAAGGCGGCGATGTTGAGGTACTTCTCGAGGATCTCGTCCTTCGTCATCGTCTTCTCGAGCGTGATGGCGATCTTCGCCTCGCGCAGCTTGCGGGCGATGCCCTCGGCGCCCTTGCTGACCTTGGCCTCGGCACGCAGCCGGTCGCGCTCGGCGTCGTCCTCCGCGCGCTCCGCGGCGTCGAGGAAGACGTTCTTCACGTACTGCTGCGTGAGCGTGGACGCGCCCTGCTGGGCGCCGGCCGCGCTGGAGATCGCGGCCCGCAGCATGCCGGCCGGGTCGACGCCGGAGTGCTCGTAGAACCGGCGGTCCTCGACCGCGATGACGGCCTGCTGCATGATCGGCGCGATCTCGGACAACGGCACGACGATGCGGTTCTGGACGTAGAACGTCGCGAGCAGCGTGCCGTCGGCCGCGAGGATCTCCGACTTCTCCGGCAGCGGCCGCTGCTCGAGCTCGCTCGGCAGGTCGTCGAACGCCGTGACGGTCATGCCCGTGATGCCGTTGGCCACGGCCACGCCGGGCAGGACGAGGCCGGCGGCGAGGACACCGCCGAGCCCGGCGACGAGACTGAAGGAGAGCAGCAGGGCGAGCGCCTGGACGGCGCTGATCCGGCGTCCGCGCGCGCGTGCAGGTGTCGGCATGCCCGCCAGGGTACCGGTGGCACCTGACGCGGGGGCGGGCGAGGCCCTCTCGCGACCGGTCCTCCACGTGACCTGCACACAGGGTCACCCGGGCGTGGGCACGTGGGCGGTCCGGTTCGTCGACGCGGGACCGACGGCCCCTTCCCGGGCGCCGGCGGGCCGTGGCCGGGCCTCCGACGCGGCCGATCGGCGGAAAAGACCCGTCCGGGGTCTCGTCAGGACCCTGCACGTGCCGATACGGTCACGGCGGCGACACGCAGGGAGCGACACGCGGAGGAACACGTGGCAGGGCTGGGGGCACAGGGGTACGACGGGCACTGGACGGCGCTCGCGTCGTGCGGCCAGGGCAAGCAGGCACCCGACGCGCTGTTCGTCGAGGGCGCCGCCCAGCGTGAGGCCCGCGCCGTGTGCCACGGCTGCCCCGTCCGCCTCGACTGCCTCGCCGACGCGCTCGACAGCCGCGCCGACTTCGGTGTGTGGGGCGGCATGACCGAGCGCGAGCGCCGCGCCCTGCTGCGCCGCCGGCCCGAGGTCAGGTCCTGGCGGGCCGAGCTGCTCGGCTCCGAGCCCACGCTGGTCGCTCTCGCCGGGCTGGTGTGAGCGCTTCCACCCGCGGGGGTCGGCACTAGGGTGGGGCCCATGGCGACCCAGTGGGAGTACGCGACCGTTCCGCTCATCATCCACGCCACCAAGGCGATCCTCGACCAGTGGGGATCGGACGGCTGGGAGCTCGTGACCGTGATCCAGGGTCCCGACGCCGGCCTCGTGGCCTACCTCAAGCGTCCCAAGCCGGGCGTGTGAGCGGCGTCCCCGGCGGCCGCGTCGCCGCCCGTCTCGCCGAGCTCGGCCTGACGCTGCCGGCCACCGCCGCGCCGCTGGCGGCCTACGTCCCCGCGGTCCGCAGCGGAGCGCACGTGTGGACGTCCGGCCAGCTCCCGTTCGTCGACGGCGCGCTGCCCGTCACCGGCAAGGTGGGTGCGGACGTCGACCCGCAGACCGCGGTGGCACTGGCGCGCACCGCGGGGCTCAACGCGCTCGCGGCCGTGGCCGCGCTGCTCGCGGCAGAGGGTTCCGACGGCGACCCGGTGCGCGCCCTCGACCGCGTGCGTCGCGTCGTCAAGGTCGTGGGGTTCGTCGCGAGCGACCCGGAGTTCACCGGGCAGCCCGCGGTGGTCGACGGCGCGAGCCTGCTGCTGCACGAGGTCCTCGGCGCGGCCGGCGTCCACGCGCGCTCCGCCGTGGGTGTCGCCGTGCTGCCGCTCGACGCGCCCGTCGAGGTCGAGATCGTCGTCGAGACGGACTGACGGGCCGCGTCGGGCGGCACGTCGACCCCCTGACCGCCCGGCGAGGTCGGCCGGCGCGGGCGGCTCAGCGCGCGCGCCGCTCCAGCCGGTCGACGTCCAGCAGGACGACCGCACGCCCCTCGCGGCGCACCCAGCCGCGCGCCGCGAAGTCGGCGAGCGCCTTGTTGACGGTCTCGCGCGACGCGCCGACGAGCTGGGCGAGCTCCTCCTGCGTCAGGTCGTGCGCGACGCGGATGCCCTCGTCGACCTGCTGGCCGAAGCGCGTCGACAGGTCGAGCAGCGCCTTGGCCACGCGGCCCGGCACGTCGGAGAACACGAGGTCGGCCAGTGCCTCGTTGGTGCGGCGCAGCCGGCGAGCCAGGGCCTGCAGGAGGTGCTCGGCGACCTTCGGCTTGTCCGCGAGCCACGTGACGAGGTCGCGGTGCCCCAGCTCGAGCACGACCGCGTCCGCCACGACCGTCGCGGTCGCGGTGCGCGGGCCCGGGTCGAACAGCGACAGCTCGCCGAACATCTCACCGGGGCCGAGCACCGCCAGCAGGTTCTCGCGGCCGTCGTTCGAGCGTCGGCCGAGCTTGATCTTCCCGTCGCGCACCAGGAAGAGCCGGTCGCCCGGCTCGCCCTCGTGGAACAGCACGTCACCGCGCGCGGCATCGAGCACCTTCATCGAGTCGATGAGGGCCCGGGACGACTCCTCGTCCATGCCTGCGAACAGTGGCGCCGTCAGCACGATGTCCTCCGCCACGGCGGTTCCTTCCCCTCTGTCCCGCGTCCGCGCGGGCCTGCGTCGAGTCCGGAGGCTGCGCCGGACACCCGTGCCAGTCTGCCGCATCCCGGTCGCCGCGCGCGCCGGGACGCGACCGCGTGGTGCAGCGGATGGTGCACCCGCGGTGTCAGGTCGCGTCGCCGACCGCGGTCCGGGGCCGCAGGGCGGCCGTCGGGTCGTCCGCGAGCCGCTCCACGAGGCGCCGCGTCGCGGAGTCGAGCGCCTGCGCGACACCGGCCTCGTAGCTCGCGAGCCGCTCGTCGAGCGTGCGCAGCGTCGGGAGCAGGCCGACGTCGCGGCCCACGTCGCCGCCCGGCAGCGCCTCGTGCAGCTCGCGCACGCGCGGCACGTGCAGGCTCACGTCGAGCGGCAGCACGAAGGCGACCTCCTCGCCGAGCGCCCCCGGCGCGGCGGCGCCGGCCACGGCCAGGTCGATGCGGGCGCGCACGACCCGTCGCCACCAGCCGACCCGGTCCCGCTCGGCGCGCAGGGCGCGGCGCTCGAGCTGCAGGTCGTGCAGCGGCTCGTCGGACGACGTCACAGGGTCTGGTTCGGCGTGCGCGGGGTTCGGCTTGACCGGTCCGCTCGCTTCTGCACGATCTGTTCACCCGCCAGGAGCAACCGGCCGGACCGAACGGGCGTGTGGGAGGGGGGTCGTAGCCTCGGGGCGTGGACGAGACCCCGCTCGCGCTGACGCGCCGTGCCCGCCGCGTCGACCGGCTGCTCGCCGCGCGCTACCCCGACGCCCGCTGCGAGCTGGACTTCCGCACCCCGCTCGAGCTGCTCGTGGCGACCGTGCTGTCGGCGCAGACCACCGACGTGCGGGTCAACGCCACGACGCCCGAGCTCTTCGACCGGTGGCCGGACGCGGCCGCGCTCGCCGGGGCGGACCTGGCCGACCTCGAGGAGGTCCTGCACCCGGTCGGCTTCTACCGCGCCAAGGCGCGGTCGGTCGCCGGCATCGGCGCCGCGCTCGTCGAGCGCTTCGGCGGCGAGGTGCCGCGCCGGCTCGAGGACCTCGTCACGCTGCCCGGCGTGGGGCGCAAGACGGCGAACGTCGTGCTCGGCAACGCGTTCGGGGTCCCGGGCATCACGGTCGACACCCACGTGCAGCGGCTCTCGCAGCGGCTGGGCTGGACGACGAGCACGGACCCGGTCGTCATCGAGGCCGAGCTGGGTGCGCTGCTCGAGCGGCGCGAGTGGACGATGGCGTCGCACCGCCTGATCTTCCACGGGCGCCGCACCTGCTTCGCGCGGCGCCCCGCGTGCGGCGCGTGCCCGGTCGCGGCGCTGTGCCCCTCGGCGGGGAGCGGCGAGACCGATCCCGTGCGCGCGGCCGCGATGCTCAAGGGCTGACGGCGTCGACCTCGGCCAGCCAGTCCACGAGGAGCTCGCCCACGAGACCCGGCACCTGGTCCGTCAGGTAGTGACCACCGTCGCGGAGCAGCTCGAGCCGGTACGGGCGCGCGACGTGCGTGGTGCCGGGGCGCAGCGCCGCCGTCGACGCCGGGCGCAGACCGTCGCGCAGGCCGTGGACCTGCAGCACGGGCACGGGACGTGCCGCCCGCAGCACGGCGCGGTACCGCCGCCCGTCGGGCCGGGGCGTCGAGCGCACGAGCCAGCGGACCTGCTCGAGCTGGCTGTGCGCCGCGAAGGGCACGCGGGCCGCCCGGCGGTACGTCGCGACCGCGTCGGCACCCGGCTGCCCGGGCACGCCGCCCCAGTGCGTGAGCATGCGGTCGACGAGGTCGCCGCGGACCATCTCGCGCTCGGGGAGCGACGGGAGCTGCGCGAACGCCAGGACCGTCGAGGCCGCGGGGCCCGGGGGCGTGCGCGGCACGGCGAGCGCGTCGACCGGGTGGGGGGCGCCGAGCACGCCGAGCGCGCGCACGACCTGCGGGTGGTAGGCGGCGGTCGCCCACGCCACGTCGCCGCCCGTGCCGGTGCCGACCACGACCGCCGAGCCCGCGCCGAGCGAGCGCACCACCCCCGCGACGTCCGCCGCGAGCGTCGGCACGTCGTACCCCTGCGGCGGCTTGTCGGACCCACCGGTGCCGCGCAGGTCCATCGCCGCGACGCGGTAGCCCGCGGCGGCCAGCAGCGGCAGCTGGTGGCGCCACGCCCACCACAGCTGCGGGACGCCGTGCAGCAGCAGCACGAGCGGCGCGTCCTGGTCGCCGGCGAGGGCGACGTGGAACCGGGCGCCGTTCGCGGTCACGAAGCGGTGCTGCCAGGGCCCCTCGAGGAGGAGCGTCGCGGAGTCGACGGGGGTCATCGGGTGCAACCTACCGGCTGGTACCGACCTCCGGGGTCGGTGCGCCGCGGCGGGTGTGGACCCGGCCCCGCCACGCGAGCACACCACCCCCGCCGGCGGCCGCGAGCAGCGACGCGGCGAGCACCGCGACGACCACCTGGTCGTCGTGGACCGAGCCCGAGCCGAACGCGAGCACACCGACCAGCAGGGACACCGTGAAGCCGATGCCGGCCAGCAGCCCGACCCCCACGACGTCCCACCACCCGAGCCCCGGCGCGAGGCGGGCGCGCGTGAACCGCGCGACGAGCCACGTCGCCGCGGTGATGCCCAGCGGCTTGCCGAGCACGAGCCCGAGGAGCACGCCCAGGCCGACCGGCTCGGCGAAGGTCGCCCCGATCATCGAGGCGTCGACCGTCACACCAGCCGCGAACAGCGCGAACACCGGGACGGCGAACCCCGCGGACACCGGACGCCACAGGTGCTCGTAGTGCTCCGCGAGGGAGTGGTCGTCCTCACCCGGCTCGTGGGGCTCCGGCGCGTCCCCGCGGGCCCGCCGGCCCAGGGCCGTCCCGGGTGCGGCCGGGACCGCGAAGCCCAGCAGCACGCCCGCGATCGTCGCGTGCACGCCCGACGCGTGCAGCAGGGCCCAGGCCGCGAGCGCGAGCGGGACGAGCAGCACCGGCGTGCGCACCCCGTGGCGCAGCGCGAGGGCGAACACGGCGACGCATGCGAACGAGCCGGCGAGCAGCCCCACGGCGACGCTGTCGGTGTAGCCGACCGCGATGATGACGATCGCCAGCAGGTCGTCCACGACCGCGAGCGTCAGCAGGAACGCCCGCAGCGCGACGGGCACGCCGCGTCCCACGATCGCCAGGACGCCCACCGCGAACGCGATGTCCGTCGCGGTCGGCACGGCCCAGCCCTCGGGTGCGCCACCCGGCAGCGCGGTGTTGACGGCGAGGTACACGCCCGCGGGCACGACCATGCCGCCGACCGCGGCCGCAGCAGGCAGCGCCGCGGTCGCGACGTGCCGCAGCTCCCCGACGACCATCTCCCGCTTGAGCTCGACACCCACGACGAAGAAGAAGATGGCGAGCAGGAAGTCCGACGCCCAGTGCGCGACGTCGAGGTCCAGGTGCAGCGCCGCGGGGCCGACGACCGTGCCGCTGACCGCGCCGTACGACGCGGGCGCGAGGTTGGCCCACAGCAGCGCGAGGAGCGCTCCGGCGAGCAGCAGCATGCCGCCCGTGCGCTCGTCGCGCAGGGTGTCGGCGAGGTTCCGCTCGCCCCCGGGGCTCAGCGCCGAGAAGAGGGTGCGGTGCTGCGGGCCGCCGTCGGGGGGCGTCGCGGGAGGGGTGGCGGGGGGCGTCGTCACGTGCGGACCTCTCGAGGGGTCGGTCAGGTCGTTGCCGACCAGACTTCCCGGCGCACCGGGGCACCACCCTACCGACGCGCGGACGGCCCGGCCCGCGGTGCTCAGACGTCCGCGGGCTCCGGGACGTCGGTGCGGTCGTCCGACGCGCGGCGGTCCTTGGGTGGGTCGAAGCGATAGCCGACGTTGCGCACCGTGCCGATGAGCTGCTCGTGCTCGGGCCCGAGCTTCGCGCGCAGGCGACGCACGTGGACGTCGACCGTGCGGGTGCCCCCGTAGTAGTCGTAGCCCCACACCTCCTGCAGCAGCTGCGCGCGCGTGAAGACGCGACCCGGGTGCTGCACCAGGTACTTGAGGAGCTCGAACTCCTTGTAGGTGAGGTCCAGCGGCCGGCCGCGCAGCCGCGCGGTGTACCCGCCGGCGTCGATCGTCAGCTCGCCCGAGGAGATCTCCTGCGGGGCGTCGTCGTACGACGAGGCGGCGGCGTGCTCCATCACGAGCCGGAAGCGCGTCTCGACCTCCGCCGGCGTCGCGTGCTCGAGCACGATGTCGTTGGCGCCCCACTCGGCGGTGACGACCGTCAGGCCGCCCTCGGTGAGCACGAGCACCAGCGGCACCGTCAGACCCGTGGCGCGCAGCAGGCGGCACGTCGTGCGTGCGGTGACCAGGTCGCGTCGTGCGTCGAGCACGACGATGTCCGCGTCCGGTGCGTCCACGAGGGCGGACGGTTCGACAGGAAGGACCCGGACCCGGTGGGACAGGAGCCCCAATGCGGGTAGCACCTGTGCCGAACCCCCGGACGCAGGCGTGAGCAGCAGCAGATCCGCCACCGGCGTCACCTCCTGGCTGAGAGTGGCCACACGTTACCGCGTGGTCGGGCGGGCCCGTGCCGACGCCCACGTGCGCCACCCGTCCGGGCGGCGGCCCGGGCGGGGCGGCGGGTCTGCGAGAATCGCCCGCGTGCTGCTCCACGACCGTCCGACGACCCCGCGCGACGACCGGCGCCCGACGCGACCGCACGCGCGGCGGGTCGTGCGATGAGCGTCGAGACGCGTGCGGTCCTCACGGCGGTCCTCGCGGCGGTCGTCGCCGTCGGCGGGTACCTCGGCGTGCTGCCGCTCGCCGGGGTCAGTGCCGCGCTCGTCCTGGCGCTGGCGATCGGCTGGCCGCGGCTCGCGGGGCTGCCGTTCACGCCCGGTGCCGGCGCGGTCGTCGCGCTCGGCGGGCTGGGGTCCGTCGCGGCGGTGACGTTCACGCCCGAGGAGCCGTACCTGCAGCACATGGCGCTCGTGTTCGCCGGCGCCGTGGTGCTCGCGTTCGTCAACGAGCTGCTGCGCCGTGGCGGGCGGCTGCGGCTCGTCGAGTCCGTGTCGGGCACCGTGGCCGGCACCGTGCTGGCCGTGTGCGTCACGGGATGGGTCGCCACCGCGCGGCTCGGCGGCGGCAAGGAGCTCGTGGTCGCCGGGGCGCTCGCGCTCGCGCTGGGGTCGGCGGCCGTCGCGCTGCGCGGCCGCACGTGGCTCGTCTACCTGATCACCGTGGCCGCGGCGACGGGCGGCGGGACGCTCGTCGGGGCGGTCCTGCCCGCCGTGCAGCTGCTCGCCGGTGCGGTGCTCGGCCTGGGGGTCGGGCTCCTGGTCACGGCGATGCACGCGCTGTTCGACCGGTTCCCCGCGCTGTCGCGCAACCTGCCGGCGCTCGCCGTGATCGTGCTGCCGGTCACCGTCAGCGGCGTGCTCGTGTACGTCGCCGGGCGCGTCCTGGCCGGCTGACCGCGGGCCTCGGGACGATTCCGTGCGCCCGCGTCGTTAGGATCGGTGCATGACTGCGCTCGAGGGGTTCTTCATCGGCCTGCTGGTGCTGGCCACGGGCACCATCACGTGGTTCGCCGGCTTCGTCGCGTACCGCCTGTACAAGGGCCAGCGCTGAGCCCTCGGCGCTGACCTGCGCCCCCGCGGGCGGCCGACCGCCGCCCGAGTTCCGTGTGGGACGTCGGGACCCCGAAGGGTCCGACGCCCGAGCCGAGGAGGCACCGTGCCGTTCGTGCTGCCCGAGGGCCTGGCCCCCGAGGTCTACCCGCTCGCCTGGTTGGTCGGCCGCTGGCGCGGCGAGGGCGTCGTGGGCTACCCCGGTATCGAGGAGAGCACCTTCACGCAGGAGCTCGAGGTCACCCACGACGGCGGGCCGTACCTCGCCTACCGCACGACGACCCGGCTCGTCGTCGCGCCCGACGACGTCGCCGAGATCGACCTCGAGGCGCCCGCCGGGCCCCACCCCGACGCTGCGCCGCAGGGCGCGCCCGACGTCGACGGCGACCCCGTGTGGTCCACGGAGTCCGGGTACTGGCGCGTGCCGCCGGAACGACCCGCGGACCTCCCCGACGACCAGCACCCCGTCGAGCTGCTGACCACGGACCCGGCCGGGTACGTCGCGGTCTGGGTCGGCACGGTCGGCAACGGCCGGCTCGAGCTCGCGTCCGACCTCGTCGCGCGCACCGCGACGGGCGCCGAGGTCAGCGCCGGCAAGCGGCTGTACGGCCTGGTGAACGGCGACCTCATGTGGGCGCACGACCTGGCGGCGTTCGGGCAGCCGCTGCAGTCGTACGCGTCGGCGCGCCTGAGCCGGGTGGAGTGACGTGACCGACGCCGCCGACCCCCTCGTGCCTCCCACCCCGCGGCACCGCAGCCCGCTGCTCGCGGTCCACGGCGCCGTCCCCGCCTCCGGCGCCGACGCGGGTGTCGCCTGGCACTACGGCGACCCGACGGCCGAGCAGCGCGCGCTCGCGCGCGGGGGAGCGGTCGTCGACCAGTCGCACCTCGGCGTCGTCACCGTCACCGGGCCCGACCGCCTCAGCTGGCTGCACTCGCTCACGTCGCAGGACGTCGCCGCGCTGCCGCCGCGCACGTCGACCGAGCTGCTCGTGCTCGACCCGCACGGGCACGTCGAGCACGTCGCCGGCATGGTCGACGACGGCACGACCACGTGGCTGGTCGGCGAGACCGCGCCCGCGCTGGCCGCCTGGCTCGACCGGATGCGGTTCATGCTCCGGGTGGAGGTCGCGGACGTCACCGACGCGTGGGCGGCGCTCGCCGAGCCCGTCGACGCCGAGGGTGCCGAGGGCGAGCCCGTGACGTGGCGCGACCCGTGGCCGCACACCGCGCCGGGCGGCACGCGGTACGGCGTCGAGGACGCCGCGCACCCCGGCGGCGACCGGCGCTGGCGCCTTGTGCTCGTGCCGCGCGAGCGGCTCGTGGCGGAGGTGCGCACGCGGCAGGCCGCCGGCTGGCCGCTCGTCGGCACGTGGGCCGCGGAGGCGCTGCGCGTCGAGGCGTGGCGCCCCCGTGCCTCGCACGAGGTCGACGACCGGACGATCCCGCACGAGCTCGACTGGCTGCGCACCGCCGTGCACCTGCACAAGGGCTGCTACCGCGGGCAGGAGACGGTCGCGCGCGTGCACAACCTCGGTCGGCCGCCGCGGCGGCTGGTGATGCTGCACCTCGACGGGTCGGGCCACCTGGTGCCCGCGGTCGGTGCGGCCGTCCGGCTCCCGGGCGCCGCCGCACCCACCGCCGGGGGAGCGGAGGCCGCGGGCGAGGGCCGGCAGGTCGGCCGCGTCACCACCGTCGCCCGGCACCACGAGCTCGGGCCCGTCGCGCTGGCCGTCGTCAAGCGCAACGTGCCCACGGACGCGACGCTGCTCGTCGACTGCGACGGCGGGGCCGTCGCGGCGGGCCAGGAGGTCGTCGTCGACGGCGAGGGGATCACGCCCGACCGTCCCGCCGCCCGCGGCCCGCTGGCCCGCGGGCTCGGGCACCACCCGATGCTCGGCGCCTGAGGCGTCGGCGTCCGCCGGGGGTCCCGTGAGCGCGTGGGGTGCGCTGCCGACGCGCGCGACGCTCCGCCTCCAGGTGGGGTCGCGCGTCCGCGCCGGGTGGGCGCGCGTGCGCTCGTCGTGGGCGCTGATCCTGCAGGCGTCGCTCGCCGCGGGGATCGCCTACGGGGTCGGCCAGTACGTGTTCGGGCACGAGATGCCGTTCTTCGCGCCCGTCGCGGCCTGGATCGCCCTCGGGTTCTCGCGCGACCGGTCGGTACGCCGCGTCGCCGAGCTCGCCGGCGGGGTCGCGATCGGCGTGGCAGCCGGCGACCTCGTCGTGCACCTCATCGGGTCCGGGCTGTGGCAGATGTCGCTCGTGCTGGCGGCGTCCGCGCTGCTCGGGCGGTTCCTCGACCGCGGTCCGCTGCTGACCACGCAGGCCGGGGTGCAGGCCATCGTCATCGTCGGTCTGCCGCAGATCGGCGGCGGACCGTTCGGACGGTGGATCGACGCGTTCGTCGGCGGCCTCGTGGCGCTCGCGTTCGCGCTGCTCACGCCGACGGACCCGCGGCGTCACCCCCGCACGCTCGCGCAGGCGGCCGTGCAGGAGCTCGCGACCGTGCTGCACGGGCTGGCCCGGGGTCTGCGGACGCGCTCGGTCGAGGACGTCGAGGCGGCACTGCTCACCGGGCGCGCGTCGCAGCCCGCGCTCGACGAGTGGCGGGACTCCGCGCGCGCCGCCGCGGAGCTCGTCCGGCTGGCGCCCGCCCACCGGCGCCACCGCGCGGAGCTCGAACGACTCGTCGACGAGGCCGCGATGCTCGACCGTGCCATGCGCAACGCGCGCGTCCTGGTGCGCAGGTCCGTCACGGCGGTCGACGACGCCCCCGCCGCGTCCGGGCACGTCGAGCAGGGCCTCGCCGGCGCCGTCGAGGCCACCGCGCACGCCACCGACGACCTCGCGACCGCGCTGGGCACGGGCCACGACCCGCGCGCGGCCCGGACGCGGCTGCTCGAGGTGGCCGGCGCGCTCGACCCGCACGTCCTGGCTCCCGAGGACTGGAAGTCGCAGTCGCTCGTCATGCTCCTGCGCTCGCTCGTCGTCGACCTGCTCGAGGCGTCCGGCGCCACGCCCCACGACGCGCGCGCGGCACTGCCGGAGCTGTGAGCACGCCGGTGCGCGACCCGGACGTCTCGTAGGCTCTCGCCCGTGGGCATCATCGGGTCGCTGCAGCTCCTCCTCTTCCTCGTCTTCTACGTGGTGATCTTCGGGCTGTCCGTGTGGGCGCTGGTCGACTGCCTGCGTCGCCCGGCCCGGGCGTTCGTCGCCGCCGGCAAGCGCACGCGTGCCTTCTGGACGGGGGTGCTCGTGGCGGCCACCGCGGTCGCGTTCATCTGCATCCCGCCGCCGCTGGGCATCGGCCTGCCGTTCCCGTCGTTCCTCGCGCTGGCCAGCGCAGCGGCGGCGATCGTGTACCTCGTCGACGTGCGGCCCGCCGTGGCGCCGTACTCCGGCCGCGGTGGCGGGCCCGCGCGGGGCGGGTGGTGAGCACGGCCGACGTCGCCACGCACGCGGTGCCGCTCGCGCGCGTGCACCGCGGCGACCTCGTCGAGTCCGTCCACCTGGGCCACGTCGTCGTGCTCGCACCCGGCGGCGAGGTGCGGCACGCGCTGGGCGACCCTGACGTCGTCGTGTGGCCGCGCTCGTCGCTCAAGCCGCTGCAGGCCCTCGCGATGCTCCGGCACGGGCTCGGTCTCGACGGCCCGGAGCTCGCGCTGGTGTGCGCGAGCCACTCCGGTGAGCCGGGGCACCTCGAGGTCGTCGAGGGCGTCCTGGCCGGCGCCGGGCTCACCGCGGCCGACCTGCGCAACACCCCCGACTGGCCGCTGGCCCCCGACGCCGCGTGGCAGCGGCGCGCCGACGGGCACGGGCCGCAGCCGCTCACGCAGAACTGCTCCGGCAAGCACGCGGGCATGCTCGCGACGTGCGTGGCGGCCGGGTGGTCCACGGAGGGCTACCTGGACCCGGCGCACCCGCTGCAGCGGGCGGTCGTCGCGACGGTCGCCGAGCTCACGGGCGTGCCCGTCGACCACGTCACGGTCGACGGCTGCGGCGCGCCGCTGCTCTCGACGACGCTCACCGGCCTGGCGCGCGCGTTCGGTGCGATCGCCGCGGCCGCCGCACGCGACGACGGCTCGGCGACCGCACGCGTCGGGCGCGCCATGGCCGCTCATCCGTGGCACGTCGGCGGGACCGGACGCGACGCCACGGCCTTCATGACGGCAGTGCCGGGTCTGGTCGCCAAGGACGGTGCCGACGGCGTGTACGCCGCGGGGCTGCGCGACGGCGGGGCGGTCGCGTTCAAGGTCCTCGACGGCGCGTCGCGCCCACGCCCGGCCGTGCTGGCATCGGCGCTCGCGCTCGCGGGCGTCGACCCCGCCGCCGTGGCGGAGGTGGGTCGGACGCCCGTGCTGGGCCACGGGCGACCGGTCGGGGCCGTGCGGGCCACGTTCGGGCCGGACGCGTGAGGGCGGGGATCGTGCGGGACGGGGTGGAGGTCCGACGGTGAGGGCGGTCGTGCAGCGCGTCACGCGCGCGTCGGTGACGGTGGCCGGCGAGGTGGTCGGCCGGATCGACCGGCCGGGACTGCTGGCGCTCGTCGGCGTCACCCCGGGCGACGGGCCGGCGCAGGTCGAGGTCGTCGCGCGCAAGATCGCCGAGCTGCGCATCCTGCGGGACGAGCGCTCGGCCGTCGACGTGGGCGCGCCCGTGCTCGTCGTCAGCCAGTTCACGCTCTACGCCGACGTGCGCAAGGGCCGGCGGCCCACCTGGAACGCGGCAGCACCCGGCGAGGTCGCGGAGCCGCTCGTCGACGCCGTGGTCGCGGCGCTGCGGGCCCGGGGACTCGAGGTCGCGACGGGCCGGTTCGGTGCCGACATGGCGGTCGAGCTCGTCAACGACGGGCCCGTGACGATCCTCGTGGAGTCCGCGCCTCCGGCCTGAGCGTGCCGTGCACGGACGACGACGGCCCCTCGGAGTAAGCGTCCGAGGGGCCGTCGCCTCGATCGTGGGTCCTCGTGTCTCCGGTGGCCCGGTGAGGGGACGCCGCTGTGACGGTGCGGCTGCGCCCCGGCACCCGGCGGTCCGGCGGACCGGTCCGTCGTGGGCGGGACGACCACGATCGACCTCCCGGTGCCGGTGCAGTCCCTGCGTCGTCATCCACAGGTCGTCGGGTTGCCCCGGCGAGGTGCCGCACGTCCTCCGGTCGGTCGGGTCCCGACGTCCGCGCGATTCGCCCGCGGAACGGTCACGGGGGAACGTTCGTGCAGGTGAGGCGCGGTCCTTCGGGGCCGTGCCCCCAGTTCTAGACCTGCCGTCACCAGGGCCGCAAGGGGGTCGCGGGGAGCGATCTCGTCCACCGCTGCGTCCACAGCGTCGTCCACAGGACCACCTGCGAACTCACCGCTCCGACACAGGGGTGTGGACACAGGCTGTGGACACGAGGCCGCACTTCACCCGGTCGGACGCGCCCGCGCCCTACCCTGGGCACCGGGCCGAGGCCCCTCGGGGTAAGCGCCCGCGGGGCCTCGCCCGGGCGGCGCTCACGCGTCCTCGCCGGGGGTGCACGGCGAGCCTCCCGCTGCCGGACGACGCGCCGACCCGCGTACCTCCGGTCGCCGGTGCGAGGATCGGGGGGTGCCCTCGGACGACCTGACCTCGCTCGCCGCCGAGCTCGCCGCGCGCACCGCACCCCCCGACGTCCGCCTGGTCGCGGTCGACCTCGACGGATCGCTGCTCGACGAGGCCAAGCAGGTCGACCCGTCGTTCTGGCCGCTGCTCGACGAGCTGCTCGGTCGCGGGGTGACGGTCTGCCCGGCGAGCGGGCGGCAGTACGCGACGCTGCGCCGGCAGCTGGCGCGTGACGACCTGGTGTACGTCGCGGAGAACGGCGCGCACGTCGTCCGCGCAGGGGTCCCGCTCGCGGTGCACGGGCTGGCGACGGGCCTCGCGCGGGACGTCGTGCGCGACGTGCGGCGCCAGGCGGACGCCGGCGGCGACGTCGGGGTCGTGCTGTGCGGGCTGGACAGCGCGTACGTCGAGCGCACCGACGCAGCGTTCCTCGCGCAGTGCGAGCCGTACTACGCGCTGCTGCAGCAGGTGCCCGACCTCACAGCGGTCGAGGACACCATCCTCAAGGTCGCGGTCTACGACTTCGGGCCCGCGGAGACGGGCGCCGGGGCAGCGCTCACGCGGTTCGACGGGGACGCCCGCGTGCTCGTCAGCGGCGCGCACTGGGTCGACGTCATGAGCCTGGACGCCGACAAGGGGCACGCGCTGCGCGAGGTGCAGGAGGCGCTGGGCGTGGGGCCGGAGCAGACCGTCGCCTTCGGCGACTACCTCAACGACGTCGGCATGCTGGCGGCCGCGCACTGGTCGTTCGCGATGGCGAACGCCCACCCGGACGTGCGCGCGGGCGCCCGGTACGTCGCGCCGTCGAACGAGGACAACGGGGTCGTCCGCACGCTGCGTGCGCTGCTCGGCGCGTGACCCGCGCGCACCGGCCCCGACCCGCGCCCGCCCGCGACGCGGCGTCAGGCCGGACCTGACCCGTCACCAGTTGCGCCCGCCGCCGCCTCCGCCCGTGCCGGGCGCCGTGCCGCCGCCGGGTGCCGTGCCCGGGCCCTCTGCGCCGCCAGGTTCCTCCAGGCCGGCGCCACCGCCGGCCTGGCCGTTGCGCTCGGCGAGCCGCTGCTGACGTTCGGCCTCGGCCTGCGCGGGGTCAGGGGTCTCCTGCTCGCCCGCACCGGGCTCGGGGAGATCCTCGAGGGTGCCGTCCTCCGCTGCCTGGGCGAGGCGCTCGACGTCACCCGCGAGCTCGAGGAGGTCCAGCATGCGCTGCTCGGCCTGCCGCTGCGAGAAGTCGTCCGCCGCGTCGTCCTGCCCCCCGTCGCCGCCCTGGTCCTGCGGGTCGGACGGGTCCTGCGGGTCGGACGGGTCCTGCGGCGCCTCGTCCTCGTCGTCCTCGCCGTCACCGCCGCCCTGCGACGCGGGCGGGGCGCAGGCGGGGTCGGCCAGCGCCTCGGCGGCGAGCGCCGCGGAGTCGGCCGCGTCCCGCAGGTAGTAGCTCGCCAGCCACAGCTCGTCGGCCAGCTCGGGCGGATCGGCGCCCTCGTACGGCGGCTCGAGGACCTCGGCGTCGAACGGGTCGCCGGCGGCCTGCGCCTCCAGCGCCGTCGCCAGCGCCTCGGTGAACGCGAGCTGCTCCTCGGCCAGCACGCGGGCCTCCTCCTCCTGGGCGAGCAGTGCGAGGGCGCGATTCGTCTGCACGTCGCAGCGGTGCTCCTCGGGCACCGTCCCCAAGGCGTCGTCGAGGTACCGGATCGCGCTCGAGTACAGCCCCGCGCGGTAGCGGGCGGTGCCGGCGTTGAACGACGCCTTCCACCGTTCGACGACGGCCCAGCGCTCCTGCCGGTCGAACGCGTCGACCGCCTCCCAGTCGTCGCCCGCGTCGTACAGCGCGCGCGCCTCGGTGTACCCGGGGCCGAGGAGCAGGAGGTTGAGCGCGAGCCCGAGCAGCAGCGCGACGGGCAGCCCGCTCCACCGCAGGAGGCGGCGCCGCCGGCGGGCGTGCGGCGGCATGGCGCGCAGCCGCGCGCGCTTCGCCGCGCGGCGACGGCGTGCGGCGTCCTGCCCCGCGCGTCGCGCACCCTGCTGCGCGCGCGACGCGGCGAGCCGCTGCCGCTCACGCTGCTCCGTGCGGGCGCGTGCGGCCGCGCCCCGGTCGGCGGCCCTCACCGTGACCTCCTCGGTCGGCTCGACGCCCGCGCCCACGCCCACGCCTCGGCGGCGAGCAGCACGCCGGCCACCAGCGCGAAGGGCCACACGAGGTGACGGCGCGTGGCCACGTCCGAGCGCCCGTCCGCGGCGACGGCCTCGGGGTCGAGGCCGGCCACGAGGTCGGCCGTCGGCGACGGGCCGTCACGGTGCACGTACGGCACACCGAGCTCGGCGGCGACCTCGCGGAGCGTCGTCTCGTCGGCGTACGACAGGGCGGGCCGCGACGGGTCGTCGGGGTCGGGGATGTACGGGGCGTCGGGGTCGACGGTGCCGTCGAACCGGCGCATCGGCGCGCCCTCCGCGGTGCCGTAGCCGAGCACGGCGCCGCCGTCGACGAGCTCGGCGACCTGCGCGAACGACGCGACCTCCGCGTCGGACGTCTGCTCGCCGTCGGACAGGTAGAACACCAGCCGGACCATGGCGGGGTCGAGGTCGCGGGCGTCCTGCAGGGACCGCAGGAGCACGTCGAGCGCGCGGTCGCGGCGCGTGCCGGAGGACCCGGCGGTGACCTCCTGCGTGACGGTCTGCGCCCAGGCGCGCACGGCCGTCGAGTCCTGCGTGAGCGGGAGCTGCGTGCCCGCCTCGTCGGCGAAGGCGATGACGGTGTACGACGCGCCGGGCACGTCCCGCGCGAGGCTCACCACGTCGTGACGGACGCCGTCGAGGCGCTGGTCCGCGGGCACCGGCGCGAGCCCGGGAGCGCGGACCACCAGGTCGCCCGGGCCCCAGTCCTCGGCCGCCATCGAGCCCGTGCGGTCGACGACGAACCAGACCTGCACGCCGACGCTCGCGCCGCCCTGCTGGGTCGCGCCGGTCGTCGGCGTGAGGCCCACGACCGCCAGCACGACCACGAGCGCAGCCCGGCGGGCCCACGTGGCCGCACCCGCGCGCGGCACGTCGGACCGCGTGACGCGCAGCCCGCGCCCGCGTCGCACCAGCGCCAGGCCCAGCGCCTGCCCGACGCACAGCGCCAGCACGGGCAGCGCGGTCGCCAGCACCACGCCGACCGGCACGACGCCCTCGAGCCCGGTCACGACCGCACCCACCACGCCAGCACGACCACCGCGAGACCCGCGACGTAGAGCAGGCGCAGCCAGTCGGCGTCGTCGTCGACGACGACGCGGTCGGGGTCGCCCTGCATCTCGGCGAGCTGGCTCGCCTGCACCTGCGCGAGGATCGCCGGGACCGCGCCGGGGTCCTGCGCGGCGGCGAACGTGCCGCCGGTGCCCTCGGCCGCGATCCGCAGCTCGGCGGCCGTCGACGCACCGAAGAACCGGTCCTCGTCCGGGTACAGCGCGTGCAGCACCACGCCGCGCGACGCCGCGAGGTCGGCGGCCTCGGCCAGCGTGTACACCGGCTCACCCGCGAGCTCGTTGTCGGTCGCGAGCACCACCGAGCGGGACCGGTCGGCGTCGTACTGGTCGAACAGCAGCGCGCACGACGCGACGCCGTCGCCGATGAGCGACGCCTGGCCGTCCAGGCCGTCGGTGCCGCGCAGCACGTCGGCCGCCGCGTCGGAGGACGGGTCGGCGAACGCCTCCCGCGCGGCCGCGAGCCGGCTCGTGACGAGCTCGTAGTCGTCGGTCAGCGGGAAGACTGTCGCGGACGTCGAGTCGAACACCGACAGGGCGACGCGCTCGCCCGTGAACCCGTCGACGAGCTGCTCGAACGTCGCCACCACGCGCTCGTCGTACGCGGTCATCGAGCCCGACACGTCGAGGCACAGCACGATGTCGCGGTTGGCGAGCTCGCGCGTGCGCTCCTCGACCACGACGGGTCGCGCCGCGAGCACCGCCGCGCCGACGGCCGCCGCGGCCACGGCGAGGACCAGCCCGACGCGCAGAGCGCGGTACCGCGCCCGCCACGCACGCAGCGCCGGCACGCGCCGCAGGTCGTCGGTGTTGGCGACCCACGTGGTCGCACGCCGGTCGCGCACCAGCACGCCGACGAGCGCGGCCGCCGCGACGACGCCCAGCACCGCGGGCAGCAGCCACGGCACCTCGAGGGCCTCGCGCGTCACCATCTCGTCACCCGCTTGCGGGCCTGGTCCAGCGAGCGCGCGAGCCGTGCGCGGGTGGTGGGTGCGAACGAGGGCACCGACGTGTTCTCCAGCAGCGCCGCGAGCGGTCGCGTGCGACGGTCCCCGCGGGCCTGTGCGGCGGTCATCGCGGACGTGTCCACGCCGGTGCGCGCGGTCGCGAACTCCCGCAGGGCGAACCGGATCTCGAGGTTCGCGCCGCGCAGGTCCAGCTCACCGGCGTCGTACCGGCGCTGCACGTCGTCGAACCGGGCGAGCGCGACGCCGCGGACCGCGGCGTAGGGGTCACGGCGGGCGTTCGGGGCGGGTGCCGCGGTCACGGTCGGCCGCAGGTCCGGCCGCGGTGACCCCGCGGGCCCGCGTGTCGAGCGGAGCACCCACACGTACCAGCCGACGACGGCGACGACGATCGCGAGCGCGACCCACGGCCACCAGCCCGCGTACGGCAGCGGGTCGACCAGCTCAACGTCCGGCACGCCGCGACCTCCCCAGCAGGGCGACCATCTCGTCCAGCACGTCGTGCGTGCTCTCGACGCTCACGGTCGTGACGCCCAGACGGCGGGTGCGGGCCACCACCTCGGCGTGCCGCGCGGCGCGGGCGGCCGCGACGGCCGCGCGGACCGCGGCCCGTCCGCGCAGGAACGGCGGCAGCGACCAGCCGGAGACGATGTCCCGCACGGTGCGTGCGCGGGGTGGGGTCACCACGGGCCGGCCCCGCTCGACGGCCGCAGAGCCGCCCGCGAGCGTGCCCGGTGCGGTGCCCAGCCCGGCGGCGAACAGGTCCGCGTCGACGACCTGCACGACCATCACCTCGTGCCGTGTGCGCAGCCGCCGCAGCGACTGCTCGTCGGCGGCACCGGGCCGGGCCTCGTCGGTGACGACGACCACCAGCGAGCGGCGCGTCGTGCTGCGCAGCACCCGGTCGAGCAGGCGGGTGAGGTCGCCCGCGGGCGCGTCGGGGTCGAACGTGCGCTGCAGGCGGCGCAGCAGCACCTCCAGGTGGGTCGTGCCCGCGCCGGGCGGCACCTCGACGACGCGCCCTGCGTCCCCGGCGACGAGCCGGACCCGGTCCCCGCGCTGGTGCGCGACGTGCGCCACGACGTCGGCGACGAGCTGCGCGACCTCGTGCTTGGGCTCGCCGCCGGCGGCCGTCGCGCACATGTGCCGCCCGGTGTCGACGACGAGGGTGAGCGCGACGTTCGACGTCGCGACGTACCGCTTGACCACGGGCGTCGCGGAGCGCGCCGACGCGCGCCAGTCGATGTCGCCCACGTCGTCGCCCGGCGTGTAGACGTGCAGGTCGTCGACCTCGTCGCCGTGCCCCTTCCACACCGCACTGTGGCGGCCCTCGAGCAGGCCGGTGGCGCGCCGCAGCGTGGGGAGCTGCAGGCGCGCGCGCACCAGCGCGAGGCGGGACCGGGGCAGCACGGGCGTCAGGGCACCGGGACCGCGTCGAACACCGACGTGATGATCGACTCCGTCGAGACGTCGTCCGCGATCGCGTCGAACGTCCGCACGATGCGGTGCCGGAGGACCGCGTTGCGCAGCGCGTGGACGTCCTCGGGGACGACGTGCCCGCGGCCCGCGCGCAGCGCGACGGCCTGCGCGACGCGCATCAGCGAGATCGAGCCGCGCGGGCTGGCACCCATGCGCACCAGGCGCTCGAGGCCCGGCACCTGCACCGGACCGCGCCCGCGGGTCGTCGCGACGACGTCGACCACGTACCGGCGGATCGACCGGTCGACGTACACGCGGTCCACGGTGCGCTGCAGCCACGCGACCTCGTCGAGCGGCAGGGCGTCGGTGCGCAGCGGGCGCGTCATGCGGCCGTCGGAGATGCGCTCGAGGATCTCGACCTCCTCGTCGGCGTCCGGGTAGTCGAGGACCTCCTTGAGCAGGAACCGGTCCATCTGGGCCTCGGGCAGCACGTGCGTGCCCTCCTCCTCGATGGGGTTCTGCGTCGCGAGCACCATGAAGGGCGACGGCACGGGGTGGACCTCGCCGGCGATCGTGGTCTGCCGCTCCTGCATCGCCTCGAGCATCGCCGACTGCGTCTTGGCCGACGACCGGTTGATCTCGTCGAGCAGCACGACGTTGGCGTGCACGGGCCCCAGCTGCGTCGTGAACTGCGACGTGCCGTAGTTGAAGACCTGGGTGCCGACGATGTCCGACGGCATGAGGTCCGGGGTGCACTGGATGCGGTGGAACGACCCCGACACCGCGTGCGCGAGGGTCTGCGCGGCCGTCGTCTTGGCCAGGCCCGGCACGGACTCCAGCAGCACGTGCCCGCCGCACATCAGCGCGACGACGAGCGACGTGCGCAGCTGCGCCTGCCCGACGACGCGCTGGTCGAAGACCCCCTCGATGCGCTCGCACAGCGCACCGGCACGGGTCCGGTCGGACGGGGACACGGTGTCGCGGCTCACGGCGGGCACGCTACCCGCGGGATCGGGGCGGTTCGTCGTCCTCCACAGGGTGATGTCGGCTCCCCGGCGAGACGTCGCGCCCAGCGCACCGCCCCACCCCACCCACCCCACCCCGCGAGCCGTCATCCCAGCCCACCCCCAGCGCGCGAGCCGTCACTCCAGCCCCGCCCCCAGCGCGCGAGCCGCCATTCCAGCCCACCCCCAGCCCGCGAGCCGTCACTCCAGCCCCGCGCCGGGCTGGAACGACGGCTCGCCGCCGGTGAGGATGGGGGCATGGCGGACGTGCGGGTGCTGCGGGCCGGGCCGGCGCCCGTCGACGTCGCCGGCGTGCTCCTCACGCCCGGTGCCGGGGCGACCCGCGACCACGGCACGCTCGTGGCGCTCGACGCGGCGCTCACCGCGGCCGGGCTGCCCGTGCGCCGCGTCGACCTGCCGCGGGGCGCGAAGGCGGCGCCCGCGCGTGTCCGCGAGGAGACCGACGCGCTCGCCGCCGACCTCGGGGTCGCGACGGACCGGCTCGTGATCGGGGGCCGGTCGTTCGGCGGGCGGATGTGCTCCATGGCCGTGGCCGACGGCCTCGCCGTCGCCGGCCTGCTGCTGCTCTCCTACCCGCTGCACCCGCCCGGCAGGCCGGACGCGCTGCGGGTCGCGCACCTGCCGCAGGTCGACGTCCCGGTGCTCGCCGTCAGCGGCGCGACGGACCCGTTCGGCACCCCCGACGAGCTCGCGCACCACCTGGCGGCCCTCGCCGGCCCGACGACGCTGACGATCGTCCCCGGCCCGCACGCGCCGGCCGACGCGCCCGTCGTCGCCGCGGTCGCCACCTGGCTGGCCTGAGGGGCGCCGGGGCTGGACCGCCGTCCCGCGGGGACGGCGGGAGCTGGACCGGTGCGTCGCGCGGGGGCGGGGTGGATCGCCCTCGCGCGGCACCGGGGAGAGCGATCCCGTCACCGGCCCGCGAGGAGGCGGTCCGGCGCCGCGGCCGGGCGGGGCTCAGGGCATGAGCAGGGTGTCGACGAGGGCGGGGAGAGCCTCGTCGATGGGAGCGCGGAGGACCTCGTCGGCGAGGTGGTCGTAGGCGGTGGGCTCGGCGTTGACGACGACGAGCCGCGCGCCCGCGTCGACCGCCAGCGGGACCAGTCCCGCGGCGGGGTGCACCGTCAACGTCGTCCCGACCGCGACGAACGTCGTCGCGCCGAGCGCCGCAGCGGTCGCGCGCTCGAGCGCGTCGTCGGGGAGCCGTTCGCCGAAGTAGACGACGTCCGGCTTGAGCACGCCGCCGCACGCGTCGCACGCGGGGTCCGGGGTGGCGGGCAGCCGCGCGAGGACGTCCCGCGTGGCCACGCCCGCCCCGCAGCGCAGGCACGACGTGGTCGCCAGCGAGCCGTGCAGCTCGACGACCAGCCCCGGGTCGCTGCCCGCCGCCTGGTGCAGGCCGTCGAAGTTCTGCGTGAGCACCGCACGCAGCGCCCCGGCGCGCTCCAGCTCGACGAGCGCGCGGTGCCCCGCCGTCGGCCGGGCCCGCCACACGGCGTGCCCGGACCACGCCCGCCAGCCACGTTCACGGACGTGCGCGTCACGCACGTACGGCCCGATCTCCAGCAGGTGCGCGGCGCCCGGGTCGCGCGTCCAGACGCCCTGCGGGCCGCGGAAGTCCGGGATGCCCGACGCGGTGGAGATCCCGGCGCCCGTCAGCACGGTCACGGTCGCCTCGGCGGGCGGTGTCCCCGGTGCGGCGGGCCGCGCCTGCGTCGTGCCACGGGGCGGCGTCACGGCCGCACGCCCAGCGCGGCGACGACGCGTTCGACGTCCGCCTCGTCGTTCCACACGTGGAACGCCAACCGCACGCCCCCGCCGCGGCCTGCGACGCGCAACCCGGCGGCGGTGAGCCGTGCGCGGGTGCTGCCCTCCTCGTCGTCCGGCAGCGACACGATCGCCGACCCGACGGGGGGCATGCCGACACGGTCCCGCAGGGCGTCGGCGAGCCCGGCGTCGTGCGCGCGCACCGCCGGGACGTCGGCCTGCGCGAAGGTCTCCAGCGCGGGTACCGCCCCGACCCACGCGAGCCACGCGGGCGAGGTGTCGAAGCGCCGGGCGTCGGCCGCGAGCCGCATGTCCGTGCCGTACACGGACGCCCACGGGTCGTCGCCCGCGTACCACCCGGCGGACAGCGGCCGCAGCCGTTCGCCCGCCTCGGGCGTCACCGTGAGGAACGCGGTACCACGGGGTGCGCACAGCCACTTGTACGCGGCGCACACCGTCACCTCCGGGCCGTCCGGCGCGGGCTCCAGGGGGAGCCACCCCGCGGCCTGCGTGACGTCGACGAGCCGCAGCGCACCCACGTCGTCGGCCGCCGCGCGCACCGCCGCGAGGTCCGCGACGCGCCCGTCACGCGACTGCACGAGGGACGTCGCGACCGCGTCGCAGCCCTCGGCGACGGCGTCCGCGAGCCGCTCGAGCGGCACGGCCCGCACGTTCACGCCCCGGTCGGCGTGGGCGAGGAACGGGTAGGTGACGGACGTGAAGTCGCCCTCGGGCACCACGACACGCGCGCCGTCCGGCAGCGCCGCCGCGACGAGCCCCACGCCCGTCGACGCCTGAGCGGCGATCGCGACGCGGCCGACGTCGACGCCGGCGAGCCGCGCGTAGGCCGTGCGCGCGGCCGCGACCGACCGGTCGTAGGCCGTCGCGTACGCCTCGCCGGCGGCCCACTCGTCGAGCGCGGCCCGCAACGCGTCCGTCGTCGCGGTCAGCGGCAGGCCGCACGTGGCGGCGTCGAGGTGGCCCGACGTGGGGGAGAAGCGCGCGCGCAGGTCGGCGGGGGACAGCAGGGCAGGCGGCATGGCGTCCACTGTGGCGGCGCCGGCGTCCGCGCACAACGCCCGCCGGCCGCGTCGTACCGTGACCGCATGGACGAGATCGCCGGACCTGCCGCCGCTGCACCGCACTCCGGGCGCGGGCGCGTCGTCATGCAGGTGCGCTGGTCGGACGTCGACCTGTTCGGGCACGTCAACAACGCGGCGTTCCTGCGCTACCTCGACGACGCCCGGTTCACGCTGTTCCCGCGCATGGGTGTCGACGAGGTCGGGGCGATGACGGCGTCGCTGCTGGTCGTCGTCAAGCACGAGATCGACTACCTCGCGCCCATCCGGTTCCGGCCCGCGCCCGTCGCGGTGGAGGTGTGGGTGCCGCGCCTGGGCAGCTCGTCGGTGGACTTCGCGTACGAGGTGCTCGACGGGGACGCGCCGAACGCGCCGGTGGCACTGCGCGCCCGCTCGCGCATGGTGCAGCTCGACAGCGCGACGTACCGCCCGCGGCCGTTCACCGACGAGGAGCGCGCCGTGTTCGAGGCGTTCCGCGGCGACTCGCCGGAGCTGCGCGGCTGGTGACGCGCACGCCCTGGGACGGCTGCCCCGGACTCGGCGACGACGTGGGGCAGGTCGGTGTCAGGGCTGGGCGTCGAGGCGGGCGGCGACGTCGGCGGGGAAGCCGCCCGTGGCCAGCGGCCCCCAGCGTTCCGGCGTGACGCGGATCAGGCTCTTGCCCTGCAGGCGCATCGCGGCGCGGTACTCGTCCCAGTCGGGGTGCTCGCCGGCGATGCAGCGGAAGTAGTCGACGAGCGCGTCCTCGGCCTCGGGCATGTGCAGCACCTCGGCCGTGCCGTCGACCTGCACCCACGGGCCGTCCCACTCGTCCGAGAGCACGCACACGCTCACGCGCGGGTCGCGCTCGGCGTTGCGGGCCTTGGCCCGGTCCGGGTACGTCGAGACGACGATGCGGCCCGCGTCGTCGACGCCTCCGCTCACGGGCGAGACCTGCGGGCGACCGTCCTGGCGCGTCGTCACCAGCAGCAGGTGGTGCCGCGGACGGACGAAGTCCAGGAGCCCGGCCAGGTCGACGGTCGTGGTCGTCGCGATGCTGCGTGCCATCCCTCGACACTACGACGGCGTCGAGCCACGCCTCGAGCCGCCGAACAAGGAGTTGTGCCGCCCACGAGCACCGATGAGCGGCAGAAGTACTTGCTCGGCGGGCGGGGTCGACCGCCGGGTCAGGCCGTCGCGACGTCGAGGACCGCCTTGGCCGCGGCCGGGAGCTCACGCAGGTGCCAGACCAGCGCCTTCACCGGTCGCTCGCTCGCGGCCGAGACCCCGATGCCCACGGCGTCGATGCCCGCCGCCCGGCAGGAGAACAGCGCCCGCCGCAGGTGGTAGTCCTGCGTGACGACGACCGCGGCGTCGACGTCGAACTCCTCGTGCGCGCGCACGCAGCTCGCGTGGGTGTCGACGCCGGCGTCGTCGCGCGCGATGGCCTCGTCGGGGACTCCGGCGGCGAGCAGGTGCGCGCGCATGGCACCGGGCTCGTCGTGGTCCGGGCCGGAGCGGTCACCGCTGACGAGGACACGCTCGACGACGCCGCGCTCGTAGAGGTCGACGGCCGCGTCGAGCCGCCGCTGCAGGTAGGGCGACGGCACGCCACCGGGCCGCAGGCCTGCGCCGAGGACGAGGACGGTCGGGCGCTCGGAGACGTCGGCCGGGTCAGGCACGACACCTGCCTGCCCGACGCCCTGCACGACGAGGAACGGACCGAGGCCGACGACCACGACCAGGAGCACCGCAGCCCGGACGAGCCGGCCGCGTCGTCGCCGGAGACGGTCGGGCCCCGGCTCACCCGCCGACGAGTCGGGGCCGACGGCGGTCCGCCCCGCGGCGGCGCGACGGCGGGCGAACGACGGGAGGGCGGGCATGGCGTCACCGTAGCGGCCCGGGTGATCCGCACCGCGGGCGTCCACCCGTCGTCCACCCGAGGAGCCGTCCACCCGAGAGGTGGTCACAGATCTGACCGGTTGCCGACCCGGATCGAGCAGGTCTGACCACTTCTCCGGTCGGTGACCGGATGGCTCGGCGGCTCGCGGGGAGGGGGTCGGGTTGGATGACTGGATTGCTCTCTCGCGGGGAGGGAGGGGGGTGCGGCTCGGATGACGTGTCGCCGGGTGGGGGCGTGACTGGACTGCTCTCTCGCGGCGGGTGGGGCTCTCCCGTGGGAGAGGGTCGGGGCGTCGTCAGGAGGTGGGGGGTGCCTCGAGGAGGGTGCGCCAGGTGCGGTAGTGCTGGACGGCGACGCCCTCGTAGCCGGGGGTGCCGGCGAGCGCCGCGTCGACGAGTGCCGTCTCGGTGACGAGCGCGGCGACGCCGTCGTCGCCGAACGTCCACTGCGCGCCACCGGCGACCTGCGGGGAGTCGGTCTCCACGCCGACCGTGAACGGCAGGCCCGCGGCGACGGTGGCCGACACCGCGTCCGCCGACAGCGCCAGGATCCCGTCGTCGCCGTGCGCGTGGTCGACGAACGCGACGACCTCGACGCGGTCGGCGCGGGCCAGCGCCGCGTCGGCGACCGTGCCGGCGCCCCACGGCTCCCACGCGAGCCAGTACGGCACGTCGACGCCGAGCCCCACGCCCGGCGGCAGCTCCGCGCGCACGGCGTCGAGCAGCGCCAGCCACCGCGCCACCGAACCCGCGCGGTCGGTGAACCATGCGGGCTGCGTCCACGGTTCGACGTTCAGCTGCACGTGGTCGACCGTCCGCCCGCTCGTCGCGGCGCGCATCCACTGCACGGCCAGCGCCGGTTGGTCCAGCCAGGGCGGGTCGCCGCCCAGCACGCCGACGCGTGCGCCCTCGGCCCGGACCGCGGCGAGGGCGTCGGTCAGCCACCCGGCGACGGGACCCTCGTCCGCCGCCCACGGCGCCGAGACGTGCACGGTCGTCAGCCCGTGGTCCCGCACGAACGCCGCGAGCGTCGCCGGGTCGGCCGGTGCGTACCCGGTGCCGCGCGCGTCGACGGCGCGGTCCACGGAGTTGTCCCAGACCCACATGGCCGTCACCGCGGGGCGGTCGGGCGGCGTGGCGCCCGTGGCCGTGGGGACCGCGGTCACGAGGGCCACCGCGAGAGCGAGGACTGCAAGCACGCGTCGGCGCATGGTGGCGGTCTGTCCGTCGGGGTCTGGACCTCCATGATGCGGCCACGCGCGCCCGGCGTCGTGCCCCTACACCTCGCCCGGCAGCGCCTTGCGCACGACGAGCCGCGTCCACGACCCGAGGTACAGGCGGTCGCCGTCCTCGAGCTCGTGCCGCTGGCCCGGCGGGATCGGGTCGTCGGGCAGCGGCTCACCGGCGCGGGCGACGAACGTGCCGTTCGACGACTGCAGGTCCTCGACCCACCAGCGGTGCCCGTCGGTGTTGAGCTGGCAGTGCCGCCGTGAGACGCCGCTGTCGGCGCCCGCGTCGACCTGCGGCCGGATGTTCCGCGACGCCGACGGCCGGCCCACGAGCACGCTGCGCTCGCGCAGCGGCACGAGCACGGGCAGCCCGACCGACGGCATGGGGTCCTCGGCCTGCTGCGCGGCGTACCAGTCGGGGTCGACCCACAGCTCGGCGACCCACGCGTCGTCACCCGCGGGCGGTGGGGTGGGGGTCGACGCCGGGTCGGCGGACGACGTGCCGACGGGCGCCGCGACGGCGGGCGGCGCCTCCAGCGGGTCCGACGCGGTGGGCGGCGTGCGACCTGCCGGCGGTGCCAGGGGAGCCGGGGTGGCCGGCGCCGGCACGCCGAGGTCCAGCGACGACGCGGGCGCCGCGAGCGGCGTCGCGCCCGTCGTGAAGTCGTAGCCGCAGTTCTCGCAGAACAGCGCACCCGACGCGGCGGGCGAGCCGCAGTGCGGGCAGGTGCTCGGCGACGGCGCGGGGACGGCCGGCACCGAGCCGGTCGCGGGAGCGGCCGCGGACGACGCGCCGATGGGCGCCCCGCACACGTCGCAGTAGTCGGTGGAGTCGCTGCGGTGCCCGTCGGGGCAGGTGACGCTCATCGCCGCACCCGCGAGGTCTTCGTCGAGGCGGTGTCCAGGGCCATCTCGTCCAGGCGGGACGCGCCACGCTTGAGCCGCACCGTGCCGTGCTCCTCGTCCTCGATCTCCACGACGCGCCGCAGCTTGGACGTCGCCTCCTCGTTGCCGGTCTCGGCGGCGAGCTGCACCGCGCGGCCCAGCTTGACGGTCGCGGTGGCCTCGTCGCCCGCGGCCTTGGCCGCCAGGCCCTCCTGGATGGCCGACGCGAGCTCGGCCTGCCCGGTGTAGTGCGCGACCTCGGGGCTGATGCGTGCGGTGAGCGACGCGTCGTCCGACCACGCCGCCTTCACCAGGCCCGACGCGACGACCTCGTCGGCGACCGCGACCTGCACGCGCGCCGCGAGCTGCTCGGCACCCACCGTCTTCGACGGCACCCGCACCGCCACGTGGTAGTCGCGCGACTCGTCGGCCCACGCGCCCGTCGGGTAGGCGCCGATCAGCGGCGTCACCTCGGTGCGGCGGGCCGTGAGGTCCTCGACCGTGGGGGCGACCTGCCGCACGAACAGGACCTGACCGCCCTGCGGCGTCCACACCCGCAGCTGCGCGTCGGCGACGCCGCGCGACAGGGACGTCGCGAGCAGCGCCTGGAAGTCCTTCGCGATGTCGGCCGGGTCGGCGATGAGCTCGACGCCGCCCAGCAGCGCGGTGGCGATCTCGCGCAGCTCGTCGACCTGCCAGCGTTCGCCGACGCCGCGCGCGTCGCACTGGAACCGTCCGGTGACGGCCTGGATCGTCGACGTGAGCTGGGCTCGCGGCTCGGACTCGTTCTTGCCGTCGGTCAGCAGGATCGCGTGCCGCTGCGTCGCGGCCGGCTGGGTGGCGAAGATCTGGTCGGCGAGGCGCAGCCACGTGCTCATCGCCGTGCCGCCCTGCGCGGACAGCCGCGCGACGGCCCGCTTGGCCTCCTCGCGTGCCCCCGGCTCCATCTGCACGATCGCGACCGGCGCGTTCGGGTACGGGAACACGCGCTGCGCGACGTGGCTGCCGCTGACGATGGCGAACCACGTGCCGTCGGGGATGGTGTCGACCGCGACCTGCGCGGCGTGCTTGGCCGCCGCGAGCATCGGGCCCGTCATCGAGCCCGACGTGTCGATCATGATGATCTCGGCGACCCCGCCGCCCGTCGTCGCGGCGCCGCCCACGCCCTCGGCCGTGACCGTGACGATCGCGTGGACGTCGGTCCCGCCGTCGGGCAGGAACTCGTTCTGGAAGACCTCGGCACGGAACGTGGCCACGCTTGCTCCTCGGCGATGGTGCTGGTGGGGCGTCGGACGGGGTGGTGCGGGTGGGTCGGGACGTCAGGGGGTCGGGGAACCCGGCTTCTCCGGGAGGCTACCCGCCGGGCGGCGCCGGACCGTGGGGGTGGTCCCCGGGTCCGCGGCGAGCGTGTCGGGGTCGGCTCCCGCGGCCACGGGCGCCGGGACGCGCGCGAGCGCGACCGTCACGTTGTCGTGCCCGCCAGCGGCGTTGGCCCACGCGACGAGGTCCCGGGACAGCGCCGCGGGGTCCGCGCCGACGCGGGCCGTGGCGTCGCGCAGCAGGTCGGCGACGACCTCGGGCGCGGACGCGTAGTTCCACAGCCCGTCGGAGCACGCGAGCACCCAGCCGGCGCCGGTCAGGTGGGTCGCCACCGTGCGGGCGGTGGTGTCCTCGGCGTCGGCGCCGAGCCAGCGGGTGATCGCGTGCGCGTCGGGGGAGCGCTCGGCGGCCGCGCGGGACATGCCGCCGGCCATGAGCTCGGCGGCCACGGAGTCGTCCTCGGTGAGCTGCTCGGGCGTGCCCGCGTCGGGCAGCCAGTAGACGCGGGAGTCGCCCAGCCAGCCGGCGACGAGCAGCGCGGGCGTGACGACGGCCGCGGCGAACGTGCACGACGGCGGGTCCTGGCGGGCGGCGGCGTCGTCGACCGCGGCGTGCGCCGCGGCGTCCGCGCGGTCCCCGGCGGTCACCAGCAGGCGCGACCACGCCCCGGCGTCGTCGGCCGCGACGGACCCGGCGCCCGCGACGAGCACGTCGCGCGCCGCGGTGGCGGCGGCCTGGCTCGCGACGTCGGAGTCGGGTGCGGACGACACGCCGTCGCACACGACGAGCACGCTGACGTCCCCGGCGACGCCGAGCGCCATCGCGTCCTCGTTGCGGCGCCGGCGCGCGCCGACGTCGGTGACGCCCGCGACGTGCGGCGCGGCCGACTCCTCGCGGTGGTCCCGCTCGACGGGCGCGCGGGCGCCGCACTGCGTGCAGTACCCGTCGTCGGCGACCTCGCCGCCGCACGCGGGGCACGCGACGGGTCCGGGCGCGGCCTGCGCGGCCTGAGGTGCGGCCGCGGCGGCAGCGTCGGCCGCAGGCGCAGCCGCCGCCGACGCGTCGACCGGGCCGCCCTGCGCCGCGCCGAGCGCCGCGCCGCACGACTCGCAGAACCGCGCACCCTCACCCGCGGGCTCGCCGCACGCGGGGCACGCCACGGCCACCTCGCCGCTCACCACGCCGTCCACCGCCGCACGGCGTTGGCCCGGTCGACCAGCGCGACGCGGGCCGCGCGGTCCTCGGTGAGCGCAGCCTGCTCGCGGTACGCGGCCTCGAGCGCATCGGTCACGCCGCGCTCCGTCGTCTCGACGCCGTCGAGCCGCACGCCCGGTGCGGAGCCGCCCTGGCGCACGGTCGCCAGCGCGGTGGTCAGCACGTCGACGCGCAGCCCGGCGCGGTCGGCGGGGGCCAGCGCCACCGACCGCACCGAGTCGAGCGACGCGGCGAGCGACGCCAGGTCGGTGCGCGAGCGCGCCAGCACGCGCGCCCGCATGAGCCGGGCCTGCGGGTACGACGAGCGCGTGGGCGTCACCAGGTCGAGGGCCGCGAGCGCGTCGTCGACGTGCAGCGACGCCATGCGCAGGCGTGCGAGCCCGAACGCCGCGGGCGCCGTGTAGTTGGCGTCCGCGTACGCGCACGTCGCGTAGAGCTGCTCCGCGATGCCCGGCTCGCCGGACAGCTCGCACGCCACCGCGAGCGCCAGCTTGGGCGCGAGCTCGCCCGGCACCTGCCCGTACACGGCGTTGAACGACGCCCGCGCCGCCACCGCGTCACCGGCGGCGAGCTGCGCGAGGCCCTGGGTCCACACGGCGCGCCACTCCCACGGGTCGTCGGCGAGCATCGCCTCGACGGCCTGGCCGACGACCTCGGGGCGACCGGCCTCGATCGCGGTCGTCGCGCGCAGCAGCCGCACCTCGACCGTCTCGTCCGGCGCGTCGGCCAGCGCGGCGAGGCGCTGCGCGGGGTCCACGACGTTGACGCCCGCGAGCCACCCGGCCGCGGGGTCGTCGGGGTCGACCTTGAGGTGCGGCAGCTCGTCCCACGCGAGGGGCCGTTCCACCTGGTCGGTCACGGGCGGCTCGAACAGCACCGACGCGGCGCTGGTCAGCGGCGGGTCGCCCGTGCCGCGGTCCGCCGCGACGACCTCGCGGAGCACACCGAGGACCTGCGCGCGCATCTCGTCGACGGACCCGAACCGGTCCGACGGGTCGGGCGCGCAGGCCTTGGCGAGCAGCCGGTAGAACGAGTCGTACCGCGCGAAGACCGGCGTCTCCTCGACCGGCGGGAGCGCCGCGACGTACGTCGTGGTGTTGCCCCGGAAGTCCAGGACGAGCGTCGCCAGCGTCCGGCCGATCGTGTACACGTCGGACGCGACCGACGGGCCGTCCGTGGGGACCTCGGGCGCCTGGTAGCCGACCGTGCCGTAGATCGCGGACTGCTCGTCGTCGATGCGGCGCACGCCGCCCATGTCGATGAGCTTGAGCGCGTCGCCGGACTGGATGACGTTGTCGGGCTTGAAGTCGCAGTACAGCAAGCCGACGTCGTGCAGGTACTGGAACGCGGGCAGCACCTCGAGGACGAACGCGAGCGCCTGGTCGACGGGCAGCGGGTCGACCGTGCCGGCGGCCTCGCGCCGGTCGGTGAGCAGCTCCTTGAGCGAGCGCCCCGCGACGAACTCCATGACGGTGTACCCGTCGCCCTCGTGCTGCACGAAGTTGTAGATCTCGACGATCAGCGGGTGCTCGACGCGCGCGAGGAACTGCCGCTCCGCGATCGCCGCGGCCACGGCGTCGGGGTCGGCGCTGTTGAGCAGGCCCTTGAGCACCACCCACCGCCCCGACACGTTGCGGTCCCGCGCGAGGTAGATCCAGCCCATGCCGCCGTGCGCGAGGCAGCCGACGACCTCGTACTGCCCGCCGACGAGGGTGCCGGGCGTGAGCTTCGGGTCGAAGTCGAAGCGGGTGCCGCACGAGGGGCAGAACCCCTGCGTGCGCGCAGGCACGCCGTCGCGGGCGCGCCCCACGGGTTCGCCGCACGCGGCGCAGAACCGCTTGCGCTCGGGCACCTGCGGGTCCGTCATGACGGCCTGCAGGGGGTCCTCGACGGGGGCCGGCGGGACCGTGGTCAGGCCCGCGCCGAGGCGGGCGCGGCGCAGGCGGGTCGACGACGTGCCGAGCCGCCGCGTCGCGCGCGAGCCGGTCGCGGCGGTGCGGGCCGAGCCGAGGGCCGCCGTCGGCAGGCGTGTCGAGCTGGTGCGGCCCGTGCGCGTCGAGCGCTCGGCCTCCGGGTCACCGGCGGCACCGGGCGTCGGGACGCCGGCGGCGATGCCGGTGCCGAGCATCGCCGAGGGGGTGCGCGCGGCGGACGTCGCCCCGGTGGGGGCACCCGCCGCCGCGCCCGTGGGCGGCGTCGTCGTGCCGGTCGACGTCGACGTCGCCCCCGCGGGGGCGGGCGAGCCGCAGACGTTGCACCAGCCGTCCTCGTAGGTGCCGGTGCAGCCGGGCTCGCGGCAGGCGGTCGCGCTGGTCATCGGGCTCCTCCAGGTCCGCCCGGCAGCGGCCGGGCGAGGTGCTCGTACTGCTCGACGAGGGCCCGTGCCAGGCCCACGTCGCAGGGGGTGGTGTCGACGGCGGTGCGTGCCTCGTCGTGGCCGGCGCGCACCGTGGGGGACGCATCGCGCCCGTTGGCGGCGGCGGCGGACGCGGCCTGCGCGAGGCGGTAGCGCAGCTCGGCGCGCTCGCGCAGCGGGTTGCTGTACGCGTCCTGCGCGGCGTCGAGCGCGCGCCGGACGGCGTCGAGGCGCGCGACGTACCGGTCGAGCCCGGCCCGGTCCTCGGGGACGGGCCCCAGGCGCGAGACGTCGGGCACGGCGAACCGCGGCGGGTGCGCGATCTCGCGGCGGCAGCGCTCGGCCAGCTCGTGCAGCGCGGGCTCACGCGCCTCCAGCGCGGCGGCGGTGGTGTGCGCGTCGACGCGGGCCCGCGCGAGCGAGCGGCGCTGCGAGACGGCGACCATGAGGTCGCGCTCGGCGCGCGCGGCCGCGGTCTCGAGCTCCGCGAGCGGCCCGGTGACGTCGCCGCCGCGCGCGGCCTGCGCGGAGATCCGCTGCTCGCGCTCGCGCAGCGCGGTCAGCCGCTGGTGCGCGGTCGTGTCGGAGCCCGCGAGGTCCTCGGCGCGCACGAGCGACGCGCGCAGGGTCCGCAGGCGCGCGACGACGTCGGCGGTGTCCGGGTCGAACGCCAGGCGGGTGCGCAGGGCGGAGACCATCGCGTCGCACAGCGTCAGCGCCTCGGGCAGTGACACCGGCGACGCGCCGGGCCGGGTGTCGACGCGCCCCCACACGAGCTGCGACATGCGCTCGCGCTCGACCTCGGTGACGCGCCCGCTGTCCCACACCTTCAGCAGCTCGTCGGCGCGCGTGCGCACCGACTGCCACACGGTGAGGGCGAGCACCACGTCGGGCGTGTACCGCTCGGCCTCGGCGGTGGCCTGCGCCGCGGCGTCGAGCGCGTCGAGCTTCGAGCGTCGGTCGTCGAGCCAGGTGACGAGCCCGTCGAGGTACGTCATGAGGTCGCGGGCAGGGATCGCCTCGCCCAGCCGCCCGGGGGCGACGGGCGCGACGACGTCGGACGCGGCTGCCACGGCGGTCGCCGTCACGACCGTCCGTACACGGACACGGGCGGCGCCGGGGCCGGGCCGAGCGCCTCGCCGAGCCAGCGCTCGTAGGTCGCCGCCCACGTCCCGTCGGCCTTCATGCCGTCGAGCACCGCGTTGACGAACCGCACGAGGTCGACCCGGTCGGCTGCGATCCCCACGCCGTACGGCTCGGCGCTGAACGCGTCCCCCACGACCTTGGCGTACGGGTCCTGCGCGACGAACCCGGCCAGCACGGTGTCGTCGCCCGTGATGGCGTCGACGCGGCCCTGCTGGAACAGCGCGAGGCACGCCGAGTGGGTGCGGGCGCCGACGGCCTCGACGTCGTACTCGTCGAGGCGCTCGAGCGTCGTCGTGCCCTCCGGTGCGCACACCCGCTGCCCGTCGAGGTCCTCGATGCTCTGGGCCTGGGACTCCGTGCTGACCAGCACCTTCTGGCCTGCGGTGAAGTACTCCGCGGAGAACGCGATCTGGTCCCACCGTTCGCAGTTCATCGTGAACGCGCGCGTCACGAGGTCGACCTCGTGGTTCTCGAGCACGGGGATGCGGTCGCCGGCGGTGATGACGCGGAACCGGATCGCGTCGGGGTCGCCGAGGATCGCCTGCGCGACCTGGCGCGCGACGTCGATGTCGAAGCCCTCGATCTGCCCGGTGAACGGGTTCCGTGCGCCCATCCGCAGGGTGTCCGCGGACACGCCGACCACGAGGTTCCCCCGCGCGCGGATCTCGTCCATCGTCGAGCCGGGGGGGATCTCGGTGCCGGACGTGGGCGCGTAGGACGTGGTCGCGTCGTCGCACTCGGTGGCCGCGGGCACCGCGGCGGCCGGTGCGGGGCGCGCCGGGGCGACCGCGGCGCCGTCCGTCGAGGCGGTGCTCGCGCAGCCCGTGACGACGGCGGCGAGCAGGGCGCCCGCGGCGACCGCCCGCGCGGCCCGGGTCGTGAGGTGACGGCTCATCGGTACTCCTCCCGTCGGGCGCGCAGCCCGGTCCAGGCCAGCACGGCGCCGACCAGGCCGAGCGCGGCCAGCAGCCAGCCGACCCAGGCGGCGCTCGTCGTCAGGCCGTCCTCGACCTGGTTGCCGCCGTCCTCGACCGCGTTCGCCAGGCTCGTCGACAGCGCGTCGAACAGCGCCGGGGGCGCGCCCGGCTCGTCGCTCGTCACGAGCGCGACCGCGGCGTCCCAGTCGCCCGCGTCGTCGAGCGCCCGGACCTCCTCGTGCGCGGCGACCCACGCGGCCAGGCTCCCGACGAGCGACGCGTCGAGCCGGCCGCCGTCCTGCTCGAGCGCGGCGCGGGCCTGGGCGACGTTCTCGACGAACGCCTCCTCGTAGGCGGCACCGGAACCGCGGCGGATGAGCGTGAACGCCTCCATCGACCGCGCGTCGTTGACGAGCGCGAACGCCTGGGACGCGGAGACGGTCGCGGCGTACGCGCCGTCCTGCACGCGGGTCGTGCGGGCGTCGGCACCGCCCATGCTCGCGCCGCCGATCACCGCGACCGCGAGCACGGCGACGCTCGCCCACACCAGCCCGCCGTTGAGGCGCCGGTGCGTGCGCCGCGCGACCCACACCTGGACCCCGACGAGCACCGCGAGCGACAGCACCACCATGACCACCAGCACCGGGACGGCCAGGCGTACCGCGGCCAGCTCGTCGTCCACGCGGTTCTGCTCCCCGGCGACCAGCGTGTCGAGCTGAGGCACGATGTCCTCGCGCAGCACGGTCGACGCCTCCTCGAGGTACGCCGACCCCACGGGGAAGCCCTGCCGGTTGTTGGCGCGCGCCTGCTCGACGAGGCCCGTGTAGCGCGTGAGGGCCGAGGACACCTCGGCCAGCGACCGCTCCCCGTTGTGGCTGGTCGCGGCGAGCAGCGTCAGCGTGCGGGCACCGGCGTCGACGGCCGCGTCGTAGCTCTCGCGCAGGTCGGTCGGCTCGAGCCCGCCGACCAGGAACGCGGTGGTCGCGGCGGCGTCGGCGGCGACGAGCTGGTTGCGCGCGTCCTGCAGGCCGACGAGCTGCGCCGCGGAGGCCCGGACGCCGAGCACGGCCTGGCCTTGGGCGGTCGCCGCGCCGAGCGCGAGCAGGCCGACCAGCGCGGTGACGAGGGCCGCGACCGCGCCCCACAGGCGCAGCCCGCCGGGCGTCGAGCGCCAGCCGCTGGTGGGGTGGGCGGGCGCGGGCGGTGCGCCGGGTGTCGGCGGTGTGCCGGCCGGGCTCGGCGGGCTCGGGGTCGGGGACACGACGGTCGTGGTCACACGGGCTCCTCGGGGTGGGCCGGGTCGGTGACGGCGGGGTCGCCGGGGGTGGGGGAGGCGTCGCTCGGGTCGTCGTCCGGTGCGCCGGGCGGCACGTCGTCGCTCGCCGCGTCGTCGCTCGCCAGGTCGTCGCCGGGCGCACCCGTGACCGGCGCGTCGGCACCCGGGACCGGCAGGTCGGGGGCGACGTCCTCGACGTCGGTCGCGAGGTCCTCCGGCAGCAGGGTCCGCAGCTGCTCGACGGTCGGCTCGGGCACGTCCCGCAGGCGCCACGCGTGCTTGAGCACCGCGCGGTCGAGCAGGTTGCGCGCGAGGCGCCCGTTGCCGAAGCCCTCGTGCCGCGGCTGTGCGGCGACGATCTGCTCGACGAGGTCCAGGGCCTCGGGCGACGGCTCGAAGTCCGCCTTGCGCGCGGCGAGCGCGAAGATCTCGCGGAGCTGCGCGTCGGTGTAGTCGTCGAACGCGACGGTCGTCGCGAACCGGCTCTCGAGGCCGGGGTTGGTCGACAGGAACCGCGCCATCGGCAACGGGTAGCCCGCGACGATGACGACGAGCTCGCTGCGGTGGTCCTCCATGTCCTTGACCAGCGTGTTCACGGCCTCGGCGCCGTACTGGTCGTCCGCCAGCGAGTACGCCTCGTCGATGAACAGCACGCCGCCGAGCGCCTTCGTGACGACCTCGGTGGTCTTGGTCGCGGTCTGCCCGAGGTAACCGGCGACGAGCTCGGAGCGGTCGACCTCGACGAGGTGGCCCTTCTCCAGCAGCCCGAGCGCGCGGTACAGCCCGGCGACGAGCCGCGCGACCGTCGTCTTGCCGGTGCCCGGGTTGCCGACGAACACCAGGTGCCGCGTCAGCGACGGGCGCGTGAGGCCCGCGTCGGCGCGCAGCCGCTCGACGCGCAGCACCTCCGCCTGCTGCCGGATCTCGCGCTTGACGCGGTCCAGCCCGACGAGCGCGTCGAGCTCGGCCAGCAGCTCCTCGAACGTCTTCTCCGGCGGCGCCGCGGGCGCGGGCCGACCGTCCGAGCCCGTGGGGCCGGGGGTCGAGAGGGCGGGGGTGGGGCCGGAATGACGGCTCGCCCCCGTGGAAGAGGTACCCCCCACCTCTCCGGCGCCCCCCACCTCTCCGTCGAGACGTCGATCGAGCCCTGGGGCCGCGGGGCTGGAGTGACGGCTCGCGCCCTGGGGGGAGGTCGGCGGGTCGGCGGTCGGGGTGGTGGGGAGGGCGGCGGCGGAGCGCTGGACGGCGGCCGTGACGGACGCGGCCGCGACCACCTGGATGCTCGGCTCGCCCAGGTCGCACGCGGCCGACGCGACGTGTGCGAGCGCCTCGGCGTACGCGGGCGCGTGCGGCGAGCCGGCGCCGACGAGCGACGTGAGCAGGTCCGTCGGCGCGTGCCGCCAGCGGCGGGCGGACGACGCCGCGGCGAAGAACCCGGCCAGGTCGTCCTGCGGGCGCCCGAGCGCGCCGAGCCACGCCGGACCCGCACCCGTGACGGACTCCGCGACCGCGGCGGCCAGCCGCTCGCCCTCGTCGCGCACGTCCGCCGCGGGCAGCCCGGCGGCGACGCCCGCGGCGACCAGGGCGTCGAGGCCGGCGGCCAGCGTGTCGGCGGTGCTCACAGGGCTCCCGTCCCGGGCACGTCCAGCGACGAGTGCCCGAACTTCTCGGCGAGGAACTGCCCGTGCGCCACGAGCGCCTGCGCGTCGGCCCGCGACACGGCGTCGGAGATCTTCTCCAGCGTCAGGGCCAGCAGGTCGAGCTGGTCGCACAGCAGCATGAGGGACGTCTTGCCCTGCGCCACGACGCGCCGGTCGGCGAAGTCGCGCGGCAGGCGCAGGTAGTTCTCGACGGCCTCGGGCAGGTAGCTCGTGGCCGTCGCGACCACGGTGTACGCCTGCCGGTCGCCGATCCCGAACCGGTCGAGCCTCGGCACCATGTCCTCGACCGTGCCCGTGATGCGGTGCACGCGCGCCGTGACGGCCGCGGGCACCCGGCCCTCGATCGACGTCTCGACGTCGCGCACGGCGGTCGCGATCTGCTCCGCCGTGGGGACCGGGTCCTCCTCGATCTGCACGACGTGCCGGGGCGCGCGGCCGAGCAGACGCGCGACGAGGTCGCCCAGCGCGCTCACCTGCCGCTCACCTCCCCGGTCGTCGTCAGCTCAGGCCCAGGTCGAGCGACCCGCTCGCGACGTCCGTGCGGTCCGAGCGCGAGACGCGGTCGAGGTACTGCTTGGCCTTGGCCGTCTCGGTCTCCAGGACGCCGACGGTCTGCGCCATCGAGTCCAGCGCCTGCACCTTGAACGTGTCGATGGAGTCCATGGCCGCGAAGATGTCGGTGAACGACTGCTGGAGCTGCGGGAGCCCGATCGTCGCGCTCGCGGCCTGCTGCTGGATCGCCACCGACTGCTCGCGCAGCAGCTTGGACGTCGACGCGATCATGTTCGACGTCGTGGTGTTCAGCGCCGTGATCTGGTCGAGCACGAGCTTCTGGTTGTTGAGCGCCTGCGCGACGAGCACCGCGGTGCGCAGCGCCGAGACCGTGGTCGTCGTCGCGCGGTCGACGCCCTTGATGAGCTCGATGTTGTTCTTGATGATGATGTCGATCGCCAGGTACCCCTGGATCGACACCGCGAGCTGCGTGAGCAGGTCCTGGTGCTTCTGCCGGACGTAGAACAGGACGTCCTCGCGCAGCGCCCGCGCGCGGTCGGGGTCGCTGATCTCCGCCTGGGCGATCTTGGCGGAGAGCTGCTGGTCGAGCTGGCTCGCGACGTAGATGTACTGGTTGAGCCGGCCCATGGTGTCCCACAGGTTCTGCTTCTCCAGGTTGAGCGCCGCGTTGTCCTTGCGCAGCTCGTCCTGGCCCCGGTACAGCGCCTTGACGATCGCGTCGATCTGCTTCTGCGACGACTCGTAGCGGCGGAAGTAGTCGGTGAGGCTGTCGCCGAACGGCAGGAAGCCGAGCAGCTTCTTGCCCACGGTCTTCTCCGACGGGTCGAGGTCCTCGACCGTGCGGCGCAGGTCGAGCAGCGACTTGCTCACCTGCGACGTCCCGGAGACGCCGCCCTCGCGCAGCTCGCGCACCGGCACCTGCAGCAGGCGGTTGGAGGTGTCCGCCGCGGCGCGCACGTCCTTGTCGCCCATGAGCCGCACGTCGTCGGCCTTCGCCGCGAACTCCGGCGACCCGGCCTGCACGTCGTCCAGACCCGCGAGGAACGCGCCGACCTTCGCGTCCAGGCCCGGCAGCGCAGCCGGGTCGACGCGCGGCGCCATCGCCGGGGCGTCGTGCGTCGCGACGGGGGCGACGGGTGCGGGTGCCTCGAGCGCGAACGCGGCGCTGGGCGCCGGCGGCTGCAGAGGTGTGGGCTCGGTCATCGAAGGTCCTCCTGGGAGGCGCACGCGGCGCGGGTGCCGTCGGACGCCGACGGCCCTGGTCACGCTACCGGAACGCCCGGTCGCGCAGACCAGAACGTCTGTGCGCCGATCGAGGTTCCCCGCGCGTCCCGCGCTGCCGCCGATCCGCCGATCGCGCTGGTGACAGGTTGCTCCGAGATGACATATATTGAGTCATGTGTCATCCCTAGATGCTGTGTCCTCCCACTTCGGGACCGTGAACGCACAAGGACGGGTGGTGGTCCCCGTCGAGGTCCGGCGAGCACTCAGGATCGCCAGCGGCGACCGGGTCGAGTTTGTCGTCGAGGGTGACGCGGTTCGCCTCGTGACGCCCCGCATGCGGGCGATGGCGCTGTGGGCGCAGAACCACGGGGGTGACGCCGGGGACTCCACCCGTGACGTGCGTGCGTCTCGCGCGGTGGACCAGCACGTCGACGAGGCCGCAGAGCGCAGGATCGCTGCTCGTGCCGCTGCGGAGACGCGCAGCGATGAGGAGATCATCGCCGGCCTCGTCGTCGACCTCGGCCTGTGAGCGCGGTCTGCTTCGACACTTCCGTCCTCGCGACGTGGGTGCTTCAAGAACCGCAGTGGCAGGTGGTCGACAAGCTCCTTGCGCGCGCCGACGTCGAGCCCGTGATGCCAGGGCCGGTGCTGACCGAGCTCGTTGAGCTCGTGCGCCGCAAGGGCAATGCGTCGTCGGGTCATGAAGTTCGCGACACCCTCCTGTCGTTCGGTGCGCGCATCGAGCACCCGCTGGACGACGACCTCCTCCGTGCTGCGGCGCTCCTGGAAGCGGCGAAGACGCATCCTGGGCCGGGAGGCGAGACCCTCTCTCTCGGGGATGCGCTCGTGCTCGCGGTGACCGAACGCCTCGGGGTCCGGGTCGTCACTCGCGACGCGTACTGGCACCTTCTGGCTGCCGATGGCTGCACGACCGCCCAGGTCGTCACATTCTGAACCCGACCCCGGGCAGCGCTCGTTGCGCTCGCCCAGTTCGTCGACGGTGGGAGTCGCCTGCGCTGTCGAGGCACGTGCGCACCTGACGCGGTGCACGGTTCCGGGCGAGCTTCGCCGCTGGTGGACGAGATCGCCCGGGTCAGCGCTCGGGGTTGCGCGCCGGCGAGCCGATTCCTGCGGAGGACCGCGGGCCTCTCCGCCTGCGGCGAACACGGGACGTCCGGGCATGACCCCGCCGTTAGCATCGAAACACGCCGCTTCGTCGGCTCCGCGCGGACGCCTGCTGCGCGAGGCCACCGGGGCACGCCGCTCGTGAGGAGTGCACATGTTCGAGAGATTCACGGACCGAGCCCGTCGCGTGGTCGTCCTCGCCCAGGAAGAGGCGCGGATGCTCAACCACAACTACATCGGCACCGAGCACATCCTCCTGGGCCTGATCCACGAGGGTGAGGGTGTCGCGGCCAAGGCCCTGGAGTCGCTCGGCATCTCCCTGGAGGCCGTGCGCGCGCAGGTGCAGGAGATCATCGGCGAGGGCCAGCAGGCCCCGTCGGGTCGCATCCCGTTCACGCCGCGCGCCAAGAAGGTCCTCGAGCTGTCGCTGCGCGAGGCGCTGCAGCTCGGCCACAACTACATCGGCACCGAGCACATCCTGCTCGGCCTGATCCGCGAGGGCGAGGGCGTCGCCGCCCAGGTCCTCAACAAGCTCGGCGCCGACCTCAACCGGGTGCGCCAGCAGGTCATCCAGCTCGTCTCGGGCTACCAGGGCAAGGAGCCGGTCGCCTCGGGCGGCCCGGCCGAGGGGCAGCCGTCGGGGTCGGCCGTCCTCGACCAGTTCGGCCGCAACCTCACGCAGGCGGCCCGCGACGGCAAGCTCGACCCGGTCATCGGGCGCGAGAAGGAGATCGAGCGGGTCATGCAGGTGCTGTCCCGCCGCACCAAGAACAACCCGGTGCTCATCGGTGAGCCGGGCGTCGGCAAGACGGCGGTCGTCGAGGGCCTCGCGCAGGACATCGTCCGCGGCGACGTGCCGGAGACGCTCAAGGACAAGCAGCTCTACACGCTCGACCTCGGCGCCCTGGTGGCCGGCTCCCGCTACCGCGGTGACTTCGAGGAGCGCCTGAAGAAGGTCCTCAAGGAGATCCGCACGCGCGGCGACATCATCCTGTTCATCGACGAGATCCACACGCTCGTCGGCGCGGGTGCGGCCGAGGGCGCGATCGACGCCGCGTCGATCCTCAAGCCCATGCTGGCGCGCGGCGAGCTGCAGACCATCGGTGCGACCACGCTCGACGAGTACCGCAAGTACGTCGAGAAGGACCCGGCCCTGGAGCGGCGCTTCCAGCCCATCCAGGTCTCCGAGCCGAACCTGCAGCACGCGATCGAGATCCTCAAGGGCCTGCGCGACCGGTACGAGGCGCACCACCGCGTGTCCATCACGGACGCCGCGCTGGTCGCCGCCGCGACGCTGGCCGACCGGTACGTCAACGACCGCTACCTGCCGGACAAGGCGATCGACCTCGTCGACGAGGCGGGCGCGCGCCTGCGCATCCGCCGCATGACGGCCCCGCCGGAGCTGCGCGAGCTCGACGAGCAGATCGCCGAGACGCGCCGCGACAAGGAGTCCGCGATCGACGAGCAGGACTTCGAGAAGGCCGCGCGCCTGCGCGACCAGGAGAAGCAGCTCGGCCTCAAGCGCGTCGAGAAGGAGAAGGCCTGGAAGAACGGCGACATGGACGCCGTCGCCGAGGTCGACGAGGAGCTCATCGCCGAGGTGCTGGCGAACGCCACCGGCATCCCGGTGTTCAAGCTCACCGAGGAGGAGTCCAGCCGCCTGCTGCACATGGAGGAGAACCTCCACAAGCGGGTCGTCGGCCAGAACGCCGCCATCAAGGCGCTGTCGCAGGCCATCCGCCGCACGCGTGCCGGCCTCAAGGACCCCAAGCGCCCCGGTGGGTCGTTCATCTTCGCCGGCCCCACGGGCGTCGGGAAGACCGAGCTGGCCAAGGCGCTCGCCGAGTTCCTCTTCGGGGACGAGGACGCGCTCATCCAGCTCGACATGTCGGAGTTCTCGGAGAAGCACACGGTCTCGCGCCTGTTCGGCTCGCCCCCCGGCTACGTCGGGTACGACGAGGGCGGTCAGCTCACCGAGAAGGTGCGCCGCAAGCCGTTCTCCGTCGTGCTGTTCGACGAGGTCGAGAAGGCCCACGCGGACATCTTCAACTCGCTGCTGCAGATCCTCGAGGACGGTCGCCTGACCGACTCGCAGGGCCGCGTCATCGACTTCAAGAACACCGTCATCATCATGACCACGAACCTCGGCACGCGGGACATCGCGAAGGGCGTCATGACCGGCTTCCAGGCCGGTGGCGAGCTCGCGACGGACTACGAGCGCATGAAGGCCAAGGTCAACGACGAGCTCAAGACGCACTTCCGTCCCGAGTTCCTCAACCGTGTCGACGACGTGGTCGTCTTCCCGCAGCTCTCGCAGCCGGAGATCTTCCAGATCGTCGACCTGATGATCGCGAAGCTCGACGCCCGTCTGCGCGACAAGGACATGAGCATCGAGATCACGCCGGCGGCCAAGAAGCTGCTCGCGGAGCGGGGCTACGACCCGGTCCTCGGTGCGCGTCCGCTGCGCCGCGCGATCCAGCGGGAGATCGAGGACACGCTGTCCGAGAAGATCCTGTTCGGCGAGCTCAAGGCGGGTCAGACGGTCATCGTCGACGCCCAGGGCGAGGGCCTGCTCGGGGAGTTCCTCTTCCAGGGCGTCCCGCGCCGCACCGCCGCCAAGGAGCCGGTCACGGTCGGCGCGCCCGTCGGCACGCCGGGCTCGGGCACCGACGTCCCGCCTGCTCCTGCACCCGCCCGGGGCGACAGCGGCACGGGCCTCGCGCCCGCCTGACCGCAGCGCCCGCCGAGCCCCACCCGAAGGCCCCGGCCCCGCGAGGGAGCGGGGCCTTCGGCATGCCGGGAGACGCAGTGTTTGACGTTACATCTCCCCGCCTGCGAGAGTCGTCCCGGCCGCCGAGGAGACGCAGGTGCGGCCGGCGGGCGTCCGACGAGGGGCGCCACGTGCCCAGGGGTGCGCCGCCGGTGCCGCAACCGACGGCAGGGGGCACCCGGGCGCCGTCCGGGGATCAGCTGGCTCGACGAAGAGGACATCTGATGAGGGCATCGAGGACGTGGGCGGCGTCGGCCGCCGTGCTCGCGGGCGCGCTGGCGCTCGCGGCGTGCAGCGGGGGCGACACGGGCGACGGCGGCGACGGCGGCACCGTGCAGATGACGTTCTGGCACAACGCGACCACCGACGACGGCAAGAAGTTCCAGGAGGACGTGGCCGCCGCGTTCGAGGACGCGAACCCGGGCGTCGAGATCACGCTGCAGGTCGTCCAGAACGAGGAGATGGACGGCAAGCTCCAGACGGCCCTGAACGGCGGCGACGCGCCGGACATCTTCATGGCGCGCGGCGGCGGCAAGCTCGCCGACATGGTGGCGGCCGGTCAGATCATGGACCTCACGGACCTCGTCGACGACGCGTCGCGCGAGGCGCTGGGCGGCTCGCTCGACGCGTACACGATCGACGGCAAGGTCTACGGCATGCCGACCGCCGTGCTGCCGGGCGGCATCTTCTACAGCAAGGACCTGTTCGAGGCGGCCGGCATCGAGTCGACCCCGACGACGGTCGACCAGCTGGTCGACGCGGTCGAGAAGCTCAAGGGCACCGGCGTCGCGCCGATCGCGCTGGGTGGCAAGGACGCCTGGCCGGCGGCTCACTGGTACTACTTCTTCGCGCTGCGCGCGTGCTCGCAGGAGACGCTCGAGAAGGTCGCCGTCGAGCGCACGTTCGACGACCCGTGCTGGTTGGAGGCGGGGCAGGCGTTCGAGGAGTTCGCGGGCGTCGAGCCGTTCAACGAGGGCTTCCTCACGACGACGGCGCAGCAGGGCGCCGGGTCGTCCGCGGGCCTGGTCGCCAACCACCAGGCGGCCATGGAGCTCATGGGCGCCTGGAACCCGGGGGTCATCGGCGGGCTCACGCCGGACGGCGAGCCGCTGGCGGACCTCGGCTGGTTCCCGTTCCCCGAGGTCGAGGGCGGCCAGGGCGACCCGACGGCGATGATGGGCGGTATCGACGGTCTGAGCTGCCACGTCGACGCGCCGCCGGAGTGCGCGGAGTTCCTCAACTTCCTCATCCTCAAGGAGAACCAGGAGGACTTCGCCGAGGCGTTCGTGTCCCTGCCGGCGAGCAAGGACGCGCAGGACGTCGTGACGGACCCGGCGCTGAAGGACATCCTCGCGGCGTACGACGACGCGGCGTACGTGACGGTCTGGCTCGACACCCTGTTCGGGCAGAACGTCGGCAACGCGCTCAACACCGCGGTCGTCGAGATGCTCGCGGGTCAGGGCGACGCCCAGAGCATCGTCGACACCGTGACCGCCGCCGCGGCCAAGGAGTGAGGGATGTGCCGTGGGCCGTGCCCGGCTCGGCGCCGCCCCTGCGGGCGGCGCCACCGGCGCGGCCCACGGCACCGTGACGTTCGACCTGCACGACGCGAGCGGTGGGTCCACGGGGCGGTTCGCCCGCTTTGCCCAGCCTTGGGTCGGACGTTTTCGATAGCGTTATCGACGAGGTGTGACGTTACATCTGGACGAGTGCCAGAGTCGGGATCGGCCACCCCGCACGACGGGGGGAGGGCCGTCAAGCGTCCGACGGGGTGACGCCCGGACGTCAACCGACGCCGGGGGCGCAAGGCGACGCTCCCCGGTGGTCCCCGGGTCGGACGACCCGGACCCGTGAGGCTCAACGAAGAGGACACGACGTCATGAAGGCAAGGAAGGCCCTCGCGGCCTGCGCGACGGTGCTGATGAGCGCGCTCGCGCTGACCGCGTGCGCGGGTTCTGACGACGGCGGCAGCTCGGAGGGCGCGAGCGAGCTGGTGTTCTGGCACAACTCCACCACCGGTGACGGCAAGGCGTACTGGGAGGAGGTCGGCGCGGCGTTCGAGGAGGAGACCGGCATCAAGGTCGCCATCCAGTCCATCCAGAACGAGGACATGGACGGCAAGCTGCAGACGGCCCTCAACGGCGGCGACGCCCCGGACGTCTTCATGTCCCGCGGCGGCGGCAAGCTGGCCGCGGTCGTCGAGGCGGGCCAGGCCATGGACCTCACCGACCTCATCGACGACGACGTGCGCGCGGCGGCCGGTGGCTCGCTCGACGCGTTCTCGGTCGACGGCAAGGTCTACGGCATGCCCACCGCCGTGCTCCCCGGCGGCATCTGGTACTCGAAGGACCTCTTCGAGCAGGCCGGCATCACCGAGACGCCCACGACCATGGGTGACCTCGAGGACGCGGTCGGCAAGCTCAAGGACGCCGGCATCCAGCCGATCGCGCTCGGTGCCAAGGACGCGTGGCCCGCGGCCCACTGGTACTACTTCTTCGCGCTGCGCGCGTGCGCCCAGGACACCATCACGGACGCCGCCGCCGAGATGAACTTCGACGACCCGTGCTGGGTCAAGGCCGGCGAGGCCTTCGAGGAGTTCGCCTCGATCGAGCCGTTCAACAACGGCTTCCTCACCACGACCGCCCAGCAGGGCGCCGGCTCCTCGGCCGGTCTCCTCGCCAACAAGCAGGCGGCGATGGAGCTCATGGGTGCCTGGAACCCGGGCGTCATCGCGGGCCTGACGCCCGACGGCGAGCCGCTCGCGGACCTCGGCTGGTTCCCCTTCCCGGCGGTCGACGGCGGTGACGGCGACCCCACGGCCATGATGGGCGGCGTCGACGGCTACAGCTGCTTCGTGGACGCCCCGAAGGAGTGCGCCGACTTCCTCAACTTCTACATGAAGAAGGAGTGGCAGGAGGGCTACGCGGAGGCGTTCGTCACCATCCCGGCCAGCAAGGACGCGCAGGCGGCCGTCACCGACCCGGCCCTCACGCAGGTCCTCGAGGCGTACAACGGTGCGGCCTACGTGTCGGTGTGGCTGGACACGCTGTTCGGCAACAACGTCGGCAACGCCCTGAACACGTCGGTCGTCGAGATGCTCGCGGGCAGCGGCGACGCCGAGAGCATCGTCGCCACGGTCAAGTCCGCGGCAGCCAAGGAGTAACAGTTCCATGAGCGACTCCCAGGGCGAGAACGTGCTCGCCACGACGCCGTCGCCCGAGGGTCGCCCGGCGGGCGGGGACGGTGCCACCACGGCACCGTCCCCGGTCCGCCGGACCCGCCGGCGCAACTGGCGCCAGCTGGCCGAGATCACGCTGCTCGCGGGTCCGGCCGTCGTGATGTTCGTCGCCTTCGTCGTCTTCCCCGTGCTGATGGCGGCGTACTACGGCTTCTTCAAGTGGAAGGGCTACGGGGTTCCCACGGACTTCGTCGGCCTGCAGAACTACGTCACGATCCTGCAGGACACCACGTTCCACGACGCGTTGCTGCACAACGGCTTCATCGTCGTGATGTCGCTGGTCATGCAGGGTCCCGCGGCCGTCGTGCTGGCCCTCCTGCTCAACCGCAGGATCCGTGGCCGCTCGCTGATCCGGGTGCTGATCTTCGTGCCGTACGTGGTCTCCGAGGTCATCGTCGGTACCGGCTGGAGCCTCATGCTCCAGACCACCGGCGCGGTCAACGGCTTCCTCACCAAGATCGGGCTCGAGGGCTGGGTGGTCGACTGGCTGTCCGACCCGGACATCGCGATCTGGTCGCTGATGATCATCATCACGTGGAAGTACGTCGGCTTCGCCGTCATCCTCTTCCTCGCCGGCCTGCAGTCGATCCCCGAGGAGCTCCACGAGGCCGCCGCGATCGACGGCGCGTCGTACTGGCAGGCGCAACGCAGCATCACGCTGCCGCTGCTCGGCCCGACGCTGCGCATCTGGGCGTTCCTGTCGATCATCGGCTCGCTGCAGCTGTTCGACCTCGTCTACATCATCTGGGGCCAGTACGTCTCGGCCACGGCGGGCACGTCGACCATGGCGACCTACATGGTCCTCAACGGCCGCAACGCCGCGAACTACGGCTTCGGCAACGCCGTCGCCGTCGTGCTGTTCCTCATCTCGCTGGTCATCGCGCTGACCTACCAGCGCTTCGTGCTGCGCCGCGACACCGAGGGCGCGATCACGGAAGGGAAGAAGTGATGGCCGCCTCCGCCGTCCAGGCCACCCCGGCGCCGGCGCCCGCGCCGGCGGTCCGCAAGGTCCGCAGCCTCGAGCGCGTCAACCCGTTGGTGTACGTCGTCGCGTGGCTGCTCGTGGGCGTGTGCATCGGCCCTGTGGCCTTCATCATCCTCGGCGGCCTGCGCACCAACTCGCAGATCACGATGGACCCGTCGGGCTTCCCGACCACCTGGGAGTGGGGCAACTACTCCTCGGTGCTCAACAGCTCGCTGTTCTGGCAGCAGTTCACCAACTCGGCGATCTGCGGCATCGCGACGACGATCGGCGTCGTCATCCTCGGGGTCATGGCGAGCTTCGTGCTCGCGCGGTACGACTTCAAGGCGCAGCCGGCGCTGTACTCGCTGTTCGCGGCGGGCCTGATGTTCCCCATGACGGTCGCGATCACGCCGCTGTACATCCTCGTGAAGAACCTCGGACTGATGAACACGCTGCCGGGGATCATCCTCCCGCAGATCGCGTTCGCGCTGCCGACGACGATCATCATCCTCGTGCCGTTCCTGCGGGCCATCCCCAAGGAGCTGGAGGAGGCCGCGGCGATCGACGGCGCGAGCAAGATCGGGTTCTTCTTCCGGATGGTCGTGCCGCTGTCCCTGCCCGGTGTCGTCACCGTCGGCATCCTGGCGTTCGTCGCCAGCTGGAACAGCTACATGCTGCCGCTGTTCATCCTCAACGACGAGGCGATGTACACCCTGCCGCTGGGTGTGCAGTCGTTCGCCTCGCAGTACTCGGTCGACACCGCTCGCGTGCTGGCGTTCACGTCGTTGTCGATGATCCCGGCGCTGATCTTCTTCTCGCTGTTCGAGCGTCGGATCGTCGGTGGCCTCACCGGCGCCGTCAAGGGCTGACGACCCCTGCCGCGGCCGCCCGCACCCCGGGCGGCCGCGGACCGTCGTCCACACCGCACTCGTCGAAGGAGCACCACCCCGTGACCGAGACCCTCGGCACCGCCGCCCAGCCCGCGGCCCCGTCGGACGCCCTGCCGCCCGTCCTGCCCGTCGTCTCCCAGCGGGTCCGTGACCTGCACGCGCGCATGACGCTCGAGGAGAAGCTGGCCCAGCTGGTCGGCTACTGGTTGGACCAGAACGGCACCGTCGCCCCGATGCAGTCGGAGATGGCCGCCGGCCAGAAGGGCTCCGACGAGCTCGCGGAGATCACGCGGCACGGCCTGGGCCACTACACGCGCGTCTACGGCACGCGCCCGGTCGACCCGGCCGAGCGCGCCGCGTGGCTGTGGGCCGAGCAGCGCCGGCTCAAGCGCGAGACGCGCCTGGGCATCCCGGCGCTGGTGCACGAGGAGTGCCTCACGGGCCTCGCCGCCTGGAAGGCGGCGAGCTACCCGACGCCGCTCGCGTGGGGCGCGTCGTTCGACCCCGAGCTCGTCCACGCCGCCGCGCGCGCGATCGGCGACTCGATGCGCGAGCTCGGCATCCACCAGGGCCTCGCGCCCGTCCTCGACGTCGTCGGCGACCCCCGCTGGGGCCGCGTCGACGAGTGCATCGGGGAGGACCCGTACCTCGTCGGGACCGTCGGCACGGCGTACGTGCGCGGTCTGCAGGAGGCCGGCGTCCACGCGACGCTCAAGCACTTCGTCGGGTACTCCGCGTCCGCCGCGGGCCGTAACCACGCGCCCGTGCACGCGGGCCCGCGCGAGCTCGCCGAGATCTACCTCCCGCCGTTCGAGATGGCCGTGCGCGACGGCGGCGTCCGCTCGGTGATGAACTCCTACGCGGACGTCGACGGCGTGCCCGTCGCGGCCGACCCGCACTACCTCACCGAGGTGCTGCGCGAGCAGTGGGGCTTCGACGGCGTCGTCGTCGCCGACTACTTCGCGGTCGCGTTCCTGCAGGTCATGCACCAGGTCGCGGCCGACCGCGGCGAGGCGGCAGCGCTCGCGCTGGCCGCGGGCCTGGACATCGAGCTGCCGACGGGCGACGCGTTCCTCGCGCCGCTGGCCGAGCGCGTGCGCGCCGGGCTGACCGACGAGGCCCTCGTCGACCGGGCCGTGCTGCGCGCGCTGGCGCAGAAGGAGGAGCTCGGGCTGCTCGACGCCGACGCGTTCGAGGACGAGCCGCCCGCGCACGTCGACCTGGACTCCCCGCGGCACCGCGAGCTCGCCCGCAAGCTGGCCGAGGAGTCGGTCGTGCTGCTGTCGAACGACGGCGTGCTGCCGCTGGCTCCGGGGCGGCGCGTCGCCGTCGTCGGCCCCAACGCCGCGCGGCCCGAGGCGCTCATGGGCTGCTACTCGTTCGCCAACCACGTGCTGGCGCACCACCCGGGCCTGCCGCTGGGCTTCGAGATCCGCAGCGTGCACGAGGCGCTCGCCGCGGCCGTGCCCGGCGTCACGTACGTCGAGGGCTGCACGGTCGAGGGCGACGACACCGGCGGCTTCGACGCTGCCGTCGCGGCCGCGGCCGACGCGGACGTCGCGGTCGTGGTGGTCGGCGACCAGGCCGGGCTGTTCGGCCGCGGCACGGTGGGCGAGGGCAACGACGTGCAGTCGCTCGAGCTGCCGGGCGTGCAGCGGCAGCTCGTCGAGGCGCTGGTGGCCACGGGGACGCCCGTCGTCATGCTGCTGCTCACCGGCCGCCCGTACGCGATCGGCTGGGCACTCGACGGGCAGGGCGCCAAGCCCGCCGCCGTGCTGCAGGCGTTCTTCCCCGGCGAGGGCGGCGGCGACGCGATCGCCGACCTGCTCACGGGCGTCGCCAACCCGTCCGGGCGTCTGCCCGTCTCGCTGCCGCGCGCCGCGGGCGCGCAGCCGTTCCGCTACCTGCACCCCGTGCTCGGGGGCCCGTCCGACGTCACGTCGACCGACCCGACGCCCGTGCGGCCCTTCGGGTTCGGGCTGTCGTACACGACCTTCGCGTACGACGACCTCGCGGTCGACGAGACGGTCGAGTCGGCCGGCACGTTCACGACGTCCGTCACGGTGACGAACACCGGTGACGTCGACGGCGCCGAGGTCGTGCAGCTCTACGGGCGGGACGTCGTCGCGTCCGTCGTGCGCCCCGTCGTGCAGCTCCTCGGGTACGCGCGCGTCGAGCTCGCCGCGGGGCAGTCCCGCCGCGTGACGTTCCGCGTCCCCACCACGCGCCTCGCGCTGGCCGACCGCCGCCTCGTGCGCGTCGTCGAGCCCGGCGACGTGCAGGTCTGGGTCGCCTCGCACGCGGCCGTCGCCGCGCCGGACGCCCCCACGGACGCCACGGGCGGCGCCATCACCAGCACGCGCGAGCACGAGAAGCGCACACTGCCGGGGCAGAGCACACCGCACGCCGTCCTGCGGGTCACGGGCGCCGTGCACGAGATCACCGCCGAGGACCGGCGGATCGTCGACGTGGAGGTCAACGACGCATGAGCACCGTGACGAACCCGATCCTGCCCGGGTGCTACCCGGACCCGTCGATCTGCCGGGTCGGTGAGGACTACTACCTCGTCACCTCGACGTTCGAGTACCTCCCGGGCCTGCCCGTGCTGCACAGCCGCGACCTGGTGACCTGGGAGACGATCGGGCACGTCGTGCACCGCCCCGGGCAGCTGGACTACACGGGGATCGCGTCGTCCGGCGGGCTGTACGCGCCGACGATCCGCCACCACGACGGGCTGTTCTGGGTCATCTGCACGCTCGTGGGGCAGCCGCAGGGCAACCCGGGCGGCAACTTCCTCATGACCGCGACGGACCCCGCCGGTCCCTGGTCGGACCCCATGTGGCTCGACGCGGACGGCATCGACCCGTCGATCTTCTTCGACGACGACGGCCGCATCTGGGTGCACGGCACGCGACTGGCCCGCGAACCCGAGTGGTTCCACCAGACGGAGGTGTGGATCCGCGAGCTCGACCCGGAGACGAAGAAGCTCACCGGGCCGGAGCACGTCGTGTGGTCCGGAGCGGTCAAGGGCGCCGTGTGGGCGGAGGCGCCGCACCTGTACAAGGTCGACGGCACGTACTACCTGATGGCGGCCGAGGCGGGCACGGAGTTCCACCACGCCGAGAGCATCGCGCAGGCCGAGGTCGTCACCGGCCCGTACACCGGCACCCGGGGCAACCCGATCCTCACGCACCGGCACCTGGGCCGGCAGCACCCGGTCGTCGGGGCCGGGCACGCGGACCTCGTCGAGGCCGCCGACGGCTCGTGGTGGGCCGTGCTGCTCGCCATGCGCACCTACGGCGGCTACCACTACCCGCTGGGCCGTGAGACGTTCCTCGTGCCCGTCGTGTGGGAGGACGGGTGGCCGGTGTTCGCCCCGGGCGTCGGCAAGGTCCCCGACGAGGTCGAGGTGCCGTTCGCGACGGGCCCGGCGCGCGGGAGCGCGCAGGGACTGGCGTCGGGGGTCGTCGCGCCGGACGACCTGCGGTGGACCGCGGTGCGGGCCCTGCCCGCCGAGGTCGCGACGCCCGCCGGCCAGGGCTGGGACCTGCCGCTGCGCGCCGCGACGCTCGACTCGCTGGAGGTGCCCGCCTTCCTGGGCGTCCGCCTGCAGCACACCCACGCGGACTTCCTGGCGCGCGTGACCGTGGACCTCGCCGTGGGCGAGGAGGTCGGGGTCGTCGTCCGGCAGTCCGAGAAGGACCACGCGCGCCTCGCGGTGACGCGTGGCGGGACCGGCCTCGTGGCCCGCGCGGTGCACCGGCAGCGGGACGAGGACCGCGAGGTCGGCTCGGCACCCGTTGCCGACGGCCCGCTGACGCTCGCCGTGCGGGCCCGCGGTGTCGACCTCGAGCTGCTCGTCGCGTCGGGCGACGCCGAGCCCGTCGTCGTCGGCACGGTCCCCGCGACCGACCTCGACACCGTGGCCACCGGCGGCTTCCTCGGCCTCTGGCTCGGCGTCTACGCCACGAGCGACGGCGCGGAGACGAGCACGGTCGCCCACGTCGAGGTCACCTACACCCCGGCGTCCTGACACCCCGCCTCCGGGCCGCGGGCAGGGCTGGATCGCCCTCTCACCACGAGAGGCCGATCCAGCCCGTCCGCCGTCCCGTCCCTGGGGCGCGAGAGAGCAATCCAGCCCGTGCCCGCCCAAGGTGCGTGCCCGCCCGAGGTGCGTGAGAGGGCAACTCGGCCCGACGCCACCACCAGGTGCGTGAGAGAGCACTCCCGCCACGTCGGCGTGCGGACCGACCGGAGCCGGCCCAGGAGGATGGCGGCATGAGCTACCCGCGGACGACCCGCCCGATCACTCTCGACGACGTCCCCGCACTCGTGGACGTCGTCGTCGCGAACCGCGCCTTCCTCGCCCCTTGGCAGTCGGTCCGCGAGGACGCGTACTTCACGGCCGCCGGTCAGCGTGACGTGGTCCGCGACGCGATCGACCTCGCCGGGCGCGGCCTGGGTCGCGTGCACGTGATCCTCGACGAGGGTCGGGTGGTGGGCCGGGCGACCCTGTCCGGCGTGGTCCGCGGAGCGCTGCAGTCGTGCGCGCTGGGCTACTGGGTGGCGGAGGACCGCAACGGCCGCGGTCTGGCGACGCGCGCGGTCGCGGAGATGCTGGACGTCGCGTTCACCGAGCTCGGCCTGCACCGCGTCCAGGCGGAGACGCTGCTGCACAACGTCGCGTCCCAGCGGGTGCTCGAGCGCAACGGCTTCGTGCGGTACGGCACGGCGCCGCAGTACCTCCGCATCGCCGGCACCTGGCAGGACCACGCGATGTTCCAGGTCCTGAACCCGGCGACCGTGTCGGAGTGACGACGGCCGGATCGCCGTCCGCCGGACGGGGCCAGAGCGATCCAGTCCCGCCCTGGGCGCGCGAGGCCCCGTCCGATCACGGGCCGATCAGGTAGACCACCGCGGGAAGTGCGACCAGAAGGATGAACGGCACCGTCCAGGACCACAGACGTCGTCCACGGGAGACGGGCTCCGGGCCGAGTCCCGTGCGTCCGCGCACCGCGTGATCCGGGTGGAGGTCGCCTGTCAGCCGGCCCCAGGGCCACGCGGCCAAGGCGCCGGCGTGCACCACCGGGTTCCCGGGATCGCGCGTTCCGCTGTCGACGTCGGAGCGCACGCTCCGCAGGTCGAGCCGGACGACGGCGAGGGCCGCACCACGCAGGAGGGGGCGCCTGCCGTCCGGCCCCCGGGACACGACCGAGAGCGTGAGGCACGCCGTCGTCCCGAGCACCACTGCGCTCGCGGCCACAGCCGCGAGCACGCCCGCGACTCGTCGGTCCAGCGCACCCAGAGCCGCCCAGGCGGAGAACCACGCCCACGCCCAGAGGACGAAGCCGAGCAGGACCCAGGCGAGAGCGAACGCCGCGACCACCAGGGAGTCCCGTGTCGCCGCCATGTACGCCGCCATGGTGAAGACCCCCACTCCTGCGGCCAGGACGACCGTGACCGACCCGGCCGCGGACGGTGCCGTCCAGCCCGCCGCCGATGCCGCCCACGCGAGGCCGACCGGCGCTCCCAGCACCAGCAGGTCCTGGACGTGCTCAGCCGTGGACGACGACCGACGCGCGGCGAGGGCGCTCTGCGCGTCCTCCAGACGCTCGAGCCGGACCTGGCGGCGCGCGCGGATGCGCAGCGTGACCTCGTCGGGGTCCGATGCCAGCTCGGCGGCGTCGGCGGCGAAGAACGACACGAGGAGGGCGCCGACGAGGGGCCCGCCGACCCCGGCGACGTCGAGGACGCGCGGCGCGTCGGCCAGGTGCGGGCGGACGGCGGCGATCGCCGTGAGCCACGACAGGAAGACGAGCAACCTCGCCACGTTCTCCAGGAGCAGGGTGCGCCCGGCGAGCTCGACGTCGGACGCTACGGGCAGGCCGCTCGACGGTCTCGTGACCCGGTCGGTGCTCACTGCGACCTGGAGTGCGATCGACAGCACCACCAGGAACGAGAGGACGGCGATGGCCGTGTCGGAGCTCGGCGCGGGAAGGAGCACCGTCACGGACTCGCCTCGTGGAACGGCACGGCTGGACAGCGCAACCAGGGCCTCGACAAGGACGACGGTCAAGGTGGCCGACAGCAACCCGACCGCGATGAGCCGCCGGATCCTGCGCCAGAACGCGTCGTAGGCGTCGAGGACCTTGCGTGTCTCTGCCACGGGGTCGACGGGTGTCGCGTCGGCGACGGGGTGGGCTGCCGCTGCCAGTCCACGCGCAGGCTGTGGCGCGGTCGCAGGTGCGACCGTCGTCCCACCGCCCAGCCGTGCGAGCAGTCCCCTGACACCTCGAGCCATCGCCTGCCCCCGTCGTGCGTTTGTCGGTACGAGACTCCCACGGAGGTCCGACACCTGTGTCGGTCGAGCTCGCCGCCCCGCGCGAGGATCGCGTACGGCGGCTGCGGATCGTCTCCCGAGACGGGAGCCTCGACTTGCCCCCGGCGCGCGGACCAGGGACGGTAGGCCTCTGCCGCTCGACGGTTCCTCTGTCGTGCACCACGCGGGCCACCGGGCCCGGACCCGTCAGGAGGACCCGATGGCCGAGACGGACCTGGTCGAGCTCGTCGACGAGCACGGCCGCGCGATGGGTGAGACGACCGTCGGCGCGGCCCACGCGGCCCCCGGGCGCCTGCACCGCGCGTTCTCCGTCGTGCTCACCCGCCCCGACGGGCGGATCCTGCTGCAGCGCCGCGCCGAGGCCAAGCTGCGGTTCCCCGGCCTGTGGACCAACTCGTGCTGCGGCCACCCCCTGCCCGGGTCCGACGTGCGGGAGCGCGCCGCACTGCGCGTGCGCGAGGAGCTGGGCGTCGAGCTCGTCGACGCGCGCGAGGTCGGCACGTTCCGCTACCGCGCGGCCGACGCCACGTCCGGGCATGTCGAGCGGGAGCACGACCACGTCATCGTGGGCAGCTGCACGGGCGAGCTCGCACCCGACCCCGCGGAGGTCGCCGAGACGGCCTGGGTCACCACCGAGCGCGCGCACGAGCTCGTCGCCGCCGGTGAGGTCACCCCGTGGTTCGCCGACGTCCTGCGCCTGCTCGAGGCGTCCCGCACTGCCGAGCCCGCCCCCACCCCCTGACCCCCGCCGCACACCCCTCCTCGCCGAGCGCGGTACTCGTTTCCCCTGCGCTCGGCGAACGACTACCGCGCTCGGTGACGAGGGTGCGTGCGCGGGGTCAGTGCGCGGCCGTCGTCCACCAGGTCGATGGGTCCGGGTCGAACGTCGTGCGGACGCCCGACGGGCTCCCGGCGAGCAGCGCGCCCGTCGTCGTGTGGACCAGGCGCACGCGCGACCCCTCCCGCCACGGGCCGGCGCCGTCGACGACGACGCGCCAGGCGTCGGGCGCCTCGGTGGTGCCGAGGGTCGACGGGCCGTCGACGGGGACCGGCGTCCCGTCGACGCGGGGCGGTGGGCTGTCGACGAGGCGCGGTGTGCCGTCGACGACGCCGAGCGACAGGGGCGCCGTCCCGTCGTCCCCGTCGGGCCCCGGCGTGCCGATTGGCACGAGCCGCACGACCGCCCCGTCGGTCAGCAGCCCTCCCCGGCCGGACTCCGGCGCCCACGTCGTCGTACCCGCCGCCGCCAGCACCGGGACGCCGCCGGCGACGACCAGCAGGCTGCCCGTCGCGACGTGCGCGAGAGCCAGCGGTGCCCCGGACCGGACGCGCGCCGTGGGGCGCCGTGACGCGCTGGGCAGCGGTGGCGGGGTGCGCCGGGCGTAGGAGTGGTGGAAGAAGCCCCGCCACAGCCGCCCGTTGCTCGCCCGCCAGCCCTCCGGCGTCTCGACGAGCGTGACCTCGCGACGCGGAGTGTTGGGGTCGAGCAGCGTGAGGACGAGCCCGCCCTCGGCATCGCGCCGGAACCCCGTCGCGACGACCTGGTGGTTGTCGCCCGCGCGCAGCAGGTTCGTCGCGACCACGAGCCCGAGCACCACCGGGCGCCCCTGCGCGAGCGCGCGCAGCACGCCCGGCAGCTGGCGGCGCGTGAGCGTCCGCACGCCGCGGACCGGCCCGAGGTCGCGGTCCGGCAGCACCGACCACGCGAGGAAGCGCAGCGCCGACAGCGTCCGGAACGAGTCGAGCTGCCGCGCCTTGAGATGGTCGGCGACGACGTGGCCGTCGGGCGGCACCGTGCCGGGTGCGAAGAGCGCCGGCGGCCACACCGGCACGTCCTGGCCGGCGGCGAGGTGGTCGAGCACCGAGAACGACATGCCGCCGCAGCGGCCGGCCGTGCGCAGCGGCTTGCCGTTCGGCAGCGTGACGACCACGTTGACGAACCTGTTCGCGAACGCGTACGCCGCCCGTGCAGGGTCGATGTCGCCCACGTCGCCTCCCGTCGCTCCGTCGCACACCTTCACACAGAAGAGCGGGCGACGCGGGTCGACGTACCCGCGTCGGCCCGGTCACGCGAGGAGCGTGGCCGGAGGGCGCGCTCGTGCCCGGGAGGGAGTCCGTCGGGCGCGAGCGCGCGCTCCGGCCACGGGTCAGCGGACGTACAGGCGTTGCTGCGGCGGGGCCGTGAACGGGTCACCCAAGGCGAACGACGGGTGCGGGGGCTGGTTGTAGGCGGTGTTCTGCCAGGCCAGCGCGACGCGGTACGTCGGGTCGTGCAGCAGCGTCGGCACCCGCAGGTCGGTGCGGTGCGGCGTCACGTAGATCCGCAGCGCGCCCTCGTCGGACCGCGCCCAGACCACCTCCTCGCGCCAGTCGCCGAGGATGTCGCCGGACAGCACGGGCGTGGCCTTGGTGCCGTTGTTCGACCGCACGTCGGCACCGGTCAGCAGGCGCGTCTCGCCGCTGGGCCCGTACTTGTCGATCTTCGTCTGGTCGAGCAGCTCGCGGACCGGGTCGCCGTCCCACCAGGCGAGGAAGTTCGCGGACGACGGCTTGCGGCCGACCGACTGCCCCGTCGCGGCGCTGCGCAGGTCGTTCTCGGCGGACGACCATGCCTCGGCGCCCGCGCTGCCGGCCCAGACGTCACCGGCCACCCCGCGGCCGTTGTCGGCGCCCGTGCCGCTGCGCCACAGCGTCTGGCCGGTGCGCGCGTCGGCCACCCACATGTTGGGCTGCGACTTGTCCTCGGTGACCTTGAAGTACTCCAGGCCGGAGCGCCACGGCACGAGGTCGCCGACGTGCCCGGCGTCGCCGTGGCCCGTGCCGTTGACCCACAGGCCGCGCCCGTCGTCGTCGATCACCGACGCCCCGTACACGACCTCGTCGCGCCCGTCGCCGTCGACGTCCGCGACGGACAGCGAGTGGTTGCCCTGCCCGGCGTACGCGGAGTTGCCGGGCGTGGAGCTGTTCGAGTCGAACGTCCACCGGCGCGTGAGCTGTCCGTTGCGGAAGTCCCACGCGGACACCACGGTGCGCGTGTAGTAGCCGCGCGCCATCACGATCGACGGCCGCTGCCCGTCGACGTACGCGGTGCCCGCGAGGAACCGGTCGACGCGGTTGCCGTAGCTGTCGCCCCACGCGGAGACGGTCCCGCGCGGCGGGACGTAGTCGACGGTCGCGGCGACGGCGCCGGTGTCACCGCGGAACACGGTGAGGTACTCCGGGCCGGCGAGCACGTAACCCTCGCCGTTGCGGTGGTCGGCCCACGCGTTGCCGATGGTCTCGCCGGTGCCCGAGCGCGTGCCGTCGGCCGTCTTCACGACGACCTCGGCCTTGCCGTCGCCGTCGTAGTCGTACACCTGGAACTGCGTGTAGTGCGCCCCGGCGCGGATGTTGCGGCCCAGGTCGATGCGCCACAGCCGCTGCCCCTCGAGGGTCACGCCGTCGAGGTAGACGTTGCCGGTGTACCCGGCCTGGCTGTTGTCCTTGGCGTCGGTCGGGTCCCACTTGAGGACGACGTCGAGGTCGCCGTCGCCGTCGAGGTCGCCGACGGACCCGTCGTTGATGACGTGGTTCGACGACGGCCGCTGGACGGGCACGTCGAGGTAGCCATTCGGGAGGTTCCGCGACGTCGCGGAGGGTGCCTGCTCACCGCCCGCCGTGACGGCCCGGACGGTGTACCGCGCGCCGGCGGACGCACCGTCGTCGAGGTAGTTGGTCGATCCCGTCACCGGCGACGACGTGATGCGCGCGCCGTCGCGGTAGACGTGGAAACCCGTGCCGCGGTCCTCGTAGCCCAGGAGGCGCCACTGCACGAGGTTGCCGCTGCCGGAGCGCACGGACACCAGGCCGCGGTCGAGGTCCTCGACCTGGCGCGCGCCCGCGACGGGCGTCGTCGGCACCGGGTCCGGGACGACCACGGGCGTGGGGCTGGGCGTCGGTGAGGGTGTCGGGCTGGGGGTCGGGCTGGGTGTCGCCGACGGCGTCGTGCCGGGCGTCGCCGACGGGGTGGCGCTCGGCGTGGGGGAGGGCGTCGGGCTGGGGGTCGGCGACGACGGGGGAGCGGTCGACCCGTCGCACGTCGCGCCGTTGAGCGCGAACGACGTGGGCACGGGGTTGGTGGTGCCGACGGACGTGCCGTTGAACCCGAAGGCGAGCTGCCCGCCGCTGCCGACCTGCGCGTTCCAGCCGGCGTGGGTCACGCTGACCTGCGCGCCGGACTGCGTCGCGGTGCCGTTCCACGCCTGCTGCACGGTCTGCCCGGCGACGAACGTCCACGTGAGGGTCCAGCCGTCCAGCGCGTCACCCAGGTTGGTGACGCGCACGTCCGCACCGAACCCGCCGGGCCACTGGCTCGTGACCGTGTAGGTGACCGAGCACGCGACCGCGGCCGTCGCGGCCGGTGCCGCGGCCAGGGTGCCGAGGGCGGTGGCGGTCGCGGCGGCCGCCGCGAGTGCTGCTGTGCGACGTCGCATGCGTCGGCCTCCGGGGTCGTCGTCGGGGGCGCCGGCCGTGGCAACGTTCACAGTGCCCCGGGCCTCGGTGCCGAGGTGACCGTACGACCGCGGCGTCGCGGACCGCAGCGCGTCGAAGCGTTTCACGCCCGCCGGGACCACCGGTGTCGGCACCGAAAGCGAAACTTGGGCCCAGGAGATGACCTCCGGACGCCCCTCGAAGGGGTTCGACGTGTCACCCTGGGGCGGTGAGCACGCCGCCCCTGACGCCCGCGAGCCCGCGTCCGCGGCCCCCGGCCATCACGGACGTGGCCTCGGCTGCCGGCGTCTCCTACCAGACCGTGTCGCGCGTCATCAACGACCACCCGAACGTCGCGACCGAAACTCGCGAGCGCGTTCTCGACGCGATGCAGCGCCTCGGGTATCGCCGCAACATCGCGGCCCGCGCCCTCAAGACGCGGCGGACGGGTGTGTTCGGCGTCGTGTCCTCGGGCTCGCACCTGTTCGGCCCGACACGCACGCTCGTCGCGATCGAGCAGGCCGCGCGGGCCAAGGGGCTGTTCGTGTCGCTCGCGACGGTCGACCTGCAACGCAAGGACGAGGTCGCGGCGGCGATCGAGCACCTGCTCGACCAGGGGGTCGACGGGATCGTCGTCGTGGCGTCGCACGACGAGGCGGCGGCCGCGGTGCTCGAGTCGGCGACGCAGGTGCCGGTGGTCGTCGCGGGGCGCACGGGCCGCGAGCACGCGCTGGCCGTCGCGATCGACCAGGAGGCGGGCGCGAAGGTCGCCACCAAGCACCTGCTCGACCTCGGGCACCGCGACATCTTGCACCTGGCCGGCCCCGCGCCCTGGGTCGACGCCCGCGCTCGGGCCGTCGGCTTCCGCGAGACGATGGCCGCGGCCGGGCTCGCACCGCGCACGCTGTGGGCCGACGACTGGAGCGCCGAGGTCGGCTACCTCGCGGGGCAGGAGCTGGTCGCGCGCGTGCGCCGGCGGCGCTCGGTGTTGCCGACCGCGATCTTCGCGGCCAACGACCTGCTGGCGCTCGGCATGATGCACGCGCTCGCGGACGCGCGGCTCAAGGTGCCGGACGACGTGTCGGTGGTGGGGTACGACGACGGGGACGGTTCGGCGCACTTCGTGCCGCCGCTGACGACGGTGGCGCAGGAGCTCGAGGAGCTCGGGTACCGCTGCGTCGAGCTGCTGCTGGCGGCTCACGACGGCGTGGCGACGTCGTCGTCGGTGTCGGTGTCGCCGCGGTTGCTGGTGCGCGAGAGCACGGCGCCCCCGCGCAGTCCGGCGCGGGACGTCCTCGAGGCTCGCTGAGCATCGGCGCAGGTGAGGGGCTGGAAGTGATGTGATCGCTCACACGAACGGGTGCATCTCGTCCGTCGAGGCCGTGGCCTGCGACGACGCTCGTGATCGAAACGCAACCAATGTCCGTTGACGTCCCGTGTTGAGAACGTTCACACTCATGCCGTCACGCATCCCTGGAACGGTCGACGAGGACGTCGGCCGCGCTGCTCGAGGAGGAGTTGCATGAAGGGCTTCAACCGCGCACGGACCGGTCTCGCCGGTGCCGTGGCGACGTTCACGATCCTGGCCCTGGCGGCCTGCGGCTCGTCCGGCGACGGCGGCGACGCCGGTGACGGGGGCGAGGGCGGCGACGACCTCATCCGCGTCGGGTTCTCGCAGCTCGGTGCCGAGTCCGGCTGGCGCACGGCCAACACCGAGTCGGTCAAGGCGAGCCTGTCGGAGGAGAACGGCTTCGACCTGACGTTCGTCGACGCGCAGCAGAAGCAGGAGAACCAGATCAAGGCGCTGCGCGACTTCATCGCGCAGGACGTCGACGTCATCGCGTTCTCCCCGGTCATCGAGACCGGCTGGGACGAGGTGCTGCAGGAGATCAAGGACTCCGGCATCCCCGTCGTGCTCGTCGACCGCACGGTCGACACGACGGTCGACGACCCCTACGTCACGTGGATCGGCGCCGACTTCAAGGCCGAGGGCACCACCGCGGGCGAGTGGGTCAAGGAGAACGCACCCGACGCCAAGATCTTCGAGCTCCAGGGCACGCTCGGCTCGGGTGCCCAGGTGGACCGCGAGGAGGGCTTCGGCGAGGTCGTCGGCGACCAGATCATCGGCAAGGCGTCGGGCAACTTCACGCGCGCCGAGGGCAAGACGGCCGTCGAGGCCGCCCTGCAGGCGTACCCGGACATGACGATGATCTTCACGCACAACGACGACATGGGCCTGGGCGCCATCGAGGCCATCGAGGCCGCGGGCAAGAAGCCCGGCGTCGACATCCAGATCGTCTCGGTCGACGGTGTGCGCGACGGCCTGCAGGCGCTCGTCGACAAGAAGTTCAACTACGTCGTCGAGTGCAACCCCGTCTTCGGGGACCAGCTCGCCGAGCTCATCGAGAAGGTCGCCGCGGGCGAGGACGTGCCCAAGGAGACGATCGTCATCGACAAGGCGTTCGACCAGACGATCACGCAGGAGGAGGTCGACGCGCGCGCCTACTGACGCGCCGAGCGACCACCCGCCCGGGCGGCCGGCCACGACCGGCCGCCCGGGCCTGCCCGCAGAGAGGACACCGATGTCCGCAGCCCCCACAGCCCCCGCCGAGACGCCGGCGGACGTCCAGGACGAGCCGACCCCCGTCGTCCGGATGTCGGGCATCTCGATCGCCTTCCCCGGCGTCAAGGCGCTCGACGACGTCGGGTTCCGTCTGTTCCCCGGTGAGGTCCACGCCCTCATGGGCGAGAACGGCGCCGGCAAGTCGACGCTCATCAAGGCGCTCACCGGCGTGTACTCCATCGACTCCGGTCGCATCGAGGTCGACGGTGCCGACCTGCGGTTCGACGGTCCCAGCCAGGCGCAGGCCGCCGGCATCTCGACCGTCTACCAGGAGGTCAACCTCTGCGCGAACCTCACCGTGGCCGAGAACGTCATGCTCGGCCACGAGGTCCGCCGCGGGCCGTTCGTCGACTGGCGCGCCACGCGCCGCCGCGCCGCCGAGTTCCTCGCCCGGCTCAACCTCGACGTCGACCCGCGCTCGATGCTCTCGTCGCACACCATCGCGGTGCAGCAGCTGTGCGCGATCGCCCGCGCGCTGGTCGTCGACGCCAAGGTGCTCATCCTCGACGAGCCGACGTCCAGCCTCGACAACGCCGAGGTGGCCGAGCTGTTCCGCGTCGTGCGGCGGCTCAAGGAGGACGGCGTCGCGGTCCTGTTCGTCTCGCACTTCCTCGACCAGATCTACGAGATCTCCGACCGCGTCACCGTGCTGCGCAACGGCAGGTTCGTCGGCGAGCACCGCATCGAGGACCTGCCGCGGCGCGAGCTCATCGCCGCGATGATCGGCCGCTCCGGTGACGCCCTGGCCGGCATCGAGGAGAAGGCCCGCTCGACCATCACCATCCACTCCGAGAAGGAGACGCCGTTCCTCACGGCGGTGGGGCTCGGCAAGAACGGCTCCGTGCAGCCGTTCGACGTCAACCTCTACGCGGGCGAGATCCTCGGCGTGGCCGGCCTGCTGGGCTCCGGGCGCACCGAGATGGCCCGGCTGCTCGCCGGCGCCGACCGGCCCGACACCGGCGAGGTGCGCGTCCAGAGCGCGCTGACCCGCCTGACGTCGCCGCTCGCCGCGCTCGCCCGCGGCATCGCGTACTCCACCGAGGACCGCAAGAAGGAGGGCATCGTCGGCGACCTCACCGTGCGCGAGAACATCGCGCTCGCGCTGCAGGCCCGCCGCGGCACGTGGCGGCGCATCCCGCGGCGTCAGCTCGACGACGTCGTGGCCCGCTACATCACTGCGCTGCAGATCAACCCGCCGAACCCGAACGCGCTCATCCGCAACCTCTCGGGCGGCAACCAGCAGAAGGTGCTGCTCGCGCGGTGGCTCGCCACCGCGCCGCGCCTGCTGATCCTCGACGAGCCGACGCGCGGCATCGACGTCGGCGCCAAGGCCGAGATCCAGAAGCTCGTCACCGAGCTCGCGCAGGACGGCATGTCCGTCGTGTTCATCTCCTCCGAGCTCGAGGAGGTCCTGCGCCTGAGCCAGCGGCTCGTCGTCATGCGGGACCGCGCCAAGGTCGACGACCTCGTCAACACCGACGACGTCACGACCTCCACGATCCTCGAGACCATCGCCGCGACAGTCCCCCCGAGCGGAGCCCACGCATGACCCCGACCACCCCCGCCGCGGCCCCGCCCGGGCCGTCCCGCGCCGGCGACATCTGGCGCGAGGTGACCCACCACGGCCTGTTCTGGCCCGTCCTCGCGCTGGTCCTGCTGCTCCTCGCGTGCGGCATCGCCAGCCCCGGCTTCCTCGACGTGACCGTGCGCGACGGGCACCTGTTCGGCCAGCTCGTCGACCTGCTGCGCAACAGCGCGACGCCGCTGCTGCTCGCGCTCGGCATGTGCCTCGTCATCGCGACCGGCGGCATCGACCTGTCGGTCGGCGCGGTCATGGCGATCGGCCTGGCGGTGTCGCTCACGTACCTCGACAACGCCGCCGACCCGTCGAACATCGGCACCGTGCTGACCGCGGTGCTGCTGGGGCTCGCGGTCGGCGCCCTGGGCGGGGCGTTCAACGGCGCCATGGTCGCGGGCCTCGGGATCCAGCCGTTCATCGCGACGATGATCCTCATGGTGGCCGGGCGCGGCATCGCGATGCTCATCACCCAGGGTCAGATCACGACCGTGACCAGCCCGCCGTTCAAGACCATCGGGTCCGGGTTCGTGCTCGGCATCCCCACGCCCGTCGTCATCGCGGTCGTCGCGTTCGTCGTCGTCGCGTTCGTCGTGCGGCGCACCGCGCTCGGCATGTTCCTCGAGTCCATCGGGATCAACCGCGAGGCCAGCCGGCTCGCGGGGGTCCGCTCGCGGCAGACCACCTGGACCGTCTACGTGATCGCGGGCCTGCTCGCGGCACTCGCGGGACTCGTCTACGGCGCCCCGACCATGGCGGCCGACGCCAACAACATCGGCCTGATGAAGGAGCTCGACGCGATCATGGTCGTCGTCCTGGGCGGCACCAAGCTCGACGGCGGGCGGTTCTACCTGGGCGGGCTGCTGGTCGGCGCGATGCTGCTGAGCTCGCTCGAGCGGGCCGTCATCATCTTCCAGCTCCCGTCGCAGACCACGCCGCTGTTCAAGGCGCTCGTGCTCATCGTCGTGTGCGTCGTCGCGTCCCCCACGCTGCGCTCGATGCTGCGCGGGAGACGACGTGCGGACCGGGCGCAGACGCCCGCCTCGCCCGTCGAGCCCGCCGACGCCGTGGGGGTGACGGCATGACCACCGACGAGCTGGTCCGCACGCAGGGGACCCCCGACACCGTGGTCCACCGCGCCCGGCGGGCGCTGCGCGGCCTCGACCGCCGCTTCCTGCCCGTGCTGGGCACGGTGCTGACGCTCGCGCTCATGCTGGGCATGGGGCAGCAGCGGTACTCGACCGAGCGCGTCGACTTCATCTCCATGAAGCTGCTGTCGAACCTCCTGGTCGACAACTCCTACCTGCTGGTGCTGGCCGTCGGGATGACGTTCGTCATCCTCACCGGCGGGATCGACCTGTCCGTCGGGGCGGTCGTCGCGCTGGTCGGGCTGTCGATCGCCGAGATGTTCGGCGCGGGGCTGCCCCTGCCGGTCGTCCTGGTCGTGGGCGTGCTCATCGGCACGTCATGCGGCCTGCTCATCGGTGTCATGGTGCAGGTGTTCGACATCCAACCCTTCATCGCGTCGCTCGCCGTGATGTTCCTGGCGCGCGGCCTGGCCAACGTCATCAGCGTGAACTCGCTGAAGATCGACCACCCGGGCTTCTCGGAGCTCGCGGCGTGGAGCCTGAAGTTCGGCGAGGGGCGCCAGCTGTGGCGCATCAACGCGAGCATGCTCGTCGCGCTGGCCGTGCTCGCGATCGCGTTCCTGGTGCTGCACTTCACGCGGTTCGGCCGGTCGGTGTACGGGCTCGGCGCGGGCGACGGGGGAGCGGCCGTCAACCTCATGGGCCTGCGCCCCGCGCGCACCCGCGTCTGGGTGTACGTCATCTCCGGCACGTGCGCTGGCATCGCGGGCGTGCTGTTCGCGCTCTACACCAAGTCCGGGTTCAACCTCACGGGCATCGGCATGGAGCTCGACGCGATCGCGGCCGTCGTCATCGGCGGGACCCTGCTGTCCGGGGGTGTGGGCTTCGTGCTCGGCACCGGCGCGGGCGTGCTCGTCTACGGCCTCATCCAGGTGCTCATCGCCCGCGAGGGGCTGGACTCGTGGTGGACGCGCGTGTTCATCGGCGTCGTGCTGCTGGCCTTCGTCATCCTGCAGCGCGTCCTGGCGGTCCGCCGCCGCTGACGCGGGACGCGCTTGCCCCAGGGACGCGAGACGTCGATCCAGCCCTCGCGCGGTGGGGCTGGATCGACGTCTCGCGGGAGGGGTGTTGGTGAGCCCCTCTTCGTTGGTGAGCCCCTCTTCCCTGGTGCGTGAGCCGTCGTTCCAGCCCCAGGTGGGCGGGCTGGATCGACGTCTCGCGGTCCGGGGTGGGTCAGGCGTAGGCGGTGACCGTGCGGGGGCCGACGGCCTGGCGGGCGCGGGCGGCGGCGCCCGTCGTCGCCAGGAGGCTCGCGACGCCCCACAGGGCCAGGCCCACGACCGCGCCGAGCAGCGACGCCGGGCTCTCGCCGACGACCGCGCCGATCCCGTCGGACACCGCGCTCAGCGGCAACCACGCGACCGTCGAGCCGACCCACGCCGGGACCGTGGCCGCCAGCCCGGCGACGAGGAACGCGAAGCCCGCGACGACGGCGACGACGCGGCCGGCCGTGCCGAACCACGCCGCCACGGCCTGCTGGAACGCCGCCAGCGCGACGGCGCCGACCGCGCCGACGAGCGCGAGGCCGACGACGCGCACGGCGTCCTGCCCGGTGATCCCGCCCGCGAGCACCCCCACGCCGGCACCGGCGACGGCCGAGACCGCGACGGGCAGCGCGAGCGCACCGGCGGCCAGCGCGAACGCCGACCGCGTCGAACCCGCGACGCGCACCGGCAGCGGCCGGAACACGAGGAACAGCACGAGCGCACCGACCCACAGGGCCACGGCGACGAGCGTGGAGACGAGCCCGAGCGGCGCGGACACCGCGGTGGCCGGGGCGGCGACGGGTGCCGTGACGACGCGCGCGAGGTCCGCGCGCTGGTCCTCCGGCGTGGTCGGCAGCTGGTCGACCGCCTGGCCGAGGCCGTCGCCGAGCTGGGCCGTACCGTCGGCGAGCTGCACCGCGCCGGACGTCAGCTCGGCCGTGCCGTCGGCGAGCTGTCGGCTGCCGTCGGCGAGCTGCCCGACGCCGCCGTCGAGCCGCGCGACGCCGGCCGCGAGCTCGGAGGTGCCGTCGGCGAGCTGCGACACGCCGCCCGCGAGGCTCGAGGCCCCGTCCGCGAGGCCGTTCGCACCGCCCGCGAGCTGGCCGAGGCCGTCCGCGAGCTGGCCCGCACCGCCGGCGAGCTTCTGCGCACCGGCGTCGAGCTCCGCGGCACCGCCGGCGAGCTGCTGGAGGCCGACGACGAGGCCCGGGTTCTCGGGGGTGCCGGTGCCGTTGACCGCGGCGGCGATGCCGTCGGCGAGCTCACGCGCACCGTCCGAGAGCGGGCCCAGGCCGTCGCGTAGCGCGACGAGCTGCGCGCGCTGCGCGATCAGCGTGCGGCAGGTCTCGTCCGCCGACTCGGCGGTGCACGACAGGGCGGCGATGTCGCTCCCCACCTTGGCCAGGGCGCCGTCGACCAGCGGCCTCACACCGGCGGCGACACCGGAGAGATTGGTCGCGAGGTCGTCGGCACCCGCGGCGAGGGCCGGCAGCCCACGACTCGTGTCGCTCACCCCCGCCGACGTCGCCGCCAGCCCGCCCGCGAGCTGCGACGTCCCCGCCGCCAGCCCGCCCGCACCGGTCGCGAGCTCACGCGCCCCCGCCGCCGACCGCCCCGCGCCGTCGGCGAGTTCCCGCGCACCACCGGCGAGCTGGCGCGCACCGCCCGCGAGCTGCCGCGTCCCGGTGGCGAGCTCGTACGAGCCCGAGCGCAGCTGCCCGGTCCCGTTGTGCAGCTCCGCCACACCGTCCGCCAGTCCGACCGTGCCGTCCGCGAGCTGCTGCGTACCGTCCGCGAGCTGCCCCGCCCCGTCGGCGAGCTGCACGGCACCGTCGGCGGCGTCGCCGAGGCTGTCGGAGAGCGTCGTGAACCCGACGAGCACGTTCTCGACGTACGTCGTGGTGAGCTGCGCGCCGAGCACGCGGGTCGCGGTGGTGGTGACGGTCGCGGCGACGGCCTGGTCGACGGCGGTCGCGCCGGGCAGCGTCGTGATCTCGATGGTCGCCTGCTCGACGTCGTCACCGGAGGCGAACGACGTGGCGGCGGCGGAGAAGTTCTCGGGGATGGTCACGACGGCGGCGTACGTGCCGTCGTCGATGCCGGCGGCGGCGCCCGCCTCGTCGGTGACGACCCACGCGTAGTTCGAGTCGACCTCGGCGCCCTCGACGAGCGCACCGGCGAGCTGCCGGCCGAGCGGCGTGTACTGCCCCTCGAGGGTCACGGGCTCGTCCTGGTTGACGATCGCGGCCTGGACGCGCGGGAGGCCGTCGGCCGGGGCCCACGCGGCGGCGAGCAGGACGACGACGAGCGCGAGCGGGGCGGCCAGCGCGACGACGACGGCGGGCCACCGCCGCACGGGCCGAGGGTTCACCGAGGTGCGGGACATGGGGGTTCCTTCCGGCGCGTTCACGCGAGGGCTCCGGCCTGCGGTGCGAGGGTCGTGACGGGGGTGCCTGCGGGGAGCAGGTCGTCGGCGGGGGTGCTGCCGACGACGCCGAGCAGGAGCGTGGCGCCCGCGTCCAGCGCACGGGACAGTGCCGCGGCGACGTGCGCGCGCTCGTGCGGGTCGGTGACGAGGTCGGTGCGGTCGACGGCGAGCACGGGCGGCCGCTCGGCGACCGCGGCGTCGAGCGCGTCGACGCCCTCGGTGCGCAGGTCGACGTAGCCGACGCGGCGGCGCACGGCGGCGGCGCGCACGGGCAGGAGCAGCCCGTCGACCTTGAGGTCGCCCGCCTCGGGTGCCAGGCGCCCGGCGACGGTGAGCAGCAGGGCTGCGGGGCGGGCGGGCTCGTCGGCGTGCGCGACGAGCACCTCACCGCGTCGCACCGCGAGGTCCACGACGTCGGTGCGGTCGAGCGCAGCGAGCCGCAGGCCGCGTGCGGCGACGACGACGTCCGGGTCGTGCGGCCACGCCTGCATGCTGATCTCGCGGTGGAGCGCCTCGCCCTCGACGTCGAACGACGGCAGCACGCGGTCCAGGCCCTTCGGCATCCACCAGGCGCGTTCGCCGAGGATCTGCATGACGGCCGGCACGAGGGTCATGCGGACGACGAACGCGTCGACCGCGACGCCGACGGCCAGGCCGAGCGCGATGGGCTTGATGTTGATGTCCCCCTCGGGGACGAAGGCGAAGAACACCGCGACCATGATGACGGCCGCCGCGGTGACGACCTTGGCGGAGCCGACGAACCCGGTGGCGATCGACGCGCGCGCCTTGCCGGAGTGCACGTAGTCCTCGCGCATGCGGGACACGAGGAACACCTCGTAGTCCATGGCGAGGCCGAAGAGCACGCCCATGAGGACGATCGGCATGAACGAGATGATCGGGCCGAGGCGCGAGACGTGGAGCAGGTCGGCCGCGATGCCGTGCTCGAAGACGGCGGTGACGACGCCGAACGCGGCGGCGACCGACAGCAGGTAGCCGATCGTCGCCTTGAGCGGCACGGCGATCGAGCGGAACACCATCGTCAGCAGGATCAGCGACAGGCCGACGACGAACACCGCGAACGGCAGCAGCGCCGCGCCCAGCTTGGCGGACACGTCGATGCCGACGGCCGTGAAGCCCGTGACGGCCAGGTCGAACCCGTGCTTCTCGAGGATCGTCGGCCGCAGGTCGCGGATCGCGTTGACGAGGTCGGCGGTCGCGGGGTCGGTCGGGCCCGTGGTGGGCACGACCTGCACGATGCCGGTGTCGATGGACTCGTTGGGCGTCGCCAGGGGCACGGAGTCGACGCCGGGCAGGGCCCGCAGCTCGTCGGCGACGTCCTCCATGAGTCCCAGCGGGTCGTCGCTGGTGACGATGCTGCCGGTGACGACGAGCGGGCCGTTGGCGCCGGGGCCGAAGTGCTCGGTGATGCGGTCGTAGGTGACGCGCTGCGAGGAGTCGGTGGGGGCGACGCCGGCGTCGGGCAGCGCGAGGCGCAGGTCGAGCGCCGGGAACGCGAGGGCCAGGAGCGCGCCGATCGTCACGACGACGGTGACCCACGGGCGGGCCGTGGCCAGGCGCACCCAGCCGGCGAAGAACCGGTTGTGGTGCTCGGGCAGGTCCCAGGTGTCGCCGTCGGCGGCGGGCGCGGGAGCCGCGGCGGGCGCGGTCCCGGCGGCCGCGTCCTTGCGGGCACGCCGCGACGGGCGTGGACGCAGGCGCTCGCCGGCGACGCCGAGCATCGCGGGCACGAGCGTGATGGAGACCAGGACGGCGATACCGACGGCTGCGGCACCGGCGACGCCCATGACGGTGAGGAACGGGATGCCGGCGACCCCCAGGCCGACGAGCGCGATCATCACGGTGAGGCCCGCGAAGATCACGGCGGACCCCGCGGTCGCGTTGGAGCGGGCGGCGGCCTCCTGGGTGGGCAGGCCGGTGGCGAGCAGCTCGCGGTAGCGCGAGACGATGAACAGCGCGTAGTCGATGCCGACGGCCAGGCCGAGCATGAGCGAGAGCAGCGGCGTGGTGCTGGTGACCGACGTGAACGCCGCGGCGACGAGCACCAGCAGCGTGGACAGGCCGACGCCGAGCAGCGCGTTGAGCAGCGGCATGCCCGCGGCGGCGAACCCGCCGAGCGTCACGAGCAGCACGATGAACGCGACGACGACGCCGAGCACCTCCGCGATGCTCAGGCCCGGGAACTCCTGCGAGAAGAGCTGTCCGCCGATCGTCGCGTCGTACCCGTCGGGCAGCGCGGCGTCGAGCTCGTCGGCGACGTCCCGCAGGCGGTCCTTGACCTCGTCGCCGATGGCGACGCCCTCGCCCTCGAGCGAGAGGGTCAGCAGCGCGGCCTCGCCGTCGTCGCTGACGGCCGACGCGCCGGGCAGCGTGTCGTCGAACGGCGAGACGGCGGACGTGACGCTCTCGACCTCGAGGAACGCGTCGACGGAGTCCTCGACGGCGGTGACCACGGCCGGGTCGTCGACCTGTGCACCGTCCTCGCCGACGACGAGCACCTGGGCCGTCGTGCCCGCGGCCTGGGGGAAGGTCGCGGTGAGCCGGTCCAGCGCGGCCTGGGACTCGGTGCCGGGGATCGACACCGAGTTGTCCAGCGTGCCGCCGAGCAGGCCGGCGGCCGCGCCGATGAGGACGAGCAGCCCCACCCAGGCGCCGATGACGGCACGTCGTCGGGCGAACGCGGCCCGGCCGAGGCGGTAGAGGGCAGAGGACACAGGTGCTCCCAGGGGCGGTGTTCATGGGGGAGGACGACGTCGTCCGGTGGCCTGGCGGAGGCCTTCGATACAGGACTGTATGCGATACAGGACCGTATCGGAAGCGCTAGGCTGCTGCCCGGCCAGGACGAGGGAGGTGACGATGACCACGGACGTGCTGGACGACGAGGGCGTCTCGCGCCGCCGTCGGCACACGCGCGAGCGCCTGCTCGACGCCGCGTTCGACCTCTTCGCCGACGAGGGCGTCGACGCGACGTCCATCGAGGCCGTGTGCGAGCGCGCCGGGTTCACGCGCGGCGCCTTCTACTCCAACTTCGAGAGCAAGTACGCGCTCCTGCTCGCGCTCGCCGCACGCGAGCACCGCCGCCGCCTGCACGAGCTGCGCGAGGCGCTCGACGTGGCGCAGGCCGAGCGCTCGGACTGCGACGGGCTCGACCTCGACGCCATCACGCGCTTCCTCGAGATCCTCCTCGAGCGCATCTCCGACGACCGTCGCTGGCGGGTCATCAACGCCGAGCTGCGCCTCATCGCGATGCGCCAGCCCGACATCGCGCGGCACCACCACGACCTCGACCGGCAGATGACCGACGAGGTCGCCGACGAGATCGAGCGGGTCATGCCGACGCTCGGTCGCCGCCTCGTGCTGCCCGCGCGCCAGGTGATGCGCGTGCTCGCCGCCGGGTACATGGCCGACCTCGACGCGGCCGACCTGTCGGGCGACCCGCAGCCCGCTGCACGGGCGCGCGAGGACGCCGCGACGTGGCTGCCGGTGGTCGCCGACCGCCTCACGGTCCCGCTGTGACGCGGCCGGCCGGGGGTCGCGCCGCACACCGTCCGGGCGACCCGGGGTGGGCGGAGCGCCGTGGGCGGGGCATGCTGGACGTATGACCAACCTGCCCGGCGGTGTGTCCGTCAGCCGTCTGCGCGTGTACGACTGGCCCGCGCCGGACGGCGCCGGCCGCGCCGGCAGCGGCACACCGCACGTCCACCTCGCGTCGAGCGAGGCGTACGTGGTGCTCTCCGGCACCGGCGCGCTGCACACGCTCGGGCCGGACGGCCACGAGGAGCACGCGCTGCACCCGGGGGTCGTCGTGACCGTCCAGCCCGGCGTGATCCACCGCGCCGTCAACGACGGCGACCTCGAGGTGCTCGTCGTCATGGCCAACGCGGGGCTGCCGGAGGCCGGGGACGCCGTCATGACCTTCCCGCCGGCCGCGCTCGCCGACACCGCGACCTACCGCGCCGCGGCCGCGCTGCCCGGGGAGGGGCAGCTCGGCGCGCCCGACGAGCAGGTCGCGCACGCCGCGCGGACCCGCCGGGACCTCGCGCTGCAGGGTTACGCACAGCTCCGCCAGGCCGTCCAGCAGCACGGCACGGCCGCGCTGCAGCCGTTCTACGACGCGGCCGTGCGGCTGGTGCGCACGCAGGTGCCGCACTGGCAGGACCTGTGGGCGCGCACCGCGTTCGCCGAGCACGAGCAGACGGCCCTCGTGCTCGAGGGACTGGTCCGGGGTGACGCCCCGCACCTGCAGTCGGGACGCAGCGCGCGCGTCGTGGCCGACCTCGCGCCGCGACGGTACGGGATGTGCGGGCGGCTGGAGACCTGGCCGGTCGGCTGACCGCGGCCCGCTGCCGGCGCCCTACCCCGGGGTCGGCCGGTCAGCGTGCCGCGGCCGCCAGCACACGGTGACGGTCGCTCGTGACGGCGGTGAGCAGGTCGCGCTCGGACTCGGTGTGCCGGCGCAGGTCGCTGCGGCCCGTCACGGCCTGCTGACGCAGGAAGGCCAGCGTGGTCGCACCCCGCTGGAACCGCCGCATCGCCTCGCCGGCGGCCGGGCCGCCCGCACGGGTCGCCCAGCCGACGGCCGTGCTGCGCCGCGGCAGCGAGGCGAGCATCTCCACCTCGTGCGGCGCGAACCACCCGGCGGCCGCGTACTCCGTCAGCCGGTGCCGGATCACCGCCGACTCCTGCCGGCGCAGCCAGAAGGCCAGGCCCACGACGCCCGCGAAGACCGGCACCTGCACGACGAGGAACACCAGCAGGAACGCCTCGCCGGCCAGGAGGCTCGTCCCGTTCCACGCCGCGTGGCCGACCGTCGCACCCAGCAGTCCCAGCGGTAGCAGCCCCCACACGGCGTGCCGGCTGCGAGCACGTGCCGCCATGCCGAGCGCGGCGCCCGTGCACGCCGTGAACAGCAGGTGCGCGAACGGCGTCACGAGGCCGCGCAGCACGAACGTCTGGGCGAGTGCGTCGCCCGCCTGGCCGAAGTACAGGATGTTCTCGGTGAAGGCGAAGCCGGCCGCGACGACGCCGGCGTACACGATGCCGTCGACGACGCCGTCGAAGTAGCGGCGCCGCGCGAGGAACAGCACCAGGACGCCCGCGCCCTTGGCGAGCTCCTCGATCACGGGCGCGGACACGACGGCCGCGGCCACGGCTCCCGCCTCCAGGTCGCCGGTCGCCTCCGCGACCGCGTAGAGCGTGACCTCGTTGACGACGAGCGACACGAGCACCGCGACGCCCGCGCCCCACAGCAGCCCGAACACCAGCGCCCCGCGCGGCTCGGGCTCCCAGCGGTCGAGCCACTTCAGGCCCAGCAGCACGACGGTCAGCGGCACCAGGGCCAGCACCGTCCCGACGACTCCGGCGGCCACGCCCACCTGGACGAGGACCAGCCCGACGGCGCCGAGCGCGGCGACGCCGATGAGCGCGACCGCGAGCAGCGCGAGGACGTCACGCGTCGGGTGGGAGCGCCGCTCGGGCACCCACTGCGCGGGGACGGCGCCGGTCGGCGTGGCGGGGCGGTCCGGGTAGGGGCTGCTCACGGGCACACCCTAGGCGCGGCCCGGGACCCCTGTCCCCGGCGGCGGGTGGATCCGCGCCGTAGGGTGACGGGGCGTCCCGGCCCCCGTGGGGCGCCGACGGAGGGGACGCATGGACGAGCAGGAGGTCCGCCGCAGGATGCGGGCGCAGGAGCTGTACGACGACGAGGGCCCGGGCCTGGAGGCCCTGGTCGCGGAGCGGCAGCGCGCCAAGCACCTGACGTGGCGGTTCAACATGTCCGACCCGACCGACGTGCCCGCGCGCCAGGCGCTGCTGCGGGAGATCTTCGGGTCCGTCGGCGAGCGGGTGTGGGTCGAGGCGCCGCTGCAGGTGTCGTACGGCGACAACGTGACGCTCGGCGACGACGTGTTCGTCAACGTCGGCCTCACGCTCGTCGACGACATCGAGGTGACGATCGGCTCGCGTGTGATGATCGCGCCGAACGTGACGATCACGGTCACGGGGCACCCCGTGCACCCCGAGCTGCGTGCGGGCATGGCCCAGTTCTCGGCGCCCGTCGTGATCGAGGACGACGTGTGGCTGGGCGCGCACGTCGTGGTCCTGCCGGGCGTGACGATCGGGGCCGGCTCGATCGTGGGTGCCGGCAGCGTGGTGACCAAGGACGTGCCGCCGAACGTCGTCGTCGGCGGTGTGCCCGCGCGCGTCCTGCGCTCGATCACCGACGAGGACCGCGTCTTCACCTACCGCGCCCCGGGCGCCCTGGCCTGACGCTCCTCCTCGCCGCGTGCGGGGGTCCCGCGCCGAGTGCTGGGGCAACGACCCCCGCACTCGCGTGGTGTCCCCCGCACTCGGCGAGTGGCGGCGGGTGCTGCCCGGCGGTCGTGGTCCGGTTCGGCGTCGACCGAGCCGCCCCCTCCTCCGCCGAGCGGGACCTCGCTCACCGTCACGACCCTCGGACGGGGAGTCGTGTCCCGGTCGGCGGGAAGGGGGTGGGGAGGGGGCGGCCCGGGGCCCGCCGCGCGTCGCCCCGGGGGCCGGGGGACGGTCACCGGAGCGACGTGCGCGGCGGGCCGTGCAGGGCGCGCGTCAGACGCGCGGTCGGGCCCTGCGTGCCATGGCCACCGCACCGGCTCCCGCGACGAGGAGAAGGAGTCCGGTGCCGAGCAGCGCGCCTGCGTGCGCGCCGGTCGCGGCCAGTGGTCCGGCGCCGGCGACGCGCGGTCCGCCGCCGGGGGTGCCGGGCGTCCCGGAGGTGTCGGCCCCCGGGGTCGGGGTGCCGGTGCCCGCGGCCGTCACCGTGAGCGTCGCCGGCTCCGAGTAGGCGCCGCCGAACGCGTTGGCGACGTACGCGCGGTACTGCGCGCCGGAGTCCGCCGTGCGTGCCGTGAGCCGGAGGGTCGCCCCGGTGGCGTCGGCCACGTCGACCCAGGCGCCGTCGACGAGCTGCTGCCACTGCACCGTCGGGGTGGGCGAGCCCGTGGTCCCGACCGTGAACGTGGCGTCCGCGCCGGCGGCGACCGACGTGTCGGACGGGTCCGTCACGACCCACGCCACCGTGCCGGCGTCCGACCGGTCACCGGCCTGCTGGTCGGCGACGAACGACGCCACCCACGAGAGTGCCGAGTTCCAGTTGACGGTGATCTCGTTGGTCGACCACGACTGGATGTCGTCGACGTAGCACAGCTGCGGCGCGCACATGCGGTCCGGGCCGTACAGGCCTGCGATCACCGGGTCCCAGGTGCCGGTCAGCGAGTTGGGGCCGCCGGCGACCGAGCCCTTCGGGGGGTTCGGCAGCGACTCGGTCAGCGAGTGGGCGAACCACCGGCTGTGCTGGTTCTGCGAGAACGCCGTGCCGTACCCCGTGACGTACGACAGGTTGAGCGCGTTGCGGCCCAGCAGGTAGTCCATCGACTCCAGGACGGCGTCGGCGAACCGCTGCTCGCTCGTCAGGTCGAACGCGGTCCCGAGGATCACCTGGTTGTTGAGGATCGAGGAGTTCGACCCCCAGTCGTAGTCGCCGTCGGCGTCCCCGGCGTACGCCTGGCCGAACGGCTGGGCCTGCTGCTTCGCGAGGAACAGCTCCGCGCCCTCCACGACCGACCGGCGGATCGCCGTGCGACCGGGGATCTCGGACTCGACGACCGCGAGGTCCATGCGCGCCAGCGCGGCGACCTCGCCCCAGAAGAACCCGTCGGAGAAGACGTCGGCCGTGTGCTGCTCGCTCGTCAGGACCGCGTCACGGAACGCGTTCTCACCGGTGGTGAGGAACAGCTCGGCCGCGGCCCAGTAGGCCTCGTCGCTGACGTCCGTGTCGTCGTACGGGCCACCGCCGGGGCTCGGGTCGGCGTTGGGCGCCGGCGCGAGCAGGACGGGGTTGGCCTGCGCCGCGTCCCAGGCCACGCGGGCCGCGGCGAGCAGCTCGGCGGCGAACTCCGGGTCGTACGGCTCCCACAGGCGGGCGCCCTGTGCCGCGACGGCCGCGAGGTTGAGGGTCGCCGCGGTCGACGGACGGTGCAGACGCCGCTCCTGCGGGTCGTCGGCCGGCATCAGCGGCAGGCCCGTCCAGTCCACGTCGTGCACCTTGTGGTGGACCATGCCGGCCAGCGGCTGCCCGGCGGGGACCTGCATGCGCAGCATCCACTCGAGCTCCCAGCGGGCCTCGTCCAGCGGGTCCGGCACGCCGTTGCTCTGCTCGTCGAGCGGGATGTCCATGCTGCCGTCGCCGAGCGCGTCCGGGTCGCCGGTGGGGGCGTACAGGGTGCGCTCGTAGGTGCCGAGCAGCTGCGCGACCGCGATGCCGCCGTTGACGACGTACTTGCCGTGGTCGCCGGCGTCGTACCAGCCACCGGTCACGTCGAGCGTGTAGTCGCACGTCCAGTCGCCGTAGAGGTTCTGCGCCTCCGCCGGGGTGATGCACGGGACGGCGACGTCACCCTGGTTGGGCGTCGCTTCGCCGGGGCGCCCGACGTGCCCGGCGGCGCGCGTGAACCGGGCGTCGCCGATGATCGCGCCGTCGATCGCGATGCCGGAGCGCACGGGGTAGAAGTAGTCGAGCGCGTCCTGCCGCAGGTCCTGGTAGATGCCGGCGTCGACGACGAACGGGTGGCTCGTCTCGCCGTCGGCCCGCAGGGTGTAGGAGCCGGCGGGGACGCCGCCGAGGTCGATGACGTGCACGTTGAGGCCGGCGCTCGGGTCCACCCCGTGCGGCGTGGTCTCGCCCGTCTCCACGACCGTGGCGCCGGACAGCAGCTCCCACGTCACCGCGTCCGTCTCGTCCGTGACGAGCGTGGCGCGCTGCGGACCGTCGGGCAGGTAGCCGACCTGGTTGACGCGCACCCGCGGGCCGGTCTCCGGCGCGTACGGCGGGGGAGCCTGCGTGGTCTCGACGAGCGACAGGCTCGTGACGCAGAACGTGTACGGAGCGACCTTGCGGCCCAGCTCGACCTGGATGCGCCCCCACGCGGTCGCGGGGTCGGAGCTGAAGGTCGCGTCCGCGGTGAACGGGTACCGGAACGTCTGGGGCGTGGTGGTCAGTGCGGCCTCGGTCGACAGCACGCGGTGCCACGGGTCGCCGTACTGCCCGACGAGCACGTTGACGTTCGCCTCCTCGCTCGCGTAGGCGGTGAGCTCCAGGACGTAGTTGCGGCCCTCCACGACGTCGACGTACTTGTACTCGAGCCCTGCCTCGTACGGGTTGGCGTAGCCCCCCTGCAGGTCGATGCAGGCGCTCACGCCGTCGGTGCCGGGCCGGGCGGTGCCGCCGCCGGCCGAGTCGTACATGTCGAACTCGCCCATGTCCCCGGCCGTGAAGTCGTGGACGATCCGCGTGCCCGACGTCAGCGAGAAGTCGTCGACGCAGAACGTGTACGACGCGGACTGCCCCCCGAGCTGGAAGGACACCTGGCCGGTCGCGCTGGTCCAGTCGTCGTCGACGGGGGAGACGGCCGGGTCCGGGCTCGTCGGCCAGTCCGCGGGGGTGAAGGTGAACTCGACGTGCGTCGGCGTGGACGTGCCGTCGAGCACGACCGAGTGGCCGAACGCCGCGGGGTACCCCACGCCGCCCTGCATCGGGACCGTCACCGGTGCGCTGGCGTGCGCGTCGAACGACACGGTGTACGTCGCGTCGCGCTCGTACGTCACGTCGTCGTGCTGGAGCGCGATGTCCCACGGCTGGTCGCCGCCGTCGACGACCGCGCACAGCTCACCGGTGTCCGCCGACGACGACACCGAGCCGGTGTTGTCGTAGGAGAACCAGCCCTGCGGGCCGTCGGAGAAGTCGTGCACGGTGCTGACGGGCGCGCCGGAGGCGGTGGAGGCGAGGGCCGGCGCGACGAGCAGCGCGGCGGCCGTCGTGCCGGCCAGCCACCGGACGCGCCTGCCGCGCGGGTCGGGTGTGGAAACCACGGTGTCTCCCAGGGTGAGGGTGCACGCCGGACGGGGCGTGCGGTCGGGTGGTGCATCGGGTCGTGTCGGCCTCGACGTGCCGTCGCGGCTGGTAGCGCTTCCATGCGGGCCTGGCGCACGTGACGCCTCGTTGCCGGCACGCTGCCTCGACCGAGCCGACGCAGTCCGTGATCCGAACTGGACGCGCTTCCAGTCGCGGCTCCGATCGTGCGGCCGTCCGCGCGAGGTGTCAAGGCAAAGCGGCTGATCATCGCCCTGACGGGTGAGCCCGGTCGGGCGGGACGTCCCTCCGGAAGCGCTGCCGGACCACGGGCCGGCGGTGGTAGCCTCACGCCGATCCGCACGGGCGACAGGGGGACCGATGACACCGCGCGACGGTCGGGCGCCCACGCTCGACCAGGTGGCCCGGCTGGCGGGGGTCTCCCGCTCCGCGGCGTCCCGGGCGATCAACAACGCGGTCCACGTCAGCCCCGCGACGCGCCAGGCCGTCGAGCGTGCCGTCCGCGAGCTCGGGTACGTGCCGAACGTGACCGCCCAGGCGCTCGCGCGGCAGAAGGTCGGCGCGGTCGTCCTGGCGGCCTCGCACGACAACGCCGAGCTGTTCGGCGACCCGTTCTTCGGCCAGGTCATCGTCGGCGTCACGGCCGCGCTCGAGGACACCGACCTCGACCTGAAGCTGCTGCTGTGCCACTCCGAGCGCGGCCACGACCGGGTGCGGCGCATGCTGCGACGGCCCCGCGCCGACGGTGTCATGGTGATGGCCCTGCGCGGCGACGACCCCCTGCAGCGCATCGTCGAGGCGTCCGGCCTGCCGACCGTGTACGGCGGCCGGCCGCTGCACGGGCGCCCCGAGTGGTACGTCGACGTCGACAACCGCGACGGCGGGCGGGTCGCGGCCGAGCACCTCGTCGCGCTCGGCCGGCGTCGCGTCGCGACCATCGCCGGGCCCACCGACTCGCACGCGGCCGTCGCCCGCCTCGACGGTGTCCACGACGCGCTGTCCGCCGCCGGCCTCGACACGGCCCTCGTGGAGCACGCTGACTTCACGTGCGACGGCGGTGCGCACGCCATGCAGCGGCTGCTGCGCCGCGACCCGACGATCGACGCCGTGACCGCGGCGTCCGACAACATGGCGGCCGGCGCGGTCCGGACGCTGCAGCGCCATGGGCGCAGCGTCCCGCAGGACGTCGCCGTCGTCGGGTTCGACGACCTGCCGATCGCGGAGCTCGCGCACCCGACCCTGACGACCGTGCAGCAGCCGATCCGCGCGCTCGGGCACGAGATGGCCCGCACGCTGCTGTCCGTCATCGACGGCGGGACGCCCAGCTCGTTGCTGCTGCCGACGCGCCTCGTCGTACGCGAGTCCGCACCGGACGTCCCCGACCGCTGACCCCCTCCGCCGACCGGAGACTGACTCACCGACTCGGCGCGCCGACGGTGAGCGGTGTTCCGGTGGGCGATGTCGGTGCGCGCCGAGCGGGACCTGGCTCACCGCCTGGTGGGCGTGACGGTGAGCGGTGTTCCGGTGGGCGTCGTGGAGTCGGGCGTCAGGCGTCCGCGTAGGAGCGGACCACCGCGAGGTCCAGCGCGAACTCGACCGGCGCGGCGCCGAAGAGCAGGCGGCCGGCCTCCTCGGCGGCCTCGCGCACGGCCGTCGCGACCGCGTCGGCGTCCTGCGCGGGGGAGTGCACCACGACCTCGTCGTGCAGGAAGAACACGAGCCTCGCGCGCCCGTCGCCGATCTCCCGCAGCCGGCGGCGCAGCGACGCGAGCCAGCACAGCGCCCACTCGGCCGCCGTGCCCTGCACGACGAAGTTCCGGGTGAACCGGCCACGGTCACGTGCGCGGCGGCGGGCGTCGCGCACGTCGTCGGGGTCGGCGCCCTCGGCCCCCGCCGCGCCGAGGCGGTCGAGGAACGCGGCGCTCGCGGGCGGTGACGTGCGGCCCAGCCACGTCGAGACGGTCTCGCCGCGCTCACCCGCCCGTGCCGCCGCCTCGACGAGTGCGACCGCCTGCGGGTAGGCGCGCGCCAGGCGCGGCATCAGCATCCCGGCGCTGCCGGTGGTCGCACCGTAGATCGCTCCCAGCAGCGCGTACTTCGCGTCCGTGCGCGTGGGGACGGTGCCCGCGTCGGCGATGCGCTGGTACAGGTCGGAGCCGCGCGCGGCGTCGGCCATCGCGCGGTCGCCGGACATCGCGGCCAGCACACGCGGCTCGAGCTGCGCGGCGTCGGCGACGACCAGACGCCACCCGTCGTCGGCGCGCGCCGCCGCCCGCAGCGAGGCGGGCAGCTGCAGCGCGCCGCCGCCGTCCGTCGCCCACCGCCCCGTGACGACGCCCCCGACGACGTACGCGGGCCGGAACCGCCCGTCGCGCACCCACGAGTCGAGCCACGCCCACCCGTTCGCGCTGAGCAGCCGTGACAGCTTCTTGTACTCCAGGAGCGGCGCGACGACGGGGTGGTCGAGCTCCCGGACCTCCCACTTGCTCGTCGAGGACAGCGAGAACCCCTGCCGGCGCAGCGCCGCGAGCAGGTGCGGCTGGGAGTCGGGGTTCAGGTGCGGGTCCGCCAGCAGCTCGCGGATCGTCGTGACGAGCTCCTCGAGGCGGCGCGGGCGCCCACCTCCGACCGGCCGCGGGCCGAGCAGGTCAGTGAGCAGCTCGTCGTGGCGTACCGGGTCCCACGGCAGGCCGTCGTGCTGCATCTCCGCCGCGACGAGCGCGCCGCCGGACTCCGCGGCGAGCAGCAGCCGCAGGCGGCCGGGCTGCGTGGCGCCTGTCACGGCGTCGAGCTGGTCACGGAGCTCGGCGAGCAGGTCGGGGCCGTCGCCGTCCGCCGGCGCGGGGGCGTCGAGGCTCGGCGGGGGCGAGGCGTCCTCGTCGAGCTCGCGCAGCGCGTCGAGCAGGTCGGGCTCGTGGGGCAGCGGCTCGTCGGGCGCAGACGCGTCGAACGGGCCGGGGGGCGCCTGCTGCAGCCGCGACGCGGCGGCCGACGCCGCGTGCCGCAGGATCGTGTGGCACAGCCGCAGGTCGTGGCACCGCTCGACGCGGACCCCCGCGTCGAGCAGCGGCGGGTACCAGCGGCGCGTGTCGTCCCACACCCAGCGCGGGTGGTCGGCGGCCTCGACCTGTGCGACCACGTCCGTGAGCCCGTCCGCCGCCACGACCCGCACGTCGCCGGGGGTCGCGTCCGCGTCCAGCGACGTCAGCGTGACGGAGCGCGCGTGCGCGTCACGGCTTAGCAGGACGTACGCGGGCACGGCTCATCCTCGCGCGCCCCACCGACACCCGGCACCGGCACCTCGCGCCGGCACCACCGCGACGGCGTAGCGCCCGCGTCAGCGGGACAGGGCGGTACGGACCGCGTCACCGGGCACGGCCAGCAGCACGCTCCCCTCCGCGCCGTCGAGCGTCACGACGAGGTCCGCGGTGTCGGGGTCGGCGACCACGTGCACCGCGTCGTCGCCGGACACCGTGCCCGGGTGGCGCAGCGCGGCCGCGACGACCTCGCACGGCCACATCCAGCGGGTCACGCCCCCGGGCTGCAGGAAGTGGACGACGAGGTGCGCGCCCTCGCGGTGCACGGTCGTGGCGACCGTCGCCGACGTGCGCACCAGCACGCAGTCGGCCGACGTCAGTACCGGTGTCGCACCTGTCTCGCTCATGTCGTCCTCCGTCGCTCGGTCCGCCTGACGCCGGGTCGTGCCTCCCGGTCGACCGCGGGCCTGCCGGGTCGCACCGGACGCTATCGGCGCCCACCGACACAGGGGGGCGAGCCCCGGGGTGAGATACGTGGGCGTTCGAGTGATCTGGGGGGACGGGCCACCCGGAGGGCCGATCAAGGTCGGTGCGGCGCGGCCGACCGGGGGGCCCGGGAGTGCGTTTCCGTGGGCGGGCGTCCCTGGGTTAGCGTCGTCGGGCCGGTCGCACGCTCAACACAGAGGACCCCTTGGTGACCATGCTCCCGTACCAGGACCCGTCGCTGCCCATCCCGGAGCGTGTCGCCGACCTGCTGAGCCGCATGACCCTGCCCGAGAAGGCGGGGCAGATGCTGCAGCTCGACGCCCAGCCGGGCGTCGAGGACCTCGTGCTCGAGAAGCACGTGGGCTCCATCCTGCACTCCTCGCCGCAGCGCGTCCTCGAGGCGCTCGACGCGGTCGAGCGCACCCGCCTGCGCATCCCGCTGCTCGTCGCGGACGACGCGATCCACGGGTACTCGTTCTGGCGCGGCGCGACGATCTTCCCCACGCAGCTCGGCGTCGCCGCGTCCTGGGACCCTGCCGCGGCGGAGGCGATGGCCCGCGTCACGGCCGTCGAGGTGTCCGCGACGGGCCTGCACTGGACGTTCTCGCCGGTCGTCTGCATCACGCGCGACCTGCGCTGGGGCCGCGTGAACGAGACGTTCGGCGAGGACCCGTACCTCATCGGTGAGCTCGCCGCGGCGATGGTGCGCGGCTACCAGGGCGACGGCCTCACCGACCCCACCGCGGTGCTCGCGTGCGCCAAGCACTTCGCCGGGTACTCCGAGACGCAGGGCGGGCGCGACGCGTCCGAGGCGGACATCTCGCGCCGCAAGCTGCGCTCGTGGTTCCTGCCGCCGTTCGAGCGCGTCGCGCGCGAGGGTGCCCGCACGTTCATGCTCGGCTACCAGTCGACCGACGGCGTGCCGATCACGATCAACGAGTGGCTCCTCACGGAGGTGCTGCGCGGCGAGTGGGGGTACACCGGCACCCTCATCACCGACTGGGACAACGTCGGGCGCATGGTGTGGGAGCAGAAGATCGCCCGCGACCACGAGCACGCCGCCGCCCTGGCGGTGGCGGCCGGCAACGACATGGTCATGACGACGCCCGGGTTCTTCGAGGGCGTGCAGAAGGCGGTTGCCAACGGGCTCGTCGACGAGGCGCAGCTCGACGCGGCCGTCGCGCGCATCCTCACCGTGAAGTTCGAGCTCGGGCTCTTCGAGGACCCGCGCCGCCCCGACCCGGTGCGGCAGGCCGAGGTCATCGGGTCCGACGAGCACCAGGACATCAACCTGCAGGTGACGCGCCGTTCGCTCGTGCTGCTGAAGAACACCGGTGTGCTGCCCCTCGGCGGCGGGCTGGAGTGCGCGCTCGACGGGCGGGCCACGGCTCCCGACGGGTCGGAGCCGCCGCCGCTGCGGATCGCGCTGGTCGGCCCCAACGCGGACGACGTCGACGCGCAGCTCGGCGACTGGGCCGGCCGCTCGGGGCAGGTCGACTGGATGCGCGAAGAGGGCCACCCGCGCGACATGACCGAGACCGTCCTCGACGGTCTCGAGGGCCTGCTGCCCGAGAGCTGGGAGCTCACCTACGCGCGCGGCGCGGACATCGGCACGCTCGGGCCGGACCCCGACGGTGAGTTCTACCCCGACGGCCAGCCGCGCATGCCGATCCTGCACCCGGCCGCACCCGACCCGGCGATGATCGCCGAGGCCGTCGCCGCGGCGCAGGGCGCCGACCACGTGGTCGCCGTCGTCGGCGACACGATCGGGCTCATGGGGGAGACGCGCTCGACCGCGACCCTGGAACTCGTCGGCGGCCAGGTGGCCCTCCTCGACGCGCTCGCCGCCACCGGGACCCCGATGACCGTCGTGGTCGTCGCGTCCAAGCCGCTCGTGCTGCCGGAGTCCGCGCTCGGTGCCGACGCGATCGTGTGGGCCGCGAACCCCGGCATGCGCGGCGGGCGGGCGATCGCCGAGCTGCTGCTCGGCACGATCGACCCGGCCGGGCGCCTGCCCGTGACGTTCGCGCGGCACGTGGGGCAGCAGCCGGTCTACTACAACACCCCGCGTGGCCAGCACGGCCACCGCTACGCCGACCACACGCAGGACCCCGCGTTCGCGTTCGGCGAGGGCCTGTCGTACTCGACGGTCGAGTACTCCGACCTCACGATCGCCCAGCCGGTGCTCGGCCGCGACGGCGCCGTGCGCGCGCAGGTCACCGTCACCAACACCGGGTCGCGCCCGTCGCACGAGATCGTGCAGGCGTACGTCAGCGACCTCGTGACGTCCCTGACGTGGGCGGACAAGGAGCTCAAGGCGTACCGGCACGTCGACGTCCCGGCCGGGGAGTCGGTCGTGGTCGACGTCGAGGTGCCCGTCGCCGACTGCACCATCGTCGACGCCGAGGGCCGACGCGTCGTGGAGCCGGGTGAGTTCGAGCTGCTCGTCGGCCGCTCGTCGCGCGACCGCGACCTGCTGCGCGCGGGGTTCACGGTCACGGGCTGACGCCGACGCGCGACCTCCCGCATCTCACCCGTACGGGCGTCACCCGGGAGGGGGATGCTGGGGTGCCTCCCGGGGTGAGGCACGCACGGGCGCGGAGGGGCCCGGAGCGCTCGACGTACGTGGTCCTCGTCACGGTGCACGACCCCTGACCAGCGACCACGCGGGCTGCCACGGTTGCGACCGGCGGGATCCGGGACGACTCCCGGGGGCCGCCGCACCGCGTCCGTGCGCCCGGGGACTCCTCGGGTCGTCGAGAGGAACCATGATGCGCCTTCGTCGCGCTGCAGTGACCGTCCTGGCCGCCGCCGTACTCACCACGATGCTCGCCCCCGTCGCCACCGCGGCGCCGGCCGACTTCGAGCTCCCGTTCCCGTGCGGGGAGACCTGGAAGGGCCAGACCCGTGCCAACCACCCGACGGGCTCGGGGACGTCGCTGGCGCTCGACCTCAACTGGGGCAGCGGCGCAGCCGACAAGGGACGTGCCGTCGTCGCGAGCGCGTCCGGCTCGGTGCGGCTGACCGGGGGCTCCCTCGGCACGGTCGTCATCGACCACCCGGGCGGGTGGGAGACGCGGTACCTGCACATGACGGACATCGCCGTCCGGTCCGGCCAGTCGGTGAGCAGAGGCCAGCTCGTCGGGCGGGTCGGGGACGTCGGCTCCCCCGGCAGCTACCACCTGCACTACGAGCAGCGTCTGCACGGTGGTCTGCGGGCCATCACGTTCGGTGGTTCGCCGATCTCCTACTCGGCCAGCTACACGAGCGCCAACTGCCACAACAGCGCGCCGCAGCCTGCACCGGCGCCGCGGCCCGCCGGGACCGTCTACGAGGCAGGGTTCACCAACGGATGGGCCAACCTCGACCCGGGGACGATCTCCGGCGCCACCGACGTCGCCGCGATGACGGTGAACGGTGTGAAGTACATCTACTCGATCATCGGCGGCACCGTGTACGAGGCGGCGAGCGACAACGGCTGGCGCAACCTGTCGACCACCATCCCCGCCGATGCGGTGGCCGTCACCCACAGCGGGGGTGTCAAGCTGGTCTACACCCTGAAGGACGGGGTCGCGTACGAGGCCGCGAGCAACAACGGGTGGAAGTCGTTGCCGCTCGGCACGATCGCGGGTGCGACGGACATCGCCGCGACGACGCTCGGCAACGACCGCCTCGTCTACACCCTGATCAACGGCTCGGCGCACGAGGCGGCGTTCAGCGGCGGCTGGCGGAACCTGCCGCTGGGGACGGTTCACGGCGCGTCGCGGATCGCGGCGATGAGCGTCGACGGCGTGAAGCTCGTCTACACCCTGCAGAACGGCACCGTCCACGAGGCTGCCAGCAACAACGGCTGGAAGAACCTCTCGACCGGCACCGTCACCGGCGCGTCCGAGCTCGCGGTGGCCGGCAGCGGCAGCCTGAAGCTCGTCTACACGCTCGTCGGCGGCGCACCGTACGAGGCGGCCAGCGACAACGGGTGGCGCAACCTGTGGACCGGGAACGCCGGCGGCGCCACGGGGCTCGCGGCAGCCACCGACAGCGCCGGCGGGCGGTTCGTCTACACGATCCGCTGATCGGCTCACCGCGCGGCGCCGTGACCCGCCCGGGTCGCGGCGCCGCGCCGTGCGCGCAGCCCGGGCGGTCAGCCGCCGGCGGTGCTCTCCCGCACGACCAGCTCGGGCTGGAACACCACCCGCTGCGGGTCGGCGCCGGTGCCGTCGGTGCCCACCCGCAGCAGCAGGTCGGCGGCGGTCCAGCCGAGCGTGTGGGTCGGCTGGTGCACGGTCGTCAGCGGGACGGTCACGAGGCTCGCGATGGGGATGTCGTCGTACCCGACGACGGCCATGGCGGACGGCACGGGCACGCGGGCGCGGCGCAGGGCGCCGAGCGCACCCACCGCCATGAGGTCGTTGACGCAGAACGTCGCGGTGGGGCGGCGGTCGGGTGGCAGCGCGAGGACGCGTGACATGCCGACGGCGCCGGCGTCCATGGTCAGTGCACCGACGGTCACCTCGGTGAGGACGTCCTGCGGGTCCAGGCCGGCGGCGACGAGGGCCGCGCGGACGCCGTGGCGGCGCGCGACGCAGGGGCGGATGGTGTCGGGTCCGTTGACCAGGCCGATCCGGCGGTGGCCCAGCTCGAGCAGGTGGTTGACCGCGAGGGCCGCGCCGCGCGCGTCGTCGACGCCCACGCTGGACACGGGCACCGGCTCGTGCGGCACGTCGAGCAGCACGATCCGCACGCCGCGCTCGTGCATGGCCAGGACGGGCGCCATCGAGGCCTGCGTGGGGCTGATGATGACGCCGTGCACGCCGTGCTCCTCCTGCAGGCGCAGGTAGCGGGCCTCGCGTGCGGTGTCCTCGTCGGACGCCGAGAGCAGCAGCGTGTAGTCGTCGGCGGAGATGCGGTCCTCGATACCGCGGACGACCTCGGTGTAGAAGGGGTTGGCGATGTCGAGGACGACGGCGCCGACCGTGCGGATGACGCCGGCGCGGAGCTGACGGGCCGAGGCGTTGCGCACGAACCCGAGATCGGCGATGGCGCTGCGGACGCGCTCGCGGGTCGCGGGGGCGACGTTGTCGGGCCGGTTGAGGACGTTCGACACCGTGCCCACCGAGACGCCGGCACGACGCGCGACGTCCGTGATCGACGGACGCCGGGGCGGTCCGCCCTGCGTCGTGGTCATCGTCGACCCTCCCACCTGCGTGCATGCTGCCGTCCGTGGTCGGGGGCGATGCTAACCCGCGGTGACGCGGACGCCGGGTTGCCCCGCGAGGGCGCGGCGAAACGATTCGCCGTCGCGCAAGCCCTTCGACGTGCGGCGCCGTCATGCGATTGTGAACGTACACATCACCGTTCGACCCGGGCCTCGGTGCCCGCCCGACGCTCGACGGGACGACGACGCCCCGCCGGACGTCCTCCGTTCGCCACCCCGGGACCACCCGAGGGTGCTCGCAGAGAGGGTGACGCATGGACAGGACATCGCGACGCGCCCGTCGGCTGCTCGTCGCCACGACGGCCGCCGCCGCCGTGGCGCTCACGGGCGCGCTGACGGCGGCGCCCGCGCTCGCGGCGGAGAGCACGCTCGGCGCCGCCGCCGCGCAGACCGGCCGCTACCTCGGCGTCGCCGTGGCCGCCGGCCGGATGAACGACGGCACGTACATCGGGATCGTCGAGCGCGAGTTCAACTCGATCGTGGCCGAGAACGAGATGAAGATGGACGCCACGGAGCCGAACCAGAACCAGTTCAGCTACGGCAACGGCGACCGCATCGTCGACTGGGCGCGCGCCCGGGGCAAGAAGGTGCGCGGCCACACCCTGGCGTGGCACTCGCAGCAGCCCGGCTGGATGCAGCGCATGGAGGGTCAGCAGCTGCGCAACGCCCTGCTCAACCACGTCACGCAGGTCGCCACGCACTACCGCGGCAAGATCGACAGCTGGGACGTCGTCAACGAGGCGTTCGCCGACGACGGCCGCGGCAGCCGCCGGGACTCCAACCTGCAGCGCACCGGCAACGACTGGATCGAGGCCGCGTTCCGCGCCGCCCGCGCCGCGGACCCGGGCGCCAAGCTCTGCTACAACGACTACAACACCGACGGCGTCAACGCGAAGTCCACGGGCATCTACAACATGGTCCGCGACTTCAAGGCCCGCGGCGTCCCGATCGACTGCGTCGGCTTCCAGTCCCACCTGGGCACGGGCGTGCCGAGCGACTACCGGGCCAACCTGGAGCGCTTCGCCGCGCTCGGCGTCGACGTGCAGATCACCGAGCTCGACATCGAGCAGGGCGGCAACCAGGCCAACGCGTACCGGCAGGTCACCGAGGCGTGCCTCGCGGTGCCGCGGTGCAACGGCATCACCGTGTGGGGCGTGCGGGACAGCGACTCGTGGCGCACGGGCGCCAACCCGCTGCTGTTCGACGGCTCGGGCAACAAGAAGGCCGCCTACACGTCGGTGCTGAACGCGCTGAACGCGGCGACGCCGTCCCAGTCGCCGACGCCCTCGCCCACGCCGTCGTCGTCCCCGAGCGCGTCGCCGTCCGCGTCCCCGAGCGCGTCGCCGTCCGCGTCGCCCAGCCCGACGCCCACGCAGGGCACCGGGACGGGCGCGTGCACGGTCGTCTACACCGTCGGCGCGCAGTGGCCCGGCGGCTTCACCGCGGACGTCAAGGTGACCAACCACGGTGCGGCGCTCACCGGGTGGACGTTGACGTTCACCTTCCCCGGCAGCCAGACCGTGCAGCAGGCGTGGAACGGTGTCGCGTCGCAGAGCGGCTCGCAGGTGACAGTCCGCAACGCCGACTACAACGGCTCGGTACCCGCGGGTGGCACCGTGGGCTTCGGGTTCAACGGCGGGTTCTCGGGCAGCAACCCGGTGCCGACCGCGTTCGCGCTCAACGGCGTCGGGTGCAACGGCGCCGTGACGCCGACGCAGCAGCCGACGGCGACGCCCTCGCCGACACCGTCGGTGACGCCGAGCCCGACGCCGTCCCCGACACCGTCGGTGACGCCGAGCCCGACCCCCTCGCCGACGCCGAGCCCGACGGCCTCGCCGACGTGCAACCTGCCGTCGTCGTACCGGTGGCGCGACTCCGGGGTGCTGGCGCAGCCGCGCCAGGGCTGGGTGTCGCTGAAGGACTTCTCGGTCGCGCCGTACAACGGCCAGCAGCTGGTGTACGCCACGACCAACACCGGCACCGCGTGGCAGTCGACGATGTTCAGCCCGTTCTCGAGCTGGAACCAGATGGGCTCGGCCCAGCAGCAGACGATGCCGTTCACGGCCGTCGCCCCGTCGCTGTTCTACTTCGCACCCAAGAACATCTGGGTGCTGGCGTACCAGTGGGGCGGCCCGGCGTTCTCCTACCGCACGTCGACCAACCCGTCGAACGTCAACGGCTGGAGCGCGCACCAGACGCTGTTCACCGGCTCGATCTCCAACTCCGGCACCGGCCCCATCGACCAGGCCCTGATCGGTGACGACCGGAACATGTACCTGTTCTTCGCCGGTGACAACGGGCGGATCTACCGCGCGTCGATGCCGATCGGGAACTTCCCCGGGTCGTTCGGGTCGAACTACACGACGATCATGCAGGACTCGACCAACAACCTGTTCGAGGCCGTGCAGGTCTACAAGCTGGCGGGCCAGCAGCGGTACCTCATGATCGTCGAGGCCATCGGCAGCCAGGGCCGGTACTTCCGGTCCTTCACGGCGACCGACCTGGGCGGCTCCTGGACCCCGCAGGCGACGTCCGAGTCCAACCCGTTCGCCGGCAAGGCCAACTCCGGTGCGACGTGGACGAACGACATCAGCCACGGCGAGCTGCTGCGCACCAGCGCGGACCAGACCATGACGGTCGACCCCTGCAACATGCAGCTGCTCTACCAGGGCCGCTCCCCGCAGTCCGGCGGCGACTACGGCGCCCTGCCCTACCGCCCCGGCCTGCTGACGCTGCAGCGGTAGGCCGGGCACGGACCCCGGTCCACCCACCGTCGACGGCAGGTGAGGTGGACCGACGGGGCCCGGGAGTCTCGGACCCGGGAGGACCGGGCGGCGCGGGGGGCCGCCCGGTCCGTTCCCCCGGAGCGCCCCCCGCCCTCGTCCCGAGGGCCGACGCTTCCCCTCTCGGCGCCTCGGGACGCGCCGGGGCCCCACGCCGCCCGCGCGTCGTGGGGCCCCGGAGCCGGCGCGGCGTCGGCTCAGCGCGGCGGGCGGCCCGCCGCCACGTCCGGCAGCGCCTCCACCAGGGCTCGGGTGTCCGGGTGCTGCGGGTCCTGCAGGACCGAGCGCAGCGGTCCGGACTCCACGATCGTGCCCTCCGCGAGCACCAGCACGTGCTCCGTCAGCCGCTCCAGCAGGCGCAGGTCGTGCGACGCGACGAGCAGGCCGATGCCGTCCTTGCGGACCAGGGCACGGATCTCGTCGGCGACCTCCTCGCGCAGCGTCTGCTCCACCGCCGTCAGCGGCTCGTCGAGCAGCAGCAGGTCCGGACGCGTCGCGAGCGCCCGCGCGATGGCCACCCGCTGCCGCTCACCACCGGACAGCGTGCCGACGCGCCGCGTGACGAACCGGATGGGCAGCGCGACGACGGCGAGCGCCGCCTCCACGTCGTTGTCCGTGGTCCGGCCGGCCTTCCGGGCCTCCTTGAACGCGTCGAGGATCGTCTCCTCGACCGTGCGCTGCACGTCGACGCCCGCGATGCCGTTCTGGTGGACCGTGCGCAGCCGGGCCCGCACGTCCTTGCGGCGCCGGCGCGGGGTCTTCGCCACGGGCGCGCCGTCGAACGTCACGTGCCCCTGCGTGGGCCGCTGCCCGCCCCCGAGGATCTCGACGAGCGTCGACTTGCCGACGCCCGAGCGGCCGAGCAGGCCGACGGCCTCGCCGGGCCGCAGGGTCAGGTCGACGCCCGCGAGCACGGGCGGGCCGCCGTACCCCGCCCAGACGTCGGTGGCCTCGAGGACTGCGGGGGTGCTGCTCATGCGTGCTGCTCGTCTCGTCTCGTCGTGGGCGCCGTGGGGACGGCCTTCCTCCTGGACCCAACGTACGGCCCGGACGGCCTGATCCCGTGATCGGTCCGGTGCTAGCGTGCACGGGCAACGTCCCAGTCGCCGCTGCGCGCACCCGGGGCCGGACGGCGACGAGGCCGGTGCGGCTCCGCCCCGCGGGCGACGAGCCGCCCAGGAGGTCTTCGTGCCCGGTGACGCCCGCATCCGCTACGGCGCCGACTACAACCCGGAGCAGTGGCCGCAGGACGTGTGGCACGAGGACGTGCGGCTGATGCGCGCCGCGCACGTCACCACGGCGACGGTCGGGGTCTTCTCGTGGTCGCGCCTCGAGCCCGCACCGGGGGAGTACGACCTCGGGTGGCTCGACGACGTGCTCGCGCGGCTGCACGACGGCGGGGTGCGTGTGGTGCTGGCGACGGCGACCGCGTCGCCACCCGCGTGGTTCGTGGCGCGCTACCCGGACGCGCTGCCCGTGACGCAGGACGGTGTCCGGCTGGGGTTCGGGTCGCGGCAGCACTACTCGCCGTCGTCACCGGACTACCGGCGGCACGCGCTCGCCCTCGTCGAGCAGCTCGCGGCCCGCTACGCGGACCACCCCGCGCTGGAGATGTGGCACGTCAACAACGAGTACGGCTGCCACGTCGCGCGGTCGTACGACGCGCACACCGTGGCCGCGTTCCGGGCGTGGCTCGAGACGCGGTACGGCACGGTCGACGAGCTCAACCGCGCGTGGGGTACGGACTTCTGGTCGCAGCGCTACTCGTCGTTCGACGAGGTGGGCGCGCCCGCCGCCGCGCCGACGTTCCGCAACCCCACGCAGGAGCTCGACTTCCGCCGCTTCACGTCCGACGCGCTGCTCGCGCTGCACCGCGCCGAGTCCGAGGTCATCCGCCGCCACAGCCCCGACGTGCCGATCACGACGAACTTCATGGGCTTCTTCCCCGACGCGGACTACTGGGCGTGGGCGCCCTACGTCGACGTCGTCAGCGACGACGCCTACCCCGACCCGGGTGACCCGCAGGCGCACGTGCGGCTCGCCGCGCAGCGCGACCTCATGCGCGGCCTCGGGGAGGGGCGGCCGTGGCTGCTCATGGAGCAGTCGCCGAGCGCCGTGAACTGGCGGCCGCGCAACGCCCCGCGGCCGCACGGCCAGCACCGCGCGCACTCGCTGCAGGCCGTCGCTCGCGGTGCCGACGGCATCCTGCACTTCCAGTGGCGGCAGTCCGCCGCGGGCGCCGAGAAGTTCCACTCGGCGCTGGTGCCGCACGCCGGCCCGGACTCGCGGGCGTTCCACGACGTGTGCGCGCTGGGCGACGAGCTCGCGCGGCTCGGCGACCTCGTCGGCGCGCGCGTCGCCGCGCACGTCGCGATCGTCCTCGACTGGGACTCCTGGTGGGCGCTCGAGCAGGACGCCACGCCGACGCGCGTGGCGTACGTCGAGCGGTTCCTCGACTGGTACGCGCCGTTCCTGCGCCGCGGCGTCACCGTCGACGTCGTGCCCGCCGGGGCCGACGTCGTGGGGTACGACCTGGTCGTCGTGCCCCTGCTGCACGTCGCGCGCGCCGCGCACCTCGACGCCCTCGACGCGTACGTCCGCGCCGGCGGGAACCTCGTCGTGACGTACGCGACGGCGGTGCTGGACGAGGACCTGCACGTCTACCTCGGCGGCTACCTGGGCCCGCTGCGCGCGACGCTCGGTGTGCGCGTCGAGGAGCTCGCACCCACCGCGGGACCCGACGGGTCGCCCGGTGGTCCGCTGCGCCTGACCGGCGAGCTCGCCGGCGAGGCGTCGCTGTGGCAGGACGTCCTCGTCGTCGACGACGCCGAGGTGGTCGCCACGTTCGACGACGGGTACGCCGCGGGCGGACCGGCCGTGACCCGGCGCGAGCACGGGGACGGCGTCGCCTGGTACGTCGGCACGCAGCCGTCCGCGCGCGTCCTCGACGCGCTCGTCGACCGCCTGCTCACCGACGCCGACGTTCCCGCGCTCTTCCCCTCACCGGTCGAGGGCGTCGAGGCCGTGCGGCGCGGGGACCGGCTCGTCGTCGTCAACCACACCGGCGCGCCGCGCACGCTGGCGCTCGCGGGGCGCGTGCTGCACCTCGGGCCGCACGACGCGCAGGTGCTCACGGACCTGCCGGCCTGACGCACCCGGGCCCCTGCCGGCCTGACGCACCCGGGCCCCTGCCGGCCTGACGCCCCGCGTCAGCGGCGCCGCGCGACGAGCACCGCGTCCCGCACCTGGACCTCCACACCGTCGTGCGTGATCGTGCGCTCGACGACCCGCGGGTCGATGGTCACCCACCGCGCCGGGTCGAGGTCGGCCGCGACGGCGTCGGCCGTGTGCCCGAGCCGGGCCAGGTGCGGGCGCGGCACGGGGCCGTCGAGGTCCGACGGGTCGTGCCCGACGACCAGCAGCGTGCCGCCGGGTGCGACGGCGTCCGCGAGCCACGCCCAGCCGCGTCCGCCCTCGGCGTGCAGGTAGTGCGACGTCACCAGGTCGAACCGTGCGGGCGGGGTCCACGTGCGCAGGTCGGCCTGCGTCCACGTGATCTCCAGGCCGCGCTGCGCGGCCTCGGCGGCGCCGCGGTCGAGGGCTGTCCGTGACGCGTCGACCGCGGTGACCCGCCACCCGCGCTCGGCGAGCCACACCGCGTCGCCGCCCTCCCCGGCGCCCGCGTCGAACGCCGTGCCGGGCGTCAGGCCTGCGGCGACCTCCGCGAGCGACGCGTTCACCCGCCCGCTCCACAGGCGCTCGTGGGCCCGGTAGCGCTCCTCCCACCACGCGGCGTCGAGCTCCTCGCCCGGCGCGGGGGCGTCGTGGGGGGCGTGGTGGTGCTGGTGGTCGGGCACGGGTGTCTCCTGACGTCCGACGGTGCTGGGTCGACTTCTCGCGGGCTGGGGTGGGGCTGGATTGCCCTCTCGCGGGTTGGGGTGGGGCTGGATTGCCTCTCGCGGGTTGGGGTGGTGCTGGATTGCCCTCTCGCCACGCGGTGAGAGAGCAATCCAGCCCGCGTCGCCCCCGTTCCTGCCCGAGAGGTCGATCCAGCCCTGCCATGGGGGGCGGCACACCCCCTCGGAGGGGGTGGAGGGGGTGGTAGCGGGTCACCGGGTGCGGGCTCGGGCGACGTCGGAGGTGACGAGGGAGGCGTTGACGTGCGCACCCACGGCGGAGCCGGCGGCGATGCTCGCGGCGAGCGCATGCTGCGGACCGGTGACGTTGCCCGCGGCCCACACGCCGGTCACGGAGGTCGCGCCCGTCGGGTCGACCGTGACGGCGCGCCCGATGCGCTCGCCGAGGTGCTCCAGCGGCGTGGTCGCCAGGCCCAGGCCGTCGACGACGACGTCGTCGAGCACGGCGCGCGACCCGACGAACACCGCGTCGCACGGCACCACGTCACCGTCGGCGAGGACCACTCCGGTGAGGGCGTCGTCGATGACCCGCACGCCGGCGACGCGCCCGGGCAGGACGCGCACGCCACGCGCGGCGAGGTCCGCCCACTCGTCGGCGCTCGGCTCGAACGCGTCGTGCAGCAGCAGCGTGACGTCGGCGCTCAGCTGGCGGACGAGCAGCGCCATGTGGACGGCGCGCGGGCCGCTCGCCAGCACGGTGAGCGCGCGGTCGCGCACCTCCCAGCCGTGGCAGTAGGGGCAGTGCAGCGCGTCGCGGCCCCACCGCTCGGCCAGGCCGGGGACGTCGGGCAGGACGTCGTGCATGCCCGTCGCGAGGACCAGGCGACGCGCCCGGTGCGTCGTGCCGTCGGCGGTGCCGACCGTGAACGCGGGTTCCCCGGTCGCGTCGTCCGCGGGTGGCGCCGAGGTCACGCGTGCGGTCACCACCTCGACGCCGTACCGGGCGACCTCGGCGCGGCCGATCGCGAGCAGCTCGCCGGGCGGCGTGCCGTCGCGCGTCAGCAGGTTGTGGGCGTGCGGTGAGGTGGCGTTGCGCGGCACGTCCGCGTCGAGGACGCGGACGCTGCGGCGCGAACGGCCGAGCGTGAGCGCGGCGGCGAGCCCCGCGGCGCCGCCGCCGAGGACGAGGACGTCGACGGGGGTGGTCTCCATGCGGACGAGACTGCTCCGGCCGTGCCGTCTTGACAAGAGGCGTTGCCGCAATGGCAAATGGCGGGCATGGGTGACCTCGCTGCCGTCCTCGACACCGTCGGTCCGCGGTTGCGCGCCCTGCGCGAGCAGCGGGAGGCCACGCTCGCGGACGTCGCGGTCGTCACCGGGATCTCCGTCAGCACGCTGTCGCGCCTCGAGTCCGGGCTGCGCCGTCCGACGCTCGAGCTCCTGCTGCCGCTCGCGCGCTTCCACGAGGTGACCATCGACGAGCTCGTCGACGTCCCCGCGGGCGACGACCCGCGCGTGCCGCTGCACCCCACGGTCCGGCACGGCGTCACCTGGGTGCCGCTCAGCCGCCGCACGGAGGGGCCGCGCGCCTACCGGCTCGTCTACCCGCCGCGGACGCCCCCCGAGGTCGGGGAGCCGCGCGTGCACGACGGGTACGAGTGGCTCTACGTGCTGCACGGCACGTTGCGGCTCGTGCTGGGCGGCAGGGAGCTCGACCTCGTCGCGGGCGAGGCGGCCGAGTTCGACACCCGCGTGCCGCACTGGCTCGGCAACCTGTCCGGCACCCCCACCGAGGTCCTCGCCCTCTACGGGCCCCAGGGCGAGCGCATGCACGTGCGCGCCCGCCCCCGCCGCCGCGACGCCTGACGCGTCCGCCCGCATCGCAAGACGACGTGCACCCGAGACCGGGCTCACGTCGCTCACGGAACTCGATGGGCCACCGCAGCCCGGTGTCGCGGGAGAGGTGTCCCGGCCGCTGGGACACGTGGGGCTGGATCGACGTCTCGCGGGTGGAGCGGAGCTCTCGCGGGAGGGGAGCGTCCAGAGTGCGGACAGGCGGGTCGACCGCCGCGGGCCGGCGCTAGCGTCGGCGGCGTCGTGACACGGGGTGCCGCAACCAGCGGCTGAGAACACACCCGTCGAACCTGATCTAGGTCGCACTAGCGAAGGGATGTCGCGCATGTCTCCCATGCGTCCGCCGCTGCACGCCCACCTGCTCCGTCCCCTGGGACGGCGAGGGCTGCTCACCACCTGACGCCGTGGGGCCGCTCGCGGGCCCCGTCGACGTCGTCCGACCGTCGAGGCGCCCGTGCGACCCGAGCGGCCCGCCCGCGCCCGCATCGCCGCGCCCCGGCGCGCCACCGCCGCGCTGCGCGACCCGCGCACCGCGCCCGGCGACGCCCCGGCGCGCCCTCACCCGACGCCTCCTCGAACCCCGGAGACCCCATGCCCCGCACCCGTCCCACCCTCGCCGTGGCGCTGCTCGCGGCCGCGCTCGCCGCCACGGCCTGCACCGGCGGCACCGGTACCGCCGCGGCCGGCGACCTGCCGGTCGTCCGTGTCGCGCTCGACTGGACGCCCAACACCAACCACACCGGCCTGGAGGTCGCGCTCGCGAAGGGCTGGTTCGCGGACGCCGGTCTCGACGTGCAGGTGCTGCCGTACACCGATGCGCAGCCGGACGCGCTCGTCGACGCCGGTGCGGCCGAGGCGGGGTTCAGCTTCCACGCCGCCTCGGTCGTCGCGCAGTCCGCCGGCGCCGACCTCGTCGCGGTGCTCGCGCCCCTGCAGCACTGGGCGACGGCCGTCGGCGTGCGGGCCGACGACCCCGCGATCACCCGGCCGCGCGACCTCGACGGCCGCGTCTACGCGGGATTCGGCGGGCCCGTCGAGGTGCCGCTGCTGCGCGAGGTGATCCGCGCCGACGGCGGCACGGGCGACTTCACGTCCGTGACCCTCGGGACCAGCGCGTACGCGGCGCTGCACGCGGGGGAGGCGGACTTCACGATCCCGTTCGTCGCGTGGGAGGGCGTCGAGGCCGAGCGTGCCGGGACGCCGATGCGGTACTTCCGCTACCAGGACTACGGCGTGCCGGACGCGTACTCCGTGCTCGTCGACGCGCGGCGGTCCTGGGTGGAGGCGGAGCCGGATGTCGCGGCCGCGTTCGTCGACGCGCTGCGCCGCGGCTACGAGTACGCCGCCGACCACCCCGACGAGGCCGCGCAGATCCTCGTCGACGCGCACCCGGACGCGTTCGCCGACCCCGAGATGGTCGTCGAGAGCCAGCGGCTGCTCGCGGCCGAGTACCTGCGCGCCGACGACGGCACGGTCGGCACGATCGACCCCGAGCGCTTCGCCGCCTTCGCCGACTTCCTCCTCGAGCACGGTCTGCTCAGCGGCCCGGACGGTGACCCGGTGACCGAGCGGCCCGACTGGTCGACCTTCCACGTGGACGTCACCGGGGCGACGTCGTGAACGGACGGGCGCTGCCTGTCGTCGGGGGTGCCGCGGTCCTGCTGGTCGTCTGGCAGGCCGTGGTCGCGGTCGGCGACGTCGCGCCGCGCCTGCTGCCGTCGCCCGCGCGCGTCGCGCAGCAGGCATGGGCGCAGCGCGAGGCGCTCGCCACGCACGCGGGCGCGACCCTGGGCGTCACCGTCGTGGGGTTCACCGCGTCGGTCGTCGTGGCGTGGGTGCTCGCCGTCACCCTCGACCGGCTGCCGCGGCTGCGTGCCGCCGTCGTGCCGCTGCTCGTCGCGTCGCAGACCGTGCCCGTGCTGGTGGTCGCGCCGCTGCTGGTGCTGTGGTTCGGGTTCGGGCTGACGCCGAAGGTGCTCGTCGTGACGCTCGTGACGTTCTTCCCGGTCGCGCTCGGGCTCGTCGAGGGGTTCGCCGCGGCCGGTCCCGGCGCGTCCGCGCTGCTGGCGACCATGGGGGCGAGCCGGTGGCAGGAGTTCGCCTACGTGCGGCTGCCGGCGGCGCTGCCGCGGTTCTTCACGGCGCTGCGCATCGGCGTCACGTACGCGGTGGTCGGCGCCGTCGTCGCCGAGTACGCGGGCGCCGTGCAGGGCCTCGGGACGTACATGACGATGCAGCGCGCGGCGTTCCGCACGGACCTCGTGCTCGCCGGGGTGGGTGTGTGCGCCGCGCTGACGCTCGCCCTGTACGCAGGGACGAGCGCGGTCGAGCGCGTCGTCGTCCCGTGGACCCGGCCGCGGCGGGTGCGTCGTGGCTGAGGCGCTGCTGCAGGTGCAGGATGTGCACCTCGAGCTGCCATCCGCCGCCGGTGCGCGGCCCGTGCTCGCGGGCGTCGACCTCGAGGTGGCGCGCGGGTCGTTCACGTGCGTCGTCGGGCCGTCGGGGTGCGGCAAGAGCACGCTGCTCGGTGTGGTCGCGGGGCTGCGTCGCCCGGACCGCGGCACGGTGCTGCTCGCGGGCCGAGACGTCACAGGCACGACCGGCCACGCCGCGTGGATGGCGCAGGACGACCTGCTGCTCGAGTGGCGGACCGTGCTCGACAACGTGGCGCTCGGGCTCCAGGTGCAGGGGGTGCGGCGCCGCGAGGCGCGCGCGCGGGTCCGGGACCTGCTCACGGAGTTCGGGCTCACCGGTCACGCCGACGCCCGCCCGTCCGAGCTGTCCGGCGGCCTGCGGCAGCGGGCGGCGCTGGCGCGCACGGTCGCCCAGGGGCGGGAGCTGCTGCTGCTCGACGAGCCGTTCGGGGCGCTCGACGCGCTCACGCGCCTGCACCTGCAGCGCTGGCTGGCCTCCACCTGGGCCGAGCACCGCTGGACCGTCGTCATGGTGACGCACGACGTGCGGGAGGCCGTGACCCTCGCGGACGAGGTGGTGCGCCTGTCGGGGCAGCCCGCGCACGTCGTCGCGCGGCACCGGGTCGACGACCCGCACCCGCGTCGTCCGGCCGAGCCCGGGCCCGCAGCACGGACCGTCGAGCACGACGTCCTGGGTGGTCTCGGCGTCCTCACCGCCCCGCCGACCGGTACGTGACTCCTCGTTCGGGGGCCGGGACGGTGAGTCAGGTTCCGGTCGGCGGGTGGTGGGGTGCGGGAGAGACGGACGTGCCCGACGGCAGCCGGGGTGCGGCTGCCGTCGGGCACGGGTGACGGACGGGGCCGTCGGGGTCGGGCGGGCCGGTCGGCCAGGATCAGAGGGCCGAGTCCTTCATGGAGCCGGTGAAGCCGCCGTCCGGGTGGATGACGATGCACTGCACGACGTCGTCACCCTGCGCCCAGCCCTCCTCGGACGGGGAGAACAGGGTGTAGTCGAGCGTGGACTCCTCGTAGGACTTCCCGACGAACGTCGTGAACTGCTGGTAGCAGAACTCGTCCGCGAACGTCGGCGTCTCGGTGTCACCGGCGTTCGTCAGCTCGAGGTCGGCCTTGAACTGCTCCTCGGTGAGGGTGGTCTCGGCGAAGATCTCGGCGTCGTGCGCCTCGGCGCAGGGGATGGTCGACACCGACGAGATCTCGGTGGCGGAGGCCACGGCGGCGTAGTCGAAGCAGTCGCCGAGCTTGAGCGAGAAGACGTCGGCCTCGGCGGCCTCGGTGATCTGGCCCTCCTCGTCACGGACCGCGTCGGGCGCGTTGCCGAGGACCGAGTCGAGAGCGGAGCAGCTGGAGAGGGACGCCGCGAGTGCGACGGCCAGGACGGGAGCGGTCAGGATGCGGAGGGATCGCGTGTTCACGGCGCCAAGTGAAACAGCGCGTCCACCCGCCGCGAAGGTGTTTGTGTCTCGTTCCGGAAACTTCCTGGACGTGGGCTGTGCGCTGCGTCACTCCGTGCCGCCACCGCCGTGGGGGCCGACGTCAGCGGGCGGCCGGGGTGAGGGTCAGCTCGCGCAGCGCGGCCCGGACGGCGTCACGGAACGCGGTCGACGTCGCGACGGGCTCGGGGAACACCTCGCGCAGCGCGAGGAGCCGGTCCACGGGGTCAGGCCCGGCCGCGGCCTCCGCGAGGCGACGGGCCAGGGGGTCGTCGAGGGGCACGCGCCGCCCGTCGACGACGAGGTCGCCGGCGGCCGTCGCGCGCACGTAGGCAACCCACCCCGCGACCGCCCGGGCCACCGCGTGGGGCACCGCGCCCGCCGCGAGCCGGTCGGCCGCGGTGCCCAGCAGCCGCTGCGGCAGCTTCTGCGAACCGTCCGTGGCGACCTGCACCGTGGTGTGCCCGGTCCCGGGGTCGGCGAACCGCTGCAGCACGTCGTCGCGGTACGCGTCGAGCGAGAGGCCGTCGGGTGCCGTCAGGGTCGGCAGCACGTCCTCGTCGACGAGTGCGCGGGCCATGGCCTCGAGGTCCGGATCGGCCACGGCCTGGGCGATCGTCGCGTAGCCGCGCAGCGCGCCGTGGTACGCGAGCGCGGAGTGCGTCGCGTTGAGCACCCGCAGCTTCGCGCGCTCGAACGGCGCGGCGTCGTGCGTGAAGGTCGCACCCGCGAGCTCCCATGCAGGCCGCGGCCCGGCGAAGTCGTCCTCGACGACCCACTGGAAGAACGGCTCACCGACCACGAGGCCCTCGTCCTCCAGCCCGAGCAGCGCGGCCGCCGCCGCGCGGTGCTCGGGCGCGGTGGCGGGCACGATGCGGTCGACCGTCGTCGACGGGAAGCGCACCGAGGACGCGACCCAGGCCGCGACCTCGTCCGTGCGGGGGACGGCCGCGAGGGCCTGCTCGACGAGCCGGCGCAGCACGGCGCCGTTGCCGGCGAGGTTGTCGCACGGCACCACGGTGAGCGGGGCCCCCGACGTGCGGTGCCGCCGGACGAGCCCGCGCACGAGCAGGCCGACGGCTGTGCGGCTCGCCGTCCCGTCGTCGTGCTGCAGCTCGACGGCGGCGCCGGCGAGGTCCGCGACCACGTCGGGTGCGGTCGTGCGCAGCCCGCCGTCGGCGCCGCGGTGGTAGCCCTTCTCGGTGACCGTGAGGGTCACGACGTGGGTGGTCGGTGCCGCCAACGCGTCCAGGACGCGAGGGGTGTCCCGTCCTGGGAAGGCGACGTCGCGCAGCGACCCGACGACGCGCAGCGACGGGTCCGGGCCGGTGGTGAGCACGCCGTACAGCCCGTCCTGGGGTGCGAGCTGCTCGACGACGCGCGGGCTGCGCTGCGTGACGCCCAGCACGCCCCAGCGGGTCTCGCCGGTGGCCGCCGCGGCGTCCTCGGTGCACACGGCCTGGTGGGCGCGGTGGAACGCGCCGACGCCCAGGTGCACCTGCCCGACCGTCAGCGCGGCCGGGTCGACGGCGGGCCCGCGGACGTGCTCGGGCAGCCCGCGCGCGACGCGTGCCTCCCACGTGGCGGCGGACAGTCGGGGCAGGGTCATCGGCTCTCCGGGGGCGGGGGTGCGGTGCTGCCGCGCACCACGAGCTCGACGGGCAGCACGGTGTGCGCCGGTGTCGCGTCGCGCGCGCCGAGCAGCAGGTCGACGGCAGTGCGGCCGAGCCGGGCCAGCGGCATGGCCACCGTGGTGAGCCCGGGCGTGACGAGCGTCGCGACGGGTACGTCGTCGAACCCGACGACGGAGAGGTCCTCGGGGACGCGCGTCCCCCGGGACCGTGCGCGGTCCAGCACGCCCAGCGCCATGACGTCGTTGTACGTCAGCACTGCGGTGGCGCCGCTCGCGACCGCGAGGTCGGCGGCGCCGACGCCCCCGGCGAACACGGGCGCGTGCGCTCCGAGGTCCACGACCTCGACCTCGACGTCGAGGTCCGCCAGCCCGTCGCGCCGCCGTGCGTCGGACCACGAGTCGGCCGGGCCGCCCGCGTAGGCGACGCGCCGGTGGCCCAGTGCGTGCAGGTGCCGCACGGCCTGCCGCACGCCGTCACGGTTGTCGACGACGACCGACGGCAGCCCGGCACCCTCGCGGTTGACCAGCAGGACCGGCCGCTCGTCGTCCGCGACCACGGCGAGGTCGGCGGCGGACATGCGCGGCGAGCACAGCAGGACCCCGTCCGCCTGCGCGCCGAGCTGCGCGACCAGCTCGGCCTCGAGCAGCGAGTCCTCCTCGGAGTCGGCGACGACGACCGCGTGGCCCGCCGATCGCGCGCGGGCCTGCACCGCCTTGGCGACCGCCGCGAAGTACGGGTTGCCGAGATCCGGCACGACGAGGCACAGGTAACCGCTGCGACCGGTGATCAGCTCGCGGGCGGCGCGGTTGGGCCGGTAGCCGAGCTCGCGCGCGACACGCCGGACGAGCTCGCGACGCTCGGGCGAGACCAGGTCGGGGGTCGACAGTGCGCGCGACGCGGTGGCGGCGGAGACGCCCGCCGCTCGAGCGACGTCGCGCAGCGTCACGGCCATCGGTGCTCCTGTCGACCGGGTCCGCGCGGCGACGCGACGCGCTGGGCGGGTGGCCGGCGGACGGGATGAAACCGATTGCACCACATCCGCATCAGCGGCGGCAACAGGCGGCACGGGTCTTGATCCTGCCGCATTCGGATGGCATGGTCACCGTGCAAACGTATTCACCGGGCGACCACCCGTCGTCCGCACGCGGCGCGCCACGCGCCCGCGGCCCGGCGACGGAGGACCCCATGCCCGACACCGCACGCGCCGCCCGCCCCGGCGCGCTGCACCCCGACCGTGCGCTGCCGGCCGACCCCGTGACGCGGCCCGTCGCGCGCCGGATCCTCGAGGCGACGCGCGACCTGCCGATCGTCTCGATGCACGGCCACGTCGACGCGGGCGTGCTCGCGCGCGACGAGCCGTTCGGGGACCCCGCCTCGCTGCTGGTCGTGCCGGACCACTACCTGGTGCGGATGCTCGTCTCCCAGGGCGTCCCGCACGAGGCCCTCGGGCTGGCGCGCCGCGACGGCGGGCCCGTCGAGCAGGACCCGCGCGCGATCTGGCGGACGTTCGCGGCCCACTGGCACCTGTTCCGCGGCACACCGACCCGGTTCTGGCTGGATCACGTGCTCGTCGAGGTGCTCGGCGTGACCCAGCGGCTGTCCGCCGAGACGGCGGACGCGGCGTACGACACCATCGCGGCGCGCCTCGTCGAGCCCGGGTTCCGGCCGCTCTCGCTGCTGGACCGCTTCGGCATCGAGGTCCTCGCCACGACGGACCCCGCCACGGCCGACCTCGCGGACCACGCGGCCCTCGCGGACCGTGGCTGGGGGGAGCGGGTCGTGCCGACCTTCCGCCCGGACGCGGTGCTGCACGTCGACCGCCCGGGCTGGGCGGCCGACGTCGCCCGCCTCGGCGAGCTCGCCGGCGTCGACATCGGCTCGTACCAGGGCTTCGTGCGGGCGCTGGAGCTGCGGCGGCAGGCGTTCGTCGCGGCCGGCGCGCGGGCCACCGACCACGGCCACGTGCGGGCCGACACCACGCCGATGACGTTGCACGAGGCGTCCGCCGTCTTCGACGCAGCCCTGCGCGGCGACGTCGACGCGGCCGCCGCGCGCGCGTTCTCGGCGCACATGCTGTTCGAGATGGCCCGCATGTCCACGCAGGACGGCCTCGTCATGCAGCTCCACCCCGGGGCGCTGCGGGACCACGACCCCGGGATCGCGGCACGGTACGGGCACGACGTGGGCTACGACGTGCCGGTCGTCACCGAGTACGTCCACGCGCTGCGCCCGCTGCTCACCGCGTTCGGGCACCACCCGGGCATGCGGCTGGTGCTCTTCACGCTCGACGAGGACACGTTCACGCGCGAGCTCGCGCCGCTGGCCGGCGTGTACCCGGCCGTGCGCCTGGGCGCCCCCTGGTGGTTCCTCGACACCCCGGACGGCATGCGCCGCTTCCGGGAGGCCGTCACCGACACCGCCGGGTTCGCCAACACCACGGGCTTCGTCGACGACACGCGGGCTTTCCTGTCGATCCCCGCGCGCCACGACCTCGCGCGCCGCGTCGACGCGGGGTTCCTCGCGCGGCTCGTCGTCGAGCACCGGCTCGACCTCGACGAGGCGCTCGAGACCGCGGTCGACCTCGCGTACCGGATCCCGCGCGACGCCTACGCGCGGCGGGCCGAGGTCCTGCCGTGAGCGCCGTCCTCGACCGTCTCGCCGCGCACCGGCTCGTGCCCGTCGTCGTGGTCGACGACGCCGCGCACGCGCACGCGCTCGGTGCTGCGCTCGTGGCCGGGGGCCTGCCCGTGGCCGAGGTCACGTTCCGTACCACCGCGGCGGCCGACGCGATCCGGGTGCTGCGGGACCGCGGTGACGTGCTCGTCGGGGCGGGCACGGTCGTCACCCCCGCCCAGGTCGACGCGGCCGTCGCGGCGGGCGCCTCGTACGTCGTCTCGCCGGGCACGTCACGCGCCGTCGTCGAGCGGTGCGCCGAGCACGATGTCGTCGCGCTGCCCGGCGCCGTCACCGCGACCGAGGTCCAGGCCGCGCTCGAGCTGGGCGTCACGACCGTCAAGTTCTTCCCCGCCGCTGCGTCGGGCGGTGCTGCCGCGATCGCCGCCCTCGCGGCGCCGTTCGCCGACGTGCGCTTCGTGCCGACCGGTGGCGTGGGGCCGGGAAACCTCGGTGAGTACCTCGCGCTGCCGTCCGTCGCCGCGGTGGGCGGGTCCTGGATGGTCCCGCGCGACCTCGTCGGGACCGGCGACGTCGACGGCCTGCGTGCGCTCGTCGCCGACGCGGTCGCCCTGGCTACCACCCTGCGCCCCTGACCGAGGAGTCCACGATGACCGAGCTCGTGATCCGTCCCGTCGCCGAGTGCCGCTACGACGCGCTCGCACTCGGCGAGGTGATGCTGCGTCTCGACCCGGGGGAGGGGCGCATCCGCACCACGCGGGAGTTCCGCGTCTGGGAGGGCGGCGGGGAGTACAACGTCGCCCGCGGCCTGCGCCGTGCGTTCGGCCTGCGCACCGGCGTGGTCACGGCGCTCGCGGACAACGAGGTCGGCCGCCTCGTCGAGGACCTCGTGCTGGCCGGGGGCGTCGACACGTCGCTGATCCGCTGGGTGCCGTACGACGGCACGGGGCGCGAGGTCCGCAACGGCCTGAACTTCACCGAGCGCGGCTTCGGCGTGCGCGGCGCCGTCGGCGTGTCGGACCGCGGGCACACGGCGGCCTCGCAGCTCGCCGACGTCGACTGGGACCACCTCTTCGGCGACCTCGGGGTGCGGTGGTTCCACACCGGCGGCATCTTCGCGGCGCTGTCGGACACCGCGGCCGCGACCGTGCTCGAGGCGGTCACCGCCGCGCGGCGGCACGGCACCGTCGTGTCCTACGACCTCAACTACCGCCCCTCGCTGTGGCGCGCCGTCGGCGGGCAGGCGCGCGCGCAGGAGGTCAACCGGGCCGTCGCGCCGCACGTCGACGTGATGATCGGCAACGAGGAGGACTTCACCGCGGCGCTCGGGTTCGAGGTCGAGGGCGTCGACGAGCATCTGAGCGACCTCGACGCGGGCGCCTTCGCGGCGATGATCGAGCGCGTCGTCGCGACCTACCCCGACCTGCGGGTCGTCGCGACCACGCTGCGCACGGTGCGCTCCGCCTCCGTCAACGACTGGGGCGCGGTCGCGTGGTCCCGCGCGTCCGGGCTCGTGCACGCCACGCACCGCCCGGGCCTCGAGATCCTCGACCGGGTCGGTGGTGGCGACTCGTTCGCGTCCGGCCTGGCGTTCGGCCTGCTCGACGGGCAGCCGCTGGCGACCGCCGTCGAGTACGGCGCGGCGCACGGTGCCCTGGCGATGACGACGCCGGGCGACACGTCGATGGCCACGCGGGCCGAGGTGCTGCGGCTCGCCGGCGGGGGCTCGGCGCGCGTCGACCGCTGACCTCACCCCTGCCGACCCGAGGGCACGTGGGTGCTGCGACCCACGGTCCCCGTCCGGTGGACGGACGTTCGGGGCGAACGTCGCAACTCACCATGAATCGTGCCCTAGCCTTCGATCGTGACGGCCCGGGTGACCTTGAGCGACGTCGCGCGCGAGGCGGGTGTCTCGCTCGCGACCGCGTCGCGCGCCATCAACGGCAGCGCGAACCGCACCGTCCGCCCCGAGCTGCGCGCACGTGTCCTCACGGCCGCCGCACGCCTGCGCTACACGCCGGACGCGACGGCCCAGGCGATGGCGCGCGGTCGCACCACGTCGGTGGGTCTCGTCGTCCACGACGTCACCGACCCGTCCTGCGCCGCGCTCGTGGCGGGCGTCGTCGGGGTCGCGGACGCCTCCGACCTCCAGGTCACGCTCGCGTGCGCGCAGCACGAGGCGGCGCGGGAGATCGAGCTCGTGCGGGTGCTGCAGCGCCAGCGCGCCCGCGCCGTCGTGGTCGCCGGACCGCGGCACGACGACGACGTCGCCGACGACCTGCTCCGGCAGGCCCTCGCCGACTACGTGGCCGCCGGTGGGGCGGCTGTCGTCGTCGGCACCGCGGGTCTCGGGGTCGACGCCGTCGTGGTCGACGACGTGGGCGGTGCCGACGCCCTCGCCCACGCGCTGCACGCGCTCGGCTACCGGCAGCCCGCCGTGCTCGGGGGGCCGCGCACGCACCTCGCCTCGCAGACCCGACGCGACGCGTTCAGCCGGGCGTTCGGTGCGCTCGGGTGCCCCGTCGACCCGGCGCACGTGGTGCTGGGCGACCTGACGCACGAGGGCGGTGCGACGGCGATGCGGGAGCTTCTCGCGCGACGCCGGCCCGTCGACGTGGTCCTCGCCGTCGACGACGTGCTGGCGCTCGGCGCGCTCGCCGCGGCGCGGGCGCTGGGGGTCCGGGTCCCGCAGGACGTCGCGCTCACGGGCTTCGACGACGTCCTCACGCTGCGCGACGTCGTGCCGCAGCTGACGACCGTGCGGGTACCGCACGGGGACGTCGGGCGCTGTGCGGCGCTGCTCGCGCTGGACGAGCGCCCGCGCACCGGGGCGCGGGTGCTGACCGTCGACACCGAGGTCCTCCTGCGGGCCTCCACGCCGGACCGCAGCGGCCGCGCCGTCGCCTGACCGGCGGGTGTGGGAGCATCGGCGACCGTGCCGATCCATCCGCTGCTCGCCGACCTCCTGCCGTCCGTGACCGGCTGGACCAGCCACGCCGCCGCGACGGCCTCGCTCGGCGCCGGGTACCGGCTGCCGGACGTGCACGTGGAGGACCTCGCGGTCGACGGCCCGCACGGGCAGGTCGCGGTCCGGCTGTACCGCCCGCGCGGGCGCGCCGCGTCGGGCGCCGGCCTGGTGTGGGCGCACGGCGGCGGGTTCGCCTTCGGCGACCTCGACATGGGCGAGGCGCACGTGGTGTCCGCCGAGCTGGCGGCGCGGCACGGGATCGTCGTGGCGTCCGTCGGGTACCGGCTCGCGACGCCCGGCGCGGGGTACCCGGTACCGCTGGACGACGTGCACGCGGCGTGGTGCTGGTTCCTCGACGCGGCGCCGGCGCTGGGGGCGACGCGCCTGGGGATCGGTGGTGCATCGGCGGGCGCGACCCTCACGACGGGTGCCGCCGTACGCGTGCGGGACGCCGGCACGCGTGTACCCGACGCGCTGCTGCTCGCGTACCCGACGCTGCACTTCCCGACGCCCGCGCTGCCCGACGACCAGGTCGACGACCTGCGCCGGGTGCCGGCCGCGATCCGGTTCCTGCCCGCCACGGTGCTCGACATGACCCGCACCTACCTCGGGCGTCTGTCGGGCTTCCCCGCCGAGGCGATGCCCGGCAACGGTGACGTCGCCGGCCTGCCGCCCACGTCGGTCGTGCTCAGCGAGGTCGACGACCTGCGGCCGTCCGGCGAGACGTTCCTCCTGCAGCTGCAGGACGCGGGCGTGCCGACGCGCGCGATGGTGGCGGCCGGCATGCTCCACGGGCACCTCGACATCCCGCCCGTGCCGGGCCTGCCCGCGATCGGGGAGTCGATCGACTTCCTCGCGGCCGGGCTGCTCGAGGACTGAGCCGGGCGCCCGCGCGGACGCCGGGGCTTCCGCGCGGACGCCGGGGCTCCCGTGCGGACGCCGCTGCGTGCGACGCTGCGCCCATGACCGGTCGCGCGCAGGCGTGCGGGGCGCTGCTGCTCCTCCTCGCCGTGACGTCGTCGGCGTGCGGTCCGGGCCACCCGCCGGCGGTCCGCTCGTCCGCCACGCCTGCCTCCGCGATGCCCACCTCGGCGGCGCCCCTGCCGCCCGCCGTGACCTTCGAGGTCGAGGTCGCGCAGGCCCGCACCGACCGGGTCGCACGGATCGTCGAGCTGCAGGTCCGCAACACCGGGCCCGTCGACGTCGTGGTGGAGCGCGCCCGGCTCGTGAGCGACCTCGTGGGCGGTGGGACCGAGGCGGGGCGTGACGTGGGCGCCGACCGGGTGCGGCGGCTCCGGGTGCCGCTCGGGCCTGCGGCCTGCGGCCCGGACGCGCCCGGGGACCCGGCTGTGCGTGTCGAGCTCGACGTCACCACGTCGGACGGCCGGGCGGGGACGGTCGTGGTGGCGCCCACCGACGAGGCCGACGACCTGCGGCGGATCCACGGTGAGGACTGCGCGGCCGCGGCGGTCGCGGCGGGCCTGCGCGTGACGTTCGCCGACGATCTCGTGGTGCGCGAGGTCGAGGGCGTGCCGGTCGCGGACGTGACGCTGCGCGTCGAGCCCGTGCCCGGCGGCCCGCACGTGCGCCTCACCGGGGTGCGCGCCACGACGCTGCTGCGTCCGTGGGGGGCGACAGGGCGGTGGGACGTCGACGTGGACTCCGCCGCGCCGCCGCCGGACGGGCGCCTCGTGCTGGCCACCGTGCCGGCGCGCTGCGACCTGCACGCGATCGCCGAGGACAAGAGGGGGACGGTGCTGGGCCTGGCCGCGGTGGTCGACGGGGTCGAGCAGCCGCTGCACTTCGTCGCTGCGCCGGACGCGCTGCGCGGGGCGCTGTACGAGTTCGTGCTGGCGGCGTGCGGTGGAGCGAGCGACGCCCGGCCGTGAGCACCGGCCGGTCGGGTCGTGGCGCAGCGGCCGGTCGTGGCGTCAGCGGGCGGTCGTGGCCTCCGCGAGGTTGCGGCGCCGGGGTGCGGGGCCGTCGGTGCTCGTGGTCGCCAGCAGGTCCTCGATCGCGACCATGTGCATCGCCATGCGCAGGCGCGCCCGGTCCGGGTCGCGTGCGGTGATGGCGGCGAGGACCGCCTCGTGCTCCTCGAAGGTCCGGTCCCCGGCGATCTCGGGCATCTCGTCCCACACGCGGTGCCGGGCCTGGCGACCGGCGAGCGCGTGCAGCAGCGCGGCCAGCACCGGGTTGCCGGACGCGTCGGCCACGGCCTGGTGGAACGCGAGGTCGGCGGCGGCGAGGCGCTCGGAGTCGGGGCGGGGGGCGACGAGGGCACGCGCCATGTCGTCGAGCGCGCGGCGTGCGCGGGCGACGTGCGCGTCCGTGAGGTGCAGCGCGGCGAGTCCCGCGGCCTCGGTCTCGAGCATCGCCCGCACGGCGTGCAGGGAGGAGTGGTCGCCCGGCAGGTCGGCGAGGAACGCCAGCGGGCTGAGCAGCGTCGCGGGGTCCAGCGACGTGACGTAGGTGCCGTCGCCGTGCCGCGCCTCGAGGATGCCGAGGACGACGAGCGCGCGCACGCCCTCGCGCAGGGAGCCGCGCGAGACGCCGAGCTCGGACGCGAGCTCCTTCTCCGCGGGGAGCCGGTCGCCGGGGCGCAGCCCACCGTCGAGGATCAGGCGCTGGACGTCCTCGACCACGTCCTGGGTGCGTGACACGTGCTCGTCTCCGTCGTCGTGCGCAGCTGCGGCGGGGGTGGGGCAGGTGTCAGCGCTCGGGGACGAGCGGGGGGATGCCGTACGTCTCGACGGCGGTCCGCCCCATGACGCGGGCCACGGCGGCCTCGTCGAGGCCGTCGAGCGTCGCACGCAGCCCGCCCCAGACCTCGGCCCACGTGCCGTGCGCGTCGAGGGAGGTGGGCCAGTCGCTGCCCGCCATGAGGCGGTCGGGGCCGAAGACGTCGAGAGCGTGGTCGACGGCGGGGCGCACGTCGTCCACGGTCCAGCCGGGGCCGGCCGCGCGGCCGAGGCCCGCGAGCTTGGCGACGACGTTCGGTGCCTGCGCGACGACGGCGAGGGCGTCGGCCCAGCGCTGCCACGTGGCCGTCTCACCGGCGCGGAGCGCGGCGAGCGGCGGTGCGCCGAGGTGGTCGACGACGACCGTCAGCTTGGGGTGCCGGTCGGCGATCGTGGCGACGTGGTGCAGCAGCTCGGGCGTGGTGGCCGGCAGGTCCAGGACGAGCCGTCGCTCGGTGAGGAGCGTGAGGCCGTCCTCGACGCCGTCGCCGAGCAGCCACTGCGTGTCGTGCTCGCGGTCGACGTGGTGGCTGACGCCGACGATGGGTTCGACGCGCCAGTGGTCGAGCTGGGTCGCGGCCTCGTCCGGCTGGTCCAGCGGGACCCACGCGACGACGCCGACGACGTGGGGGTCGCACAGCGCCTGGAAGAGCAGGTGCTCGCTGTCGGCCCGGTTGTCGGCGGACTGGACGAGCACCACGCCGTCCACGTGGTGCTCGTCCAGTGCACCGCCGACGTCGCGAACTCGGTAGGTGCGACGCAGGAGGGAGGGGTCCTGCGACATCCACGGGTAGTGGACCGACTCCGGGTCCCATACCTGCAGGTGCGCATCCACGACGTCGTAGGGCATGTCTCCGACGGTAACGGTGCTCCGATGTCTGAATCGTCCCAGCGGTCAATTCCTCATAGAACCCTCATGATGGGGGCTGTGACAGCAGGAGAGGTCCGATGTCTGTTTCGTCCGGATGTTGAGCGTTCACATAAGAGTCACGATCGCGATCCGGCCCTGTGACCTCGCAGGTCACAGCCCGATCACGGTCGGTCCGACCGTCGAAAGTGTCGAAGCGTCCGTCAGCGGCCCACGGCGTAGCCGTGACTGCCGCGCGGGTTGGCGGCCGCCAGGAGCCACCCGTCCGGCCCGACGCCGGCCGCGCTCAACCGGCCCAGCGACCACGGCCCGGCGTCGGTCACGGTGTGCCCACGCGCCGCCAGCGCGGCGAGCGTGCGAGGCCCCAGGCGCGACTCCGCGACGAGCCCCCGCGGGGTGTGCGAGCGGGGGTGGAACGAGCCGTGCACGTGCGTCGAGTGCCACGCCGGCGCGTCGATCGCGGCCTGCAGGTCGAGCCCGCCCAGCAGGTGCCGCAGCAGGAAGGGCACGGGCCACTGGTCCTGCTGGTCGCCGCCCGGTGTCCCGAACGCGAACCCGTGCCCGTCGCCGAGCGCCAGGGCCGGGCTGAGCGTCGTGCGCGGCCGGGTCCGCGGGACGAGGCTCGCCGGCAGGCCGTCCTGCACCCAGCACATCTGCGCGCGCGTCGGCAGCGCGAACCCCAGGCCGGGGACCACCGGGCTCGACTGCAGCCACCCGCCCGAGGGCGTCGCGGAGACCCGGTTGCCCCAGCGGTCGACCACGTCGACGTGGCACGTGTCCCCCCGCGTCACGCCCCGCGGGGACACAGTCGGCTCGCCCAGGCCCGGTGCCGCAGGAGCCGCCGTGACGCCCGCGGTGGCCGCCGCCCGCGCGCCGACGAGGGCGCGCGCCATCCGCGGCCACTCCCCGTGGGGTGCACCTGGGCGGTGCTCGCCGTCCGCGTCGCTGCCCACGAGGTGCGCGCGCTCGGCGGCATACGCGGGCGACAGCAGCGCGTCGAGCGGGACGCTCGCGGCGTCCCCGTACCAGGCGTCCCGGTCGGCGAACGCGAGCTTGGCGACCTCGACCACGACGTGCACGAGCTCCACGAGCGGGCCCTGCGGGTCGTCGTCGTCCCCGCGCGCCACGGCGTCCCGCACGACGTCCTCGATGCCGAGCCGCTCGAGGATCCGCAGCTGCTGCAACAGCACCGGGCCCTGACCCCACGGGCCGGTCTTGTGCACCTCGACGCCCGCGAACGGCACCGCGACGGTGGGCTCCTCGGTCGCGCGCCAGGCGGCGAGGTCGTCGGCCCGCAGGAAGCCCGTGTGTGCGCGCCCCGTCGCGTCGAGCACCGGCGTCCCGGCGACGAACGCGTCGACCGCCTCGGCGACGAACCCCTCGTAGAACGCCTGCCGCGCGCCCTCGATCTGCCCCTCGCGGTCCGGCCCGGCCGCGGCGGCCTCGGCGAGCAGCCGCTCGAAGGTGCGCGCCAGGTCGGGGTTGCGGAACCGCTCGCCCGCCCGCGGCACCGCCCCGCCCGGCAGCCAGACCGCCGCGCTCGTCGGCCAGTGGTCGCGGAACAGGTCCGCGACCGTACCGATCGCCGCCGCCGCGCCGGGCAGGAGCGGGTGGCCGTCGCGCGCGTACCCGAGAGCGGGGGCCAGGACGTCGGCCAGTGGGAGCGTGCCGTACCGCGCCAGGAGGTCGAGCCACGCGCCGAACGCCCCGGGCACGACGGCCGCGAGGTGCCCGGTGCCGGGGACCTCGTCGACCCCCAGTGCCCGGTACGCGTCGACGGTCGCGCGCGCCGGGACGACGCCCTGCCCGCACACCACGAACGTGTGCCCGTCCGCCGCGCGGTGGCCGATGACGGGCGCGTCCCCGCCCGGGCCGTCGAGGTGCGGCTCGACGACCGACAGCGTGAAGCCCGCCGCGGCGGCCGCGTCGAACGCGTTGCCGCCCGCCTCCAGCGTGCGCATGCCGACCGCGCTGGCCAGCCAGTGCGTCGAGGCGACCATGCCGAACGTGCCGGTGAGCACCGGGCGGGTGGGGAACGTCATCCCCCGATGCTCGCAGCGCTGACCGCCGGGGGCGCGTCACACCCGCCCTGTCACAGGCCCTCACACCCCGCCGGGGAACCCCCGCGCCCGCCACGCCTCGTAGGTGGCGACCGCCGCGGCGTTCGACAGGTTCATCGACCGGCGCCCCGGCAGCATCGGGATGCGGACCTCGCCGGTGACCCGCGGGTGGGCCAGCACGTCGGCCGGCAGGCCCGTCGGCTCGGGGCCGAACAGCAGGACGTCGTCGTCGCGCCACGCCACGTCGGTGTAGCGGTCCGTGGCGCGCGTGGTGAACGCCCACACGCGGGACGCGGGCAGCGCGTCCAGCAGCGCAGCGAGCGACGCGTGCACGACGACGTGCGCGAGGTCGTGGTAGTCCAGGCCCGCGCGCCGCAGCCGCGCCTCGTCCAGCTCGAAGCCCAGCGGCTCGACGAGGTGCAGCGTGGCGCCCGTGCCCGCGCACATCCGGATGGCGTTGCCGGTGTTGCCGGGGATCCGCGGCTCGAAGAAGGCGACGTGCACCCGCCGATCCTCGCACCGTGGTTGGGTGTGGGCGTGATCGACGACGGGGCGGTGACGACGGCGTCCGGGCTGGTGCTGCGGCTCGACGAGCCCGCGCGCTGGTGGACCGACGCCTTCCCCGTCGGCAACGGGCGTCTGGGTGCCATGGTCCACGGCGGGACGGGTGCCGAGCGGCTGCAGGTCAACGACGACACCTGCTGGTCGGGCGCCCCGCACGACGGGACCGTCGAGCCCGTCGGGCCGCTGGGGCCGGACGGTGCGCCAGGTGTGGTGCGGCGTGCACGCCACCTCCTCGCGGAGGGCGACCCGCTCGCGGCGCAGGACGAGCTCGCGAAGCTGCAGAGCGGCTGGGTGCAGGCGTACCAGCCGCTCGTCGACGTGCTCGTCGAGCAGCCGGGAGCCGCGGGTCGCGACGACTACCGCCGCGTGCTCGACCTCGCGCGCGGCGTGGTGACGACGACGTGGCGCTCGGCCGCCGGCGAGCCGTGGCGGCAGGAGGTGCTCGTCAGCCACCCGGACGGCGCGCTGCTGCTGGAGCGGGCCGGGGCGCCGGGGGAGACGCGCGTGCGGCTGGCGTCCCCGCACCCGTGGGCGTCGACGCCGGCGGCCGCGGGCGACGGGATCCTCGTCGCCACCCTCGACATGCCCTCGCACGTGCTGCCCGACTGGGTCGACGGCCCTGACCCCGTGCAGTACGGCGGGCGGTCCGTGCACGCCGCGGTGGCGCTCGCGGTGCTGGCCGACGACGCCCCGGTCGCGGTCGTCGACGGCGAGGTGCGGGTCACCGGGGCACGCCGCGTGCGCGTCGTCCTGACGTCCGCGACCGACCACGACGTCGCGACCGGCACGCTGCACGGCGACCGGGAGCGCGTGGCTGCCGACGCGCTCGCGGGCCTGCGGGGCGCGCTCGCGGACGTCGACGGCATCCCTGCCCGGCACGTCGCGGACCACGCCGCGCTCCTGGGGCGCGTGTCGCTCGACCTGGTCGCCGCGCCGCCCGACCTGCCGCTCGACGCGCGGCTCGCCCGCCACGCGGCCGGCGAGCCGGACGCGCACCTGGCGGTCCTGGCGTTCCAGCTCGGCCGGTACCTCACGGTCGCGGGCTCGCGGCCCGGCACGCTGCCGCTCAACCTCCAGGGCATCTGGAACGAGCGGGTCCGCCCGCCGTGGAGCTCGAACTACACGATCAACATCAACACCGAGATGAACTACTGGCCCGCCCTCGTCGGCGACCTCGCGGAGTGCCACGAGCCGCTGCTGTCCTGGCTCGACCGGCTCGCCGCCGCGGGACGGCAGACCGCCCGGACGCTGTACGGCGCACGCGGCTGGGTGGCGCACCACAACTCCGACCCGTGGTGCTTCACGGGCCCGACGGGCCGCGGCCACGACTCCGCGTCGTGGTCGGCCTGGCCGCTGGGCGGTGCGTGGCTGGCCCGGCACGTCGTCGACCACCACGACTGGACGGGCGACGACGACGCGCTGCGCCGGCACTGGCCGGTCGTGCGCGACGCCGCCCGCGCGGTGCTCGACCTGCTCGTCGAGCTGCCCGACGGCACGCTCGGCACGTCGCCGGGGACGAGCCCCGAGAACCACTACCTGCTGCCCGACGGCCGCCCCGCGGCGGTGGCGGTGTCGACCACGGCGGACCTCGCGATCGTGCGCGACCTGCTCGAGCAGGTACGGCGTCTCGCGCCCGTCGTGCGGGACCGCGACGAGGACCTGCGCGCCGCCGTCGACGGCGCGCTCGAGCGGCTGCCCACCGAGCGCGTCGCCCCCGACGGCCGGCTCGCCGAGTGGCACGAGGACGTGCCCGACGCCGAGCCCGAGCACCGCCACCAGTCGCACCTGTACCGGGTGTTCCCCGGCACGTCGATCGACCCGGACACCACGCCCGAGCTCGCGGCCGCGGCCCGTCGCACGCTCGACGCGCGCGGCCCGGAGTCGACCGGCTGGTCGCTCGCGTGGCGGCTCGCGCTGCGCGCGCGGCTGCGCGACCCCGAGGGCGTCGCGGCGCTGGTGAGCGCGTTCCTGCACCCCGTCCCCGGTGAGGAGCCCGCGTCCTGGCCGGCGCCCGGCGGGGTCTACCGCTCGCTGCTGTGCGCGCACCCGCCGTTCCAGGTCGACGGCAACCTCGGCTTCACCGCGGGCGTCGTCGAGGCGCTCGTGCAGGCGCACCACCGCGGCCCCGACGGCGTGCGTGAGGTGCACCTGCTGCCCGCGCTGCCGGCGTCCTGGCCGGAGGGACGCGTGCAGGGGCTGCGGCTGCGCGGCGGCGTGGACCTCGTCGACCTGCGGTGGGCCGAGGGTCGCGTCGTGCTGGCCGAGCTCGCGGCCAAGCGGGACGTTGTGGTCGACGTGCGCGAGCGCGGCGGAACGGAGCGGGCGCAGGTGACGCTGCGGCCGGGCAGGCCGGTGGTCATCGCAGGGTCGGGCCGGGGATCGCTGTCGTGTGGCGCGTCGTGACGATCCTGGGCACGCTCGCGCTGGGCGTGCCGACGCTGGCGTGGTGGCGCCGCAGCGCGGGGCGCTGAGCGCCGCCCGTCAGACGCCGGCGGGTGCCGGCGCCGTCGACTCGCGGACCACGAGCTCGGTCGCGAGGTCGATCCGCAGGTTGGACGGTCGCTCGCCGGAGGCGATGCTCAGCACCATCTCGGTCGCGGTGCCGGCCATCTCGCGCAGCGGCTGGCGCACGGTGGTGAGCGACGGGCCGAGCCACTGGGCGAGCGGGATGTCGTCGTACCCGACGACCGACACGTCCTCGGGGATCGACATGCCGAGCTCGCGCACGGCCCGCATGACGCCGAGGCACTGGTAGTCCGAGCCGGCGAAGATCGCGGTGGGGCGGTCGGGGCGCGACAGCAGCTCCAGGCCGTGGCGGTAGCCGCCGTCGACGTGGAAGTCGCCCCAGCGGACGTACGACGGGTCGGAGCGGATGCCGGCCTCCTCGAGCGCGCTGCGGTAGCCGTCGACGCGGGCGCGGGAGCACAGCACGTCGGACGGGCCCGAGATGACCGCGATGCGGCGGTGCCCGAGCGAGAGCAGGTGGCGCGTGGCGATGAGACCGCCGTTCCAGTTGTTGGAGCCGACCGTCGGGACGCCCGCCGGCGGCTCGCCCCAGGTGTCGACGACGACGAACGGGATGGAGCGGGACTCGAGCTGGTGGCGCTGCGTCGCGTCGAGGCTCGACAGCACGAGCAGCACGCCGAGCGGGCGGCGCGCGAGGATGTCGTCGATGAGCTCCTGCTGCGGGCGGTGCGCGCCGCCGAGCTCGGACAGCACGACGCCGACGCGGTGGGCGGCGGCGGCGTCCTCGACGCCCTTGATGACCTCCTGCGCCCACGCGTTGTCGATGTGGTGGAAGACGAGGTCGATGAGGTTCGGGTCGCCCGAGCCGCGGCCGCGCCGGCGGCGGTAGCTGTGCTCCTCGAGGATCGCCTCGACACGGGCGCGCGTCGTCGCGGCGACGTCGGCGCGGCCGTTGAGGACCTTGGACACGGTGGGGACGGAGACGCCGGCGAGCGCGGCGATCTCGGCGATCGTCACCGTCCGTCGGTTGTCGCTGGACGTGGCCACGAAGGTCTCCTCTGACCGGGGGCCCGTGACGGCGGTCGGCGGGGGACGACCGGCGCGCTCGGGGCGTGCTCGCAAGTTTCGCGTCGAAGGTAGCACCCGTTCGGGCGGCCGCGCCGCACCCCGGAGCGATCCGTCCTGATCGTCCGGGAGTCACCCGCCCGAACGGGGTTCGGGCCGGTCTCTTGACGCCAGGGCAAACGTTTGCCTAACGTGGCGCCCGCACCGGACGGGGTCTCCCGTCGACACGTTTCGGCCACGAGGGCGTGGGGATTCATGCAGGCGCAGCAGCAGGACGTGCACCCCGTGCGGGTCGCACCGCCGCCATCCGACGCGCCCGCGCGCCGGCCCGACGAGCGGCGTCGCACGTGGCGCCGGGCGGTGCGCCGCGACTGGCAGCTCTACTCGCTGCTCGTCCTGCCGCTGCTGTTCTTCGCGGTCTTCCGCTACGTGCCGATGATCGGCAACGTCATCGCCTTCCGGCGCTTCCGGCCCGGCGGGTCGATCTTCGGCGAGGAGTGGGTGGGCCTGCACTACGTGCGGATGTTCATCAACGACCCCACCTTCTGGAACGTCTTCCAGAACACCCTCGTCCTGGGCGTGCTGAGCCTGGTCATCATCTTCCCGCTGCCGATCGTGCTGGCGCTCATGCTCAACGAGCTGCGCTCGCGGCGGTTCAAGCGGGTCGTCCAGACGATCTCCTACCTGCCGCACTTCATGTCGATCGTCATCGTCGCCGGCCTGGTCTTCCAGCTCACCGCGATGCGCGGCACGGTCAACCAGATCATCACCGCCGTCGGGGGCGACGCGATCGGGTTCATGCAGCTGCCCGAGTGGTTCCGCACCATCTACATCTCCTCCGAGATCTGGCAGACGGTCGGCTGGGGCACGATCCTCTACCTCGCCGCGCTGTCGACCATCGACCCGCAGCTGTACGAGGCCGCGCGCATCGACGGCGCCAACCGCTGGCGCCAGACGTGGCACGTCACGCTGCCGGGCATCCGCCCCACGATGGTCGTGCTGCTCATCCTCAACATCGGCTCGTTCATGGCGGTCGGGTTCGAGAAGATCCTGCTCCTGTACAACCCCCTGCTGTACCCGACCGCGGACGTCATCGCGACGTACCTGTACCGCGTGGGCATCGGGTCCAGCCAGTTCTCCTACGCGACGGCCATCGGGCTGTTCGAGGCCCTCATCGGCCTGACCCTCGTCCTGTCCGCCAACGCGATCTCGCGCCGAGTGGTCGGAGCCTCCCTGTGGTGACCGTCGAGAACGTGACGCGGCTGGACGAGCGGCTGTCGAAGCCCACCGTCCGGGCCGTGAAGGACACGCGCGCCTACACGGCGTTCCGCATCGTCAACGCCACGCTGCTGGTCGTCATCGCGGCCCTCACGCTGTACCCGTTCGTCAACCTCGCGGCGCAGGCGTTCTCCTCCGAGTCGTACATCAACGCCGGCCAGGTCAACCTGTGGCCCCAGGGCTTCAACCTCACGACCTTCGACCTGGTCATGAGCGACCGGATGTTCTGGCGCAACTACCAGAACACCGTCTACTACACGGTCGTCGCGACCGTGGTCGCGATGTTCCTCACGACGACGTTCGCGTACGCCATCTCCAAGTACCACCTGCGTGGGCGCACGGTGTTCATCGGCATCGCCGTCTTCACGATGTTCTTCAACGGCGGTCTGATCCCCAACTACGTGCTCGTCAACGAGCTGGGCCTGCGCAACAGCGTGTGGGCCATCGCCCTGCCCAACGCGATCAGCGTGTTCAACCTGCTCGTCATGAAGTCGTTCTTCGAGAACTTCTCCACCGAGCTGGAGGAGGCCGCGGAGATCGACGGGCTGAGCACCTACGGCAAGCTCGCCCGCATCGTGCTGCCGCTGAGCAAGGCGGTCATCGCCACGATGGTCCTGTTCTACGCGGTGTCCTTCTGGAACTCGTGGTTCGCCGCGTTCCTCTACATGGACCACCGCGAGCTCTATCCCGTGACGGTGTACCTGCGGAACCTCATCGCGGGCGCCACCAGCGTCGACGGCGCGGCCGGCTCGGCCGAGGCGACGCAGATCGCCGCCAACGTCAAGGCCGTGACGATGCTGCTCACCGTCCTGCCGATCGTGTGCCTCTACCCGTTCGTGCAGAGGTACTTCGTGTCCGGCGTGATGCTCGGCTCGGTCAAGCAGTAGCCCCTCCCCGCACCCCCGCTGCCCGCCGGCAGCGGTGCACATCCCCGGTTGCAGGACGACGACGTTCCACCCGAAGGAGAATGATGAGGACGACGAAGAAGCGGCCCCTCGCGCTCGCCGCGACCGCCGCGACCCTCGCGCTGGCCCTGGCGGCCTGCTCGGGCGGGTCGGACGACGAGACGGACGACGCCCCCGAGGCGAGCGAGCTCGGTCAGGTCGGTGCGATGGAGGACTACGGCGTCGGCACGACGTTCGTGGCCACCGAGCCGGTGAGCTTCGGCCTGATGTACCGCGACCACCCGAACTACCCGCTCAAGGAGGACTGGGACATCCTCACGAAGCTCGAGGAGAACCAGAAGGTCACCTTCGAGATGCAGACCGCCCCGCTGTCCGACTGGCAGCAGGCGCAGTCGATCGCGATCGGCGCGGGCAACGCCCCGGACATCATCTCCGTGACCTACCCCGGGCAGGAGGTGGCCTTCGTCGCCGGCGGTGCGATCCTGCCCGTGAGCGACTACGTCGAGCACATGCCGAACTACCTCGACAAGGTCGAGAAGTGGGGCCTGGAGGCCGACATCGACCGGATGCGCCAGCAGGACGGCAAGTACTACGTGCTGCCCGGCCTGCGCGAGTCGGTCCGTCCCTCGTACACGTACGCGGTGCGCAAGGACGTCTGGGAGCAGCTCGGCCTGAGCCTGGAGCCGGAGACCTTCGAGGACTTCGCCGCCGACCTGGCGAAGGTCAAGGCCGCGTACCCCGACCTGTACCCCCTGTCCGACCGCTGGTCGGCCAACGGTCCGCTCGAGGCCACTCTCAACGTCGCCGCGTCGAACTTCGGCACGGCCGCCGGCTGGGGCTACGGCGAGGGCACCTGGTGGGACGAGGACGCGGGCGAGTTCGTCTACACCGGCGCCATGGACGAGTACCGCGAGCTGCTCGAGTACTACCACGGCCTCATCGCCGACGGGCTCATGGACCCCGAGAGCCTCACGCAGGAGGACGACCAGGCCATCCAGAAGATGGCGTCGGGCCAGACCTTCGCCCAGCTGACGAACGACCAGGAGATCCTCAAGGTCCGGACCGCCATGACCGAGGTCGGCACGCAGGGCGAGGTCGCCATGATCCGCGTCCCCGCCGGCCCCGCCGGTGACGTCCTGGCCGGTTCGCGCCTCGTCAGCGGTCTCATGCTGTCCTCGTCGGCCGCCGAGGAGGACGACTTCCTCGCGATGCTGCAGTTCATCGACTGGCTGTACTACTCCGACGAGGGCCTGGAGTTCGCCAAGTGGGGTGTCGAGGGTGAGACCTTCACGCGCGAGGGCGACAAGCGCGTGCTCATGCCGGACATCGACCAGAACGGCCTGAACCCGGGCGCGCCGAAGGCGCTCAACGTCGACTACGGCTACCACAACGGCGTGTGGATGCTCGAGCACGGCTCGTCGGACGAGCTGGACCGGTCGATGCTGCGTGACGAGGTCGTCGAGTTCGTCGAGTCCATGAGCGACAAGGAGCTCGCCCCGGTCTCGCCGCCCGCACCGCTGGACGAGCTCGAGCGTGAGCAGGTCTCGCTCTGGCAGACCGCGCTGCGCGACCACGTGCTGCAGAACACCGCCGCGTTCATCCTCGGCCAGCGCGACCTGTCCGAGTGGGACGCGTACGTCGCCGAGCTCGAGGGCAAGAACATGCAGCAGTACCTCGACGTGGTGAACGCCGCGCAGGAGCGGTTCGCCGAGCAGAACGGCTGACGCCGACGGGCCCGGCCGCCCGCCTCCCCCCGGGGCGGGTGGCCGGGCCCGGTCGCGTCCGGCACCCCGCGGGGTGCCGGACGTCCCCCGGGACCGCGCGCACGTGCGAAGGTGGTCCCCGCCGTCCCGCCGCCGGGCCGGCACCCGCACCGTCTCGTCACCGTCGCTGAGGAGGTCGCACCCGTGCGCACCGTCGTCCCCGCCCAGCCCTCCGGCCCGCTGCCCGACGCGTGGCGCGCCTGCGTCGGCACCGGCCGCATGAACCTCGCGCTGCGCGCGGACTACCGCGACTCGCTCGCGCAGGTGCAGCGCGACATCGGGTTCCGGCACATCCGCGGGCACGGGCTGCTGTCGGACGACATGGGCGTGCTGCGCACGGACGAGATCGACGGCCGCACGCACACGCGCTACGCGTGGACCTACGTGGACCAGGTCCACGACCACTTCCTGTCCCTCGGCATCCGGCCGTTCGTCGAGCTCGGGTTCATGCCCTCGCAGCTCGCGTCCGGCGACCAGACGGTGTTCTGGTGGAAGGGCAACGTCACCCCGCCGCGCGACCACGGCGAGTGGGTCGCGCTCGTGCAGGCGTTCCTGCGGCACTCGATCGAGCGGTACGGCATCGACGAGGTGCGGCGCTGGCCGATCGAGGTGTGGAACGAGCCCAACCTCACGGTCTTCTGGAAGGACGCCGACCAGGAGGCGTACTTCCGTCTGTACGAGGAGACGGCGCGCGGCATCAAGGACGTCGACGCGGACCTGCAGGTCGGCGGCCCGGCCATCTGTGGCGGGTCGGACGACGAGTGGTGGAAGCCGTTCGCCGACTTCGTGACCGAGCGCGACGTGCCGATCGACTTCGTCACCCGGCACGCGTACTCCTCGGGGATGCCGGAGCGGATCCCGTTCGGCGTCTACCAGACGCAGATGCCGCCGCAGGAGCTCCTCGACCAGTTCGGCGCAGCCGGCCGCTACCTGGCGGACACGCGCCTGGCCGGCCTGCCCGTGCACATCACGGAGTTCAACACCTCGTACCGCCCGGACAACCCGATCCACGACACCGCGTACAACGCGGCTTTCCTCGCGCCGGTGCTCGCGGGCGGCGGCGACGTCGTCGACTCGTTCTCCTACTGGACGTTCTGCGACGTCTTCGAGGAGGCGAACGTGCCGACGTCGTTCTTCCACGGCGGGTTCGGCATGCTCACGCACCGGCAGGTCGCCAAGCCCACGTACCACCTGTACGCGTTCATGGCCCGCATGGGCCGTGACGTCCTCGCACGCGGCGACGACCACCTCGTGTGCGCCGACCCCGACGGGCGCGTCACCGTGCTCGCGTGGCAGCCGGTCGGCGGCACCGAGGGTGCGGACGCCGCGGAGCACCGCGTCGAGCTGTCCCTCCCGGTGCGTGGCGACGCGGCGTTCGTGCTGCGCGAGCGCGTGAACGAGCAGGACGGCAACGCGTTCGCCGCGTGGCGCGAGCTGGGGCGTCCCATGTCGCCGACCGCGCGCGAGCTCGACCTGCTGCACGCGTGCGCGCGCCCGGCCGTCTCGCACGACGTGGCACGCGCGGCCGACGGGCGCATCGACCTCGACCTCGCCCTGGCGCGCCACGAGGTGACGTTCGTCGAGCTGACGCCCGTGACGCCCACGCACCACGAGGGCCTCGACGACCGCCGCCTGCTCGGTGTCGACGACGACCGGCTCGTCGCCCGACACGAGCGACGGGAGGCGTGAGCGTGGTGCGCCGTGACGACCTCGACGAGGTCGGGGCCGGTCCGCTGTCGCGCGGTGCGGCCGTCGTCCTGTGGGCCCTGGTCATCAGCCTGCTCACCGTGCTCACCGGCGGGCTGCCGCTCGCGCTCGTGCCGTTCCTCGCGGGTGACGCGGGCAACGTCTGGCTCGTCGCCCTGTTCGCCGTGCCCATGGGCCCGGCGCTCGCCGCCGCGATGTTCGCGTGGCGCCGGTTCGTCGCCGACCGCGACCTGTCCCCGGGCCGGCACTTCTGGCGCGGGTACGCGCTCAACGTGCTCGACGTGCTGCGGTGGTGGGTGCCGACCGTGCTGGTCCTCGCGGTCATCGCGTTCTCGCTCGCGTCGCTCGACGCCGCCGGTGTGCCCAGCGGGTACGGGCTCGTGCTCGTCCTGATCGCGGTGGCCGTGCTGGTGTGGGCCGTCCTGGCGATGGCGCTGTCCTCGCGCCTCAGCCTGCGCACGCGCGACGTCGCACGCCTGGCCGCCTACTACCTCGCGATGAAGCCCCTGGTCGGGCTCGGTGCGCTGTCGCTCGTCGTGCTGAGCGTGGGCATCGTGCTGTTCACGTCCGACTGGGTGCTGGTGATGCTGTCGGGGCTGCTGGCGTTCGCGGTCGTCACCACCACCGACCCCGCCGTGCGCGACGCCACCGAGCGGTTCACCGCACCGGCGGAGCCGGACACGCCCCCGTCCTGACCCCCGTTCCCTGGAGGACCCGTGCCCCTGCCCGTCGGTGACCACATCCGCTACGGCGGTGACTACAACCCGGAGCAGTGGCCGGTCGAGGTCTGGGACGAGGACCACGCGGCGTTCGACCTCGCCCACGTCACCACGCTCACGGTCGGCGTGTTCGCGTGGGCGCACACCGAGCCGCGCGAGGGGCGGTACGACTTCTCGCGGCTCGACGCGATCGTCGAGCGGGCCCACCGCGAGGGACGGGACGTGGTCCTCGCCACGCCGAGCGGAGCGATGCCGCCGTGGCTCGCGCGGGCCTACCCCGACGCGTGCCGCGTCGACTTCGAGGGCCGCCGGCACGTCCACGGGCAGCGGCACAACCACTGCCCGTCGTCGCCGGACTTCCGGAGACTGTCGGTCGCGATGGCCGATGCGCTCGCGCAGCGGTACGGCGACCACCCGGCGGTCGTCGCGTGGCACGTCGGCAACGAGTACGGCGGTGCCTGCTACTGCGACCTGTGCGCGGCCGGCTTCCGTGACTGGCTGCGCGCGCGGTACGGCACGCTCGAGCGTCTCAACGACGCCTGGACCACGCTGTTCTGGTCGCACGTCTACGGCGACTGGGAGGAGGTCGTACCGCCGTCGATGCTGTCGGAGCACTGGCGCGGGCCGAACCACACGGCGTTCCAGGGCATCACGCTGGACTACCGGCGGTACATGTCGGACCGGCTGCGCGAGGGGTTCGTCGCCGAGCGCGCGGCGATCCGCGCGCACTCGTCGCTGCCGGCGACGACCAACCTCATGGGCTTCTACCAGCCGGTCGACTACCACCGCTGGGCCGACGACCTCGACTTCGTGTCCTGGGACAACTATCCGCCGCTGCCCGACGACCCGCTGCGCACGGCCGCCCGCATGGCCGCCACGCACGCCGCCATGCGCGGGCTGAAGGACGGGCAGCCGTTCTGGGTCATGGAGCAGACGCCGTCGATCACGGCCTCGCGCGACGTCAACCCCGTCAAGCGGCCCGGCGTCCTGGGGCTGTGGACGTGGCAGTCCGTCGCGCACGGCGCCGACGCGACCCTGTACTTCCAGATGCGGCAGTCGAAGGGCGCGTGCGAGAAGTACCACGGCGCGCTCATCGACCACTCGGGGCGCACCGACACGCGTGTCTTCCGTGAGGCGGCGGACCTGGGGGCCGCCCTGGCGCGCACGGGGCCGGCGCTCCTGGGCGCCCGGACGCCCGCCCGCGTCGCGCTGCTGCTCGACTGGGACTCGTGGTGGGCCGTCGAGATGACCGACGGGTACAACCGCCACGTGTCGTACCTGCAGACGCTCCTGCAGTACCACCGGGCGCTGTGGGCGGCGAACGCCGAGGTCGACGTGGTCCCGGTGACGGCGGACCTCGCGGCGTACGACGTGGTCGTCGCGCCGGTGCTGCACCTGCTGAAGGGCGACGTCGCCGCACGCCTCACCGCGCACGTCGAGCGTGGCGGCACGCTCGTCACGACGTTCTACGGCGGACGCGTCGACGAGGACGACAACGCGTACCTCGGTGTGCCCCCGCTCGACCCGCTGCTCGGCACGCGCGTCGAGGAGACGGACTCTGGGCTCCCGGGCGCCGCGAACCCGGTGACGCTCGTGCTCGACGACGAGGCCACGACGCACGACGCGACGCTCGTGTTCGAGCTGCTCGTGCCGGAGGCCGGCACGGAGGTGATCGGGACCTACGGGGCCGACTTCTACGCGGGCCGTCCCGCGGTGACGCGGTCGCGGCGCGGGGACGGTGCGGCGTGGCACGTCGCGACCGGCCTGGACGACGCGGGCGTCGGGCGCGTGCTGCGGCACGTGCTCACCGGGTACGGGCTGGTCGGGCCGCACGCCGACGACGAGGGCGTCGAGGTCACGCGCCGCGTCGCGCCCGACGGCGCGACCTTCACGTTCGTGCTGCACCACGGGGCGTCGCCGGTGACCGTGACGTCACAGGTGGCGGGGGAGGACCTGCTGACGGGGCGGACCGTGGAGGTGGGGGACGCCCTGGTGCTCGAGGCGGCTGAGGTGCTGGTGCTGCGGGGGTGAGGGGTGGTCGCACCCGTAGCTCGGTCACGCCTTCCGCAGTGCCGCCGTCCTGACGTCGATGCGCCGAGGCACGGCGGACGGCGGGAAGTCCGACAGGTTGTCGGTCACGATCACGCCGACGCCGCCCACGACGGCCGCTGCCACGACGTGCTCGTACAGGCCTTCGATCGCGAAGGACAGCAGGACGTCGCGCTGGAGGCTGGGCCAGAGCACGCACGTGTCCAGGAGGGCGGCGCACACGATGTCGAGTCAGTCGTCGGACGAGGACGCCGCCGCGCGTCTGCGGGAGGCAACGGCGCGACGCGCGTCCTTCAGGTGCTGCCGGACCTGGTCGATGTCGTCCTCGTCGTCGATGTCGACTGCGGTCGCCGCCAACATGGCGTACTGCTCCGCGCGCCGCTGCTCCCGGTAAGAGAGGAGGTCGCCGAGCCGGATCCGCCGACGGTTGCCGTGTCGCTCGCTCGGGAGTGAGCCCGCATCGATCAGCCGGACGACGGTCGGTCGTGACACACCGAGCAGGTCGGCGGCCTGCTGCGTCGTCAGCAGTGTCGCCTCCGGTGCGACGGTCACCGCCTTGCCTGCGGCGAGCGAGTCGGCGACGAGGAGCAGTGCCTCGTAGATGGGCCGGGGCAGCTCGACCTGCTCTCCCTCGGAGCTTCCGACGAGGAGGTAGCGCGGGGTCACGTCAGTGCCGCGGGCACCCTGTGCCTTGAGGAAGCTGCGGACCTCAGCAATCTGCTCGGTCGCAGCGTCGCTGGGCAGATAGGTGTGCGGGGCGAGTGCTGCACTCATGCGTGCTCCTGGCGAACGGCGGAGTACGAAGTGTAAGCGTGTTCGTATTGTTCGAACATAGGCCTGAACGGCTGAGGCCGCGTGTCGAGCGCGCGCTCACCGGCCACGGGCCGCAGCCGGGGTGCCGTCGACGTGGTGGACGGACCCGGCGACGGTGTCGAAGAGCTCGAGGACCGCGTCGCGCAGCCCGACGAGCGGGGTCGAGAACGACAGCAGGAGCAGGCCGTCGCCGTCGTCCGGGTCGGACCAGTACTCGCCGACGAGCAGGTCCGGCCCGTGCTCGTCCGCGGCCGGCCGCTGCGACACCGCGCGCAGGACCGGCCCGAGCGGGCCGGCGCCCGCGTCGACCGTGCCGGCCGGGCCCAGGCGCGCCGTGAGCGTGTCCGCCAGGGCACGCAGGTCGTCGTCCGTGGCGAGCGCGCCCGGCGTGCGGTAGGCGGTGATCACCGCCGGCAGCGGGACAGGGCCGACCACGTCCAGCATGTACGCGCTGAACCGGCCGCCGGCCTGCGCGGCCCGGCGGGACTGCTCCTCGACGTCGCGGCGCAATCGGCGGCGCACGGTCGCGACGTCGTCGCGCCGGGGGAGCTGGGCGTCGACGAGCGCGGTGACCCCCGCGTGCCGGGTCGCGTCGGTCGCCAGGTCCACGACGTGCCAGTCGGCCGGGAGCACCACGCCGACCGTGCCCGTCGTTGCGTGGCGTGGTGCGCTGGCCGTCACGTCGCCGGGCCTGTCGTGATCTCCAGGGAGTCGGTGATGCTGCGCCCGAGGGTCGTGAGCTCGACGAGCTGGTCGAGGTGGACGGTGTTGAAGGCGAGCTGGACGGCCTCGGGGGTGCCGTCGTGGGGGAAGACGAAGAACGAGGAGTAGGCCTGCACGGTGCGTTCGCCGCGCAGGCGCCCGACGATGGTCTCGACGACACCACGGCCTGCCTGGCACTCGAAGACCTCGGCAGCGCGCTCGGTGATCCTCACGCGCCAGCCGCCGTAGTCACGGCGCCAGTTGCGGGCGACGAACGCCTCGGGCGTGGCCTGGCGGGGGTGAGTGAATGCGCTGACCGACACCTCCACGACGCCACGGACCTCGCCCGTGCCGGGGTCGGGGATCCACAGCGCGGATTGCCCGACCGTGTTGCCCTTGGTCAAGGCGGACCTGTTGACCGCGACGATGCTGCGGTGCAGGTGCGCGGCGCCGGTGGGGGTAGTGGCGACGCGGCGTGCGAGCTCCGCAGCGACAGCGTCGATCCGGTCGCCCGGGTCCCATGACACCCAGTGCTCCTCGTCGGGGTAACGCCACTCGGCGTCCAGGATCCTCATGAGCACTGCTCTCATCCCTCCTTCGGTAAGACGCTGTCGACGACGATCCCCACGTCCACGACCTGGAGGGCGCCCCGTCCTGCGGCCCAGCCCCGGAGAGCAGCGCCGGACTGGCCGAGGCTGCTCCCGGCGCTCGCGAGGAAGCGCATGTCGCGCGCCGCCCCGGCGTCGCCGAGCAGTGTGGTGACCCGTTCCATCCCCGGTGCGGTGTTGCGCAGTGCGTGAGCGCCTTCGCTGAAGGCGTTCTCCAGCACGTCGACGGGACGCGCGACGTGGCCGAGCAGCCCGCTGCTGGGTGCCAGGTTCGAGTTCCTGGCGTACCGGGCGACGCCGGTGAGGTCGTGCAGGACGTCTTGAGCGATCGCGCCAGGGCGCATGACCGACCACAGCCTCGAGGAGCTCCACGTCTGTCCGTGCCCGAGGCGTGTGTCGATGCCTCGACGCAGTGATGCCCGCGCGCCCTGGGCAGCAGCGCCACCTCGGGCGCCGGCACCCGCCGCCTGCCCCGCCACCGGCAGCGTCCGCAGCCCCTGCGCCGCGCGGGCGTTGTTGGCGGCCAGGCGCAGGCCCTGACCCGCCAGCCGTCCGACGCCGAACGTCACGAGCCCGAGGGCCCCCAGGGCGACGTCCCGCCAACCCGCATCAGTCGTCAGCGCGAGGTGCAGGTCGCGGGCGAGCTGCAGTGCCCCGGCGATGAGAGCCGCCGCGGCCAGCGCCTGGCCGAGGACGGGTACCCAGGCGAGGAGCAGCGCGGCGACGCCCAGCACGGTAGCGATCTCGTCGACGTGGTCGTAGAACCAGTGCCCGACGTCGGTGAACCACGACCCCACGGCCGAGGCGCCCCTGCCGAGGGCCGACCAGAGCGAGTCCGCCAGCCCGTCGGCACCGAGGACGCGTGAGACGAGGTCCCGGGCGCGCTGGGCGGCGGCGTCGCGGGCGGCGACGGCCTGGTCGAGCAGCTCGCGAGCTCGGGACAGGGCCCGTTCGGCGTCGTCGCGGGCCTCGCGGGCGGACTCGGCGAGCCGCTCGTAGGCGGCGGCCTCGGCCGCGTCGACCGCCTCGGTGGCCTGCCGGGCCCAGCGCTGCACGTCACGCCCCGCGTCGTCGACGGCCTGTGCGGCACGGCGGGCCGCGTCGAGCGCGTCCTGCGCGGGGGACTGCGCGTGGGCCAGCCCGTCGGCGTAGTCGGCGAGCGCCGCGGCGGTCGTGGCGTAGCGCTCGCGTGCGGCGGCGATGCGCTCGGCCGTCTCCTCGGCGCGGGCGCGGAGCTCGTCGACAGCCTGCGACGTGCCCACGACGCCTGCCCCGACCTCCCGCAGGTCGGCCGTCGCGCGGGTGATGCGCTGCGCGACCGCGTCGTAGCGGCGGGCTGCGTCGCGCACCGCCGCGGGGTCGCCCGGGACGGGGTCGGTCCACGCCAGCGGGTACCAGGAGCCGCTCACCCGAAGGCTCCCCGGATGCTCGCGGCGAGGTCGGCGTCGACGTCGTCCAGCGTGTCGGCGGCCTCGCGGCACGCCTCGCCGACGTCGCCCACGAGGCGCACCAGCGACGCGCGCGCGTCGTCCCAGCCGTGGGTGAACGCGTCGAGCGTGTCCGCGAGACCGTCGTGGCCGAGGAGGGTGCGCAGCGGCGCGTCGTCGCGGACGGTCCGCAGGTCGTCCTGGATCGCGTGCAGCGTGCCGCCGGCGCGCGCCAGCAGCTCGGTGTCGACCTGGAGCCTCGTCATCCGTCACCTCCCCGCGTCGGGAGCGGCACGCGCCGCCGAGCGACGAGAGTACGGGCGCGGTGACCGGTTCGTCCGCGTTCGTCCACAGGGTCCGTGAGCGTCCGGCGCGGGCCGCCCGGACCGCCCGGGCCACCCCGTCGCGGAAGGTTCCCCCGCACGGCGGAACGGACATGTCGGGCACCATGACTAGGCTCAGCGGGCGGGCCGTCCGAGCGCCACCCGGGCGTCGAGCAGTCGCGGCCCGCCACCGCACCCGACGGGGAGATCATGGGCTTCTTCACCAAGGACACGTCCGTCCCGCTGCAGCCGGCGCCGCCGGCGCTGGGACCGCTGAGCCGCGACCGCATCACCGGCGCGCTCGACGCCCGCGACATGCAGTACGGCATCGACGACGACGGTGACGTCGGCGGCTACTGGGACGGGCACCTCTTCTACTTCTTCCTGCTGGGGGGCAACGGCGAGTTCCTGCAGACGCGCGGGCGCTGGAACCGCAAGGTCGGGCCCGACCAGCTCGGCCGGCTCCTGGAGCTCGTCAACGAGTGGAACGCGACCCACCTGTGGCCCAAGGGCTACGTGCGCCTCGAGGACGAGGTCGTCGGCGTGTACGCCGAGCACACGGTCGACTACGAGCACGGCGTCGCCGACGCGCAGGTCGACCTGCAGCTCGCGTGCGGCATCTCCACCGCGCTGCAGCTCTTCGAGCACCTCGACGAGCAGTACCCGGCCGAGGCGGCCGCCGCGAAGGCCGCGCAGGAGCAGGACTGAACGTGCACGACGACCCCACCGCGGCGGGTCGCGCCTTCCAGGTCGACCTGCGCGGCGTCGTCGACCTGCTGGCGCGGCACCTGTACTCCGGACCACGCGTGTACGTGCGCGAGCTGCTGCAGAACGGTGTCGACGCGATCACGGCCCGCCGCGCCGTCGACCCGGACGCGCCCGCCACGGTGCGGCTGCGCCCGGGCCCCGGCGGCACCCTCGAGGTCACCGACTCGGGCGTCGGGCTGACGCCCGCGCAGGCGGAGGAGCTGCTCGCGACCGTCGGCCGGTCGTCCAAGCGCGACCTCGACCTCGGCCTGGGGCGTGAGGAGTTCCTCGGGCAGTTCGGCATCGGGCTGCTGTCGGCGTTCATGGTCGCGGACGAGATCGAGCTGGTCTCGCGCTCCGCGGTGGACCCGCAGGCGCCTCCGGTGCGGTGGGTCGGGTACGCCGACGGCCGCTACGACCTGACCGTCCTGCCCGTCGGCAGCGTCGACGTGGGCAGCACCGTGCGCCTGCGTGCGCGGCCCGACATGGATCACTGGCTCACGGCCGAGACCGTCGTCGCGCTCGCGCAGGAGTTCGGCTCGCTGCTGCCCGTCGACGTCGCCGTCGAGGTCCCGCTGCCCGGCGACGAGGGCACGGCCTGGCGGCGCGTCAGCGAGCCCGTCCTGCCGTGGCGCGCGACGTACGCGGACGACGAGGAGCGCAGGGCCGCGCTCGCGGCCTACTGCGAGCGGACCCTCGGGTTCACGCCGCTCGCGCACATCGACCTCGACGTGCCGCTCGCCGGCCTGTCCGGCGTCGCGTACGTCCTGCCCACCGCCGTGCCGCCGGGCGCGGGCTCGCGGCACCGTGTGTACCTCAAGCGCATGCTGCTCGGCACGCAGGTCGAGGACCTGCTGCCCGACTGGGCGTTCTTCGTGCGGTGCGTCGTCGACACGAGCGTGCTGCGCCCGACGGCCTCGCGCGAGCAGCTCTACACGGACGACGCCCTGCTCGCGGCGCAGGAGGCTCTCGCGGCGCAGGTGCGCACGTGGACCGTCGCGACCCTCACGTCCCCGTCCGAGCTCAGTCGCGACGTGGTCACGACCCACCACCTGGCGCTGCGGTCGCTGGCCGTCGTCGACGACGAGGTCCTCGACCTCACCGCGCAGGTCCTGCCCTTCGAGACCACCGACGGGACGCAAACCCTCGCGCAGGTGCGCGACGACCACGGCGAGGTCCTGCACACGACGCGCGTCGAGGACTTCCGCCGTGTCGCGCCCGTCGCCCGCGCGCAGGGCATGACGATCGTCAACGCGGGGTACGTCTACGACGCCGAGCTGCTGGCGCGCCTCGCCCGCCGCCCCGGCTGGCGTGTCCGCGAGCTGCAGGCGCGCGACGTGGCCCAGGTGCTCGAGCCCGTCGAGCCGCACCGCGAGCTCGAGGTCCTCGACCAGGTGCAGGCCGCCCGGGAGGTCGTCCGGCCCCTGGACTGCGACCTCGTCGTGCGCCGCTTCGCGCCGGAGCAGGTCCCGGCCGTGCTGCTCGAGGACCGCGACGGGCGGCACGAGAGCGACGTGCGCCGTGCGGTCTCCGAGGCCGACGACCTGTGGGGTGGGGTGCTCGCCGGGTTCGCCGGCGCCGACACCGAGCCCGCCCGGCGGCTCGTGCTCAACGACGACAACCCCACCGTGCGGCGCCTGCTCGCCGCCGCACCCGACGCCCCCGTGCTCGCCGCCGGCGTGCGGTCGCTGTACGTCACCGCCGTGCTGCTGGCCGGCGAGCCGCTGCGCGTCCGCGAGGCCGAGCTGATGAACGACGCGATGGGCGTGCTGCTCGAGGCGGGGCTCCCACCCGCGTCGCGCGTGCCCGACGAGACCCAGGAGGACGCATGACCCGCTCGCTGGCCGAGGCGAACCGTGAGATCTCCCGCGTGCGGGGCCTGCCGTACGGCGCGGCGCGCACGCAGGCGGCCGAGCAGCAGGCGCGGCTCGTGGAGGCCGAGGGGCCGGACCAGGCGCGCGCGTACGCGCTGCTCGTGCTCGTCGAGTCGTACGTGTGGGCGGGGGAGGTGGACCGCGCGTACCTGCCGTTCACGCAGGCGGTCCGGTGGTACGACGAGCACCCGGAGCACCTCGACGAGACCGACGTGCACCAGCTCTTCTGGTCGTTCAAGTGGATGGTCGGGCACCTGTCGGACTTCCCCGACGTGCCGGCCGCGCAGATCGAGGCGACCCTCGCCGACATGGAGCGCCGCTACGCGGTCGCCGGGCTGGGCCACGACGCGGTCGCGTACGAGAAGTTCTGCTGGGCCCGCAAGCGCGGCGCCCCGGACGTCGACGAGCTCTACGAGCAGTGGGTCCGCACGCCGCGTGACGACTTCTCGCAGTGCGAGGTGTGCGACCCGGGCGACCGCGCCACGTACCTCGTCGAGCGCGGCGACGTCGAGGACGCAGCGCGGCTGATCGAGCAGACCCTCGCCGAGGGCGGCACGTGCGCCACCGAGCCGGCCGACATGCTCGCGCGCCTCGCCACCCTGCACCTCGAGGCCGGGCGCGCGCAGGAGGCCGCCGCGACCCACCGTCGGGCGGTCGCCGCGCTCGCGGACTCCGAGTCCGACATGGCCGGCGCGCGCGGCGCGCGGTTCGTGCTGCTGGCCCGCGGCGGCCAGCCGCGGCGGGCGCTGCGGGCCCTGGCCTCGGACGCGCGCCTGCTGCAGCGGGCCGACACCCCCGACGACACGTTCTGGTTCCTCGCCGACGTGGTCGCCGGCACCTCGGCGCTGCTGCCGGACCACGCCACGCTGCCCGTCGAGCTCGACGGCGTGCCCGTCCGGGACGTCACGGGCCTGCGGGACTGGGCGGACTCCCGGGCTGCCGCGCTCGCGCGCGCGTTCGACGCGCGCAACGGCACCGATCGGTACGCGCGCAGCCTTGCCGACGCGCGCGCGACGCGGCCCACGGTGGCGCGGCTCGACCTCGACGTCATCCCCGCCACGGGGCCCGACGCACCCCCGGCGGGCGGGACCGTCGCGTCTGCCGTGGCGGACGACGTCGCCGCGGGCGAGAGCGCGTTCGCGCGCGCCGAGCGGCTGACCGAGGCCGGCGACGTCGTCGCCGCGGCCGCGGCGTGGCTCGAGGCTGCGCGCGAGGCGGAGGCGGCGGGCCGGCTCGCGGACGCGGGCCTCGCGCTCGCCGAGGCCGCGCGCTGCGCGCAGGAGGCGAGCGACGACGACGGTGCGGCCGCCACGTACCCCGGCGCGGTCGCGCGGATGCGTGCCGGCGGGACGCCCGTGCCCGACGTCGTGCCCGTGGTCGTGGCGTGGGCTCCGGCGGCGGTCGTGACGGGCACGGGCGCGGCGGTCGTCGACGTCGTCGACGGTCTGCTGGGCGAGCTCGCCGACGTGCCCGCCGACGCCGACGCTCCGGTCGACCCCGTCGCGCAGGCCGCCGGTGCGGAGCTCGACGAGCGGCTGTCGTACGCGCGTCGACGCGCCCGCGCGGACCTGCACGACACCGCGGCCCGGGTGCTCGCGTCGCTCGGCGGCGACCACCTGCCGGATGCCGCCCGGCGCGCGGCGCGGGCCGCCGAGGGCTACGCGGGTGTCGACGCCGTCGCGGACGCCGCGCACGCGTTCTGGCTCGCCGGGCGCCTGCACGCGGGGCTCGGCGCGGTCGACGAGGCGGTGTGGAACCTCGAGTCCGCGGTCGAGGGCTTCGCCATGGTGCGGCAGCACGACCACCGCGGCGAGGTCGTCTCCGCCCTGGTCGACGTGCTGCGCGGCGCCGGCCGCGACGAGCGCGCCGACGAGGTCCTGCGCTCGTTGACCCGCTGAGGGTGCGGCGGCGCCGCGCGCGGGTCGGCGGTGCGGGCGCGAACTAGCCTGGCGTGGTCGCACCAGCCCACCGAGGAGCCCTCATGCCCGCGCTCGACCCGTACCGTGCCGCCGCCGACCGGTACGCCACCATGACCTACCGCCGTACGGGCCGCTCGGGCCTCGACCTGCCGGCGCTGTCGCTGGGGCTGTGGCACAACTTCGGCGACGACACCCCGTTCGGCACGCAGCGCGCGGTGCTGCGGCGTGCGTTCGACCTCGGCGTCACGCACTTCGACCTCGCGAACAACTACGGGCCGCGGCCGGGTGCGGCGGAGGAGAACTTCGGCCGGCACCTGGCCGCCGACCTGCGCCCGTACCGCGACGAGATCGTCGTCTCCACCAAGGCCGGCTACGACATGTGGTCGGGCCCGTACCAGGACGGCGGCTCGCGCAAGTACCTGCTGTCGTCGCTCGACGCGTCGCTGCAGCGCCTGGGCCTGGAGTACGTCGACGTCTTCTACCACCACCGTCCGGACCCCTCGACGCCGCTCGAGGAGACGATGGGCGCGCTCGCGCACGCCGTGAGCAGCGGCAAGGCGCTGTACGTCGGGGTCTCCAACTACTCGCCGTCGCAGACCCGCCAGGCGCACGCCGTGCTGGCCGAGATGGGCGTGCGGCTCCTCGTCCACCAGCCGAGCTACTCGATGTTCAACCGGCACGTCGAGCTGGTCGCCGAGGGGCAGCGCGAGTCGCTGCTCGACACCCTCGGTGACCTCGGCGTGGGCGCGATCGTGTTCTCGCCCCTCGCGCAGGGCCTGCTCACCGACAAGTACCTGGGCGGCGCGGCGCCGGCGGGCTCGCGTGCGGCGGGTGCCAGCCCGTTCCTGTCCGAGCAGGCGCTCTCCGCGACGTACCTGACCCGGGCGCGGGCCCTGCACGAGATCGCGGCGGGCCGCGGCCAGACCCTCGCGCAGCTCGCGCTGTCGTGGGTCCTGCGCGACGAGCGCATCACGTCCGCACTCGTCGGCGCGAGCTCGGTGGCGCAGCTCGAGGACAACGTCGCGGCCCTGTCGGCGCCCCCGCTGACGGACGACGAGCTGGCCGCGATCGACGAGCACGCGGTCGACGGCACCGGCCGCTGACCCCCGTCCCTTCCGCCGAGCGGAACCTGACTCCCCGAATGGTGCCGTTAACGGTGACCCAGGTTCCGCTGGGCGGGTGGGGTGACCCCCCGTCCCTTCCGCCGAGCGGAACCTGACTCCCCGAATGGTGCCGTTAACGGTGACCCAGGTTCCGCTGGGCGGGTGGGGTGACCCCCGTCCCTTCCGCCGTGCGGAACCTGACTCCCCGAATGGTGCCGTCAACGGTGACCCAGGTTCCGCTGGGCGGGTGGGGGGGTGGCCGTCGTCACGCCGACCGGAACCTGGGTCACCGGCAGGTGCCCTGAACGGTGAGTGAGGTTCCGGTCGGCGGGAGGGGTCAGTGGATCGGGCGGCCGGTGGTGTCGGGGACGCCGGACTTGCGGAAGAAGTACGTGCGGACCTGGTCGCGCCACTCGGTGGCGGACCGCACCTGCTCGGCGAGGCGCTCGGCGACGCGCGCGTGCAGGCGGTCGTCGACGAGCCCGCGCAGCGCGGACCACGCGTCGACCCACGCCGTGACGACGTCGACGGCGTCGGCGCGCGAGTCGTAGACGTGCTGGATCACCGTGCGCCCGCTGTGGAGCACGTGCCCGTACGGCACGTGGTGGAAGAACAGCAGCAGCTCGTCGGGGCAGGTCGCGAGGTCCTCGTACGTCTCGCGCCACGGTGACGGGTACTGGCCGGTGTAGCCCGTGCCCGTCGCCACGGTCCGGTCGACGCCCACGCCGTCGCGGTCGGCGAAGTGGTACGTGCCCCACTTCGAGTACTCGTACCCGTCCACGTTCGGCCCGTAGTGCTGGCGGCCCGGGTCGACCATGAAGCCCACCCCGAGGGGCGCGGTGTACGCCTCGTACGTGAGCCACGAGCCGTCCATCAGCGTGTGCAGGGTGTCGCGCACGCGCCGGTCCGCGCCCGGGAACGTCAGCCCGATCCACTCGTCGAGCAGCGCGACCGGGTCCGCCTGCGGGTCCCACGCGAGCCGCCCGTACGCGTAGAGGTTGGCCTGCGCGAGCGGGTGGCCGGTCCAGAACTCGTCGTCCCCGACGTTGGACACGGCGGTGATCCCGCCGGTCGGCGTCGAGCCGGACGGCGGGGCGTCGGCACCGGGCCCGGGCACCCCCGCGACGATCGACGCGACGTCCCGCGTCGCGCCGTCCGCGAGCGGGAACGTCAGCACCTGCGACCACAGCGGCCCCAAGTAGCACACGTGCTGCTGCTGCCCCGTGTACTCCTGCGTGACCTGCAGCTCGACGGCCAGGCGTGTGCGCGGCATCGCGGCGAGCACGGGGGAGACGGGTTCGCGCGTCTGGAAGTCCATCGGGCCGTACTTCACCTGCAGCACGACGTTGTCGTCGAACCGCCCGTCGAGCGGCGCGAAGTGGTCGTACGCGGCGCGGGCACGGTCGGTGCGACGGTCGCGCCAGTCCTGCTCGTGGTTGTACACGAACGCCCGCCAGAACACCGTCCCGCCGTGCGGGGCGACGGCACGGGCCAGCAGGTTGGCGCCGTCCGCGTGGTCCCGCCCGTACGCGAACGGACCGGGCTGCCCCTCGGAGTCCGCCTTGACGACGAACCCGCCGAAGTCGGGGATCGTCGCGTAGACGCGGTCCGCGGCCGCCGCCCACCAGGCCTGCACGTCGGGGTCGGCGGGATCGGACGTGGGCAGGCCGCCGAGGACGACGGGCGACGCGAACGACACCGACAGGTACGTGCGCACGCCGTGCGGCCGGAAGAGGTCGGCGACGCGCGCGACGTCCGACAGGCCGTCGGTGAGCAGCCGCGCCTCGGTGCGGTGCACGTTGACGTTGTTGATCGCGACGGCGTTGATGCCGATGGACCCGAGCAGCCGCGCGTACGCCGCGACGCGCGACAGGTCGTCGCGCACGCGCCCGTCGGCGTAGAAGATCGACCCGCCGGCGTACCCGCGCTCGACCTGCCCCATGACGGGGTGCACGTCGATGTTGTCCCAGTGGTCGAGCATGCGCACGGGTGCGACCGGGGTGTCGACGACCGTGGGGTGGTCGGCGCCGAACGCCGCCTCGCCCGCGCGGACGAGCGCGTGCAGTCCGTGCAGCAGCCCGACCGCGTCGCGCGCGACGACGCTCGTGACACCGCCCGTGCGGGTGGTGGTGAACCCGGCGGCGGGGGCGTCGGGCTCCCACCGCAGGACGACGTCCGACGGGCCGTCGTCCGTGACGAGTGCGCCGCCGTGCGCGGCTGTGGCGCGCCGGACCTCGTCGAGGACGGTCGCGGCCACGGGGTCGGCGGCGTCGGGACCGAGCGCGACGCGGACGCGGCGGGACCCGAGCGGCGCGAACGCGGCGTCGGGGAGCCAGGCGGGATGGACCGGGATCGTGTCGGCGGTGCTCACCAGTCGTGCACCGTGCCGTCCTTGAGCCGGTTGAACGGCAGGTACGCCGCCTGGTACGGGTGGCGCGCGGCCGCGTCGTCGTCGTAGGCGACCCCGAGCCCCGGCTCGTGGCCCGGGTGCAGGTAGCCGTCGGTGAACGTGAAGGACGTGCGGAACACCTCGTCCGTCGTCGGCGAGTGCTTCATGTACTCCTGGATCCCGAAGTTGTGGATCGCGAGGTCCAGGTGCAGCGCGGCGGCCATGCCGACCGGCGAGATGTCGGTGGGCCCGTGGATCCCGGACTTGATCTGGTACTGCGCGGCGTAGTCGAGGATGCGCCGCAGCGCCGTGATGCCACCGGTGTGCGTGACGGCCGAACGGACGTAGTCGATGAGCTGCTCGCGGATGAGCGTCTGGTAGTCCCACACGGTGTTGAAGACCTCGCCGATCGCGAGCGGCGTCACGGTGTGCTGCCGGACCAGGCGCAGCGCGTCCTGGTTCTCGGCCGGCGTGCAGTCCTCGAGCCAGAACAGGTCGTAGGGCTCGAGGTCCTTGCCCAGGCGCGCGGCCTGGATGGGGGTCATGCGGTGGTGGCCGTCGTGCAGCAGCGGCAGCGCGGGGCCGAACTCGTTCCGCACGGCCTCGAAGACCCGGGGGATGTGGCGCAGGTACGCGCGGGTGTCCCAGTCCTCCTCGGCGGGCAGCGGCGCGCGCTGGGCGGGCTCGTAGTCGTAGCGCCCGGACGACGACGGGTTGGTGGCCACCCCGTAGACGGCGTCGATGCCGGGCACCGAGGTCTGCACGCGGATCGAGCGGAAGCCCTGGTCGAGGTGCTCGCGGATCGAGTCGAGCAGCTCGGGCACGTCGCGGCCCGAGGCGTGCCCGTACGCCATGATCCCGTGGCGTGAGGCGCCGCCGAGGAGCTGGTAGAGCGGCATGCCGGCGAGCTTGGCCTTGACGTCCCACAGCGCGACGTCGACGGCCGCGATGGCGGCCATGGTGACCGGGCCGCGGCGCCAGTACGCCGAGCGGTAGAGGAACTGCCAGGTGTCCTCAATGGTGTGGGCGTCCCTGCCGATCAGGAGGGGGACGACGTGGTCGGTCAGGTAGCTGGCGACGGCGAGCTCACGTCCGTTGAGGGTCGCGTCGCCGAGTCCTTCGACGCCGTCTTCCGTGACGAGGCGTAACGTTACAAAATTGCGGCCGGGGCTGGACACCAGGACCTCGGCGGAACGGATGGCGGTGCCGGACATCGTGGGAGGCTCCTCTCGCCCTGTCGCGTCGTCGCGGGGGCACTGGTGAGACTAAGCAGGAAGACGCTAGGCTGGCAATCGTTTGCCAGCAAGGAACGGTCCGCGGCATCGTCGCCGGGGGCCGTGGACCCGACCGGGAGGGTGCATGGCCGTCAGGCGGCAGCCCACGTTGCGTGATGTCGCGGCGGCAGCAGGGGTGGCGGTCTCGACCGCGTCACGCGCCCTCACCAGACCGGGCCGGGTCAACGCCGGCACGGCCGACCGGGTGGTCGCCGTGGCCAAGGAGCTCGGGTACATCCCCAGCGCCTCGGCCCGCGCGCTGCTGTCCGGTCGCACCGCGACGGTCGCGCTCGTGCTCCCCGACGTCACCAACCCGTTCTTCTTCGGCCTCGTGCGCGGCACCGGTGCGCGGCTGCGCGAGTCCGGGTACGTGCAGGTGCTCGCGGACACCGAGGAGTCCGCCGAGGTCGAGCTCGACACGCTGCGCAAGCTGCGCGGCCAGGTCGACGGCGCGGTCCTCGCGGCCTCGCGCCTCACCGACGACCAGATCGCCGTCGCCGCCGAGGACCTCGCGCTCGTCGTCGTCAACCGCACCATCCCCGGCACCCCGGGCGTGCTGCTCGACACCGCCGGCGGCATGGTCCAGGCGCTCGAGCACCTCGTGGAGCAGGGGCACACGCGCGTCGCGTACGCCGCGGGACCCACGACGTCGTGGTCCGACCGCCGCCGCCGCGAGGCTCTCGAGCCGGCGGCCGCGCGCCTCGGTGTCGAGCTCGTCGTGCTCGGACCGTACGCGCCCGTGCGCACGTCGGGTGCCGACGCGGCCGACGCCGCCCTCGATGCCGGCGTCACGGCGATCGTCGCCTTCAACGACCTGCTGGCGTTCGGCATCCTCGAGCGGCTCGACGCGCGCGGCGTCGCCGTGCCGGAAGGGTTGAGCGTGGTCGGGTGCGACGACATCTTCGGTTCCGACCTCGTGCGGCCGGCGCTGACGACCATCGAGTCGCCCGTCGAGCGTGCCGGCCGCATGGCCGCCGACCTGCTGCTCACGCGGCTCGACGGCGAGCGCCCCGCGGGTGGTGACGACGAGGACGACGACGGGCTGGTCGTCGACCTGCCGGTGCCCGGCGCACCGGTCCTGCTGCCGACCCGTCTGATCGTCCGTGGGTCGACGGGCTCGGCGCAGGTCTGAGCCCTCACCCCGCCAGGGTGGCCAGCACCCCCTCGCCGTACCGGTCGAGCTTGGCCGCGCCGACGCCGCTGATCGTGCCGAGCTCGGCCCGGCTCGCCGGGCGGCGGGTCGCGATCTCGCGCAGCGTCGCGTCGTGGAACACCACGTACGCGGGCACGCCCTGCTCCTTCGCCGCGCCCGCACGCCACGCGCGCAGCGCCTCGAACACGGCCGCGTCGTCCCCGCTGAGGTCCGCCGCCGCGGCCGGTCGCCCGGACCCGCGGCGCTCGCGCGTCGCCCGGCCCGTGCGCTCCGGCTCGCGGCGCAGCCGCACCTCGCGCTCGCCGCGCAGCACGTCCGCCGATGCGGGCACCAGGCGCAGCGTGCCGTAGCCCTCGGTGTCGACCGCCAGCAGCTCGGCCGCCAGGAGCTGGCGCACCACGCCGCGCCACTCGCCGTCGGACAGGTCCTGGCCGATCCCGAAGGTCGACAGCGACTCGTGGCCCAGCTGCTGCACGCGCGGCGTCGCCTTGCCGCGCAGGATGTCGACCAGGTGCCCCACGCCGTACCGCTGCCCGCGCTGGTCCAGGCGCACGATCGTCGACAGCAGCTTCTGCGCCGGCACCGTGCCGTCCCACGACTGCGGCGGCTCGAGGCACGTGTCGCAGTTGCCGCACGGGCCGTCGGACTCCTGGCCGAAGTACGCCAGGAGCTGGGTGCGCCGGCAGTCCACCGTCTCGCAGAGCGCGAGCATCGCGTCGAGGTGCTGCGTGAGCCGCCGCCTGTGGGCGGCGTCGCCCTCCGAGGTGTCGATGAGGCGCCGCTGCTGCACCACGTCGGCCAGGCCGTACGCGAGCCACGCTGTCGACGGCAGCCCGTCACGACCCGCGCGGCCCGTCTCCTGGTAGTAGCCCTCGACCGACTTCGGCAGGTCGAGGTGTGCGACGAACCGCACGTCCGGCTTGTCGATGCCCATGCCGAACGCGATGGTCGCGACCATCACCACACCGTCCTCGCGCAGGAACCGCGACTGGTTGGCCGCGCGCACCCCCCGCTCGAGGCCCGCGTGGTACGGCAGCGCGTCGATCCCGGCGTCGCGCAGCGCCTCGGCGGTCTGCTCGACCGATGCGCGCGACAGGCAGTAGACGATGCCGGAGTCGCCGTCGTGCTCCGTGCGCAGCAGGTGCAGCAGCTGCGCGCGCGGGTTGTCCTTCGGCACGATCCGGTACCGGATGTTGGGCCGGTCGAAGCTCGCGACGAACTGCGCGGCGTCCGTCAGCTGCAGCCGCTCGCAGATCTCCCGGTGCGTCGCGCGGGTCGCCGTGGCCGTCAGCGCCACACGGGGCACGTCCGGCCAGCGCTCGTGCAGCAGGGACAGCGCGAGGTAGTCGGGCCGGAAGTCGTGGCCCCACTGCGACACGCAGTGCGCCTCGTCGATCGCGAACAGCGCGACGTGGCCCCGGTCCAGCAGGTCGAGCGTCTCGGGTACCCGCAGGCGCTCCGGCGCGAGGTACAGCAGGTCGAGCTCGCCGGAGAGGAACGCGTCCTCGACGGCGCGACGCTGGTGCCGCTCCTGCGTCGAGTTGAGGAACCCCGCGCGCACGCCGAGCGCGGACAGCGCGTCCACCTGGTCCTGCATGAGCGCGATCAGCGGCGAGACCACCACGCCGGTGCCCTCGCGGACCAGCGCGGGCACCTGGTAGCACAGCGACTTGCCCCCACCGGTGGGCATGAGCACGACCGCGTCGCCGCCCGCGACCACCGTGTCGACGACCGCCGCCTGGTCGCCGCGGAACGCCTCGTAGCCCCACACGCGGTGCAGGACGTCCGCGGGTGTGCCGTGCGACGGTGCCGGGTGGCCCGTCGCGGTGCTGCGCGGCGCGTCGGGCCGGCGCGACGTCGACCGTCCGCGCGTCGCGGCCGCGCCCGGCGCCCACGGGTCGTCCGCCCACGCCTCGGGCGGCGGGGCGTCGTCCGGCGGGGGAGCCTCGTCCCACCACGGCTCCGCCGGCGCGTCCTCCCACGCCGGGGGCTCGGCCGCCGGGACGTCGTCGAACGGGTCCGCCGAGCGGCGTCGACGGGTCTCGGGGGCGGGATCCGGCAGCACCCGACCACCCTACGAGCCGCCACCGACGTGCGGGGTCCAGGTCGACCGGCCTGTGGACGGCGAACCGACCTCAGCCCTCGTCGGGCTCGTCGAGCGGCTCGGTGAACCGTGCGTGCATCGCGGCCGCGGCCCCGTCGCTGAGCACTGCGCCCGCGGCGGCCTGCGCACGCGCCTTCAGCGACCGCACGACGACCTTCTCCCTGCCCTCGAGCAGCCCGTCGACCGCCTGCCGCGCGACGTCCGCAGGGTCGTCCTTGTCCCCGTGCGACACGCGCGTGTCCTGCATGTCGGCCCGCTCGAAGAACTCCGTGTCCGTCGGGCCGGGCAGCAGCGCCGTCACCGTGACGCCCGTGTCGCGCAGCTCGTACCGCAGCGCCTGCGCGAACGACAGGTCGAACGCCTTCGACGCCGCGTAGGTCGCGTAGTACGGCCCGGGCATCAGCGCAGCGACCGACGAGGTCACCAGCACGCGGCCGACGCCCCGGGCGACCATCGCGGGCAGCAGCGCGTGCGCGAGCCGCACGGGCGCGACGACGTCGAGCCCGATCGTGGCCAGGTGCCGCTCGAGCGGGACGTCGAGGAACGCGCCGCCCGCGCCGGTGCCGGCGTTGAGCACGAGGACGTCGAGGGGGCGGCCCGTGCCCGTGACCTCCGCGACCAGCGCGTCCACGCCCTCGGGCGACGTCAGGTCGGCGCGCACCGCGCGCACGGCGCGGCCCTGCCCGGTCAGGCCGTCGGCGGCGAGCGCCAGGTCGTCGTCCTCGGACGTCACGACGAGGTCGTGACCGAGCTCCGCCAGCCGCACCGCCACCTCGAGCCCGATGCCGCTCGACGCCCCCGTCACGAGCGCCAGCGGCGCCGGGACCAGCTCACCGTTCGTGGTCACGCACCTCACCCCGTCCCGTCGCGACGACCGCACCGACGCTACGGGCGGCCGGCGGCGCGCGCACCCGGGACACGATCCCGGGACACCGCGACGCGGCCCCGTCCCGGTCCGTAGGGTGGCGCCCATGGGTACCGCACTGGTCACCGGCGCGAGCGCCGGCCTCGGTCTGGAGTTCGCCTGGCAGCTCGCCACGGCACGGCACGACGTCGTCCTCGTGGCGCGCGACGAGGAACGGCTGACCCGCCTCAAGGGTCAGCTCGAGGCCGCCGCGGGCGTGCACGCCGAGGTGCTGCCCGCCGACCTCACCGACCGCGCCGACGTCGAGCGGGTCGCGCAGCGCCTGCGCTCCGACGAACGCCCCGTGGGGCTCCTCGTCAACAACGCGGGCCTCGGGCTCAACCAGCGGTTCGTCGGAGGCGACGTCGACGCCGAGGACCGCGCGCTCGAGCTCATGGTCCGCACGGTCATGGTGCTGTCGCACGCCGCCGCGGACGCGATGGTGCGGCGCGGGCGCGGGGCGATCCTCAACGTCGGGTCCGTCGCGGCGCTCATCGCCTCGGGCACGTACTCCGCGCACAAGGCCTGGGTGCGCACGTTCACCGAGGGCCTCGCGGTCGAGCTGAAGGGCACCGGGGTGACGGCGACGGTCGTGGCGCCCGGCTACACGCACACCGAGTTCCACGCGCGCGGGCGCATCGACACGACGCACTACCCGACGGCCGCGTGGCTCGATGCGGAGGACGTCGTCGCGGCGGCGCTCGCGGACGTGCGTCGCGGTGTCGTGCTGTCGACCCCGAGCCTGCGCTACAAGGCGGTCTCGGCGCTGCTGCGCGTCGCTCCGCGGCCCGCCGTCCGGGCGTTCGGCAGCTACCGTCGGGCGCTGCTCGACGCGGGGATCGAGGCCGAGCGCGATCGGGACGCGGCGCGCGACTGAGGACGCCCCCTCCGGCGGTCCGCCGTCCGGGCGACCCGAGCCTGACCGGTTCGTCCCGCTTCCGTCTCCCCGGGTAGCGTGACGGACCAGCACCCGTCGCCCCGGAGGTCCCGCATGCCCTCGTCCCGTCCCCTGCCGTCCCGCCCCCCGATGCGTCGTGCCCTGGCTGCCCTGGCCGTGGCCGGCGCCGTCGTCCTGACGTCGGCCTGCACGGGTGACGACGAGCCGACGCCCGCCGCGACCAGCGACCTGGCCTCGCCGGCCGGTGGCGGGGCGGGCGAGGAGCAGGCGCCACCCGTCGACGACGTCGCGGAGCAGGTGCTCGCCGAGCAGACGGTCGACACGCCCGCCGGCGGCGAGGTCGCGGGCGGCCAGGTCACGCTGATCCTGCGCGACGTCCGTGTCGACGCCGAGGTCCTCAGCCTGCGGTGGGCCCTTCGGTGGGAGGCGCCCGAACGCGGCGAGGACGAGGAGATGACGCTGTTCGACCTCGGTATCGAGCCGACCCCGGTCGTCACCGACACCACGCACCTGCAGGCGTTCATGCCGTTGTGCGTCAAGGGGGACTGGAACGGCGGCACGCTGGACCGCCAGGAGTGCCGGGCGTCGATGCTCGCGTCGCCGGTCAACGTCCTCTCGACCAGGATGCGCAACGGCTCGACGCTCGAGGGCTGGGCGGCGCTGCCCGCGCCGGACACCGAGGGCGGCTCGCTCGACGTGCTCATCGCCGAGGGGCTCCCGGCCTTCACCGGGGTGACCGCGCGGACGGGCTCGTGACCGCCGGCAGGGTGCGGCGCGGTGCGGCGGTCGCGCTGACCGCCCTGTGCGTCGTCGCCGCCGCCGGGCCCGCGTCCGCGGCGTCCGGCGAGCCGCCGTGGGCCGAGCTCGCCCGCACGCCGGTGACGCCCGACATGATCGCGCGCGCCACGCTACGGCTCGGCGGGGGAGAGCTGCAGCTCGTGGGCGGGCCGCTCGCGCTCGTCCGCGAGAAGTCCGTGCGGGAGCTCGCGCGCGAGGCGCAGGGCGTCACGACGCTCACGTCGGACCTGCTGTTCGCCTTCGACAGCGCCGAGCTCGCGCCCGGTGCGGCAGGGAAGATCGGTGAGCTCGCCGCCGCCCTGCCGCAGGGCGCCGCGGTGGCGGTCGACGGGCACACCGACGGGCTCGGCGGCGACGCCGTCAACGTGCCGCTGTCGCAGGCTCGGGCGCAGGCCGTCGCCGACGCGCTCACGGCCGCCCGTCCGGACCTGGTGCTCACCGTCACGGGTCACGGCAGCGCGCAGCCGGTGGCGGAGGAGACGACCGACGGGCTGGACGACCCGTCCGGGCGCGCGCTCAACCGCCGCGTCGAGGTGCGGGTCACGGGCTGACCAGGGCATCGGGCGCCTGTGGACGCGCGGCCGTGTCGGAGGCCCCGGCCGGTAGCCTGCCGCCGTGACCGACGCCACCGCCGCCGCGCCCCGCGACCAGCTCATCGCCCTCGTCCGTGACCTCGCCGTCGTGCACGGCCGGGTCACGCTGTCCTCCGGCAAGCAGGCCGACTACTACGTCGACCTGCGTCGCGCGACGCTGCACCACCGCGCCGCACCCCTCATCGGTCACCTCATGCTCGACATGCTCGAGGAGGCCGGGCTCGGCACCGCGGAGATCGACGCGGTCGGCGGGCTGACGCTCGGTGCCGACCCGGTCGCCACGGCGCTGCTGCACGCGGCGGCCTCACGCGGCCAGGACCTCGACGCGTTCGTCGTGCGCAAGGAGGCCAAGGCGCACGGCATGCAGCGCCGCATCGAGGGTCCCGACGTGGCGGGGCGGCGCGTCGTCGTCGTGGAGGACACCTCGACCACGGGCGGCTCACCCGTCACGGCGGTGCAGGCCGTGCGCGAGGCGGGCGGCGAGGTCGTCGGCGTCGCGACGATCGTGGACCGCGGGACCGGCGCACGCGAGGTCATCGAGGCGCTCGGCGTGCCGTACCACCACCTGCTCGACCTGACCGACCTCGGCCTGGCGTGAGCGTGGCGCCACCGGCGCGTCCCGAGCGGCCCTGGGTCGCGGCGCAGGCGCAGGACGCGGCAGCGGCCCCGCGGCGTCGCGGGCTGCGGATCAGCCGGCCCGTGTTCTTCGCCGTCGCGGCCGTCCAGGTGCTCGTGTTCGTGCTGGTGTTCCGCCCACGCATGGGCGTCGACCTCTCCGCGGTGGGCACCGTGCTGGTCCTCGTCGGCCTCATGTTCGTCGTCGTCAAGGTCGCGAACCACGTCCAGGACCGGCGTCACCAGCGGCTCGCGGACTGGGGCCGGCTCAACGGCTGGCACTACGAGCGCTACGACAGCAGCCTGCTGCGCCTGCAGTCGGGTACGCCGTTCGACGCGGGTGACGCGCACTCGGCGTCCGAGGTGCTGGACCGCCCGTGGCAGGGGCGGCACGCGGTGTCGTTCACCTACACCTGGGTCGTCGGGTCGGGCAAGAACCGGCAGACCAAGCACGCGCACGTGGTCGCCCTGCACCTGCCGGCACGTCTCCCGCGTCTGGAGGTCACTCCGGAGGGGCTCGGGGCCGCCGTCATCAAGCTCGTCGGCGGCAAGGACCTGCAGCTCGAGCTCGAGGAGTTCAACCGCGAGTACCGCGTGTCGTCGGCCGACGAGCGCACGGCGCACGCGGTCCTGCACCCGCGTCTCATGGAGCGGCTGCTGCGGGAGGACTCGCGCGGGCTGCCCTGGCGGCTCGAGGGGCGGTGGTTGCTCACGTGGGACCGTGGGCGGACGGACGTCGACCGCATCGCGGCCCGCCTGATGCTGCTCGGCGCGATCGCCGACGCCGTCCCGCGGCACGTCTGGCAGGACCACGGGCACGACCCGGCCGCCGGTACGATCGGCGCCTGACCCGACACCAAGGAGTCCTCGTGACCGGTGGCACCATCGCCCTGATCGTCGTCGCGGCCGTCGTCGTGATCGTCCTGCTGTGGGCGGTCGCGCAGTACAACGGCTTCGTCCGGCTGCGGAACCTCGTGCAGGAGTCCTGGCGCCAGATCGACGTCGAGCTGCACCGCCGCCACGACCTCATCCCCAACCTCGTCGAGACGGTCAAGGGCTACGCGGCGCACGAGCGCAACGTCTTCGACGAGGTCACCCGTGCCCGTGCCGCCGCCGCGGGACCCGTCGACAGCCCCGCGCAGCAGGCCGTGCAGGAGAACGCGCTCAGCTCCGCGCTGGGCCGACTGTTCGCCGTCGCCGAGAACTACCCCGTGCTGCGCGCGAGCGAGAACTTCCAGCAGCTGCAGGCCGAGCTCGCGAACACCGAGGACCGCATCGCGGCCGGTCGCCGGTTCTACAACGCGAACGTCCGCACGCTGAACACCAAGGTCGAGACGTTCCCCGCCAACGTCATCGCCAACATGTTCAAGTTCACGCGCGCCGAGTACTTCGAGGCCGACGACCCGCAGGTCCGCCAGGCGCCGTCGGTCGGCTTCTGACGCCACCGAACCCTGCCGCGACGCGGCGGGTCCCGCCGGGACCGGGTGTCGTCGCGCGGGCGTCAGTGCGAGAACGTCGCGATGTGCTGCACCGACGGCGGCGCGTGGCGCTCGGGTGCGAGGAGCGACGGCAGGCGGTGCAGGAGCGGGTCGACGAGCCCCCGCCGCGGGTCGAGCACCTGCGCCTGCTCGAGCCGCTCCAGCAGCAGGCCCACGTCGGCCGTCGACCGCCCGAGCATGCGGGCGAGCGGCTCGGGCTCGACGAAGCGGCCTGTCGTCGCGCAGACGGCCGCGAGCAGCACGTCGAGCGGGCACTCGTCCGAGCCTCGGCACACGTCGCGGTGCATGCCCTGCGCGAGCCGGGACACGAACTCCCCGCCGACGTCGCCGAGGTCACGGTGCTCCGCGACCGCGCGCGGCAGTCCGCCGTGCCGCAGGAACTCCGCGCGCACGACGTCCACGTCGGCGTCCGGCCGGGCGATGAGCAGCTCCGACATGCTCGACGGGTTGAGGCGGCGGACCGCGACGGTGCCCGCGGGGCAGGCCGCCTCCAGCGCCCCCAGGTCGGCGAGGTCGAGCACCGAGGTGGTGGCCAGCACCTGGTCGCCCCGGCGACGGGCGTCGGCGAGCACGCCCGGCCAGCCCGGGGTCGCGCCGACCTCGTCGATGACCAGGACGCGCCGGCCGTCGCACGCCGGGGCGCCCGTGCGGGTCGGGGTGCGCACGACCGTCGCCAGGTCGGCGGAGTCGAGGGCTGCCAGGGTCCCGTCCTCGAGCGTGCGCTGGACGGGCAGCAGCACGACGCGCCGCGGGTCCGTGGCCGGGTCGGCCACGACGTACGCGACGACGTCCTTGACAGCGGTCGTCTTGCCGACCCCGCGCGGCCCGACCAGCAGGGTCACGGTGCCGGTGCGGGCGCCGGCCGGCACGGTCGCGAGCACCGTGCGGGCCGTCGCGGTGGCCGGCGCCCACTCGTGCCGGGCGCGGGCCACGAGCTCGGCGTCGTCGAGCACCCAGGACGCACGTCGGCGCCGTGACCACCACGGGTTGGCGGCACGGAGCACCGTGGCGAGCTCGCTGTTGCGCATGCTCCAGCGTCGGCCCTGCGAGGGGCCGTGAACCAGGACGAACGGCCCCGTCACCGGACGTGGGCGGCGCCGGGACGGTGGGCGTCAGACGAGCGCGACCAGGTCCTGCACCGAGTCGTGCACCGCCGTCGGGCGGAACGGGAACCGCTCGACGTCGGCGGCCCGCGTGGACCCGGTGAGGACGAGGAAAGTGCGCAGCCCGGCCTCGATGCCGGCGACGACGTCGGTGTCCATGCGGTCGCCGACCATCACGGTCGTCTCGGAGTGGGCGCCGATCCGGTTCAGGGCCGAGCGCATCATCACCGGGTTCGGTTTACCGACGAAGTACGGCTTGCGGCCGGTGGCGGCCGTGATCATGGCGGCCACCGCGCCCGTCGCGGGCAGGTCGCCCTCCGCGCTGGGGCCCGTCACGTCGGGGTTGGTGGCGATGAAGCGCGCGCCGCCCTGGATGAGCCGCACCGCCTGCGTCAGGGCCTCGAAGGAGTAGGTCCGGGTCTCGCCCAGGACGACGAAGTCGGGGCGGGCGGCCGTCAGCGTGTACCCGGCCTCGTACAGGGCCGTGGTCAGCCCCGCCTCACCGATGACGTACGCCGAGCCGCCGGGCATCTGGTCCGTGAGGAACTTCGCGGTGGCGAGCGCGGACGTCCAGATCGCCTCCTCGGGCACGTCGATGCCCGTCGCGGCGAGCCGCGCGCGCAGGTCGCGCGGCGTGAAGATCGAGTTGTTCGTGAGGATGAGGAACGGGCGCTCGGCCGCCTTGAGGGCGTCGACGAACTCGGCCGCGCCCGGCAGGGCCGTGCCCTCGTGCACGAGCACGCCGTCCATGTCGGACAGCCACGACCGGATCTCGCGCGTCATCGCTCTGGCCGCGCCGTGCCTGCGTCGGACGGGTCCTCGACGACCTCGGTGCCGGCCTGCCCCGCGACGGGCGTGGTGGTCGCACGGCCGAACACCTCGCGCTCGACGGCGGCGCGCTCGACGGGCTCGTCGTAGTCGGTGTCGCGCCCCTCGACGGTCTCGCCGGTCCTCTCCTTGCGGCGCGCACGCCACAGCTCGACGAACACGGGGACGACGGACACGCCGACGATGAGGACGAGCAGGGCCTCGATGTTGTTCTTGATGAACGGGAAGTTGCCGAGCCAGTAGCCCAGCAGCGTCACGCCGACGCCCCACAGCAGCGCACCGATGACGTTGAACGACACGAAGTGCCGGTAGCTCATCTTGCCGACGCCGGCCGCGACCGGGGCGTAGGTGCGCACGAACGGCACGAACCGCGCCACGATGATCGTCCGGCCGCCGTACTTGTCGAAGTACGCGTACGTCTGGTCGATGTACTTCTGCTTGAAGAAGCGCGAGTCGGGGCGGTTGAACACCTTGGGCCCCAGCTTGCGACCGATCGCGTAGGCCACCTGGTCGCCGACGAACGCGGCGACGAAGAGCAGGAGGCACAGCACCCAGATGTTGAGCTGCAGCGAGTCCTGCGCGACGAGCGCCCCCGCGGTGAACAGCAGCGAGTCGCCGGGCAGGAACGGGAACAGCAGCCCGGTCTCGATGAAGACGACCGCGACGATGCCGATGAGCGCGGCCGTGCCGAACGACTCGATGAGGTTCTCGGCATTGAGGAAGTCGGGACCGAGCGCCGGCAGCGGCCCGCCCGCGAGCAGTGCGTGGGGGGCGTCGGTCAGGGCGGCGGTGAGCACCGTCGTCGTCAGCATGACGACCAGCCTACGGCGCGCGCCTCGACGACCCCGGCGGTCCGCGCGCAGATCCTGTGCAGACCCGGCCTGCCGGCCCCGCCTCGCCCACTCCCGCCGACCGGAACTCGGCTCCTCCTCCGGTGCCTCGGATCGGGACTCTCGTTCCGTTCGCGGTCCCGACGTCGCCGACCGGAACCCGACTCCTCGTCCGGTGCCTCGTCCGGTGAATGATGTTCCGCTCGCCGGGGCACCAGACCGCCCACCGGAACACCGGTCCTCGTGCGGGTGCCGGAACGGTGAGTGGTGTGCCGGTCGGGGAGGATCGGGGGATGGATGACGAGCGTGGGGATGCGGACGACGCGCGCGTGGTGGGTGTCGGGCCGTGGCCCGGCGGGCCCGACGCGTGGCCCGACGACCCTCGGTACGACCGCGAGCTGCTCGCGCACGGTGACCGGCGCAACGTCGTCGATGCGTACCGGTACTGGACGGTCGAGGCGATCGTCGCGGACCTCGACACGCGACGGCACCCGTTCCACGTCGCGATCGAGAACTGGGTGCACGACCTCAACATCGGGTCGGTGGTGCGCACCGCGAACGCGTTCAACAGTGCCGGTGTGCACGTGGTGGGTCGCCGCCGGTGGAACCGTCGGGGCGCGATGGTCACCGACCGCTACCTGCACGTCCACCACCACCCCGACGCTGCGGCTCTCGCGACGTGGGCGGCGGGCGCGGGCCCGGACGCCGGCAGGCTGCCCGTGGTGGGCGTCGACAACGTCCCGGGCTCGGTGCCGGTCGAGACGTTCGCGTTCCCGCGCGCGTGCGTGCTGCTGCTGGGTCAGGAGTCGACGGGGCTGACGGAGGCGGCGCAGGCGATGTGCGACGTCGTCGTCCACATCACCCAGCACGGCAGCACACGGTCCCTGAACGCGGGCGCGGCGGCGGCGGTCGCGATGCACGCATGGGCGCTCCAGCACGTCCCGCCGCCCTGACCCGTCCCGTCTCCCCGACTCGTCCCGCCCCCCGACTCGTCCCGCCGCCCCGACCCTTCCTGCCGCCCCGACCCGTCCCTCGGCTCGACCTGTCCGACCCCCTGGCCCGCCCCGCGGTCCGTCGCGCCCTCCCGGGCCCACCTCCGGCCCCGTCGGGCGGAACGCGGCTCACCGCATCGCCAGCGCTTCGAGGAGCAGGTTTCCGGTCGGCGGGGCGGTGGGGGACGGGCGCCAGTGCAGGCCCAGCACGCTCCGGACCGTGCGGGCGACCGACCCGTCGCTCACGTCCTCGGCCGCGAACCGCAGCACCTCCACGCCTCGCGTGGCGACGAGGGCGTTCTGCCGGTGCCGGTCGTGCAGGAGCGCCTCGGCCACGTCGTGGAACTCGCGTCCGTCGATCTCCGCGAGCAGCCAGCGGCCGTCGGGAAGTCGCCAACCGAGGTCGCCACGCGCGACCGGCCGCCCACGGGCGTCACGGACGACCACCTGCAGGTCGTCGGGCGGGACCCCGGCGTCGACGCAGACGAGCCGCGCGTAGGACTCGAGCGGCGACTCGGCGCGCGGGTCGACGAGCTCCGACCACAGCCGTACCCGTCGACAGCCCCGGCGCCCGGCGAGCGCGGCGACGAGCCGGTGGGTCTCGCCGTCGTCGAGCAGCTCGCGGTGCAGGACGTCGTCGAGCACCGCGACCACGTGGCGGCGCGGCAGCCGGCACAGCGACTGGGCGAGCGCGACCGGCAGTGGCACGGCTCGCGCGGTCCCGACGACGACGTGCGGGGCCTCGTAGCGGCGCACGAGGATGCCGTCGCGCGGACGTCCGCGACGCCCGCCGGCCAGCGCGACCTCCGGCTCCACCACGGAGGGGAGCCCACGGACCCCGTGCAGCGCGAGCGCGCAGCTCCCGACCGCGGCGGCGTCCGGGCCGAGCGCGAGCAGCCCGAGCCACGCGGCCCGCCGACGTGCGTCGTCGGGAGCAGCGACGTCGGCCGGTGCTGTGTCGTACACCCCGTGGGTGGGGCGGGTCCACGTGCCGGCGCGCACGAGCGAGGCCCGGCGGTTGGGGCTCACGCCCTCGGCGCTGCACTGAGCGGCGGAGACGAGGTGACCCTGGCCGTCGGCGAGGGCGAGGAGGCGGGGCGGGACGGGGCCGTGGCGTCGCACGGGACACACCTTCGGCGTCCCACCCTCCGCCCGTGCCACGGGCCGGCCGATCTGTGGACGCGCCGTCCGCGCCCCGGGCCTGTGGTCGGCTCGACGACCGTTGGCCGCCACGCCGGCGCCCCGCGACCGGAACCTGACTCCCGTATCCAGGCGTGGATCGATGAGCGAGGTTCCGGTCGGCGGGTCGCCGGGGCTTGAGCGGAACGTGGGTACTCGCAAGGGCGGCGGGTCGGGGAGTGGGGTTCCGGTCGGCGGGGGCGGGCGACGTGGGCAGGGGGTCCCGGTGGACGTCCCGGACGTGGAGCGCCCCGGTGGTGGCAGACTCAGGTCGTACCGCTCCCCGACTCTTCCAGGAGACTCTCGATGCCCATCGCCACCCCCGAGGTCTACGCCGAGATGATCGACCGGGCGAAGGCCGGCAAGTTCGCCTACCCCGCCGTCAACATCACGTCGTCCCAGACCGTCACCGCCGCCATCCAGGGCTTCGCGGAGGCCGAGTCGGACGGCATCATCCAGGTCTCGGTCGGCGGCGCGGAGTACGCGTCCGGCTCGACGATCAAGAACCGCGTGTCCGGCACCCTCGCGCTCGCGGCCTACGCCACCGAGGTCGCCAAGAACTACGGCGTGACGATCGCGCTGCACACCGACCACTGCGTCAAGAAGAACCTCGACTCGTGGGTCCGCCCGCTGCTCGCGCTGGAGGCCGAGCAGGTCAAGCGCGGCGAGAACCCGACGTTCCAGTCGCACATGTTCGACGGCTCCGACATCCCGCTCGACGAGAACCTCGTCATCGCGGCCGAGTTGCTCGAGCTCTCGCAGGCGGCCCGCACGATCCTCGAGATCGAGGTCGGCGTCGTCGGCGGCGAGGAGGACGGCCACGAGGCCGAGATCAACGAGAAGCTCTACACGACGGCCGAGGACGGCCTGAAGACCGTCGAGGCGCTCGGCGCCGGCGAGAAGGGTCGCTACCTGACGGCCCTCACGTTCGGCAACGTGCACGGCGTCTACAAGCCGGGTGCGGTCAAGCTGCGCCCGTCGATCCTCGCCGACATCCAGCGGGAGGTCGGCGCGAAGATCGGCAAGGAGTCGCCGTTCGACCTCGTCTTCCACGGCGGGTCGGGCTCGACGGCCGAGGAGATCGCGGAGGCGGTCGACAACGGCGTCATCAAGATGAACATCGACACCGACACGCAGTACGCGTTCACGCGCCCGGTCGTCGGCCACATCTTCACCAACTACGACGGCGTCCTGAAGGTCGACGGCGAGGTCGGCAACAAGAAGGCGTACGACCCGCGTGCGTGGGGCAAGCTCGCCGAGGCGGGCATGGCCCAGCGCATCGTCGAGGCGTGCCAGCAGCTGCGCTCGGCGGGCACCCGGATCTCCTGACCCGGGCCCTGCCGCGACGCCCGACGGCGCCGGTCCCCGCGAGGGGGCCGGCGCCGTCGGCGTTCGTGCGTGGTGCGGCGCGTCGGCCGCGGAGATCTCAGCCCGGCGTGTCGACGGGCGCGAAGGGCTCCGCCTGGCCGTCGTCCTCGACCACGTCGAGGAGCTCGCCGATGCGCGTGACCTCGAGGAGGAACCGCACGGTCGGCGGCACGCGCAGCAGCCGCACGCGGTGCTCGCTGCGGATCGACAGGCGCGCGAGGAACGCGACGCCCGACGAGTCCATGAACGTCACGTGGTGCGCGTCGACCTCGATCGGCAGCCCGCGCTCCTCGGCCTCGGCCGTCGCCTCCTGCAGCTCCGGGCCCAGGTCGGCGTCGACCTCGCCCGACAGCACGATGCGGGTCCGGTCCACTCCCACGATGACCTGCACGGCGCCGGGCTCACCGACGCCCGCGGCGTCCGCCGCTTCCGTCGTGGCGGCGTCCGTGTCCGCGGAAGGACTGTTAACGTCTCGCACGATGCTCCTTCCGACGTCGGCGGGGCTCACCCGGGCTGGTCGAGCCGTCCGTCCGTTCGGCACGCTAGACGATCGGAGGTGGTGGTGGTCAACTCCCGTGCCGCCCGATCGATGACCGAGCCTACGCCCGCCGCGACGCACACCGCTGCGGCTGCCCCCCTCGGGGAGTCGTCGTGGGCGCTGGGAGCCGCGCTGGCCGCCACACAGGTGCCCCTGGCGCTGCTGCGCGCACGGGGTGGTGCCGTGCACGTCGTGTGGGTCAACGACGCCCTCGCGAGCGCCGTCGGGCACGCCCCCGCGGAGGTCGTCGGCGCCGACGTCCTCACCGACCCGCGGGTGCGGCTGTCCGACCCCGACGCCGTCCGCCGTGCGGACCGCGAGCCGTCGGTCCACCCGGCCGTGCTGCGTCGCGCCGACGGCAGGGGCGTGCGCTGCGTGGTGCACGTCTCACCGGTCCCCGAGCAGGACGGCGTGCCGCCGGGCACGTTCGTCGCCGCCGTGCAGGACCTCACGGCCGAGCTCACCGCGTCCGCCGAGCAGGCCGCACTCGTCGACGAGGAGCGTCGCGAGCGCCGCAGCCTGTCGCTCATCGCGCGTGTGTCGGACATGCTCGCCGACGTCGACGAGCCCCACGGGCTGCGGGAGATCGCCGACCTGCTCCAGGCGCAGGTCGTCGCCCGCGCCGACTTCTTCCTGTTCGACGGCGGGCTGTGGGCCGCGGAGGGTCTGGGTCCGGCGCACGCACGCGGCACACGGCACCACGGCCCGCCTCACCGGGTCCTGTCGCACTGCCCACGGGACCCGGTCGGCCAGCTGCTGTCCGGGGTCCGTGACGGGCTCGTCGAGCTCGACCTCACGGCCGACCACCCGGACGGCACCTACGCGCAGTGGATGTCCCGTCACCTCCTGGCCGCCGGTGCGCACGGTCCCGACCACCGCGTCGTCGTGCAGCCCGTCCCGGGCCGGCGCCGCATCGTCGGGCTGCTGGCCCTACGACCGCGTGACGGCGGCGGCCGCGCCGGGCTCCAGCCGTCGGAGCGGACGGTCGTCGAGCTGGTGGCGCGACGCGTCGGCCTGTCGATCGACAACGTGCGCCTCTACGACCGTGAGCACCGGCTCGCCGAGACGCTGCAGCGCGCGATGCTGCCCGAGCAGGCGGAGGTCGACGGCCTCGACGTGTGGACGTACTACTCGCCGTGCGCGGACGACGCGCAGGTCGGCGGTGACTGGTACGACGTCCTGCAGATCGACCCGCAGACGATCGGCGTCGTCATCGGCGACGTCGTCGGGCACGACGTCGAGGCCGCCGCGACGATGGGCCAGCTCCGGTCGGTCGTGCGGTCGTACGCGTTCGACATCACGACCCCCGGGCCGGTGCTGGACCGCGTCGACCAGCTGTTCAGCGGCATGCGGATCCCACGCGCCGCGAGCATGGTGTACGCGGTGCTGCGTCGCGACGACGCGGACGGGTGGCTGCTGCAGTTCTCCCGGGCCGGGCACCTGCCGCTGCTGCTCGTGCGCGGCGGCGCGGCGCAGCTGGTGCGCGGCACGGGAGGGCGGCTGGTGGGCTTCGGGTCCGGCGGCCGCGCGACCGACGAGCTGGCGCTGGTCCCGGGCGACGTCGTCGTGCTCTACACCGACGGGCTCGTCGAGCGGCGGGACCGCAGCCTGCGTGACGGGCTGGGCGTGCTCGAGACGGTGGCCGCGGACGTCACCGCGCGGGACGCCGCCGGGATCGGCGAGGAGCTGCTCTCGCACCTCGCCGACCACCCGGAGGACGACGTCGCCGTCGTCGTGCTGCGCGTGCCGCACGCCGACGACGACCTGGCCGACGCGGTCGGCCCGCGGCGGCGGCGCTGGGCGCTGCCGAGCGAGCCGGCGTCGATCGGTCGGGCGCGGCACTCGGTGCTGCGCACGTGCGAGGCGTGGGGGATCGCGGACGCGTCGAACGCCGAGCTGGTGGTGTCCGAGCTGGTCGCCAACGCCGTGCTGCACGGCTGGGGGCACGTCGCACTGCAGCTGTACGACACGGGCGACGGCCTGCGGATCGAGGTCGAGGACGCGAACCCGGCGCCGCCGGTGACGACCGACGGGCACCCCGGGCGGGTCGGGGGCTTCGGCATGCAGATCGTCGAGCGGCTGGCCGACTGGGGGTGGCGGCAGTCGCGCGGCGGCAAGGTGGTGTGGGCGAAGGTGCGCCCGGGGTCGCTGCCCGCGGCGGGTCCGCGGGGCTGATCCGGCGCGCCGCCCGCGCGGAGCCGACGGCCCTCAGGCGGGGGCGGGCGCGCCTTCGGGGGCGCTGGGCAGCTCGGCGCCGAGCTCGCAGTGGTGGTCCGCGTCGATGCGGAACAGCTCGAGCGCGCCGCAGATCTCCAGGACGAACAGGTCGCGGTCGGCAGCGCCGCGCAGGACGGTCGCGCCGCCGCGCCGCCGGCCGGCGTCGGCGAGCGAGATGAGGAAGGCGGCACCCGTGGAGTCCATGAACGTCACGCGGCACATGTCGATGACGAGCAGCTGCCGGCGCAGGCCGACGACGCGCGCGGTCACCTCGGGGAACTGCTCGCGCTCGGCCAGGTCGAGGTCACCGGCGACGAGGAGCGTCGTGGTGGTGGAAGAGGTCGAGATCTCGATCATGGTCGTCCTTGCTCGAGCCGCCCGGGGAGGGTCGCGGAGTGGCTGCTGGTCGGCCGTTCGACAATAACGGGGGTGCCCGGTGGCGGCGACCGGTGGGAGGGCGGGGCCGGGTTCGCCCCGGTTGGGCGTCGCACGACCGGCCCACGGGGGCCCACGGCGCGCGACGGCGGCACGCGACGGGAGACGTGCCGGCCGGTGCGAGACTGGCGCCATGACGCACGAGAACCTGCTGGGCGGACCGGCCCCGACGCTCCTCCCCTCCGACGGTCCCGACGCCGCGGCGCGGGCCGCGCTCGCGGCCGGGTCGGGCCCGCGCGACGTCGTGCGCGTGGCACCGGCCGCGTCGCTGGTGTGGGCCCTGCTCGCGGAGCGGGCCGACGACCCGGTGGCGGCGTACGCCTACGCGCGCACCGGCTACCACCGCGGGCTCGACGCGCTGCGCGGTGCGGGCTGGCGCGGCCGCGGCCCGGTGCCGGTGGACCACGTCCCCAACCAGGGCTTCCTGCGCGCCCTGCTCGCGTTGGCCACGGCGGCGGACGCGATCGGCGAGACGGCCGAGGGTGAGCGCTGCCGCCAGTTCCTGCTCGACTGCGGCACGTCGGCGGACGAGGTCGCGGCCCTGGGCTGAGGCCGACGCGCCCGGGCGCCTCACCGCTCCGGTACCCTTTCGGTGGTACGCGTCACCTGCCGCGCGTGCTCGGGTCACCCGCGCCGCGAGCCCGCTCGCGCCCGTCTGCGGGGCGGAGCCGCATCGCAGGCAGCGGGGAGTGGTGATCGTCATGCCGGCCGTCGTGGTGCTCGGGGCCCAGTGGGGCGACGAGGGCAAGGGGAAGGCGACCGACCAGCTCGGTGGGCGCACGGACGTGGTCGTGAAGTTCAACGGCGGCAACAACGCGGGGCACACGGTCGTCATCGAGGGTGAGAAGTACGCCCTGCACCTGCTGCCGTCGGGCATCCTCACGCCGGGCGTCGTGCCCGTCATCGCCAACGGTGTCGTGGTCGACATCGAGGTCCTGTTCCAGGAGATCGACGCGCTCGAGAAGCGCGGTGTGGACACGTCGCGGCTGCTGGTGTCGTCGGCCGCGCACGTCATCGCGCCGTACAACCGCACGATGGACAAGGTGACCGAGCGGTTCCTCGGCAAGCGCCGCATCGGCACGACGGGCCGGGGCATCGGCCCCACGTACGCCGACAAGATCAACCGCATCGGCATCCGCGTGCAGGACCTGTTCGACGAGAACATCCTGCGGCAGAAGATCGAGGGCGCGCTCGACCAGAAGAACCACCTGCTGGTGAAGATCTACAACCGGCGGGCGATCACGGTCGACGAGACCCTCGAGGACCTGCTGCGGCACGCGGAGCGGCTGCGTCCGCACGTCGCGGACACGCCGCAGTACCTCAACCGGGCGCTCGACGAGGGCAGGACCCTGGTGTTCGAGGCCGGTCAGGCGACGATGCTCGACGTCGACCACGGCACGTACCCGTTCGTCACGTCGTCCGCGTGCACCGCGGGCGGGGCGTGCACGGGCTCGGGTGTGGGGCCGACGCGCATCGACCGCGTCGTCGCCGTGGCCAAGGCGTACACGACGCGCGTCGGCGAGGGCCCGTTCCCGACCGAGCTGCTCGACGAGCAGGGCGAGTGGCTGCGCCAGCAGGGCGGGGAGTACGGCACGACGACGGGACGGCCCCGTCGCACCGGCTGGTACGACGCGGTCGTCGTGCGCTACGCGTCGCTCGTCAACGGCCTGACGGACCTCGTCGTGACGAAGATCGACACCCTGACGGGGCTGGACCGGATCCCGGTGTGCGTCGCGTACGACGTCGACGGGCGCCGCACCGAGGACATGCCGATCGACCAGAGCGACTTCCACCACGCGAAGCCGGTGTACGAGCACCTCGACGGCTGGACCGAGGACATCAGCGGCGCGCGCGACTTCGACGACCTGCCGAAGGCGGCGCAGCGCTACCTGGAGTTCCTCGAGGACGTGTCGGGCACGCGCATCTCGTCGGTGGGCGTCGGCCCGGGCCGCGAGGCGACGATCATCCGGCACGAGCTGCTGGGCTGAGGCGCGCACGGGCGCGGTGCTCGCAGCCTGGCGGCACCGCGCCCGCTCGTCCGGACGGACCTACCGCGTCCCCGGCGCGGCCAGGTCGGCCGGTGTCACGCCGCGCATGCTCGCGGCCAGACCGGCGGCGACCACGACGGAGACGGCGACCGCACCGAGCAGCGTCGCCGCCACGCCGAGGTGCTCGGCGACCGCACCGCCGACGAGGGCGCCCACGGGCATGAGGCCGAACACCAGCGTCCGGCTCGCGCCACCGGTGCGGCCGAGCAGCTCGCGCGGGACGATGCGCTGGCGGACGGTCTGGCTGACGACGTTGCCGAGGGTCACGCACACGCCGACCACGAGGAGCGTCGCGGCGAGGGCGGCAGGGTGCGGCACGAGCACCGGCACGACGAGCGCGACGAACGCCGTGGACCACCCGAGCACCATGACGCGGACCTCGCTCACGACCGTCAGGACGTGGGGCACGAGCGTCGAGCCGACGACGGCCCCGACCGCGCTGAGCGTGAAGAGCAGCGGGTAGAGCGAGGCCGACAGTCCGACGCGCGACTCCGGCCCGACGGCCCACAGCACGAACACCGACATGTACGCGGTGCTCGTCATGTTGACCAGCGCGCCGGAGAGCACGAGCGGCCGTAGCACGCGGTGGCGCATCAGCAGGCTCAGGCCTTCGCGGACGTCGGCGAGCGCGCGGCGGGCGGCGCCGGACGCCGGGGCGGTGTCGGTCGCGCGGCCCGCGTCGGCGGGTGCCGCGGCTGGTCGCGCGGGCCTCCGGGCGGCGGGCAGGCCGCGCCACAGCACGACGACGGCGAGCGCCGCGAGCCCTGCGGGCGCGCCGAGCACCCAGCCGGTGCCGAGCGCGAGCAGCGCGCCGGACAGGGGTGCGCCGAGGAACGTGTTGGTGACCTCCTGGACGGAGACGATCCGGCCGTTGGCGGTGGGCAGCTGGTCGGCGGCGACGAGGTCCGGTACGAGCGCGTGGGACGCGAGGTCGGCGAAGACCTCGGTGATGCCGTAGGCGAGGACGACGGCCAGCAGCCACGCGAAGGTCAGGCTCCCGGCGGTGGCCAGCCAGGACGCGGCGGCCAGCAGCGTCGCGCGCGACGTCAGCGCCACGAGCTGCACCGTGCGGCGGTCGGCGCGGTCGACGACGACGCCGGCGACGATGCCGAGCAGGAGCCAGGGCAGCCAGGCGGCGGCGGTGATCAGCGCGATCCGGCCGGGGGACCGGGTGAACCCGATGGCGAGGAGCGGGACGGCGACGACGAGGATGCCGTCGCCGAGGTTCGCGGCGCCCGACGCGACGAGGAGCGCGCGGAACCGCGGGCCGAGGCCGCGGCCGGGTGCCGTACGGGCCCGCGCGGTGCGCACCGTGCGCGGCGCCGCGCTGCGGGTGTCGCCGGTGGTCGCGGTGACGGCCGTCGGCGTTGCGGCGGTGGTGGTCATCGGTCCTCGCTAGGGTGGGAGCAGGCTCTGCAAAGAGTTCTATGCAAAGAAGACGCTGCAAAGGTATCTCTGCACATGACGCACGACAAGCCCCTCGCCGTCGGCGACCCCGGCAGCAGCGCGGCCCGGGAGGCCGACGCGCCCGCCTGGCGCGCGCCGAGCATCGGCCCGGACGCGCTCAAGGCCTTCGCACACCCGCTGCGGATGGCGATGTACACGTCGCTGCGCAACGACGGCCCGGCCACCGCGAGCATGCTCGGACGCACCCTGGGGGAGTCGAGCGGCCAGACCAGCTACCACCTGCGCCAGCTCGAGAAGCACGGGTTCGTCGAGGACGACCCCGGGCACCTCGGCGGGCGCGAGCGGTGGTGGCGCGCCGTCGGGTTCTCGATGGACAGCCGTGACCTGCTCACCGACCCCGGCACGGCGGGCGCCGCGCAGACCGTGATGCACAGCGTCCTCGCGGAGCGGACGCAGGCGATGACGGCCTGGGCCGAGCACCTGGACCTCTCGTGGGAGGCGCAGGTCATGTCGACCTCCACGCTCCTCCTCACGCAGGAGGAGGCCGCCGCGCTCACCGCGCGCGTCCTGGCGGTGGTCGACGAGTACAAGGACGTCAGCGACACGCGGACGGGGCCCGACGAGCGGGCCGGCACCCGTCGCGTCCGCGTCCACCTCGACGTCTTCCCCGCGCACGCGCCTCAGCGCCGCGACTGACCCACCGGGCCCGGCGTGCACCCGTCCAGGTGACCCCTGCCCGGAGCGCCGCGCCGGACCCGGACGAGGTGTGGCACTCCCGGCGCGGGTGCCGCCGCGCGCGCGGCGGTCACGACGGCCGCGGCGGCGGGCGCGCCGACGGGCGGACGCCCGACGGCACGTCCCGGACCGGCCGGTAGGGTCGGCGCCGTGGAGATCCTCGTCGTCGGCACCGGTGCCCGTGAGCACGCCCTCGCCCGCACGCTGTCCCTCGACCCGGCGGTCACGGGGGTCCACGCGGCCCCCGGCAACCCCGGGATCGCGCAGCACGCCGCCCTGCACGCGGTCGACCCGCTGGACGGCGCGGCCGTCGCGGCGCTCGCCACGTCGCTGGGCGTCGACCTCGTCGTCGTCGGCCCCGAGGCGCCGCTCGTCGCGGGCGTCGCGGACGCCGTGCGCGCCGCCGGGATCCCGGTGTTCGGCCCGTCCGCGCAGGCCGCCCGCCTCGAGGGCTCCAAGGCGTTCGCCAAGGAGGTCATGGCCGCCGCCGGCGTGCCGACCGCCGCCGCGCGCGTCGCCACCACGCTGGACGAGGTCGCCGCCGCGCTCGAGGAGTTCGGTGCGCCGCACGTCGTCAAGGAGGACGGGCTGGCCGCCGGCAAGGGCGTCGTCGTGACGTCCGACCGCGCCGCGGCCCTCGCGCACGCCGAGGCGTGCCTCGCCAAGGAGGGCGGCAGCGTCGTCGTCGAGGAGTTCCTCGACGGCCCCGAGGTCTCCCTGTTCGTGCTGTGCGACGGCACCGACGTCGTGCCGCTCGTGCCCGCGCAGGACTTCAAGCGCGCGCTCGACGGCGACGAGGGCCCCAACACCGGTGGCATGGGCGCCTACTCGCCGCTGCCGTGGGCGCCCGAGGGCCTCGTCGACGAGGTCGTGGAGACCGTCGCCCGTCCCACCGTCGCCGAGATGGCGCGGCGCGGCACGCCGTTCGTCGGCGTCCTGTACTGCGGCCTGGCGCTGACGAGCCGCGGCGTTCGGGTCGTCGAGTTCAACGCGCGCTTCGGCGACCCGGAGACGCAGGTCGTGCTCGCGCGGCTCGGCACCCCGCTGGCCGGTGTGCTCCTCGCCGCCGCCGAGGGCCGCCTCGCGGAGCTCGAGCCGCTGCACTGGCGTGCGGACGCCGCCGTCACGGTCGTCGTGGCATCCCACGGCTACCCCGGGGAGGTCCGCACCGGCGACCCGCTCACGGGCCTCGACGCGGCCGACACCGTGCCGGGCGTCCACGTGCTGCACGCCGGCACCGCGGTCCGCACGACCGCCGACGACCCCGAGAACCCCGAGAACCCGCTGAACGACCCCCTGCTCGTCTCCGACGGCGGGCGCGTGCTGTCCGTGGTCGGGGTGGGCGAGACGCTCGCCGACGCGCGCCGCGCGGCGTACGTCGCGGTCGACCAGGTCAACCTCGCTGGCTCGCACCACCGCACCGACATCGCGCTCGCGGCGAGCGAGGTCTGACGGCGGTCAGTCGGGCCGGTCGCTGCTCACACCGAGCAGCGACCGCGTGATCCGCTCCGAGTCGCCCGTCATCTCCCGCACGGCGTCGATCAGGTCGTCGTCCCCGACCGGGTGGCCCGCCTCGGCGGCGAGCAGCACGGCCCGGCGGATCGCCTCCTTCACGAACGACGCGGTCATGCCGTCCGTCGCGTCGGCGGCCGCGTCGAGCGCGGCGTCGCCGAAGGGCTGGTCGGCCGCGTACAGCCGGAACAGCCGTCGGCGACCCGCCGCGTCCGGGAGCGGCACCTCGACGGCGAGGTCCACGCGCCCGGGACGCTGGGCGAGCGCCGGCTCGAGCACGTCCGCGCGGTTCGTCGTGAGCAGGAACGTGACGTCCGCGTCGGACGCCAGGCCGTCGAGAGCGTCGAGCACCTCGAACAGCACCGGCGAGCTGCCGTGCATCGAGCGCTCCTCGGCGACGAGGTCGCAGTCCTCCAGCACGACCATCGCCGGCTGCAGCGCCCGGGCGGTCTCGGTCGCGACCGTCACGAGCTGCAGGGCCTGGCCCGACAGCAGGATCACCGTGACGCCCGGGCTCTCGCCCACGAGGTGCCGCACCGTGTGGGTCTTGCCCGTGCCCGGCGGCCCGTAGAGCAGCACGCCGCGCTTGAGGTGCTGCCCGGCGGCGCGCAACGCGTCGCGGTGGCGGGCCACGCCCAGGACCTGGCGCTCGATGCGCTCCAGGGTCCCGGCCGGCAGCACGACGTCCTCGCGGGGGACCACCGGGCGCGGGACGTGGACGACACCGGCCTCGCCCGGGTCGAACGGCGAGCCCGAGAACGTCACGACCTGGCCGCGCAGCGTCGAGCGCGCGTCCATCTCGGCGCGGACGCGGGTGAGCACGTCGCCCGCGACCTCGTCCGACGGGCAGACGACCTCGAGCACCGGGGAGCCGTTGTGCCGCATGGAGGCACGCCGCTGCAGGAGCGCGACCGGGACGCCCGCGACGGACCACAGGTGCAGGCCGAACGCGACGGTCTGGCGCGACGTGCCGGGTCCGGTCGCGGCACGGTGGTAGTCCACGGGGCCGACGGGGAACTGCTGCCACTCCGCGGCGTGCTGGAGGATCTCCGAGAGCGACATGTGGCTGCGCTGCTCGCCGCCGCCCACGCCGACGAGCCGTGCGTCGGGGTCCTCGCCGACGACGGCCGCCACGGCCACGTCCACGTCGACGCGCCGCAGGACCGGCAGCTCCAGCGTGTGGACGGGGAAGGTCCGGGGATCGCTGCCCAGGTGCTCCGCCACGAGGGGCACCAGCGGCGGCGCTCCCGCGGCGCGCTGCGCGTGCGCGCTGTGCGCGGCCTCGGACAGGACCCGGAAGTCCTGCAGGAAGGCCTGCAGACGGGCGGGGGTGACGGCGTCGTCCATGTTCGCTCCCTGGTCGGTCCGCCCACCGTAGGTGCCGGACGCGTCAGACTGTGGAGGTGAGCGACGCGCCCCCCGCACCCACCACCTCCGGCCCCGCGGTCCACGGTCACCTGCCGGGCTGGCGGCACGTCTACTCCGGCAAGGTCCGCGACCTGTACGAGCCGGACGCGTCCCCCGAGGGTGTCGCGCTGCGTCAGCGGCACGGTGACGTCGTGCTCGTCGTCGCGTCGGACCGGGTGTCCGCGTACGACCACGTGCTGTCCCCGGGCATCCCCGGCAAGGGCGTCGTGCTGACGCAGCTCAGCCTGTGGTGGTTCGAGCAGCTCACCGACCTCGTGCCGAACCACGTCGTCTCGACGGACGTTCCCGAGGCGGTCGCGGGGCGCGCGATGGTGTGCCGCCGCCTCGACATGTTCCCGGTCGAGTGCGTCGCGCGCGGCTACCTCACCGGGTCCGGGCTGGCGGAGTACCGCGAGAACGGCGAGGTCACCGGCATCGCGCTGCCCACCGGGCTCGTCGACGGCTCGCGCCTGCCGGAGCCGATCTTCACGCCGGCGACCAAGGCCGAGCTCGGCGACCACGACGAGAACGTCCGCTTCTCGGTCGTCGTCGACACCGTGGGACCCGAGACGGCCGAGACGCTGCGCGACCTCACGCTCGCCGTCTACGCGCGGGCCGAGGGTGTCGCGCGCGAGCGCGGTGTGGTCCTGGCGGACACCAAGCTCGAGTTCGGCACCGACCCCGTGACGGGTGCCGTGACGCTCGGCGACGAGGTGCTGACCCCCGACTCGTCACGCTTCTGGCCCGCCGACGCCTGGGAGCCGGGCCACGCGCAGCCGAGCTTCGACAAGCAGTTCGTCCGCGACTGGCTGACGTCGGACGCGTCGGGGTGGGACCGCGCGTCGGACGCCCCGCCGCCGGCTCTCCCGGACGACGTCGTCGAACGCACCCGCGCCCGCTACCTCGAGGCCTACGAGCGGCTGACGGGCCGCCCCCTCGCCCTCTGACACCCGCCTCCTGGCCCGCGTCTCACCTCCCGGCCGCGAGACGTCGGTCCTGCCCCCACCACGGGCGTCGTCCCACACCCTGGGACGACGCACCCGCGAGACCAGGCTTGCTGCGCGTGACGACCGTCATGCGCCACCTCGGCCCGGTCTCGCGGGCTGCTGGTCCCGCATCCTGGACGCGTGGACCTGGGTAGCGTGAGGGGCGTCCGGTAGCGCAGGCGTGGGGGTGGGCACATGGGGTACGACGCGACATTCCTGGGGCCGGAGGTCCCGCTGCCCGTGCCGGCGCAGGAGGTGCGCGAGCTGCCGTCGACGCACTTCACGGTGCTCCTCGACCCGGTGCGCCGGCTCGCGGCCGCGACCGCGGTCAACATCGACGGCGTCGCGCTGCTCGACGTGCCACGCGGCGACGACTGGTACCTCGACCCGCGCGTACCCGCCGGTGAGCAGGCCGGCAACGAGCTGTACGCACGCAACGACCTCGACCGCGGGCACCTGGTACGTCGTCGCGACCCGGTGTGGGGCGAGCCGGGCGTCGCGGCGCAGGCCAACCGCGAGACCTTCGCGTACCCCAACGCGGCGCCGCAGGCGAGTGGCTTCAACCAGAGCAAGGAGCTGTGGCTCGGCCTCGAGGACCACGTCCTGGAGCACGCGCACGCGCAGCGCCTGCGGCTGTCGGTGCTGACGGGGCCGGTGCTCGCGGGCGACGACCCGGTCTACCGGGGCATCGCGGTCCCGCGCCGGTTCTGGAAGGTCGCGGCCTGGGCGCTCGACGGGGGCAGGCGGCTGGCCGCCGCGGCGTTCGTGCTCGACCAGACGCCGCTGCTGCACGCCACCGAGCTCGCCGCGCGCACGCACGCGGCCGCCGAGGCGGGCGACCCGCCGCCGCTCGGGCCGTTCCGCACGTTCCAGGTGCCGGTGGCCGATGTCGCCGACCTCACCGGTCTCGACCTGGGCCCGCTGCCGGCCGCCGACGTGCTCGCGGCGACGACGGCGCAGCAGGTGGCGTGGCGCGAGCTCGGGTCAGCGGAGGACGTCGACCTCGGCGCCTGACGACGCCGTCCACCTGCCGGGACGCGCGCCTCGCGAGACCGGGCTGAGGCGGTGCACGGGTCGTGATGCGCCATCTGAGCCCGGTCTCGCGGGCGACTCGTCCCACGTGCCGGGACGGCTGCCGGGATTCGGCGGCGTAGGGTCCGGGCAGGTGCCATCTCTCGGAGGTCCGGTGGACGTCTCGCGCCCCCTCGTCCTGCGCCGTGCGCGCCTGCTCGGGCAGGACGCCCCGGTCGACGTCGTGCTGCGCGACGGGCGCATCGCGTCGCTCGGCGTGGCCGCCGCGGGCGTGGGCGACGTCGTCGATCTCGACGGCCGCCTGCTGCTGCCCGGTCTGTGGGACCAGCACACGCACCTCACGCAGTGGGCGCTGGCGCGCGGGCGGCTCGACGTGTCGGGCGCGGAGTCGGCGGCGCAGGCCGTCGCACTCGTCGCCGAGCGGCTGCGTACCTCGCCGCCGGCGCCCGGTCGCCCGCTCGTCGGCCTGGGGTTCCGCGACGGGACGTGGCCCGACGCGCCGTCGGCGGCGTTGCTCGACGCGGTCGCGGGCGACGTGCCGGTCGTCCTGGTCTCCGGGGACCTGCACTGCGCCTGGGCGTCGACGGCCGGGATCCGGCTGCTCGGCGTCGCGCAGCACCCCACGGGCGTGCTGCGCGAGACCGAGTGGATGCCGCTCATGGGTGCGCTCGACCACGTGCCCGACGCCGAGCAGGACGCGCTGGTCGCGGACGCGCTGCGGGCGGCGGCCGCGCGGGGCGTGGTGGGCGTCGTCGACCTGGAGATCGCCGACAACGTCGCGGTGTGGCGCCGACGAGCCGCGGCGGGGGACCCGCCTGTGCGCGTGCGAGCCGGCGTGTGGCCCGCGTACCTCGACCGCGTCGTCGGCGAGGACCTGCACACCGGGGACCGGGTCGCCGGGCCGCGCGTCACGCAGGGCCCGCTCAAGGTCATCGTCGACGGGTCGCTGAACACCCGCACCGCGTGGTGCCACGACCCGTACCCGGGCGTCGAGGGCGACCTCGCGCACGGTGTGCTCAACGTGCCCCCCGACGAGCTCGTCCCGCTGCTGCGGCACGCCGGGGCGCACGGCCTGCGAGCGGCGGTCCACGCGATCGGCGACGCCGCGAACGCCCTCGTCCTCGACGCCTTCGCGACGACCGGCGCACAGGGGTCGGTGGAGCACGCTCAGCTCCTGACGCCCGCCGACGTCACGCGGTTCGCCGAGCTCGGCGTCGTCGCGAGCGTGCAGCCCGCGCACGCACCCGACGACCGGGACGTCGCCGACCGGCACTGGGCGGGGCGCACCCACCGCGCGTTCCCGCTGGCGGACCTCCACGCGGCCGGCGTGACGCTCGCTCTCGGGTCGGACGCGCCCGTCGCGCCGCTCGACCCGTGGCTCGCGATCGACGCCGCCGTGTGGCGGACGGCCGACGAGCGCCCGCCGTGGCACCCCGAGCAGCGGCTCGACGTGCGCACCGCGCTCGCGTCGTCCGTCGACGGTCGCCCCCTGGGGCTGCGCGTGGGCGACCCGGCGGACCTGGTGGTGCTCGAGGACGACCCGACGACGCTCGCCGCGACGCCGGGCGGGCTCCGGGCCACCCGTGTCGCCGCCACCCTCGTCGCCGGCACCGTGACCCACACGACCCTCTGACCCAGGCCCGCCCCCCTCCGTCTTTCGCCCACCCCGCCGCCGAGCAAGGCCTTCTGCCGCTGATGGGCCCTCGTGACCGGCACAAGGCCTTGTTCGACAGGGCGACGCGCCGGTGGCGGGACCGCTGGGTGGGATGGCCGGCAGGCGTGGCCGGCGGGCGCCGTAGGATCGGGGCGAACCCCTCCGTCGCGAAACACAGGAGCACCCCCGTGGGACGAGTCGTCGTCGACGTCATGCCGAAGCCCGAGATCCTCGACCCGCAGGGCAAGGCCGTCGCGAACGCGCTGCCGCGCCTCGGCTTCGGCCAGTTCACCGCGGTCCGCCAGGGCAAGCGGTTCGAGCTCGAGGTCGACGGTCCGGTGACGCCGGAGGTCCTCGAGGCCGCCGCGGCCGCCGCCGAGCAGGTCCTGTCCAACCCGGTGATCGAGGACGTGGTGCGCGTCGCCGACATCGAGGCGGACGCCGCCGCCACCGTCGCGTCGCAGGGCCTGGCCTGATGGGTCGCATCGGCGTCGTCACGTTCCCCGGCACGCTCGACGACCGGGACGCCGCGCGCGCCGTGCGCCTGGCCGGCGGCGAGCCCGTCGCCCTGTGGCACGCGGACGCCGACCTCAAGGGCGTCGACGCGGTCGTGCTGCCCGGTGGGTTCTCCTACGGCGACTACCTGCGCGCCGGCGCGATCAGCCGGTTCGCGCCCGTCATGGGCGAGATCGTCGACGCCGCCGGCAAGGGCCTGCCCGTGCTCGGCATCTGCAACGGCTTCCAGGTCCTCACCGAGGCGCACCTGCTGCCCGGGTCGATGATCAAGAACGACCACCTGCACTTCGTCTGCCGCGAGCAGGTGCTGTCCGTCGAGAACGCCGACACGGCGTGGACGCGCGCGTACGCACCGGGCGAGCGGATCACGATCCCGCTGAAGAACCAGGACGGCCAGTACGTCGCCGACGAGCGCACGCTCGACGAGCTCGAGGGCGAGGGGCGCGTCGTCTTCCGCTACCAGGACGGCAACCCCAACGGCTCGCGGCGCGACATCGCCGGCATCAGCAACGCCGCGGGCAACGTCGTGGGGCTCATGCCGCACCCGGAGCACGCGGTCGAGGCCGGCTTCGGCCCCGACGGGCCCGCCGGTCCGCGGTCGGGCACCGACGGGCTGCGGTTCTTCACGTCTGTCCTGCAGGCCCTGGTCTCCTGACGCGCGTGACGACGTCCGACGTGCTCGTCGAGCACGTCACGTGGGGCGACGCCGACGCGGCGGTGCTGCGCACCGCCCAGCAGGCGGAGCTGCGGGACCGGTACGGCGACGACGACATCGGTCACGCCATGACGGGCCGGTCGATCGTCGCGATGGTGCTCCTGCGCGTCTCCGGCCAGGCCGTGGCGTGCGGGGCGCTGCGGGACGCGCAGGACGAGCTCGGCCCCGGCACGGGTGAGCTCAAGCGCATGTACGTGCGCCCCTCGCACCGAGGGCGCGGCCTGTCCCGGCGGGTGCTCGCGGAGCTCGAGGCGGCGGCGCCCGCGTACGGGCTCGACCGGCTCGTCCTCGAGACCGGCGTCCTGCAGCCCGAGGCGATCGGGCTGTACCTCGCGTCGGGGTACGCGCCGATCGACAACTTCGGCGAGTACGCGGGCGTCGTCGACTCGCGCTGCTTCGCCAAGCGGCTGGGCGTGGGTGAGGCGACGCGCGGGCCGCGGCGACGGCCCGCCGTGTCCTCGAGCGACGCGCGGCCGTCGACGTCGAGCGGGTCGCCCGACGTCGTCGTCGAGGAGGTGGCCTGGGTGCACCCCGACGCGTACGCGTTGCGCCGCGCCATGGTCGACGAGCTCACGCCGCTGTACCCCGAGATGGCGTTCGACCGGCCCGACGGGTTCGAACGGCTCGACGCGGCGCAGGGACGGACCGCAGCGACGACGTTCCTCGCCCGCCGCGACCGCGTGCCCGTCGCGTGCGCGACGCACCGCCGCGCGGTCGAGTGGGGCGACGACGTGGCCGAGCTGAAGCGGCTCTACGTCGCACCCGACGTGCGCGGGAGCGGGCTGGCGCGCCGGCTCGTCGCGTGCGTCGAGGACGCAGCCCGCGCCGACGGCGCCCGGCGGATCGTGCTCGACACCGGCATCCGGCAGCCGGCCGCGATCACGCTCTACCTGGACCTCGGCTACCGCGCCGTCGCGCCGCCGCCCGGGACGTGGCAGGGCCTGCCGGTCTCGCTGTGGTTCGCGAGGGACCTGTGACGACCGTCGGGCCGGTCGGCGCCGCAGGCCGATGACCGTGCGCATCGGCACGTCGGGGTGGTCGTACGACCACTGGGACGGCGTGCTGTACCGCCCGGGTCTGCCCGCCCGCGAGCGGCTCGCGCGGTACGTCGAGGCGTTCGACACCGTCGAGCTCAACGCGAGCTTCTACCGCTGGCCCCGTGAGCCGGCGTTCGCGTCGTGGAACCGCCGGCTGCCGGGCGGGTTCACGATGTCCGTCAAGGCGCCGCGGGGCCTGACCCACGCGCGCCGGCTGTACGCGCCGGAGGTGTGGTCGGAGCGCATCGCGCGGTGCTGGCACGAGCTGCGCGACCACCGGGAGGCGCTGCTGGTGCAGCTGCGCCCCGACGCCGAGCGGGACGACGCGCGGCTCGACTGGTTCCTCGGGACGCTCCCGCCGTGGGTCCAGGTGGCCGTCGAGCTGCGGCACCCCTCGTGGCAGACGGACGCGGTGTTCGACCTGCTCGCGCGGCACGGCGCCGCGTACTGCGTCGTGTCCGGCGCGGACATCCCGTGCGTGCTGCGCGCGACGTCGCGCCTCGTCTACGTCCGGCTGCACGGCCCGGACCACGACCACCTCTACGCGGGCTCGTACTCCGACGACGACCTGCGCTGGTGGGCGGACCGTGTCCGCGAGTGGGAGGGCGGCGGGCACGACGTCGTCGCGTACTTCAACAACGACGGCGACGGCAACGCCGTGCGCAACGCCTGGCGCCTGCGCGAGCTCCTCGTCTAACGACCGGATCGACCTCTCGCGGAGGGAGGTGCGGTGGGTGAGGGGGTGGTGGGGGGCGGGGTGGGGCGGGTACGGTGTGCGCATGTTCTCGGCCCGGGTGTGTTGTCGCTGACCTAGCGACCCCGCGCGCCTGCGGCTCCGCCCTCGCTGCGCACCCGAGTTCGACCCGAGGACATCCCCCGTGGCCCAGCCCGTTCTCGCGCACGTCCGCGCGACCCCCGCCCGACGCCCGTCCACCGCCCGCCCCGACGTCCCGCGCGTCGAGATCGCCGGTCACGCGTCGCGCGCGGACGTCGAGTTCCTGCTCGACGCCGACGCGCTCGACACCACCACGCTCGCGCTCGCGGCCGCCCGCGCGGACGTCGTCCGCATCGTGCACTCCGCGGCGCTGCCGACCGTGGCCGCCGTCCGTGCGCTCGTCACCGTCCTGGAGGACGAGGTGCGTGCCGTCGGGCGGGACCGCCACGAGGTGCGGCTGGTCCTCGAGGTCGAGGCGGTCGTGGCCGCCGACGACGCAGACGCGGCCCGCCGCCGCCAGGCCGTCGCCTACGCGGAGGCGTTCGCCGCGTTGACGTGGTCGCCGTCGGCGACGTGGCTCGTCGGCACGCCGGCCCGGCTCGCCGCCGACGCCCGCGCGCTCGCCGAGAGCACCGGTGTGGACACGGTGGCCCTCGCGCTCGTCGGGGAGTCCCGGCGCCACGCCACGGCGCTCGTCGGCTGAGCCTCCGATGCTCGTCCGGACCGCGTCGACCGGACGGCACCGGCCTGGCACCGTGCCCCGGGTGCGCTCACCCGGACCCGTCCCTAGGGTGGCCGAGCGGGCGACGACGTCCGCGCCGACGGACGGAGCGACGATGACGAGCGAGACGTGGCAGGAGCAGGACGACCCGGGGCGCGCGGAGGCCGTCGCGAAGGTGCGTGACCTGCTCAAGGAGCACCACCTGGCGATGCTCACGACCATCGACGCCGACGGTGCGCTCGTCAGCCGGCCCATGGGAGTGCAGGACGTCGACTTCGACGGGGACCTGTGGTTCTTCACGTCGCTGACCAGTCACAAGGCGGCGGAGATCCGGGCGCACAGCGCGGCGAACGCGGCGTTCGCCGGGTCGTCGTCGTGGCTGTCGGTCGCCGGCACGGCGGAGGTCGTGCAGGACCGGGCCAAGATCAACGAGCTGTGGGGGCCGGTCGCCGAGGCGTGGTTCCCGGAGGGGCCGTCGACGCCCGACCTCGCGCTGATCCGGCTGCGCGCGCAGAGCGCCGAGTACTGGGACAGCCCCGGTGGCCGGCTCGCCACGGCGCTCAGCTTCGTCAAGGCCAAGGTGACGGGGCAGGCCTACGACGGCGGCGAGAACGCGGCCGTCGACCTCTGACGCCCGCGCTGCCGCCGGACGACCGCGGCTCCCGTCCCGGGTGGGACGGGAGCCGCGGTGCGTGGCGGGCGCGCGTCAGACCAGTCGCTGCGGCGGCGAGGCCTTCGCCGTCTCGGCCGGGTCGGTGACGACGACGTCGCCGAGGACCTCGTCGATGCGCGCGAGCACCTCGGCGGGCAGCTCGACACCGCCGGCCTTCGCGTTGTCGTGCACCTGCTCGGGGCGGGACGCGCCGATGATCGCGGCGGCCACGTTGTCGTTGGCCAGCACCCACGCGATCGCGAGCTGCGCCATCGTCAGGCCCAGCTCGTCCGCGACCGGCCGCAGGTCCTGCACGCGTCCGAGGACGTCGTCGCGCAGGAACGACCTGATCATGCTCGCCCCGCCCTTCTCGTCCGTGGCGCGCGAGCCCGCGGGCAGCTCGGCGCCGGGCCGGTACTTGCCCGTCAGCACACCCTGGGCGATGGGGGACCACACGATCTGCGAGACACCGAGCTCGCGCGAGGCCGGCACGACCTCCGCCTCGATGACGCGCCACAGCATCGAGTACTGCGGCTGGTTCGAGACGAGCTGGAACCCCAGCTCCTTGGCGAGCGCGTGCCCGGCGCGGATCTGGTCGGCGGTCCACTCGCTGACGCCGATGTACAGGGCCTTGCCCTGACGGACGACGTCGGCGAACGCCTGCATCGTCTCCTCGAGCGGCGTCTCGTGGTCGTAGCGGTGCGCCTGGTACAGGTCGACGTAGTCGGTGCGCAGGCGCCGCAGCGAGCCGTCGATCGACTCGCGGACGTGCTTGCGGGACAGGCCGGTGTCGTTGGGGCCCTTCGGCCCCGTCGGCCAGTAGACCTTGGTGAGGATCTCGAGCGACTCGCGCCGCTCACCGGCCAGGGCGTCGCCCAGGACGGACTCGGCCACCGTGTTGGCGTACACGTCGGCCGTGTCGAAGGTCGTGATGCCGACGTCGAGCGCCGCGCGCACGCACGCGGTCGCGGTGTCGTTCTCCACCTGCGAGCCGTGGGTCAGCCAGTTGCCGTAGGTGAGCTCGGAGATCTTGAGGCCGGAGTTGCCGAGGAAGCGGAAGCGCATGCCGTCAGCCTCTCACCCGACCGGGTGAGCCGACCCCGGGGGGTGCCGGTCCCGTGCGGGATCGTCCCGGTTCGTCCCTCTGGTGGACATGGGTGCCGGTTGCACAGGTTGCTGCGCTACCGTCCGGGCCATGCGATCCCGACGACGTCTCGCAGCGGCCCCCCTCTCCCTCCTCGTGCTCGTGCTCGCGGCGTGCTCCAGCGGCAGCGACGGCGACACGCTCGACTCGGCGCCCACGATCCCCGGGCGCGGCGGCACCGAGCTGCCGTCCGCCGACGACCAGAGAGCGGCGCTGGAGTCGTCCGGCGACGCCGTCTTCGTGCTCTCCGCCGAGATCTCGCCCGACGCGCCCGAGTCGGTCAAGGTCGAGGAGGCGCCGGCCGGCACGCACGTGGTGCGCGTCGCGTGCACGTCGTCGGACGGCGCGCCGCTGACCATCACGGTGAGCGCGGGCGGCCAGGACCTCACGTCGTACCAGGCGGCGTGCGTGCCGGTCTTCCAGGGTGGCGCGACGATCGCGGACAGCGACCCGTTCGAGCTGCCGGGCGGTGCTGTCGACGTCAACGTCGTGGCCGCCGCGGAGTCGGTCGCCGCCGTCGGCCTCGCCGCGTCCGAGGTCCCCGCGGGCGAGGCCCCCGAGGGCGACGCCGCCGAGGGCTGACACCGAGGTGCACGACGGCGCCGGTCGACCGTGAGGTCGACCGGCGCCGTCGTGCGACAGCGTGCCGTGAGATGCGGGCGTCGAGCGGCGCCGTCAGCCGCCCAGCGTGCCGAGCGCCTGCGCGAGGTCGTCGCGCAGGTCCTCGACGTCCTCCAGCCCGACCGACAGGCGCACCGTCGTCTCGGCGATGCCGACCGCGGCACGTCCCGCCGGGCCGAGCCGGCGGTGCGTCGTCGTCGCGGGGTGCGTGACGATCGACTTGGTGTCCCCGAGGTTGTTGGAGATGTCGACCACCCGCAACGCGTCCAGCACGCCGAACGTCGCCTTCTTCGCCACGTCGGGCGTCGCGTCGGCGGGCACGTCGAGGTCGAACGTCACGACCGTGCCGCCGCCCGTCTGCTGCGCGCGCGCCAGGTCGTGCTGCGGGTGCGACGCGAGGAACGGGTAGCGCACGCGTGCGACTCCCGGCTGCTCCTCGAGCCAGCGTGCGAGCTCCAGCGCCGAGCCGGCCTGGTGCCGCACGCGCAAGGACAGCGTCTCCAGTCCCTTGAGCAGCACCCACGCGTTGAACGGTGACAGCGACGGGCCGGTGTGGCGGAGGAGCGTCTGCACAGGGCCGCGCACGTACTCCGCGGAGCCGAGGATCGCGCCGCCCAGCACGCGCCCCTGACCGTCGATGTGCTTGGTCGCGGAGTACACGACGACGTCGGCGCCGTGGTCGAGCGGGCGGGAGAAGACGGGCGTGGCGAAGACGTTGTCGACGACGACCGTGGCCCCGGCGGCGTGCGCGAGCCGGCTGACCGCCGCGATGTCGACGAGGTCCTGCATCGGGTTGGACGGGGTCTCGAAGAAGACCACGTCGGCGGGCGTCGCGAGCGCCTGCTCCCACTGCTCGGGCACGTGGCCGTCGACGTAGTCGGTACGCACGCCCCACGACGCGAGGATCTCGTCGAGGATCACGACGGTCGAGCCGAACAGCGCCCGCGCGGCGACGACGCGCGACCCTGACCGCACGAGCGCGGCGAGGGCGGTGAAGACGGCGGACATGCCGGTCGCCGTCGCGAAGCAGGCCTCGGCGCCCTCGAGCAGGCGCAACCGCTCCTCGAACGTCGTGACGGTCGGGTTGCCGTACCGCGAGTACAGGAACCGGTCGACCTCGCCCGCGAACCCGGCCTCGGCCTGCGCGGCGGTGGCGTACGTGTACCCCTGCGTGAGGAACAGGGCCTCGGACATCTCGCCGAACGGCGTGCGCACGAGGCCGCCGCGCACCGCGAGGGTGTCGGGGCGCAGCTCGGCGCGGTCGAGGCGGTGGTCGTCCCAGTCCCCGGGGCCGGGGGGCAGGACGGTGCTCACGGCTGCACCCAGGGCAGTCCCTCGGCGCGCCAGCCGGTGTGGCCGCGGTGGCCGTCGGGGCCCGTCGCGCCCTCGAACCCGTCGAGCACGTTGTACGCGGGACCGTAGCCCGCGGCCGTGGCCGCCTGCGCGGCGCCGATCGACCGCTGGCCGGAGCGGCAGAGGAAGACGAGGGGGCGGCCGTCGCCGGGCGTCACGCCCGTCGCTGCCACCTGGTCGACGAACCGCGGGTTCGGCTGCCCGGACGGGTACGAGACCCACTCGACGAGCGCCGCCTGGCGCCCGAGCTCACGCAGGTCGGGCACCCCGACGTAGCGCCACTCGGCGTCGGTGCGCACGTCGACGAGCACGGCCTCGTCGTGCTCGCGGAGCAGGTCCCACGCCTCCGTCGGCGTGATGTCCCCGGCATAACCGGGGGCGGGACGCGGCTGCACGCTCATCGGTCCTCCCATCGTCTCTGGCGGTAGCACCCTCGGCCACGGTCTCCCGTGCGGGTTGCTGCGGCGTCGTCGAGCCAGATCTCTCGGCCGCTCTGGATGGTCGCCGCGATGCTACGCCAGGTGCGTCGTGGTGCGGCAGGGTGTCTCAGATCGGTGACAGCGCCGTGCGGCCGGACGTCGCGACGTGCCAGGGTGGTGCGCGATGGACGCCCCCGACGGCCTCGTGCTGCGACCCGTGACCCCGCTGGACGTGCCGGCTCTCACGCGTCTGCTGCACGCCGCCTACGCCGACCTGGCGGCGGCAGGGCTCAACTTCACGGGCGCGACGCAGGACGAGGCGACGACCGCGAGCCGCAGCCTCGGGGTGGGGGCGTCCTGGGTGCTGGTCGACGCGGGCGAGCGCCTCGTGGGCACCGTCACCGCCTCGAGCCCGCCGGGGCGCGGGATCAGGTCGCTGACGAGCCTGGCGCTCGAGCCGGACCGGGTGTGGCTCAACCAGCTCGCGGTGCACCCCGACGCTCGCGGGCAGGGCCTGGCGACGGCCCTGTGGGGAGCCGTGCGCGGGTGGGCCCTCGAGCGCGGCATGCGGTCGGTGGGACTGGACACCGCGGTGCCTGCCGCCGCGCTGCGGAGCATGTACCGACGCTGGGGCTTCGTCGACGCGGACACGGTGCAGTGGCCGGGCAAGTCGTACCGCAGCGTCGTCATGCTGCACGACCTGCCGCGCCCGCCGCGGGGCTGACGCCCGACCGCTTCAGTCCTCGACGGCCACCTGCCACCGCAGGCCGGGGAACCGCGCGAAGTCACGGTCCTGCGACACCCAGGTCGCCCCGTGCTCGACCGCCACGGCGGCGTGCTGCGCGTCCGCGACGAGGTTGCCGCGGGCGTCCGCGGCCCGGCACAGGTCGGCGACGATCTCCCAGTGCCTGTCGCCGGGGGCGACGCGGACCGTGCCGGGGTGCGCCCGCAGGTCCCCCACGAGGTCGAGCGCCGTACGCAGCGGCGTCGGACGGGCGAACACGCGGGGGTGCGTGAGGACGCGGACGGTGCCGCCGAGCACCGCGTCGGTCAGCCCGAGCGGCTCGGGGGCGTCGACGGCGGCCTCGAGCCACCGGCGCAGCGCGTCGTGCCGGGGCGAGTCGGCACGCAGGGCGCCCACCAGCACGTTGACGTCCGGCAGGATCACCGGCCCTCCAGGACGTCGAGCAGTGCCGCGGAGTCGTCGAGGTCGACCCCGGGCAGCAGCCCGCCGCTGCCGACCGCGTCGATGCGGAAGGGTGGCCGCTCGGCCGTCGCGCGGAACCGCTCGAGCTCGGCGCGCAACGCGTCCTCGACCACGGACGTCACGGTGCGTCCGGATCGCGCGGCCGCCGCCTTGACCTCGCGGTAGAGCTCGTCGGGGAGGTGCAGGGTGGTGCGCATGCAGAAAAGCATACGCCTGGCGCACCGATCCGGAAGGCCGCGGTCACGGCGGTCCGGTGAGACACGGCGTCTCGGATGCTGGGAGGAACCTCGCCCCGGCGTTGACACGTCCGGGCGACCGCCGCGATCCTCGTCGCAGGTCATGAGTGCCAGCGTCTCAGCCCCGGCTCGCTGGCCGGCAACCCTCCTCCGCGGTGGGGTGCCCCGGGTGACGACCTGGTCGCGCACCGCTCGGTGCCGGCAAGCGCGGGCCCCCCGGGGTCCGGTGGACCGTACCGGAGGAGCACCATGACCACGATCACCGAGCTGTTCGCCTGTGCCGACGAGGTCTCGGGCACCGCGACCTCGGCCCCCGTGGCCCCTGCGGGCGCGGCCCCGTTGCTCCCCGTCGTCGGCGCGGACACCACCGTCCCGCTGGTCGACGGCACGAGCCGCACGTACGCCAACCTCGACTGCGCGGCGAGCGCGCCGGCGCTCGAGGCCGTCGCCGGGCGCCTCACCGAGGTGCTCCCGCTGTACGCCTCGGTGCATCGCGGTGCGGGCTACCTGTCGCAGGTCTCCACGGCCCTGTACGAGGCGTCGCGCGAGGCGATCGCCCGGTTCGTCGGCGCACGTGAGGACGACGTCGCGGTCATCACGCGCAACACCACGGACTCGCTGAACCTGCTCGCGGGCGTCGTGCCTGCCGGCGGCCGGGTCCTCGTGCTGGACGTCGAGCACCACGCCAACCTGCTGCCCTGGGTGCAGCGCAGCGGCGGTGCGCACGCGGGCACCGGTCGCGCCGCGACGATCCTGCCGCTCGAACCGACGGTGGTCGCGACCCTCGGCGCCCTGCGCGCCGAGCTCGCCCGCCGGCCGTACGCACTGGTCGCGCTCACGGGCGCGTCCAACGTCACCGGTGAGGCGCTGCCGCTCGATCGCGTCGTCGAGATCGCGCACGCGGCGGGCACGCGCGTGGCCGTCGACGGCGCGCAGCTCGTGCCGCACCGCGGGTTCTCGCTCGCGGACTCGGACGTCGACTACGTCGCGTTCTCGGGCCACAAGACGTACGCGCCGTTCGGCGCGGGTGCGCTCGTGGGTCGCCGCGACTGGCTGGACACCGGCACGCCGTACCTCGCAGGGGGAGGTGCGGTGCGCGACGTGCGCACGGACCGGACCGTGTGGCAGCCCGCACCGGCACGCCACGAGGCCGGCTCGCCCAACGTCCTCGGCGCGATCGCCCTCGCGCAGGCGTGCGACACCCTCGCGGCACTGCCGGCCGGTGCCCTCGAGGCCCACGAGCAGGCGCTGCGCGAGCGGCTGGTGTCCGGCCTGTCCGCGATCGAGGGTGTCGAGGTCGCGCGCATCTGGCCGGACTCGGCCGACCCGGTCGGGGTCGTGACGTTCACCGTCGCCGACCTCAACCCCGGGCTCGTCGCGGCGTACCTGTCCGCCGAGCACGGCATCGGCGTGCGCGACGGCCGGTTCTGCGCGCACCCGCTGCTCGCGCACCTCGGTGCGACGCACGGCGCGGTGCGCGCGTCGGTCGGCGTCGGGACCACGTCCGAGCACGTCGACCGCCTCGTCGACGCGCTGGCCACGTTGCTGCGCCGCGGCGCGCAGGCGGAGTACGAGGTCGTCGACGGCTGCTGGTCCGTCGTGGACGACACGCGCCCGCTGATCGAGGTCGAGGGCCTGGACCACCTCGCGGCCACGGCGGCCGCGGCCTGCGGCCCGGCCCTCGACGACTGACGCCGCTCGGGCCGAGGCGCGCGCCGCCCGCCCGTCGAGCGCGGTACCCGTTCGTCGAGCGCGGTACTCGTTGGTGCCGCGCTCGGTGATCGTGTGCCGCGCTCGGCGTGACCGTCCGTAATGAGGAGGCGCGGGCGGACAGCCGCAGGGGAGGATGCGCGGGTGCTGCACGAGATCACGCTCGAAGGTCATGGTGTCCGGCTCGTCCCGCTCGCGCTCGAGCACGCGGACGCGCTCGCGGGGTTCGTCGACGAGCGCGTGTGGGCCGGCATGACGTCGCCCACCCCGCGCGGCGTGGACGACGTCCGGGAGGTCGTGGAGTCCGCCCTCGCGACACCTGCGCGGTACGCGTTCGCGGTGCTCGCCGACGGCGAGTGCGTCGGGTCGACGTCCTTCTACGACGTCGACCTGCGCATGGGCCGGCTCGAGATCGGGCACACGTACTACGACCCGCGGGTCTGGGGCACCCACGTGAACCCGGCGTGCAAACTGCTGCTCATGACGCACGCCTTCGGGACGTGGGGCGTCGCGCGCGTCGCATACCGCGTCGAGGCCCGGAACGCCCGCTCGATCGCGGCCGTCACCAAGCTCGGTGCCCAGCCCGAGGGCCGTCTGCGCGGGCACCGCGTCGCGGCCGACGGCACGCGGCAGGACTCGCTGTACTTCTCGATCCTCGCCGACGAGTGGCCCGGCGCCCGCGGCCGGCTCGAGGAGCGGCTCGCGGCGACCGGGCCGAGCTGAGGTCGTCAGTCCTCGACGACGAGCCCGACGTGACGCGCGAGCAGCGGCGCGAGGTCGAGCAGCTGGTCGGACGTGACCCGCGCGCCGCCGAGCCCGCCGACCCCCTCGACCGCACGCAGCCGCGCGCCGCGCAGGTCGCACTCCGCGAGGCGCGCGGCCGTGGTGTCGAGGCGGCGGACGTCGCAGTCGACGACAACGAGCCGGCGCACGCGCGCGTGGCTGAGGTCGAGGTCGCCGAGCGTGACGCCCTCCAGCCGCAGCTCCTCGACCGTGGACTCGCGCAGGTCGAGGTAGTCGATCTTGCCGCCGGTCACGGTCGCGCGCGTCCACGTCGAGCCGAACGCGGACAGTGCGCCGATGCGCACGTCGGTCAGGGTCACGTCGCGCCACGTCGACGACGGGGCCGCGACCGCGCCGGCCCGCACGGCCCGCCACGTGGTGTCGAGGAGCCGGGCGCCGTCGAGCGTGACGCCCTCGAGGTCGCAGTCGTCGACCGCGCACTCGAGGAACCGCGCCCGGGTGGCGTCACGCCCGGAGAGGTCGAGGCCGCGGAACGTGAAGCCGTCGAGGTCCGCGTCCGGCTCGAGGTCGTAGGCGTCGCCGCTCAGCATGGCCCGAGCCTGCCACGCCCCACCGACACGGCGGGGCTCGATCGACGTGTCGGCGGTGGAGGGTGGGGTGACCGGATCGGCTTGGCGCGGCAGAGGTGTGTGTGTGTGTGGGCTGGGGGGCTGGGGTGCTGCACTGCTCTCTCGCCACGGTGCTGGGTCGCTCTCTCATCACCTGGCGAGAGAGCGATCCAGCACCGGTCAGGCGTTCAGCGGGGTGACCTCGCCCGTGAGGTGGAGGCGGCCCGAGCGGGGGTGCCAGACCGTGAACGCGTGGCCGTCGCCCTCGCGCGCCACGCGCACGTCCGGGGTCGCCGGCAGCAGCACCGGTGCCGCGAACTCGACGGACCACGTGAACGCGTCGCCGCGGGCGGCGCCGACGTCGGCCAGCGCGCGCGACGCCGTGTACATGCCGTGCGCGATGGCCCGCGGGAAGCCCAGTACGCGGGCGGTCACGGGGGACAGGTGGATCGGGTTGCGGTCCCCGGAGACGGCGGCGTAGCGCCGGCCGACGTCGGCCGGCAGCTCCCAGCGCCCGGTGCGCACGGGCGGCGTGAACTCGGGCCGCGGGGACTCGTCGCGCGGCGCGTCCGGCACGCGGACGCCCTTGGCGAGGTAGGTCGAGACGCCGAGCCACGCGACGTCACCGCCCTCGGCGACCTCGGTGACGAGGTCGACCTGCGTGCCCGAGCGGTGCGGGCGCAGGTCCCGCGCCCACGCGCGCACCCGCAACCGGTCACCGAGCGCCAGGGGGCGGCGCTGCTCGACCCGGTTGGCGAGGTGCACCATGCCGAGCAGCGGCAGCGGGAAGTCCGGACGGACCATGAGCGCCATCGCGACCGGGAAGCCCAGCACGTGCACGTACCCGGCGGGCAGCGCGTCCGTCGCGGGCTCGTGCAGCAGGCGCTGGTAGGCCGTGAGGTGGTCGGCGTCCGCGTGCACGTCGTCGACCACGTACGTGACGTCCGGCAGCGCGCGTGACGTCGGGCGCACCCCGCCGCGCACGGCCAGCCGCGCCGACGCCACGGCCCCGCGCCCGTACAGCCCACCGAGCCCGGGCACGCGCGGCAGCGCGACCTGGTGCGCCGGCGCCGGCGTCGTCACCGGCCCACCAGGTTCTGCCCGCAGACCCGCAGCGTGCGTCCCAGGATCCCGCCGGCCGCCGGCGACGCGAGGAACGCGATCGCCTCGGCGACGTCGACCGGCTGCCCGCCCTGCTGCAGCGAGTTCAGGCGTCGCGCCAGCTGCCGCGTCACGGCGGGGATGCGGGCGGTCATCTCGGTCTCGATGAAGCCGGGCGCGACCGCGTTGGCGGTGCCACCGAACGGCGCGAGCAGCGGCGCGGTGGCCCGCACCATGCCGATGACGCCGCCCTTGGACGTCGCGTAGTTGGTCTGGCCGCGGTTGCCCGCGATGCCGGACGTCGACGCGAGCGACACGATGCGCGGCGCGTCGGAGAAGTCACCGGACGTCAGCAGGGTCTCGTTGATGCGCAGCTGCGACGCGATGTTCACCGCGAGGACCGACGCCCACTTGTCGTCCGACATGTTGGCGAGCAGCTTGTCGCGCGTGATGCCGGCGTTGTGGACGACGATGTCGAGGCGTCCGTGCCGCGCCGTGGCGTGCTCGAGGATCCGCTCGCCCGCGTCGGCGGCGGTGACGTCGAGCTGCAGGGCCGTGCCGCGCACGCGGTTGGCGACCTGTGCGAGCTGCTCGCCGGCGGCGGGGACGTCGACGGCCACGACGGTCGCGCCGTCGCGCGCCAGGACGTCGGCGATCGCGGCGCCGATGCCGCGGGCGGCGCCGGTGACGACCGCGACCTTGCCGGCCAGGGGCTTCTCCCAGTCGCGGGGCAGCTCGCCGGCGTCGGAGTCGACCTCGAGCAGCTGCCCGTCGACGAACGCGGAGCGCGCCGACAGGAAGAACCGCAGCGCCGCGACGACGCTCGGCGCGGTGACCGGCACGTCCTGCGCGACGACCACGCCGTTGCCGGTCGCGCCGTTGCGCAGCTCCTTGGCCAGCGAGCGCAGGAAGCCGTCGACGCCCTGCCGGGCCGCGGCGACCGCGGGGGCGTCGGAGTCGAGCGCGGGGCGCGACACGGTGACGACGCGGGCGCCCCGGCGCAGGGTCCTGAGGGTCGAGGCCGCGACAAGCACCGGGGCGGTGAGGTCGTCGGGGTGCTCGACGCCCGTGAGGACGAGGACCACGGCGGCGTAGCGCGCGTCGGGGGACGGGTGGCGGTGCACCTCGACGTCCCAGCCGTCGAGCACGGCGGGCGCGTCACCGGTGGGCGTCGGGCCTCCCGCGGGGGACGACAGCAGCGTGGCCACCGCGTCCGCGTCGGGACCGGAGCCCAGCACGAGCGCGGGGCCGTCGAGCAGCGGCTGCCCGGGACGGTACCGGCGCAGCACGGCCGGGCGCGGCAGGCCGAGCTGCTTGGCGAGCTTCTGCGTGAGCCCGCTGTTGACGAGCTCGAGGTAACGGTCGGACATCGCGACTCCTGCGTCGTCTCGGGGCTGGATCGACCTCTCGGCGGGAGAGGGAGGGGTCAGGCGGCTTCGAGGAGGGCCGTCAGGCCGAGGCCGCCGGCGGCGCAGATGGAGACCAGGGCGCGGACGGGCGCGTCGCTGCCCGCGGCGACCTGCGCGCTGCGGCGCGCGTGCAGTTCCTTGGCGATGGTCGCGATGATGCGCCCGCCCGTCGCGGCGAACGGGTGGCCCGCCGCGAGCGACGACCCGTGCACGTTGAGGCGCGCCGGGTCGACCGTGCCGAACGCACCGTCCAGGCCCAGACGCTCACGCCCGAACTCCTCGGACTCCCACGCGGCGAGCGTCGTGAGCACGGTGGACGCGAACGCCTCGTGGATCTCGACGTAGTCGAGGTCGTCGAGCGTCAGGCCGTGGCGCGCGAGCAGCCGGGGGACCGCGAAGGCGGGGGCCATGAGCAGGCCGTCGACACCGTGGACGAAGTCGACGGCGGCGGCCTCGGCGTCGACGACGGCGGCCAGCGGCGTGAGGTCGTGCGCGGCGGCCCACTCGGCGGAGCCGAGCAGCACGGTCGACGCGCCGTCGGTGAGCGGCGTGGAGTTGCCGGCCGTCATCGTCGCCTCGGTGTCCAGGCCGAGCCCGAACGTCGGCTTCAGCTTCGCGAGCTTCTCGAGCGACGTGTCGGCGCGCAGGTTCGCGTCGCGCGTCAGGCCGCGGTACGGCGTGACGAGGTCGTCGAAGAACCCGGCGTCGTACGCGGCGGCCAGACGCTGGTGGCTGCGCAGCGCGACCTCGTCCTGCGCCTCGCGCGTGATGCCCCACTGCGCGGTGGTCAGGGCCTGGTGCTCGCCCATCGACAGGTGCGTGCGCGGCTCGGACGTGCGCGGCGTGGCCGGTGCGAGGTCCTTCGGGCGCAGCCGGGCGATCGCCTTCAGGCGCTGCTGCGGGGTCCTGGCGTGCGAGAGGTCGAGCAGGATCCGGCGCAGCCGGTCGCTGACGGCGATCGGGGCGTCGGACGTCGTGTCGACGCCGCCGGCGATCGCGGACTCGAGCTGCCCGAGGCGGATCTTGTTGCTCAGCGACACCACCGTCTCCAGGCCGGTCGCGCAGGCCTGCTGCACGTCGTACGCCGGGGTGGTCGCGGCGAGCGCGGAGCCGAGGACGGCCTCGCGCGTGAGGTTGAAGTCGCGGCTGTGCTTGAGCACGGCACCGGCGGCGACCTCGCCGATCGTCTCGCCCTGCAGGCCGTAGCGGGCGACGAGCCCGTCGAGGGCGGCGGTGAGCATGTCCTGGTTGCTCGCCTGGGCGTACTTGCCGCCCGCGCGGGCGAAGGGGATGCGGTTGCCCCCGAGGACGTAGGCGCGGCGCGGGGCGTCCGGCGCGGCGGGCGTGGACGGGGAGGTGCTCGGCGTGCGGGTGGCCATGTGGGCGCTCCCTCTTGGCATCGGCGTCGATGACGGGGTGGACGTCGTCGCCTCGTGGCGAGGGACGAACGTCCCGGAATTGATGTCCGAGACCCACAGTACCTGATACCTTCGGTTGCGTGAGTCAGATCACTCCGGGAACGTCGACGACGACCTCCCCGCAGCGAGCAGGCGACGACGTGCCCGGGCGGCGCGTCCCGTCCGCCGCGCCCTCGCCCCCGTCGGCGCTGCCCGACGCCACGTCCGTCGACGGTCGCTCCACGCGCTGGGCGGACCACCGCGAGGCCCGCCGCGCCGAGTTCGTGCGCGTCGCGCGCCGCACCGTCCACCACCACGGGCCGGACGTGTCCATGGAGGAGATCGCGGCGGCCGCCGGCACGTCCAAGTCGATCGTCTACCGGTACTTCACCGACAAGACCGGGCTGCAGATCGCCGTCGCCGAGCTCGTCGTCCGCCAGATCCGCGACGCGCTCGAGGCCGTCCTGCACCACGTCTCGACCCCGCGCGAGGCGGTGCGCGCCATGGTCGCCGTGTACCTCGAGATGATCGAGTCGTCGCCGCACGTCTACGCGTTCGTCACGCGCGACGGGTCGGTCGAGTCCGGCGGACCCCTCGGCCACTTCCTCGACGCTGTCACCGCGCTCGTCGCCGCCCCGTTCGCCCGCGCCCTCACCGAGGAGGCCGCCGACGACGAGGAGCAGCGCGCCGCCGCCCTCGCCGACGCGTGGGGGGCCGGCGCCGTCGGCTTCGTCCGGGGCGCCGGCGAGTGGTGGCTCGCGCACCGCGGCGAGCCCGGCACCCCCGACCGCGAGACCCTCACCGCCCAGGTCGCCGCCTGGCTGTGGGCCGGGCCCGTCGGCCTGCTCGCCCGCGAGCACCCGCGCAGCACCACCACCCCCACCACCGCACCCGCCCACCCGGCGGCCCAGCACCCCACCGGCGGCGACGAGGCCGCCCCCACCCCCAGGGAGCAGCGATGACGACCACGACCGACCGCCCGACCGTCCCGCCGACGGACGCCGCCGCAGCGCCCCGCGTCGACGTCGCCGCGCTCGAGGAGATGCTGCTGGGCACCTATGCGCAGCTGCGGCGGGAGGCGCGCGCCATCACGGCCGACCCCGACTTCCAGAAGATCGAGGGCCTCCCGATGGCTGAGCACCGCGAACGGGTGCTGCAGCAGCTGCGCCGCCTGGTGTCCGAGCACGAGGTGCTGCGGTCCTTCCCGGCGCACCTGGGTGGTGCCGACGACCACGGCGGCTCGCTCGCCAAGTTCGAGGAGCTCGTGGCCGGCGACCCGTCGCTGCAGATCAAGGCCGGCGTGCAGTGGGGGCTGTTCGCCTCGGCGATCCTGCACCTGGGCACGCAGCACCACCACGACACGCTCCTCGCCGACGCGATGCACCTGCGGGTGCCGGGCGCGTTCGCGATGACGGAGGCGGGGCACGGCTCGGACGTCGCGTCGATCGGCACCACGGCCGAGTACGACCCCGCGAGCGAGGAGTTCGTCCTCCACACGCCGTTCCGCGCGGCGTGGAAGGACTACCTGGGCAACGCGGCCGTGCACGGCACCGCGGCGGTGGTGTTCGCGCAGCTGATCACCGCGGCGCCCGGCGGGCCGCGCGTCAACCACGGCGTGCACGCGTTCTACGTGCCGCTGCGCGACCCGGCCACGATGGAGTTCCTGCCCGGCATCGGCGGCGAGGACGACGGGGTCAAGGGCGGCCTCAACGGCATCGACAACGGTCGGCTGCACTTCACGCACGTCCGCGTGCCGCGCACCAACCTGCTCAACCGGTACGGCGACGTCGCGCCCGACGGCACCTACTCCTCGCCCATCAAGAGCCCCGGGCGCCGGTTCTTCACGATGCTCGGCACGCTCGTGCAGGGCCGTGTGTCGCTCGACGGCGCGGCGGCGAACGCGAGCAAGATCGCGCTGGCCATCGCGGTGACCTACGCCAACCAGCGCCGGCAGTTCGCGGGCGGCACGGGCGACGAGGTCGTCCTGCTCGACTACGGCCAGCACCAGCGTCGCCTGCTGCCGCTGCTCGCCGACGCGTACGCCACGTCGTTCGCGCACGAGGAGCTGCTCGCGGCGTTCGACGAGGTGTTCTCCGGCCGCGGCGACACCCCGGAGCAGCGCGAGGACCTCGAGACGCTCGCGGCCGCGCTCAAGCCCACGTCGACCTGGAACGCGCTGCGCACGATCCAGGAGTGCCGCGAGGCGTGCGGCGGCGCAGGGTTCATGGCCGAGAACCGGCTGACGGGCCTGCACGCCGACCTCGACGTGTACGCGACGTTCGAGGGTGACAACACCGTGCTCTACCAGCTCGTCGCCAAGCGCCTGCTCGGCGACTACGCCAAGTCGCTCAAGGCCCTGCAGTCGGACCGTGGCGACCTCGCGCGGTTCGTCGTCGACCGCGTCACCGACGTCGCGATGCACCGCACGCCGCTGGTGCGGGCCGTGCAGACCCTGGGGGACCGGGGTGACGCGCGCCGGTCCGTCGGACAGCTGCGCGACACCGACACCCAGCGCGAGCTGCTGACGGACCGCGTCGAGACGATGGTCGCGCAGGTGGCGCAGGCCCTCGCGCCGGCCCGCAAGATGGCCCCTGAGAAGGCCGCCGAGCTGTTCAACGCGCACCAGCACGAGCTGATCGAGGCGGCGCGTGCGCACGCCGAGCGCGTGCAGTGGGAGGCGTTCACGCGGGCCGTCGAGCGTGTCGAGGACCCGGGCACGCGGCAGGTGCTCACGTGGGTGCGGGACCTGTTCGGGCTCACGCTCGTCGAGCGGAACCTCGCCTGGTACCTCGTCAACGGGCGCCTGTCCGCGGGCCGTGCGCGGGCCGTGACGTCGTACATCGAGCGCCTGCTGGTCCGGCTGCGGCCGCACGCGCAGGACCTCGTCGACGCGTTCGGGTACGGGCCGGAGCACCTGCGTGCGCCGATCGCGTCCGGTCAGGAGCGGCAGCGGCAGGACGAGGCGCGGGCGTACTACCGCGGGCAGCGGGCATCGGGCGACGCGCCGATCCCGGAGAAGCACGTCTCGGCCTGATCCGCCGGCCTGATCCGCCCGGCCGCGGGGCGCTTGCTCCGCGACCGGGGCGTTGGCTCGAGGCCACGACGTGGTGCGCGTGCCCCATGAGGATCGGGTCCGCGGTGTCCGACCGTCGCGGACGAAGTGCGGCGACAGGCCCGGTCGCCACCGCCTGGCGGTGATGAGAGTTCTCTCATCGAAACTCCGCGAATGTGGATAACTCGCGCGCTCGCAAACTGCGAACTTCGTGCACCCCTACCTGGTGGAACGTTCGAATGCGGGGCCGGCCGGCGTCGGAAGGAGTGGCCGTCCGCCGGCCTGTGGACATCTCGCGATGCGGGCAGCCGCTGGCCGTCGGCGACCTCCGCCCCCTTGGGTGTGACCGGCTCGACCGCTGCAGGGGGCGGTCGCGAGGCGCGGTGACGGCGACGTCGGCGTGCGCAGGGGGTACTCCGCATGTCCGCACGCCCGTACAGGTCCGTCCTGCGCTCGTTCACCGCGTCCGTCCTCGCCCCGGTGGTTCTCGTCACCGGCGTGGTGCTGGCCCCGCCGCTCGCCGCGGCCGAGCCGGCACCGGACGCTCCCGTCGCGGCGGACGGCGCCGCACCCGTCCAGCGGCCGCTGCCGCGCAACGCGGTCCGCCACGGCGAGCCCGACGACGTCCCGGTCGAGCCGCCGGCCGTGCCGGTGGCCGAGCAGGCGCCGGTGAACCCGCCGCTGCTCCCGGGGACTTGCCGGTGCCGGAGTCCCCGATCAGACACAGCTGGCCCGACCGACCGGCTCGTCGTTCAGCGGGGAGGGCCGGACGGTGGCCGGCACCGCGGCCCGCGTGCTCGCCGACGGCGGTGCTCGCGACCTCGTCGTGCGCCCCGGCTACCTGCTGGGCGACACGTCGCTCGTCGTCTACTTCGACGCGGACGTGGCGGACGGCGACCCGACCTCGTGGGCGCGGTGGCGCGCCACCGTCACCGACGTCGAGGCCGGCACCCAGCAGGTCTCGGCCGACCTCGGGCGGGACGACCTGTCACGGTGCGGTGCGCCGCGGGAGTTCTGCCGCAGCTTCGGTGCGGCCGACGGCTGGACGCTCGACCCTGCCCGGCAGTACACCGTCACCGTCGCGCTCGTGGCCGACGACGGGACGACTCTCGACTCGCCACCGTCCGCACCGGCGAACCCGCGTGCCACGGTGACCCCGCCGGACCTGCCGGCCGCGCAGGCCGCCGGGTGCGCGTGCGCCAACGTCCTGGGCCGCACGGTCGACGGCCAGGAGCTGCGCGGTGCGCTGGTCAACACCGGCACCGGGGCGTTCAACCGCACCGAGCGCGACCTCACGATGACGTCGTACGGCATCCCGTTCGAGGCCGTGCGCTTCTACTCGTCCGCCACCACCGGGACCGGCATGTTCGGCGCCGGGTGGACGTGGACGTACGACGCCCGCGTGATCGTGCCCGCCGCCGGTGCGGACGCCGTGCGGGTGCGGGCCGAGGACGGCTCGGAGGCGGTCTACACGCGGACCGCGGACGGCTACCGCCGCCCGGCCGGGGTGCGCGCGGTGCTCACCGACCGCGCCGAGGGCGGCTGGGTGCTCACCCCGCCGGACCAGCGGCGCCTCGCGTTCGACGCCCAGGGCCGTCTGCTGTCCGTCACGGACGCGCGTGGCCACGGTGTCACGCTGGCGTACGGGTCGAACGGTCTGCTCGCGTCACTGACCGACGCCGCCGGGCGGGTCGTGCGCGTCGAGACGCGTCAGGACGTGCGGGCCATCACCAAGCTGACGCTGCCCGACGGTCGCAGCGTCCAGTACGACTACCAGGACGGCCGTCTGCTCAAGGTGCAGGACGCGCGGAACTACACGTGGCAGTACCGCTACGACTCCGCCGGCCGCCTCGAGCACGTGCAGGACGCGCGTGGCAAGCGGGACGTGGCCAACGAGTACGCGGACGGCCGCGTCGTGCGCCAGACGGACGCAGCAGGTGCGGTGACGACCTTCGCGTGGGACGCCGACGACCAGGTCGCGACCACCACCGACCCCGACGGCGTCGTCGCGCGTGACGGCTACCGCAACAACGTGCTGCTGTGGTCGCGCAACGGCAACGGCGACACCGTCACCTACCGGTACGACGAGCAGCTCAACGAGTCCCTCGTCGTCGACCCCGAGGGCAACCAGTCGGGTGCGCTGCACGACGCCGCGGGCAACCCCGTCGAGCGCCAGGCGCCCTCGCCCTTCGACTGGCGCGAGCGCAACACCTTCGACGTGGGCAACAACCTGCGGACCCACACGGACGGCCGCGGGCACACCTGGACGTACACGTACGACGAGCAGAACGGGATCACCGGCCAGAAGGACCCCGAGCAGGCCGAGGGCTACCGCTACACGTACGAGAGCCGCGGACTGCTCGAGACGCGCACCGACCCGCGCGGCAAGGTGACGCGCTACGAGTACGACGCCGCGGGCAACCGCATCGCGGAGGTCACGCCCACGGGGCGGCGCACCGAGTTCACGTACGACCAGACCGGCCGGCTGGTGTCGGTCGTGGACCCGCGGGGCACGGTCGCGGGCGCGAGCAAGGACCAGTTCCGCACCCGCTACGCGTACGACGCGCAGGACCGGCTCGTCGAGCGCCGCGACCCGGGCAAGGACGCGCCCGTGAAGACGACGTACGACGAGATCGGCAACGTCGCCGTCGCCACCGACCAGCTCGCGAACTCGACCCTGTACACCTACGACGACGCGTCGCGCCTCGTCACGCTCAAGAGCCCGAAGGGCGACGTCACCGAGTACACCTACACCGCGGCGGGACGTACCGCGTCCGTCACCGACGGTGAGGGCAACCGGACCACGTGGACGTACGACGACCAGGGCCGGGTCGCGACCGAGCGGCTCCCGCTGGGCAACGTCGCGCGGCGCGACGGGGAGTCCGACGCGGAGCTCGAGGCACGCCGGGCCGCGTACACCACGTCGTTCCGCTACGACTTCCGCGGCAACCTCGTGCGCGCCGAGCGCCCCGACGCGCAGGGTCGTCTCGTCCAGGTGGACTCCCGGTTCGACGAGCTGGGCCGCCCGGTCGAGCAGGTCGACGAGCTCGGTGCGACGACCCGGATGTCGTACGACGCCGCCGGGAACATCACGGGCATGCAGGACGAGGACGGCGACACCCTCGGCATGACGTACGACGGCGCCAACCGCCGGACGGGCGGGTCCGGTGTCGCCACCCCGGCGCAGATCGACTACGACGAGATCGGCAACCCGACGCGTCAGGTCACGGCGTCCGGTGGTGTGATCACGTGGGAGTACGACGACGACGGGCGTCCCGTGGCGATCACGGAGCCGCGCGGTCACCGCGAGGGGGCCGACCCGGAAGCCTTCACCACGCGGTACACCTACGACCAGGCCGGCAACCCGGTCGAGGTCCGGGACCCGCTGGGCCACGTCACGCGCTCGACGTACGACGCGGTCGGCCGCCTGACGAGCGCGACCGACGCCGCCGGTTCCGTCGTGCGCTACGGCTACGACGCGGCCGACCGGTTGCGGACCGTCCGTGGACCCGACGCCACGGGCGAGCAGCAGGTGCTGACGTACACCTACGACGCGAACGGCCGGATCACGGGGCGTCGTGACCCGCTGGGGCACGAGACGAAGCTCGAGTACGACCGTGCCGGGCGAACCGTCGCCTCGACCGACCCGATCGGGCGGCGCCGCGAGTACGTGTACGACGCGAACTCCAACCTCACGCAGCTCGTCACGGCGCGCGTCGTCGAGGGTGACCCCCGGGTCGACCCGAACCGCGAGGACCGCACGGTCGTCATGCGGTACGACACGCTCGACCGGCTCGTGAGCCGCAAGCTCGGCACACGCGGTGAGTTGTTCACGTTCGGGTACGACGCCAAGAACCGGCTCGTGTCCATGGCCGACCCGCGCGGCGTGCGGGAGCACCGGTTCGACACCACGGGCCGGCTGGCCGAGGTCACGCGCACCGACCTCGCGGGCGCGGTCGAGACGTTCACCTACGGCTACGACGACCAGGACAACCTCACCGAGCGGACCTACCCGGACGGCACCACGATCACGGCGTCGTACGACGACGCGGACCGGCTCACGTCGCTCACGGCGGCGGGCGCGGGCCGCTCGGCGACGTACGGCTTCGGGTGGGACGTGGCCGACCAGCTCACGTCGATCACGTTCCCCGGGTCCACCGGGCTGACCGAGTCGCGCGAGTACGACCCCGCAGGGCGCATGACGCGGGTCGCCACGACCCGGGCAGGGGGCGAGGTCGTCTCGGCCCACGACGTGGTGCGCGATGCCGTCGGCAACCCGACGCTCGTCACGCAGACGCGCAACGCCGGGGGTCCGCAGGTCGTCGAGGCGACGGCGTACGCGTACGACGCGGCGCACCGTCTGACGTCGGCGTGTTACGGCGCGCAGAGCTGCGAGCCGGGGGCCGCGGCGGCCGAGCGGTACGACTACGGGTACGACCTGGTCGGCAACCGCACCTCGTCCGCGGTCACCACCGCGACCGGGAGGGCCACGACCACGTCGACGTTCGACGCGGGCGACCAGCTCACGCGCGAGCAGACGACCGTCACCGGGACGCTCCCCGGCATCCCGGGCGTCGAGGCCGGGACGCGCGAGTACACCTACGACGCCGAGGGCAACCTGACGTCCGACGGTGAGGGGACGTACGAGTACCACCTGGACCGCACGCTCGCCTCGGCGACGTCGGACGGGACGTCCACGACGTACGCGTACGACGCGGCGGGGATGCGGTTGTCGTCGACGAGCACGGACGAGGCCGGGGCGACCGGGTCGACGGCGTGGGCGTGGGACGTCAACGGCGGGCTGCCGACGATCGCGACGGAGACCCGGACCGGGACCGACGGGGAGGGCACGACGTCGTTCCTGTACGCACCGGACGGGTCGCCGCTGGGCCTGGCCGAGGGCGGGGAGCAGTTCTCGCACTACGTGCGGGACTGGCTCGGTGGGACGTCGGCCGTGGTGTCCGCAGGCGGTGACGCGCAGTGGTCGTACGACTACGACCCGTTCGGCGGGGCACGGGGCACCGACCTGGAGGCCGGCGGTCAGCGGCTCGCCGACGACGCGCCGGGCAACCCCATGCAGTTCACGGGTGGGTACCGCGACGACACGCAGTCGGGCCGGTACCACCTGCGGGCGCGCAACTACGACACGGGGACGGGTCGGTTCGACTCGGTGGACCCGGTGGTCGGGTCGGGACAGGCGACGTCGGTCTCGCCGTACGCGTACGCGTCGAACCGTCCGACGGCGATGACGGACCCGACGGGCCGGGAGCCGCGCCCGCACCACCTGACCGGGGCGCCGCAGCCGACGGCGACCGACCCGTACGCGACGCAGCGTGCGGCGGCGAAGAAGGCGGTCCAGGAGGCCGAGGCGTTCGTCGCGCAGATCGGTGACGAGATCGTCGGGTTGGTGCTGGACCTGATCGGGTACACCGATGCGAAGAAGTGCATCAGTGAGGGTGATGTCGGGGCGTGCATCTCGACGGCGTTGAACGCGGTGCCGTGGGGCAAGATGTTCAAGGCGGCGAAGGTCGCGATCAAGGCGATCGGTGTGGGCAAGCGCCTGGTCGAGGGGTACTCGAAGCTCAAGGCCGCGAGCAAGGCGTTGGCGGACATCCCGAAGTGGGATCCGAAGGTCGTGCCGGACTCGGCGGCGTTGAAGCAGGCGAACACGGCTGCGGAGCAGGCCAAGGCGGCGGCGAACCAGTCGCGCACGGTGGCGTCGCGCACGTCGCGTGAGGTCGATGACGCGAAGCGTGCGAACGACCAGGCGCGCAAGGCGGCGGAGAACAAGAAGTCCGAGACGTGCAACTCGTTCGTGCCGGGCACCGGTGTGGTGATGGCGGACGGGTCGGTCAAGGCGATCGCCGACGTGGTCGTGGGTGACACGGTCGTGGCGGTGGCTGCGGACGGGTCAAGGACGCACCGGCAGGTGGTCGCCACGATCACCGGGCACGGCGCGAAGGACCTCGTCGATCTGACGTTGGTCGGGTCCGGGGGTGGTGGGCCGCCCGCGCACGAGACGATCACCGCGACCGACGGGCACCTGTTCCTCACCGCCGACGGTGCGTGGGTGCCGGCGAAGGACCTGCAGGTCGGTGACCGGCTCGTCGATCCCGACGGCACACCGGTCACGATCGGGGCGGTCGAGCACGACACGGTCATCGCGACCGTCCACAACCTGACGGTCGACACCGACCACACGTACACGGTCGTCACGGCTGCCGGGACAGACGTCGTCACCCACAACGACAACCTCCTGGATGCCGTCGGTGACGCGCAGGACGCCAACGCTTGCCCGCTCCCCAATGCGCCCGTCCCCGTCACAGTCAGCAGGGCGCGGCACCCGGAGTCGGCTGCGCACGTCGAGGCGGCGCAAGCCGCGGGCATGCCTTCGGTCGTGACGATCGACCGCGCGGGGGCGGCAGCACGTCGCAAGGAGTCGATGCGTGGGCACCCGAGGGTTCCTGGCAAGGATCGCGATGAGTACCCACCGGCGATGATGGCAGAGGGCGGAACGGGCTCCAGCGTGCGACCTGTGACTCCATCAGACAACCGTGGCGCCGGCTCCTGTATCGGATGGCAATGTCGCGACCTCCCGGATGGCACCCAGATCCGGTTGGATGTGGTGCCATGAGGATCGGATCGAACGTCAAGCAGCTGATGGCACGTGGTGAGGGTCCGCTTGCCCGAGGTGCACCGCACGGCATCCCTTCGACCCCACTGGGGGCAGAACTGACGGCGATGCTCGAACTGATGAACGGCTTCAGCGTGTTCGACAACGCGCTTGTTGTTCGGGGAGGTGGGGACGACCCGGACAGCGTGTGGGGCTGGAACTCCCCTGATAACTGGCGATCCCATTACGGAGAACTATCGGACGGGCTGTTCTTCTTTGCGGATGACCTCTTTGGAGGGCAGTTCGCGCTGACATCGAGCGAAATCGTCTCGTTCGATCCGGAGACGGGCGAGACGGAAACAATTGCGAATACGATAGAAGGGTGGGCAAGCGCGATTCTCTCGGATCCGGACGTGTGGACGGGGCGCCCCTTGGCTCGCGCGTGGCGTGAGCGCTTCGGCCCACTTGTGTCTTATTTTCGACTGGTTCCAAAAGTACCTTTCGTTCTCGGTGGGGCATTCGCCCTGGAAAACCTTCAAGCCATGGGGGCGCAAGAATCCATGCGTGCACGAGGTGCTCTCGCTGTGCGGATCGCCAACCTTCCAGACGGCACGCAGATCGCTCTCGACAGCGGCCCCTGAGGGGCTTCGTCCAGTGGTCCATCTCCAGGCGTTCGGCTCGGTGCGGGCGTCTTGTCGAGCTCGGACGACGTGATCGAGCTCGACGGTGTGTGGCGAGCGCGGCCGGTCAGCCGCGATGGCAATCTCGCGATCCATGGTGTTTGCTCCCGCGAAGCATGGAGACGATCTACACGCCGACATGAGCGGCGGTGGCCGCTCCGAGGGCTCACGTGGTGGTCACTCGCCAGAGGTCGAAGGTGACGGTGCCGGGCTGCGAGTGGGTCGACGACGTGCCGTCCCTCGGATTGCGAGCGACGGGCTGGCCGATCGTCGAGGGTGGGGAACCGGTGAGCTGGTATTGGTGGTGTCGGCGCTGACCGAAGCGTCCCGGTTCGTCAGGATCGAGGTCAAGCGGGGGACGGCCGCTCGTAGGCCGAACCCAGGGCCGCCGAGTTGCGGCTTGAGGCAACTACGACACGGGGTCGGGTCGGTTCGACTCGGTGGACCCGGTGGTGGGCTCCGGGCAGGTGACGGCGGTGTCGTCGTGCGCGTACGCGTCGAACCGGCCCACGGCGATGACGGACCCGACCGGCAGGGAGCCGCGCCCGCACCACCTGACCGGGGCGCCGCAGCCGACGGCGACCGACCCGTACGCGACGCAGCGTGCGGCGGCGAAGAAGGCGGTGGCGGAGGCTCAGGCGTTGGCGGACATCCCGAAGTGGGATCCGAAGGTCGTGCCGGACTCGGCGGCGTTGAAGCAGGCGAACACGGCTGCGGAGCAGGCGAAGGCGGCGGCGAACCAGTCGCGCACGGTGGCGTCGCGCACGTCGCGTGAGGTCGATGACGCGAAGCGGGCGAACGACCAGGCGCGCAAGGCGGCGGAGAACAAGAAGCCTGACGGCTGCAGGACGAACTCGTTCGTGCCGGGCACGGGTGTGGTGATGGCGGACGGGTCGGTCAAGGCGATCGACGACGTGGCCGTGGGTGACACGGTCGTGGCGGTCGCCGCGGACGGGTCCAGGACGCACCGGCAGGTGGTGGCCACGATCACCGGGCACGGGGCCAAGGACCTCGTCGGGCTGACCCTGGTCGGGTCCGGGGCTGGGGGACCGCCCGCGGACGAGACGATCACCGCGACCGACGGCCACCTGTTCCTGACCGCCGACGGTGCGTGGGTGCCGGCGAGGGACCTGCAGGTCGGTGACCAGCTCGTCGACCCCGACGGCACGCCCGTCGTGATCGCGGCCATCGACGACGATACGGTCGTCGCGACGGTCCACAACCTCACCGTCGACGTGGACCACACCTACTCCGTCGTGACGGACGCCGGTATCGACGTCGTCACCCACGACGAGGATCCCCGACACGAGGGTCTGCGAGACGCTGTCGGGGACGCAGCCGAATGTCGGCGTGCTGCGCCCGACTCTGACTACTCGCTCAACCGCACCACCGAGCGAGCGGGCGACCTCGACAAGTACACGGAGAGCCAGTCGACACGGGACCCGTTCTCACACTACGAGTTCATGGACGACGATGAGTTCCTCGCCACAATCAATGGCGTCGAGGAAGGTGCCGGCATCAATGTGTCACAGGGCGGATCCATCATCGATGTTCACCATCGTTGGGATGAATTGCGACGGCGAGTTGCGGCAGGCAGGATCTCGCCAGACACGATGATTGACGTCTGGAGGTTGGGCAGGTGATCGCATGACCCTCATCAAGGCGACCGACGACGACTTCCGCGTCTGCCGGATCGACTTCACCACGTTGGTCAACCTCCAGAGAGCGGCTGAAGAGTTCGGCTGGTCGACGCGATGGACGTCGGTCGAGGCGCTGCAGTCCCAGGTCGCCGACAGCTGGATTCTGCTTCAGACCTTTCTGCGACAGCGCGCAGCCGATGGTCAAAGCATGGTCCGCTGCTTCTTGCTCTTCGCGACAAAGGGTGACGGCCTCACCGGAGGTGTGACGACCTTGGATGTCGACCCCGCTGCTCTGAGGCTCCTTGACCGCATCGACACGGATCCTGTCGTTCGTTCGGCGATGATGGACATGTTCCTCCTGGCGACTGGCGGCATCGCGATGGTGACGAAGCGATGAGTCGTTGAGTGGGAAATCGGTCGCGTGGCTCGCGTCCCTGCCGGCCGCGTCGCGCGACGTCCGGCTCCAGGCCTACGCCAGCCACGAGCACTCGCCGACCGGCCAGCCGGACGAGGCCGCCCGCGCGGCGTACAACCTGGAGCTGTCGCGTCGTCGCCTCGACGTGGCGCGCGCGGTGACGATCGACGGCGGCGGCACCGTGGCGTCGGCGACCTCGTCGGGCGACGGCCCGGCGGTCGGCCGCCCCGGCAGCCACTCCCCGATGGGCGGCGACCCGGACAACCGCGTGGTGCACGTGAGCGCCGACGTGCCCGGCGCGCCCGTGACCTGGGAGGGCGTGCTGACGCGCGTCGAGTCCGGCGGCGGTGGCGGCGGTGGCGGAGGTGGCGGCGGCGGTGGTCAGGGCGGCGGCGCCGGCCCGTCCGTGCCCGACGTCAACGCGGCCGTCGCGTTCAAGCTGAAGTTCGTGCGCCAGGAGGAGCGCAAGAAGGTGACCTTCCGGTACCACCGCTCGGAGGCGGTGCGGCGCGTGCACGCCCCGCAGGGCTTCCTGGGTCTGTTGGTGGCCGACCTCGCGGACGCGGAGCGGATGATCAAGGAGATCGACGGCGACGACTCGTTCTTCCGCGAGATGACGGTCACCGCGAGCACCTCGACCGACTTCGCGCCCATCGGGCTGTCGCGGCCGCAGGTGACCATCGACTACGGCGACCCCGCCGTGCCGGCGGACCACAAGCACCACGAGCTGACCCTCACGCCGGAGGATCACACCCCGAAGCAGGCGACGTTCTTCCTCAACTCCACGCGTGCCGTCGACTTCGACGCCCGCATCAGGTACGACTTCGCGCCGCAGTCCGGGTGGGCCGCGGACCGGTCCTCCTACGAGGTGCTGCTCGAGGACACGGTCAACCGCGACCTCGTGCTCAACCCGTCCGACTCCGTCGAGTTCCGCACGATCACGGTGCAGCCGGGCGTCGTCGACTGGGAGGTCGTGGGCTCGCTCGAGGTGCGGCTGCAGGGCCACGGCTACGGCGACCCCGAGCCGCGCGGCCTCATCACCGTGACCGAGCAGTCCGGGCCCCAGACGTTCCAGGTGCGCGGCGCGCTGCCCGTGCCGGCGGGCCGCGGCGTCACGGCGACGGTCACGCAGGTGCTCCAGGACGGCCAGCAGGCCACGGCCGACCCGGTGGAGGTGACCGACGACGTCGTGAACGTGCACGACCTCATGGAGGCGGCGCTCGACCTGGTGTTCGTCCCGCAGTGGGACACGGCGGCCGTCACCACGGCGTTCCTCGACGTGGAGTATCGCGACGCCGCGAACGCCTACACGCGCTCCGTGCGGCGGGAGGTGCCCGGTACCCAGACGGACCCGGTGCGCGTCCACATCGCCCTGCGCGACGGCGACGTGCGGGACTACCGCTACCGGCTCACGCTGTCCGGCCCGGGGCTGTTCGACCAGCGGGCGTTCGTGGACACGTCCGAGACGCTCGTGGCCCTGCTGTGAGCGCCGTGACGACCGACACCGCCGTGGCGGGCACGCGCCCGGCGGCGCTCACCGCGCTCGCGGCGACGCTGGCCCGGCTCGCCGGGGTGGCCCCCGTGGGCGCGCCGGGCGCAGGCGGTGCTCGACGACGTGCTCGCACCGCTCGCCCGGTCCGAGTGGCCCGAAGTCGCGTACCGGTCGTCCCGGCTGACGCCCGACGGCAGCCCGGTCGAGCTCGCCTGGACGACGCGCGACCCGGCCGTGCGCTGGACGGCCGAGGTGGCCGCACCCGAGGTGCCGTCGACGGACCGGTGGACCCTCGCGGCGGCCCGGGCTGCGCTGCCCGCCGGGACCGTCGCCGCGGTCGCCGGTCTGCAGCGCCGCGCCCCCCTGCGGTACGGCGCGTGGCTGGGCGGCCGGCACGACGAGGACGGGAACGACCGTTTCGAGGTGTACGCCGAGGTGCCGCCGGGTGCGGACCTGCGCCCGCTCGTCGACCACCCGGTGCTGCGGCAGTGCGCCCTGCGCTGGCGCATGGTCGGGGCGTCACCCGACGGGAGACTGGAGCTGTACGCCGGCATCGATCGGCCCGACGACATGGACCTGCGCGCGTTCGAGCAGGTCACGCTCGGCTCGTCGGGGCGGCTCCTCGCGGCGGTACGGGAGCTGACCGGTGCACCCGAGCTCGCCCGCCCGTCCGGCCTGTCCGTCGTCCTGGCCCCGGTGGACCAGCCGCTCGCCGTCACGTGGTTCGCCTCCGCGCGGGGCCTCTTCGCGTCGGACGCCGCCACGGTGACGGCCCTGACGGACCGGTGCACCGACCCGCGCGGGCGGGCGGTGCTCGCCGCGCTCGTCCCGGTCGGGCTCCCGGCGCCGCGCCGCGCGGTCGTCCCCGTCGGCGTGGGTGTCGCCCTCGACTGCTCCACCTGGGTCCAGGCCGGCGCCGTCGCGACCAGGGACCGCGCTACCGTGCGGGCGTGCCCGAGCAGCTCCTGAGGTCGACCCCGGATGCCCCGTGGCTGCCGCCCGGTGGCCGCGCCGACGTCGTGCGCTCGGCCGTCGCACCGGCCCCCACCGGTCTGGTGCGCCTGCTGGTGCGCCACGGTGACGCCGTCTTCTGCACGGCGCGCGACGACGGCCGGCTCGACCTGCCGACGCGCGCGGTGCCGGCCGCCGACGCCCACGGCAGCGTCACGGCGGCCCGGCTCGTGCACGATGTCCTCGGCGCCGGGACGTCCGCCGTCCCCGTGGGCTTCGTGCGCAACGTCGTCGGCGCGCCCGCGGCCGACTACGGCTGGCCGGCGCCCCTCGCGCACTTCACGGTGTGGGCGGCGCAGGGCACGCCCCGCGTCGCGGGGGAGTGGGTCGACGTGCGCGCCGCGGGCTGCGTGCTGCGCGACCGCCACTGGTGGCCGCTGCTCGCGGTGGTGTCCGCGGAGCCGCGGGCGTCACGGGCGCCCGACCGGTGAGCGTCCGTGCCTACGCTGGGACCCGGACCCCGTCTGACAGGAGCACTCCCGTGGTCGACCTCGCCTACGTCATCGCCGGTTCGGAAGCGACCGGGGGCGCCGGCATCCAGGCGGACCTGCGCACGTTCCAGCAGCTCGGCACGTTCGGCCTCGGGACGGTCACGTGCGTCGTCTCGTTCGACCCGCAGGACGACTGGAACCACCGGTTCTTCCCCGTGCCGCCCGAGGTGGTCGCCGCACAGATCGAGGCGGCGACGGCCGCGTACGACCTCGACGTCGTGAAGATCGGCATGCTCGGGACACCCGCCACCATCGACGTCGTCGCCGCGGGCCTGCGCGCGCAGCCGTGGCGGCACGTCGTGCTCGACCCGGTGCTCATCTGCAAGGGGCAGGAGCCGGGTGCCGCGCTCGACACGGACGTGGCGCTGGGCCGCGAGGTGCTGCCGCTGGCGACGGTCGTCACCCCGAACCTGTTCGAGGCCGGCGTGCTCTCGGGGATGGACGCGATCGGCTCGGTCGAGGACCTCACCGAGGCGGCCCGCCGCATCCAGGCGCTCGGCCCGCGCGTCGTCGTCGCCAAGGGCGGCGTCGAGCTGCCCGGCGACGACGCGGTCGACGTGCTGCTCGACGGTGACGAGGTCACCGTGCTGCGCGAGCCGAAGGTCGGCCGGGTGCGCGTCGCCGGCGCCGGCTGCACGCTCGCCGCCGCCGTCACGGCCGAGCTCGCGAAGGGTGCGGAGGTCGCCGACGCGGTCGCGCGGGCCAAGGCGTTCGTCACCGCGGGCATCGAGGGGCGCCTCGCCGGGCGCGCCCCCTTCGAGGTCGTCCGCCAGGGTGCCTGACGCACCCCGGCGCCCGGGCGGGGCCGGTCCGGCTCACGTCTCGCGCTCCCACTCCTCGACGTCGCCCGGCACGACGACGAACAGCGGGTGCGGCGACGGCCCGTCGAGCTGCTCCACCACGGCGGCCCGGTCGGGGGAGCGGACCGCGAGCTTGCGCCGCAGGTGCCGCCACTCCAGGTCGAGCTGCCCCTGCGTGACGGCGATCCGCGGTGCCCCCGCGGCACGCGGCCCGGGGACGCCGACGCGTCCGCGGTCGAAGCGGTACCCGCGCGCGGTGGCCTCGTCCGCCACCGCGTGCAGGTACGCCGCGACGGCCACGAGCGGCTCGGGCTGCCGCCGGAACCGCACGAGCTGCGGGTGCCGTGTGTACCCGCGCGTACCGCCCGCCAGCACGGCCTGCGCCAGCAGACCCTCGCGCCAGCACGCGGTCAGGCCCTGCCGGTCGAGCAGCGACGGGTGCAGCGACCACAGCCTCACGCGCTCACCCGGGCCAGGACGGCCTCGGCGACCTCGGCCGGCCGGTGCTCCGGCAGCCAGTGGTCCGCGTCGAGGTCGACGCGCGTGAACGGGCCGTCCACGTACCGGCCCGTCGCCTCGACCGACGCGGGCGCGAAGAACGGGTCCTGGCCGGCCGTCACGTACGTCGTGGGGACGCGGACCCGGCCCGCGCTGCCGGCGTGCCGCACCCCGAGCGCGCGGTACCAGGCCAGCGCGGCGGTCAGCGCACCGGGGTCCCGCAGCCGGGCCACGTAGCGGTCGGCGCGGTCGGGCTCGAGGCCGTCGTCGACGAGGGCCTGCCGCAACCGCGCGCCGCCGCCCGCGAGCAGGGCACGCTCCGGGAGCCATGGCACCTGGAACGCCGCGACGTACCAGGACCGCCGCGCCTGCCCGTGGCGCATGCCGTCGCGCATCGCGCGCGGGTGCGGGGTGCCCAGCACGGTCAGCGAGGCCACGCGCCCGGGCCGTCGGGACGCGACCGCCCACGCCACCGTGCCGCCCCAGTCGTGGCCCACGACGTGCGCCTGCGCGACACCGGCGGCGTCGAGCAGCGCGACCACGTCCGCGACCAGCTGGCGCAGCGTGGAGGCCCGTCGCCCCGGCGGCCTGGCCCGTGGGCTGTAGCCGCGCTGGTCGGGCGCGAGCGTGCGCAGCCCGGCCGCGGCGAGCAGGGGCACCACGGCGTCGTACGCCGACGCGTCCTGGGGGAAGCCGTGCAGCAGCACCACGGCAGGCCCGTCGGGTGGGCCGTCGTCCCGCACGTCGAACGTCAGGCCGTCCCTCGTGAAGCCGTCCACCCCCGCAGCACAGCACGCGGGGGCCGCCGCGGCGACCCGACGGACGGGCCGGTCAGGCGTACTTCAGCATCCACTCGGTGTTCGGGTCCCGGCCGAAGTCGGGGTCCGGGGCGTCGCGCACGTCCTTCTCGGCGACCATGTCCGCGAGCGCGATCGGCTCGGGCAGCCGGCGGAAGTCCGTCGCGGACGGGGGCGTCGGGCGGTCCTCGGTGGTGGGCACGGCGTGTCCCTTCGTCGGGTAGGTGCACTGTGCCACCCCGGCGCGTACGCGTCCACGGGCCGCACGGACGGGCTCACCCTCCCGTGCGGCCCGCGCCGTCGTCAGACCGCCGCCGGGAACCTCTCCCACGCGCGGTGCAGAGCGAGCTGGGCGAGCAGCGTCTCGACGAGCGTCGCGGGGTCACCGGTGACCAGGACCCCCGGCGTCTGCGGGTCGATCATCGCCGCCCCCAGCACCGCCGCCGCCGCGGGCACCGCGGCCACCGACTTCGCGTGCCGGTACGCCTGCTGCACGAGCATCACCACGCGCGGGTCGACGTCCATGCCCGGACCACCGGCCTTCGCGTCGAACGACGGCTGGGCGTCCGGTGCGGGTGCGGCCGCACCCAGCAGCACGAGCGCGTCGAGCTCCGGTGACGCGGCCGTCAGCCACGTGCGCTGCGCGACGACGTCCGGACGCGCCGGGTCCAGCGGGCCGCCGGTCGGCGCGACGACGAGCGGCAGGACGCCGGCCGCGTCGAGCGCGTCGCGCACCGCCACGAGCACGTCGAGGTCCGTGCCCGGGTCGGCGACGAGCCCGACCACGCGACCGTCGACGGGCCACCGCCGGCCCACCTGCGACAGCGTCGGGCTGGGCGCGACGTCCGGCACGGCGACGGTCGGTGCCGGGGCCGGCAGCCCGAGGCCCGCGGCGACCGTCGCGCACAGCCCCGCGTCGACGTTGGCCAGCGCCTGCAGCTGGCGCTCCTTGACCGCCTGCTCGAAGCACCTGCCGAGCTCGAACGTGTACGCCTGCGCGGTGTGCGCCTGCTCCACGGGCGTGAGGCTGCGCCAGAACATCCGCACCTGGCTCCAGTGGTCGTCGTACGACGCGGGCTTCGCGCGCTCCTTGACGCCCTCGGCCACGCGGGCGGGCACCTCGAGGAACGCCACGTCGGCGCCCGCGTGGAACGGGCAGCCGCCGTCCATCGTGTTCGGCTTGTACGGCGCGACACCGACGTGGTCGGCGGTCTGGTGCATGCCGTCGCGCAGCATGTCGTTGACCGGCGCGTGGGGGCGGTTGATCGGCAGCTGCGTGAAGTTCGGCCCGCCCAGGCGGGACAGCTGCGTGTCGAGGTACGAGAACAGCCGGCCCTGCAGCAGCGGGTCGTCGGTGACGTCGATGCCCCGCACGAGGTGCCCGACGTGGAACGCGACCTGCTCGGTCTCGGCGAAGTAGTTGCGCGGGTTGCGGTCGAGCGTCAGCAGCCCGACGGCCTGCACGGGCGCCAGCTCCTCGGGGACGAGCTTGGTCGGGTCGAGCAGGTCGATGCCCTCGAACACCTGGTCCTCGGTGTCGGGGAACACCTGGACGCCCAGCTCCCACTGCGGGTACGCGCCGTGCTCGATGGCCAGCGCCAGGTCGCGGCGGTGGAAGTCCGGGTCGGTGCCCGCGGCCAGCTGCGCCTCCTCCCACGTCAGGGAGTGCACGCCCGCCTTCGGCTTCCAGTGGAACTTCACGAGGGACGTCGACCCGTCGGCCGCCACCAGGCGGAACGTGTGGACGCCGAAGCCCTCCATCGTGCGGTACGAGCGCGGGATGCCGCGGTCGGACATGTTCCAGATGGTGTGGTGCTGCGCCTCGGTGTGCAGGGACACGAAGTCCCAGAACGTGTCGTGCGCGGACTGCGCCTGCGGGATCTCGACGTCCGGGTGCGGCTTGACCGCGTGCACGACGTCCGGGAACTTGATGGCGTCCTGGATGAAGAACACCGGGATGTTGTTGCCGACCAGGTCGAACGTGCCCTCGGCCGTGTAGAACTTCGTCGCGAACCCGCGGGTGTCGCGCACGGTGTCCGCCGACCCGCGTGAGCCGACGACCGTCGAGAAGCGCGTGAACACCGGCGTCGTGACGCCCGGCTGCAGGAACTGCGCGCACGTCAGCTGCGCGGCCGTCCCGTAGGACTCGAACCGGCCGTGCGCCGCGGCGCCGCGCGCGTGGACCACCCGCTCGGGGATCCGCTCGTGGTCGAAGTGCGTGATCTTCTCGCGCAGGTGGTGGTCCTGCAGCAGCGTCGGCCCGCGCCGGCCCGCCTTGAGCGAGTGGTCGGTGTCCCGCAGCGGCACGCCGCCGGCCGTCGTGAGGAACGCGCCCTCCTGCGCGCGGGTCGCGGCGTCACCGCCCCAGGGGCGGCCGGTCGGGGAGACCGCGGCCGGGCCGTCGCTCGCGGCCTTCGGGGGGAGCGGCTCGCGCGGTGCGGTCGGCTCCTCGAGGGGAGCGGGGGCGGAGCCCGGGGCGCCGGGCTGGACGGGCGTGTCGGTCACGGGTGCTCCTGCGGCTCGGGGGCGTTCGGCCGTCCGGGGGGCGACCGGGGCTGCTCCCACTATCGGGTGACATGGTGGGGACCGCACGCGCAGAGGTGGCCGTGACGGCGGGCCGGTGCGCCCGCCGCGTGCCGCTACCGTCACCCCGTGGGTCCTCGCCGGACAGGTCGCGTCGCCGTGGCGACCGGTCTCGCCGTGCTCGTCGCGGGCTGCGGACCGGGCGACGCCGGGCCGCGTCCCGCCATGACGTCGCTCGCACCGCCACCCGCGGCACGTGCCGCCGAGCCGACCGCGGTCGCGGTCCCGGACGCGCAGGCCGTGCGCGACACCGGGGCGCCGTTCGGCGCCGGCCCGCAGGGCGCCGGCGCGCTGCTGCTCGTCGACGGTGCGACCGTGCAGGAGCAGGACGCGGGGGACGGGTCGACGCACCGCACCGTCGCGGCCGCACCGGGCGTCGTCGCCTGGGTCGCACCCCCGCACGCCGGGCGCGTCGAGGTGCAGCCCGACGGGTCGGCGACCCTCCACGACGAGGCGGGGACCGTCGTCACGGCGCTCGGGGCGCCGGTCGGCGCGGACGGCGACCCTGCGGTCTGGCGTCCGCACGGTGACGTGCTCGCGCTCGACGTGGCGACCGGTCCGGTGTCGTTCGTCGTCGGGACCGACGCGCTGCTCTCGGCCGTGTGGGGCGACGCGGACGGCGGCCCGTCGCTCCTCGTCTCCCCGCAGCCCTGGGTCCGCCGAGGGAGCACGGCCGCGCAGCACGCGCTGGTGTCCCAGGTCCAGGTCGCCGCGCCCGAGGCCGCAGCCGCGTCCATGCAGGCGCAGCTGTGGTGCCACCTGCTGGGGGCACCGGACAAGGACTCGTGGAACATCGAGCCGTGGCGCCCCGAGGTCGGGACACTCACGATGCTCGCGACCGGCTGCAACCCGACCGACGCCGACGCCTGAGGCGGCACCGACCGCCCGCACGCACGCCGGGTCACCCCGTAGGGTGACCACGTCACGACGTGACGTTCGCTGCGGGGGGTGGCGGTCTTGAGCCGTGCTGTGCGCGCGGGTGCGCCCGGGGCGGGGTGTCCGTGAGGACGGTCCTGCTGGCGGGCGTCCGTGCCCGCGCGTCCCGCCTGGTCGCCACCGCGACGGCCGTCGTCCTGTCCGTCGGCTTCCTCGTCGGCGCCCTGGCGCTGTCCGCGACGTTCGAGCACACCTCCGAGCAGTCGCTGACGGCCCACATGGCACGGGCCGACGTCTGGGTCGGAGCCACCCCGGGCGCCGCCCCCACCCCGACCGACGAGGACGTCCTGGTGGCACGGCTGCCCGGCGTGCGCGACGCTCCCCACGTCGTCGCCGCCGACGCCGTCCGCACCGCCTACGGGAGGCTACGCGTCGGGGACACGCGGTCGACGGCCCAGGTCAGCGCCCTGCTCGACGCCCCCGTGCGGTGGCAGGCGCTCACCCGAGGGGCATGGCCGGTGCAGCCGAGCGACACCACCGTCGACGGGTGGGCCGCCCGGTCCCTCGGCCTGGACGTCGGCGACACCGTGACCGTCCGGCTGTCCCGTGCCGAGCCCGTCGAGCTCACCGTCGTGGGGATCACGGCCCCCGTCGGTCCCGGCGTCGTCATCGACGTGCCGCACCTCGTGGTCACCGCAGACGGGCTGACCGCCGCGGGCGCGCGGCCCGTGACGTCCGAGATCCTCGTGCGTGGCGACGGCGCCGCACCGGAGGCGGTCGCCGCCGGTGTCGCGGCGGCGCTCGCCGACGTGCCCGGCCTGGACGTGCTCACGCGTGAGGATGCCGCGGAACGCCGTGTGGCCGAGCTCTCCGGCAGCGGCGGCGTCCTCACCGCGGTGCTCCTCGGCTTCTGCGCCGTCGCGCTCGTCGTGGCGGCCATCGTGATCGGCAACACCTTCCACGTCCTCGTCGCCCAGCGCACCCACGAGCTCGCGCTGCTGCGGTGCATCGGCGCGAGCACCGGGCAGGTCCACCGGCTCGTCGTCGCGGAGGCTGCCGTGCTCGGGGCCGTCGCGTCCGTCGGCGGAGTCGGCCTGGGGCTCCTCGGCGCCCACGTCCTCGCCGTGGTCAGGCTGTCGGCCGACGGCGTCGTCGTCGCGCCCGCGGTGCCCGCCGCCGGCGTCGCCGTCGGTGTGCTGCTGACCGTCGTCGCGGCGTGGGCCCCGGCGCGCCGCGCCACCCGGGTCCGACCCGTCGAGGCGCTGCGACCCCTCGACGACGTCAGGCCGCGTCCCCGCCGGCAGTGGCTCCGCCTGGTCGCGGCGCTGCTGCTCCTCGGCGCGGGCGCGGGCGGTGCCGGGCACGCCACACAGGGCGGCGGGGTCGCCGTGGCGGTCCCCGCGGTGATCGTGTCGTTCCTCGGGGTGCTGCTCGCGGCGCCGCTGCTCGTCCCCGCGTGCGTGCGGGGTCTCGGTGCCCTCGTGGCGGGCGCCTCCGCGGCGACGCGCCTCGCAGCCCGGAACGCGGGACGCAACCGGCGGCGCACCACCGCCACCGCCACGGCGCTGCTGGTCGGTGTGACCCTCGTGACGACGATGGTCGTCGCGACCGCGTCGGTCCGCAGCTCCGTCGACGCCCAGATCGACGCGCGGCGGCCCATCGACCTCGTCGTCACCACGTCCGACCCGGCAGGGCTGGACCCGGCGACGACGCGGGCGGTCGACGACCTGCCGGAGGTCGTCGGCACGGCGGAGGTCACCGGTGGCGTCCCCGTGCGTCTCGTCCTGGCCGACGGCAGCACCCGTGGCCTGGCCGCCCGTGGTGTCGACCCCGTCGCCTCGCGCCAGCTGGTCCGCCGACCCGTCCCGCAGCCCGACGACGGGACCGTGCTCGTCCACCCCGACGACGCCGCCGGTCTCCCCACCGACGGCACCGTGCAGGCCGTCGGAGCCGCGGGCAGTGCCGCAGCGGTGGTCGCCGTCACGCCCGACACCGTCCCCGGGACGGTCACGATGCGTGCCGACGAGCTCGCCGCCCTCGTCAGCACGCCGCCGGTCGTCGAGCTCCAGGTCCGCCTCGTCTCGGACCTCACCGGGCCACAGGTGCAGCGCGCCATCTCCAGCGTGCTCTCGATCGACGAGCGCCTCGACGTCCGCGGCGGTGCGCCCGAGCGCGCGATGTACGGCCACCTGCTCGACCTGATGCTGCTGGTGGTCCTCGCGCTCCTGACGTTGTCCCTGGTGATCGCCGTCGTGGGCATCGGCAACACGATGGCGCTGTCGGTCGTCGAGCGGCGCCGGGAGTCCGCGGTGCTGCGGGCGCTCGGCCTGACGGTCGGACAGCTGCGCGGCATGCTGGCGGTCGAGGCCGCGCTCGTCGCCGCCGTCGCTGGGGTCCTCGGCGCCGGGTTGGGGATCGCGTACGCCTGGACCGGCGTCATGGCGCTGGGTCAGGAGACGACGAGGATCCCGATGCACCTGGTCGTGCCAGGGCGAACGGTCGGCCTGATCGTGGCGGCCGCGGTCGTCTGCGGTGCGGGGGCGTCGTTCCTGCCGGGGCGTCGCGCCGGCAAGGTCCCCCCGGCGCAGGCCCTCGCCGTCGAGTGACGCCCCGGTCCGCACCCGACCGGGAAAAGCGTGAAGCGTTGCTGCCGGGATCCGGCAACAACGCTTCACGCCCCCTCTCCGCCCGGCCGTCCACCGGGCGGCGGGTGGTCTAGGGGCGCACCGACGAGCGCCGGCGCCACAGCACGAGGCCCGTGCCCGCCGCCAGCGCGAGCGCGGCACCGGCGAGCAGCGCGCCCGTGCGCGCACCGGTCGCGGCGAGCACCTCGGAGCGCTCGGCAGCCGCGGCGGGCGCCGGGGCCTGCGTCCCGGCGGACAGCACCTCGGCGCGCTCCGTGGGCGCGGGCGCGGTGGCGGTGGCGGGCGCGGTGGTGGGTGCGGGTGCGGTGGGGGGTGCGGCCTCGGCGGCGGCGGTGTCCGCGGGGGCGGCCGAGGAGGGGGTGGCCGAGGGCGCGGCGGGCGCGGGTGACGCGGGGGCCGGGGCTGCGGCAGGCGTCGCGGCGGGCGCGGGCGGCGTGGTGGGCTGCACCGGGGGAGCCGCCGGGGGCGCCGCCGGCGCCGGCGGTGTGGGGGGCGCGGCGGGAGCCGGGGGCGCGACGGGGGCGGGCTGCGTGCGGCAGACCGGGGCCTGGCCGCCCTCGCCGTGGTGCTCGTCGTGCCCGCTGACCTGGACCCACGTGATGCAGGCGTCGGCCGGCAGGCCCAGACGGTCCCACGTCAGCGTGGACGTGCCGAGCAGGTCCGCGTTCCGCGTGCCCGGGCCCTCGACGTGGACGTTGCGCAGCGCGGTGCCCAGCGCCGACGTGAAGACGACGTTGACGTGCGCGTGCTCCTGGAACGTCGTGCCGGCGGGCAGCTCGAGGCCGGTCGGCGTCACGCGGTACCGCGTCGGTGCGTCCGACCCCGCGGTCGCCGTCGTCGCGGCACCCACGAGCGCCAGGGCGGCGGACAAGGCGGTGACGGCGGTGGTGAGCACGCGGCGGGCGGACATCTGACCTCGACTTCCGGATGGTGCGACGGTGGACCGGCCGTCGGGTCGAGGTGTCCTCGCCACCCCCCGCTGACCTGGCACGTCGGAGGTTATCGGGCAGAAGGTGCGAAAGGGATGAGAAGGGCGTGAGAGTCCGTGCGGATCGCGCTCCCGGGTGGGTCGTGAGCGCGCGGGCGGGCCTCGGGGCGTGGCGTTTTCACCCGCTCGGACCGCCGCCGGACGGGTGGTGGACGGGTGGTGGACGGACGGGCCGCCGCGGTCCGGCGCGCCGGTACTCTGGGGCCGTCTGCCGACCTGCGGCGTGGGTACCTGCGCGGGCGAGCCGCCCGCCGGACCCGGCCTCCACCGAGGGAACCGATGACCACCGCTCCTGCGCGCCCCGACGTCCCGTCCGCTCCGCACACGTCCGACACCGTCGAGCACGCCGCGGCGACACCCGACCTCGAGCAGCCCTACGCCGAGCTCGGCCTCAAGCCCGACGAGTACCAGCGGATCCGCGACATCCTCGGGCGTCGCCCCACGGCCGCCGAGCTCGCGATGTACTCCGTGATGTGGTCCGAGCACTGCTCGTACAAGTCGTCGAAGACCCACCTGCGGCAGTTCGGCGACAAGACCACGCCCGCGATGAAGGAGCACCTGCTCGTCGGCATCGGGGAGAACGCCGGCGTCGTCGACATCGGCGACGGCTGGGCCGTGACGTTCAAGGTCGAGTCGCACAACCACCCGTCGTTCGTCGAGCCCTACCAGGGTGCCGCGACGGGCGTCGGCGGGATCGTGCGCGACATCATCTCGATGGGTGCGCGGCCCGTCGCCGTCATGGACCAGCTGCGCTTCGGCGCCGTGGACCACCCGGACACGGCGCGCGTCGTGCACGGCGTCGTCGCCGGCGTCGGGGGGTACGGCAACAGCCTGGGGCTGCCGAACATCGGCGGCGAGCTCGTCTTCGACGCCTGCTACCAGGGCAACCCGCTGGTCAACGCGCTGTGCCTCGGTGTGCTGCGCCACGAGGACATCCACCTGGCCAACGCCTCGGGCGTCGGCAACAAGGTCGTGCTGTTCGGCGCCCGCACGGGCGGCGACGGCATCGGCGGCGCGTCGATCCTCGCGTCGGAGACGTTCGACGACGCCAAGCCGTCCAAGCGTCCGTCGGTGCAGGTCGGCGACCCGTTCATGGAGAAGGTGCTCATCGAGTGCTGCCTCGAGCTCTACGCGGCCCAGGTCGTCGAGGGCATCCAGGACCTCGGCGCCGCGGGCATCTCCTGCGCGACCAGCGAGCTCGCGTCCAACGGTGACGGCGGTATGCACGTCGACCTCGAGAACGTGCTGCTGCGCGACCCCACGCTGACGGCCGGCGAGATCCTCATGTCGGAGTCGCAGGAGCGCATGATGGCGGTCGTCCGGCCCGACAAGCTCGACGAGTTCCTCGAGATCACGCGCAGGTGGGACGTCGAGACGGCCGTGATCGGCGAGGTCACCGGCACCGGGCGCCTGACGATCGACCACCACGGCGACCGGATCGTCGACGTCGACCCGAGGACGGTCGCGCACGAGGGCCCGGTGTACGACCGCCCCTACGCGCGCCCGGCCTGGCAGGACGGCCTCGTCGCGGACTCCGTGAGCACGCCTGAGGGTGCGGCGCGCTACGCGCGCCCGGAGAGCGCCGACGAGCTGCGCGCGACACTCCTGCAGCTCCTGGGCTCGCCGAACCTCGCGTCACCGGCATGGGTCACCGACCAGTACGACCGCTTCGTGCAGGGCAACACGGCCCTCGCGCAGCCCGACGACTCGGGCGTGGTGCGCGTCGACGAGACCACGGGCCTGGGCGTCGCGCTGGCCACCGACGCCAACGGCCGCTACGCCAAGCTCGACCCGTACACGGGTGCGCAGCTCGCGCTCGCCGAGGCGTACCGCAACGTCGCCACGGTCGGTGCGCGGCCCGTGGCCGTCACCGACTGCCTGAACTTCGGCACGCCCGAGCACCCGGACACGATGTGGCAGCTCGTCGAGGCGATCCGCGGCCTGGCCGACGCGTGCCAGACCCTCGAGGTCCCCGTGACCGGCGGCAACGTCTCGCTCTACAACGGCACGGGCGAGCCCGGGCAGATCGACTCGGCGATCCACCCGACCCCCGTCGTCGGCGTGCTCGGGGTCCTCGACGACGTCGCGCGCGCGGTGCCGTCGGGCTGGACCGCGCCCGGCCAGGCCGTCTACCTGCTGGGCACCACGCGTCCGGAGCTCGACGGGTCCGCCTGGGCGGACGTCGTCCACCGGCACCTGGGCGGCGTGCCGCCGCAGGTCGACCTCGACGCCGAGCGCCGCCTCGCGCAGGTGCTGGTCGCCGCGGCGCGCGACGAGCTCGTCGACGCCGCGCACGACCTGTCCGAGGGTGGCCTGGCGCTCGCGCTCGTCGAGTCGAGCCTCCGGTACGGCGTCGGTGTCCAGGTCGACCTCGGCGCACTGTGCGCGCGCGACGGCCTCACGGCCTTCGAGGCGCTGTTCTCGGAGTCGCAGGCCCGTGCGATCGTCGCCGTGCCCCGCTCCGAGGAGGTCCGCCTCCTCGACCTGTGCACCGCTCGCGGCGTCCCGGCGCTGCGCCTGGGCGAGACGGCCGAGACGTGCACGCTCGGTGCGGGCACCCCGGTCGACGACGACGAGCACGTGCACGCCGCCGCCGTCGAGGTCCGCGGCCTGTTCACGCTCCCGCTGACCGAGGCGCGCGAGACCTGGGAGCGCACGCTCCCGGCGCTCTTCGCCTGACGCGGGCACCCCACGACGACCGGAACCCCGGTCACCTTCCGCCCGGACGGTGACCGGGGTTCCGCCGTCCGAGCCCCCTCCCGCACAGCGGTGCCGGAACGACGCCTCGCCCGGGGTGGTGCCGGAACGACGCCTCGCCCGGGGTGGGCCGGAACGACGCCTCGCGGACGGGGCCCCACCCATCCTGCCGAGACGTCATTCCAGCCCCACCCCCACAGGGCCCGCACCCTCCCTCGCGCCGAGAGTGCGATCCAGCCCTGCAGCGGCGTGACCGGACAGCACTCTCGCGCCCGGGGTGGGCGGTCAGGCGGTGGGAGCGACGAGGCGGTGGTAGACGCGGTCGCGGTAGACGAGCGGGTGCGCGTCGGTGACGCCGTGGTCGAGGGCGCGCAGCGAGACGAGGTAGCTGTCGCCGACGGGGGTGCGCTGCACCACGCGGCCGCGGACCCAGGCCTGGGCGCCCACGATGACGGGCTCGCCGGTGGGCAGCGCCGTCCAGCCGCCCGCGGCGAACCGGTCGATGCCGGAGGTCGCGAAGCGGGTCGAGACCTCCTCCTGGCCCTCCGCGAGGAACGACACCGCGACGGTCGCGGCGCGCGACAGCGCGGGCCAGGACGACGAGCCGGACGCGAGCGAGAACGCGAGCAGCGGCGGGGCGGCCGAGACGGAGATGACGGACGTCGCGGTGAACCCGACGGGACGGTCCCCGTCGCGCAGCGTGACGACCGCGACGCCCGCGGCGTGGCGACGGAACACCTGCTTGTAGTCGTCGGGCGAGAGCTGCGGCTCGTCGTGCTCGACCAGCGTGCGCTCCAGGTGCCGCAGGCTGCTGGCGCTCATCGGGCCACCTCCAGGAGGTCCTCGGAGCGCGTGGACGCGGCGGGCAGGGTGACCGCCCGCCGCAGCGGCCGCTCCGCGCGCTGCCACCAGCGCTCGACGGCGGGGGCCAGGTCGGCGAGGTCGGTGTCGAGGACGCTGAGCGTGCGCGTCGGGACGCTCGCGCCGAGCTCGACGAGGACGGGCCGCAGGTGGACCTCGCCGACCAGCGTGTGGGCGGGGGTGGCCGAGACGACGAGCGGGACGGCGGTGACGCCGTCGAGCCCGTCGGGCCCGTACAGGTCGAGGAAGGACTTCAGCAGCCCGGTGAACGAGGCCTTGTGGACGGGGGTCGCGACGACGAGGAGGTCGGCGGCGGCGACGGCCGCGAGCGCGGCGTCGAGGTCGGCCGGCCGTGGCTGGGCGTGCAGGCCGCGCGCGAGGCTCGCGAGGTCGACGGCGGTGGGCCCACCACCGCCCAGGCGTTCGGCCAGCGTGGCGGCGAGGGACACGGCGGCGCCGAGGGTGCGGGAGCCGGCGCGCGGGTTGCCCACGAGGGCGACGGTGCGAGCGGGGTCGGGTCGGGTCATGAGGTGCTCCTGTGCTCCGTGGTGCGAGGGGATGGTCGGGGGAGCGCGCGCCGGGGCCGTCGCGCGGGCGGTGGCGGGCGGGCGGGCTCTGCGGCGGGCGGGCGCCAGGGCGGCGGGCGCGTCACCGCGGCGGGGACGGCGACATCGGAGCGCCGTGGCGCGGCGGGCTCGGCGGGTCACGGGAGGTCCGCCCGGGGGCGGACGCCGGCGGCGGACGTGCCGGTGGTGCTCACGTGCGTGCCTCCCGTCGCGCTCGGGCGGCGTGCCCGGTGGTGTGCGTCCCTCGCAGGTTAGGCACACCCTTTCCAAAAGGGGATAGATATAGTCGGCTGTCTCGCCGGTTGAGACGCGTGCGCTGCACAGCGTGGGGGTCCGGGCCGTTCGGCCCACGTTCCCACGGTCGCGCCGTTGAAAACTCGGTCCATGCGGAACGACGTCGTGCACGGGCCCGGGCGGGTCGTGGTCGTGGGTGCCGGGATGGTGGCCCACCGGTTCGCCGAGCAGCTGTGCGCGCGCGACGGCGACTGGACGCTCACCGTCGTGGGCGACGAGCCGCACCGCCCGTACGACCGCGTCCACCTGTCCGACGTCTTCACCGGCCGCACGGCCGAGGACCTCGTCCTCGCGCCGGAGGTCTGGGACGACCCCCGCGTCACGCTCGTCACGGGTGACCGGGCCGTGCGCCTGGACCGCAGCGCGCAGACGGTGACGACGGCCTCGGGCCGCGTCCTGGCCTACGACCACCTGGTCCTGGCGACCGGCTCGTGGGCCTGGGTGCCGCGCGCCGAGGGCACCGACCTGCCCGGCGTGCTGCGGTACCGCACCCTCGAGGACGTGGAGGCCCTGCGGGCGTGGGTCACCGAGCGCGCGCGGACCCTCGGGCGGCCCCTGCGCGGCACCGTCGTCGGCGGGGGAGTGCTGGGGCTGGAGGCCGCGGCGGCCCTGTCGACCCTGGGCGTCGCGCCCACGGTCGTGGAGTTCGCCGACCGGCTCATGGCCGTCCAGCTCGACGCGGGCGGCGGCGAGGCGCTGCGTGTCCTCGTCACCGGACTCGGCGTCGACGTGCGCACGTCGACCGCCGCGACGCGGGTCGTCGGCGCAGCCGACGGTGCAGTGGGGGCGCTCGAGCTGTCCGACGGCGAGGTGCTCGACACCGACGTCGTCGTCTACTCCACCGGCGTGCGTCCGCGCGACCGTCTCGCCCGCGAGTCGGGCCTGCCGGTCGCCGAGCGCGGCGGCGTGGTCGTGGGCCCGACGTGCCGCACGGCGGACCCCGCGGTGTGGGCGATCGGCGAGGTCGCGAGCCATGACGGCGAGTGCGTCGGCCTGGTCGCGCCCGGCAACGCCATGGCCGACGTCGTCGTCAACCGGCTGTTCGGCGGGTGCCGGCTGTACGAGCGCAGCCCGGACGGGACCAAGCTCAAGGGCGTCGGCGTCGACGCGGCCGCGTTCGGCGACGTCCTCGGGCTGACACCGGGCGCGTTGGAGGTGACGTTCGCGGACCCCGTCGCCCGCACGTACCGCAAGCTCGTCGTCTCGGACGACGCGCGCGTCCTGCTCGGCGGGGTCCTCGTCGGCGACATCGAGCTCTACGCGCAGCTGCGGCCCCTGCTCGGACGTCCGCTGGGAGCCGACCCCTCGGCGTACCTCGCGCCGACGGGCGGTGCAGGGCCGGTCCGCAGCGACCTGCCCGACGACGTCGTCCTGTGCTCGTGCGCCAACGTCTCCGTCGGTGCCGTCCGGGCGGCCGTCACCGAGCACGGCTGCCGCAGCGTGGGCGACGTCAAGGCGAGCACGCGCGCCGGCACGGTCTGCGGGTCGTGCGTCCCGCTGCTGACGACCGTCGTGAACAGCACGCTGGAGACGTCCGGCTTCACGGTCTCGACGGCGATGTGCGAGCACTTCGCGACGTCCCGGGCCGAGCTCTACGCCCTCGTGCGCGCCGAGGGGCTGCGTACGTTCACCGAGGTCGTCGCGCGGCACGGCCGCGGGCGCGGCTGCGCCGTGTGCCGCCCGGTGGTCGCGTCCATCCTGTCGTCGCTCGGCATCGGGCACGTCCTGCAGCCCGACCAGGCCTCGCTGCAGGACACCAACGACCACCTGCTGGCGAACCTGCAGAAGGACGGCACGTACTCCGTGGTGCCGCGCATGCCCGGTGGTGAGGTCACCCCCGAGAAGCTCCTGGTGCTCGCACAGGTGGCGCAGGAGTTCGGGCTGTTCACGCGCGTCACCGGCGCGCAGCGCATCGGCATGTTCGGCGCCCGGCAGGACCAGCTGCCGGCCATCTGGCGGCGCCTGGTCGACGCGGGGTTCGAGTCGGGCCAGGCCTACGGCAAGTCCCTGCGAGCGGTGAAGACGTGCGTCGGGCAGGCGTGGTGCCGGTTCGGCGTGCAGGACTCGTCGTCGATGGCCGTGCGGCTCGAGCTGCGGTACCGCGGTCTGCGTGCGCCGCACAAGTTCAAGGTCGGGGTGTCCGGGTGCGCACGTGAGTGCGCCGAGGCCCGCGGCAAGGACGTCGGGGTGATCGCGACCGAGAAGGGCTGGAACGTGTACGTGGGCGGCAACGGGGGTTTCACGCCGCGGCACGCCGAGCTGCTCGCCGAGGACCTCGACGACGACCGTCTCGTGCAGGTGGTCGACCGCTTCCTCGCGCTGTACATCCGCAGCGCCGACCGGCTGCAGCGGACCGCGCCGTGGGTGGCGGCGTTCCCGGGGGGCGTGGCGGAGCTGCGGCGTGTCGTGGTCGAGGACTCCCGGGGCCTCGGCGCCGAGCTCGACGCGGAGGTCGAACGGCACGTCGCGGGGTACGTCGACGAGTGGCGCGCGACCCTCGAGGACCCCGGGAAGCTGCGCGCGTTCATACCCTACGTCAACGCCCCGGACCGGTCGGACCCGGACCTGTCCTACGTGCCGGAACGTGGTCAGGCCCGCCCTGCACGTCCCGGGGAGCGCGGTCACCCCGATCTCCTGAGCGCCCGTGCCGCCGGCGCCACGACCCTCCAGGAGGACGCGCCATGAGCCACCCGACGCCCGCCACGGCGACGCCCACCCCCGACGTGCCCACCGCCCTCGGCGCCGTGCGGGTGTGCGCCCTGGACGACCTGCTCCCCGAGCGTGGCGCCGGGGCGATCGTCGGCGAGCAGCGCGTCGCGCTGTTCCGGCTCGCCACCGACGAGGTGCTCGCGGTGCAGCAGCGCGACCCGTACTCCGGGGCGAACGTGCTCAGCCGTGGTCTCGTCGGCGACCGCGCGGGTGAGCCGACGGTGACCTCGCCCATGTACAAGCAGGTCTGGGACCTGCGCACGGGGGCGTGCCTCGACCCGGTCGGCAAGGACCCCGTCGACCTGCGGGTCCATGCCGTCGCCGTGGTCGACGGGCAGGTCCTGCTCGTCCCCTGAGCGCGGACGCGTCCGTGGGGCGCGACGGGCCCGCCCGCGCGCCCGGGTCGAAGCTGCAGCACGGGGACGCCTAGAGTCGTCCCGTGCCCGGCCGCCCCGTCCGTCTCCCCGCTCCCACCGGCGACCCCGCGTCCCGTGCCGTGGCCGAAGGGCTCGACGCCCTGCGTGCCGAGGTCGAGCTGCCCGTCGTCTACCCCGACGCCGCGCTCGCCGAGGCCGAGGTCGCCGCGGAGCGCGGACCGCAGGGCGCGCACGCGCCCGGTGACCGCACCGATCGCACGGACGTCGCGTTCGTCACCGTCGACCCCGAGGGCTCCACCGACCTCGACCAGGCCGTCCACGTCGAGCGGCGCGGCACGGGGTGGCGCGTGCGGTACGCGATCGCCGACGTCGCCGCGTTCGTCGCGCCCGGTGGCGCACTCGACGCCGAGACCCACCGTCGCGGGATGACCTGCTACAGCCCCGACGGCCGCGTGCCGCTGCACCCCGCCGTGCTCTCGGAGGGGGCCGCCAGCCTGCTCGCCGACCAGGTGCGCCCCGCGGTCCTGTGGACGATGGACCTCGACGCCCACGGCGAACCCCAGGACGTGCACGTCGAGCGCGCGCTGGTCCGCAGCCGCGCGCAGCTGTCGTACGCGCAGGTCCAGCAGCGACTCGACGACGGCACCGCCGACGACCTGCTCCGCGGCCTCGCGGACGTCGGCGCGCTGCGCCAGGAGCGCGAGCGTGAGCGCGGCGGCGCATCCCTCGACGTCCCCGAGCAGGAGGTCGTGCAGGAGGACGGCGCGTTCCGGCTGCGCTTCCGGGCGACCTTGCCGGTCGAGGGCTGGAACGCGCAGGTCTCGCTGCTCACGGGCATGGTCGCGGCGCGTCTCATGCTCGACGCGGGCGTGGGGGTCGTGCGCACGCTGCCGCCCGCGGACCCGCGGGACGTCGCACGCCTGCGCCGCACGGCCGCCGCGCTCGACATCGACTGGCCCGCCGACCTGCCGTACGCGGACCTGCTCGCGCGCCTCGACTCGCACCGCGGCCCGCACGCCGCGTTCCTGCGCGAGGCGACCACGCTCTTCCGTGGGGCCGGCTACCGTGCCTTCGGCGTGCCCGACGCCCCCGTGCCCACCGGCGACGACGCCGAGCACGCCGCGATCCGCGCGCCGTACGCGCACGTCACGGCCCCGCTGCGGCGGCTCGTCGACAGGTACGGCACCGAGGTCTGCCTCGCCGCCGTCGCGGGCCGGCAGGTGCCCGACTGGGTGGGCGAGGCGCTGCCCGACCTGCCGGCGACGATGACCCGCACGGGCCGGCGGGTGGCGGCGTTCGACCGCGGGGCGCTCGACCTCGTCGAGGCCGTCGTGCTCGCGCCCCACGCGGGGGAGCACTTCACGGGCGTGGTCGTCGACGCCGACGCACCGAAGGACGGGCGGGTCCGTGGCGCGCTGCAGCTGCGCGAGCCCGCCGTGGTGGCCCCCGTCACGGCCTCCGGTGACCTGCCGCTCGGGCAGCGGCTGGAGGTTCGGCTGGACGAGGTGTCGGTGCCACACCGACGGGTGACGTTCGTCGCGGTCTGACCGGTTCGTCCCGGTTCACCCTACGATCGCCTTCATGTCACGCTGGCGCACCGTCGTGCTCGTGGTCCTGGCCGCCACCGCCGTCGTCGGCGTGGGCGGAATCGTGACCGGACTGTGGTCCGTGCTGTTCCGCGAGGACGCCCGCATCGAGGGCATGGCGGAGCTGGTGCCCTGGGAGGACGCGATCGCCGTCCCCACCGTGCCGTCGCGCCCCACGCCGACGCCCGGCCTCGACGTGCGGCAGCACTCGACGACGGACCCGGCGAGCCCGTGGGTGATCGTCAACAAGCAGCACCCGATCGACCGCGCGTACGCGCCCGCGGACCTCGTCACGGTGGGCGAGGCGCAGGTGCGCGCCGCCGTCGAGCCCGACCTGCGCGCGATGCTCGACGCGGCGGGCGCCGCGGGCGTGGACGTGGTCACCAGCAGCGGGTACCGGTCGTACCAGGACCAGGCCGCCGCGCGCCGGTCGGTCGAGGCGCGCCGGGGCTTCGCGCACGCCGAGCGCTACTCGGCGCGGCCCGGGTTCTCGGAGCACCAGACGGGCTTCGCGCTCGACGTCGACTCCGGGTCCCAGCCGTCCTGCAACTACCAGACGTGCTTCGCGCGGACGCCGGAGGGGATCTGGCTGAGCGAGCACGCGTGGGAGTTCGGCTTCGTCGTGCGGTACACCGAGGCGAACACCGCGGTCACCGGGTACGCCCCCGAGGGCTGGCACCTGCGCTGGGTCGGCCGGGAGCTCACGGCTCACCTGCGGGAGAACGGGATCGGGTCCCTCGAGGAGGCGTTCGGCGTGCACGGCGGTCCGGAGTACCTGGAGGAGTAGCCGGCGGGCGTGCGCCGCGGTGCCGCACGGGGGTGGGTAATCCCGTGGCCCGGTGCGGTGCGGCCGGTGGAAGCGCGTCACGGTGTCCCACCGCCGGCACCACCGTGAGGCAGGTGGGCCGCGGCCCTGACGACGGCGGGCGCGGGGGATGCGGCGGGCGCGGGGCGCGCCACGCTCCGGAACCGCTTCCAGCATCAAAACGATTAGGGACCCGCCGGGTGCTCGCCAGCACCCCCCGTCCTCGGGTGTGATCAGCGGGACGTCCGTACCGGGGTCGCCGCCGACCCCTGCCGGGCGCCTCGCGTCGGTCCCCCGCGCCGGCGCCGTGTCAGGTCACCGATCCGAGGAGAACCCATGTCCCCCCGCCCGAAGCCGGCGCTCGCCGCCGGTCGCAAGGCCGTCGCGGTGCTCGCCGCCGGCGCGGTGCTCGCCGCCGGCACGACCGTCCTGGCCTCCACCGCGGCGAACGCCGCCGCCGGCTGCCGCGTCGACTACGCGGTCACCAACGAGTGGCCCGGCGGTTTCGGCGCCAGCATCAACGTCACGAACCTCGGCGACCCGCTGTCGTCGTGGGACCTGCGCTGGACGTTCCCCAGCGGCCAGTCGATCCAGCAGCTCTGGAACGGCGCGGCCTCGTCGAGCGGCTCGCAGGTCACGGTCGTGAACTCCCCGTGGAACGGCTCGGTCGGCACCAACGGCGTCATCTCGCTCGGGTTCAACGGCTCGTGGAACGGCTCGAACGCCAAGCCCACGTCGTTCACGCTCAACGGCACGGCGTGCACCGGTTCGGTGTCCGGCGGCCAGCCGACCCAGCAGCCGACCCAGCAGCCGACGCAGCAGCCCACCCAGCAGCCGACGCAGCAGCCCACCCAGCAGCCGACGCAGCAGCCCACCCAGCAGCCCACCCAGCAGCCGCAGCCCAGCGGCGACTTCTACGTCGACCCCGAGACGGCGGCCTACGCCGCCTGGCAGGCCGCGTCGGGCAACGACAAGGTGCTGCTGGCGAAGATCGCGCAGACGCCGCAGGCGCTGTGGATCGGCGACTGGTCCAGCGCGTCCGTCATCCAGCAGCAGGTCCGCGACTACACCGGCAAGGCGCGTTCCGCCGGCAAGATCGCGCAGATCGTCGTGTACGCCATCCCGGGCCGTGACTGCGGCAACTACTCGGGCGGCGGCGTCGCCACCTCGGAGTACGCGCGCTGGGTCGACACCGTCGCGCAGGGCGTCCAGGGCAACCCGTGGGTGATCCTCGAGCCCGACGCGCTCGCGCAGCTCGGCGACTGCCAGGGCCAGGGCGACCGGGTCGGCTTCCTGCAGTACGCGGCCAAGGCGTTCGCCGCCAAGGGTGCGCGCGTGTACATCGACGCCGGCAACTCGGCGTGGCTCTCCGCGTCGGAGGCGGCCAACCGCCTCAACCGCGTCGGCTGGGACGGTGCCGTCGGCTTCTCGCTCAACGTCTCCAACTACCGCACGACGGCCGAGGCCAAGGCGTACGGCCAGGAGATCTCCCGCCTCACCGGTGGCAAGAAGTTCGTCATCGACACGTCGCGGAACGGCAACGGCGCGTCGGGCTCCGAGTGGTGCAACCCGAGCGGGCGCGCCCTGGGCGACCGCCCGACCCGCGTCAACGACGGCAGCGGGCTCGACGCGCTGCTGTGGATCAAGCGTCCCGGCGAGTCGGACGGCACCTGCAACGGCGGCCCGGCGGCCGGCGCCTGGTGGCAGTCGATGGCCCTGGAGCTCGCGCGCAACGCCAAGTGGTGACGTGAGCCCCCGGTCGGTGGCGCGTCGGTGACGGCGCGCTCACCCGCCGGTGCGTGACGACGCCGCGAGCGCCACGCACCGAAGGACGAGGCCGCGGACGCCCCCGGACGGGGGGAGCGTCCGCGGCCTCGTCGTCCCGCGGGGTCGTGTCCGTTTCGTGACAAATCGATTAGGGAATGGCCGTCGGCTCGCCAGGGTGCAGGTCGAGCAGGTGTGATCGGTGTGTCGTTACGCAGGACGGCGTCGGAGCCGTCGCGTCCTGCGGCGCGTCCACCGGCGTCCGAGCGCCGCCCGACGCGCGTGGCCGACCCGATCCGCGGACTGGCCGACCCCGACCCCGAGGAGATGTCCATGCACCCCCGCTCGAAGAGACCCCTCACCACCAGACGCAAGGTCGTCGCGGCCGTCGCGGCCGGAGCCGTCCTCGCCGGCGGCGTCACCGCCCTGACCTCGAGCATCGCGCAGGCCGCCGCCGGCTGCCGCGTCGACTACGCCGTGACGAGCCAGTGGCCCGGTGGCTTCGGTGCAGCCGTCACCGTCACGAACCTCGGCGACCCGCTCTCGTCCTGGGAGCTGAGCTGGACGTTCCCCGACGGCCAGGGCGTGCAGCAGCTCTGGAACGGCGTGCACTCGACCTCCGGTTCGAACGTCACCGTGAAGAACATGTCGTGGAACGGTTCGGTCGGCACCAACGCCAGCGTCCAGGTCGGCTTCAACGGCTCCTGGAACGGCGCGAACAACGCGCCGACGTCCTTCACGCTCAACGGCACCTCGTGCAACGGTGCGGTCGGTGGCCCGACGACGGAGCCGACGCCCGAGCCGACCCCGGAGCCCACGCCCGAGCCGACGCCGGAGCCGACGCCCGAGCCGACGCCGGAGCCCACGCCCGAGCCGACGCCGGAGCCCACGCCCGAGCCGACCCCGGAGCCCACGCCCGAGCCCACGCCCGAGCCCACGCCCGAGCCCACGATGCCGCCGGTCCAGGCCGGTCAGTTCCACGTCGACACCACGAACCAGTCGTACCGCGCCTGGCAGGCGGCCAGCGGCTCCGACAAGGACCTGCTGGCGAAGATCGCCCTGACGCCGCAGGCGTACTGGGTCGGCAACTGGAACGAGGCCTCGCACGCGCAGCAGGAGGTCCGTGACATCACGTCGGCCGCTGCGGCCGCCGGCAGGACCGCCGTGCTCGTCGTCTACGCCATCCCGGGCCGCGACTGCGGCCAGCACTCCAGCGGCGGCGTGTCGACCTCCGAGTACGCGCAGTGGATCGACACGGTCGCCCAGGGCATCGTCGGCAACCCGTGGGTGGTCCTCGAGCCCGACGCGCTGCCGATGCTCGGCGACTGCGACGGCCAGGGCGACCGGGTCGGCTTCCTCAAGTACGCCGCGAAGTCCCTGACCGCCAAGGGTGCGCGCGTCTACATCGACGCCGGCCACTCGGCGTGGCTGTCGCCGTCGGAGGCCGCGAACCGCCTCAACCAGATCGGGTTCGAGGACGCCGTGGGCTTCTCGATCAACGTCTCCAACTACCGCACGACGGCGGAGTCGAAGACCTGGGGTCAGCAGGTCTCGCAGCTGACCGGTGGCAAGAAGTTCGTCATCGACACGTCGCGCAACGGCAACGGCCCGTCCGGGTCGGAGTGGTGCAACCCGAGCGGCCGCGCCCTCGGCGAGCGCCCGACGCTCGTGAACGACGGCAGCGGGCTCGACGCGCTGCTGTGGATCAAGCTGCCCGGTGAGTCGGACGGCGCCTGCAACGGCGGCCCGGGCGCCGGTCAGTGGTGGCAGTCGATGGCACTGGAGCTGGCGCGCAACGCGAAGTGGTGACGTGACGTCCGGTTGCTGAGCACAGCGGCCGCCACGCCGCGACGAGGCCGCGGGCACCCTCACGGGGTGTCCGCGGCCTCACGCGTACCCCGACCGCCCGCCGGGCGCGAGGACCACGGATCGGACGTCCCAGGTCCGGTTCGGGGGCCGGGCCTACGCTCTGAAGGTTTCCCGTCCTCGCTGAGCAGAGCGGAGTCGACGCCATGCAGGAACAGCTGCAGCGTGTCCACGAGCAGGTCCTTGCACGCAACCCCGGTGAACGCGAGTTCCACCAGGCGGTCACCGAGGTGTTCGAGAGTCTCGGGCCCGTGCTGACCCGCAACCCCGAGTACGTCGACGCCGCGGTGCTCGAGCGCCTGTGCGAGCCCGAGCGGCAGATCATCTTCCGTGTGCCGTGGGTCGACGACGCGGGGCAGGTCCGCATCAACCGGGGCTTCCGCGTCGAGTTCAACTCCGCGCTCGGCCCGTACAAGGGCGGCCTGCGCTTCCACCCGTCGGTGTACCTCGGGATCGTGAAGTTCCTGGGCTTCGAGCAGGTCTTCAAGAACTCGCTCACCGGCATGCCGATCGGCGGCGGCAAGGGCGGCTCCGACTTCGACCCGCGGGGCAGGTCCAACGGCGAGGTCATGCGCTTCTGCCAGTCGTTCATGACCGAGCTGTACCGGCACATCGGGGAGTACACCGACGTCCCGGCCGGTGACATCGGCGTGGGTGGGCGCGAGATCGGCTGGCTGTTCGGTCAGTACAAGCGCATCACCAACCGCTACGAGTCGGGCGTCATCACCGGCAAGGGCATCTCCTGGGGTGGCTCGCTGGTCCGCACCGAGGCCACCGGTTACGGCACAGTGCTGTTCGCCGAGCGGATGCTCGCCACGCGCGGCCTGTCGTTCGACGGCATGCGGGTCGTGGTGTCCGGCGCCGGCAACGTCGCGATCCACGCGATCGAGAAGGCGCAGGCGCTCGGCGCGCACGTCGTCGCCTGCTCCGACTCGCTCGGCTACGTCGTCGACGAGGCCGGCATCGACCTCGAGGTGCTGCGCCAGGTCCGCGAGGTCGAGCGACTGCCCGTCGAGCAGTACGCCGCCCGCCGCAGCGGTGCGCACTACGTCCCGGCGGCCCGCGTGTGGCAGGTCGACGCCCAGGTCGCGCTGCCGTGCGCGACGCAGAACGAGATCGACGAGACCGACGCCAAGCGCCTCGTCGACGCGGGCCTCCTGGCGCTCGCCGAAGGTGCCAACATGCCGACGACGCCCGAGGCCGTCGCGCTCCTGCAGGACGCGGGCGTGCTGTACGCGCCCGGCAAGGCCGCGAACGCGGGCGGCGTCGCGACGTCGGCGCTCGAGATGCAGCAGAACGCCAGCCGCGACTCGTGGACGTTCGAGCACACCGAGGAGCGGCTCGCCGCGATCATGGCGGGCATCCACGACAACTGCGCCGAGACGGCCGAGGAGTACGGCGACCCGGGCAACTACGTGCTCGGCGCCAACATCGCCGGCTTCACCAAGGTCGCCGACGCGATGCTCGCGCTGGGCGTCGTCTGACCCGACACCCGTCCGAGGAGGGCGGTCCGGCAGCTGCCGGGCCGCCCTCTGCGCGTCCCCGGACCGTGCCCGGTGCGCGAGGATGGGTCCGTGCCACCGCGTCGCCGTACCGACCCCCTCGACGGGCGTGCCGCGCTGCAGGCGTGGCGCGCGGACCCCGACGGCGCGCCGACGGCCGCCCGGCGCACCGCGGTGCGCTTCACGCTCGAGGAGCTCGCCGACGTCGCCCCGGGCAACGCGGTCGAGGTCCGTGTCCCGCCCGACGGCGCCGTGCAGGCCGTCGAAGGACCGCGCCACACGCGCGGCACGCCGCCGAACGTCGTGGAGACCGACCCGGTCACGTGGCTCGAGCTGGCGACAGGCGAGGTGACGTGGCACGCCGCGGTCGCGACGGGGCGCGTGCACGCGTCGGGCGAGCGGGCCGACCTCGCGCACCTGCTACCGCTCCAGGCCGCCCGGGTCCGCTGACCTAGGATCGTCGGGTGCCCGAGGACCCCCGACCCGACGACGCCCGTCCCGCCGATGCGCCGCCCCCGGCGGCCGACCCCGGCGCCCCCGGTGCGGTGACCCCCGACGAGGCCGAGCTCGCGCGTGTCGCGGTCCCGGCGACCGTGCGCCGGGCGCCGCGCTACCGCGCGTTCCTCGTCGCAGGCGCGCTGCTCGGTGCGCTCGTCGGCCTCGGCGTGGCAGCGGCGACCGCGGCGGGCAGCGCCCTGACCGCGGACGACGGGGGAGTGCTGCCGTTCCTCGGTGGCCAGAACGGCGTGCGGGCGGTGCTGGCGCTCTCGGGCGCGCTCGGGGGCACGCTCGTGGGCGGGGTGCTGGCCCTGCTGGCCGACCGGCGCAGCACGCGGCGGCGGCGACCTGCGCCGCCCGCCTGAGGGGCCGACGCGGCTCCGGCGCCACGACGCGCACCGCTCGCCGCGTGGTGGACGCCCGACGCGGGGCCGTCCGGGCGTGTGCCACCATGGTGCCGTGGCCCCCCGCGCAGACGGACGTCTGAACCACGACCTTCTCCCCGGCGAAAAAGGCCCGCAGGACGCCTGCGGAGTCTTCGGCGTCTGGGCTCCCGGCGAAGAGGTGGCGAAGCTCACCTACTTCGGTCTCTACGCGTTGCAGCACCGCGGCCAGGAGTCCGCGGGGATCGCGACGTCGAACGGTTCGCAGCTCCTCGTCTACAAGGACATGGGGCTGGTCTCGCAGGTGTTCGACGAGACCGCGCTGAACGCCCTGCAGGGGCACATCGCGATCGGTCACACGCGCTACTCGACGACCGGCGGGTCGACGTGGGAGAACGCGCAGCCGACGCTCGGCCCGACCGCGGCCGGCACCGTGGCCCTCGGCCACAACGGCAACCTCACCAACTCCGCCGAGCTCGTCGACCTCGTCGCGGAGCGGTACGGCAGCCAGCGCCGCGGCGAGCTCGCGCGCGGCAACACCACCGACACGGCGCTCATCACGGCACTGCTCGCGGGAGACCCGGACCACACGCTCGAGGCCACGGCGCTCGAGGTGCTGCCGCGCCTGCGTGGCGCGTTCTGCCTGGTGTTCATGGACGAGCGCACGCTGTACGCGGCGCGCGACCCGCAGGGCGTCCGGCCCCTCGTGCTGGGCCGTCTGGAGCGCGGCTGGGTCGTCGCGTCCGAGACGTCGGCGCTGGACATCGTGGGTGCGTCGTACGTGCGCGAGGTCGAGCCGGGCGAGTTCATCGCGATCGACTCCGACGGGCTGCGCTCGACCCGCTTCGCGCCCATCGACCGCGCGGGCTGCGTCTTCGAGTACGTCTACCTGGCACGTCCCGACACGACGATCAACGGCCGCTCGGTGCACGCCGCGCGCGTCGCGATGGGCCGCCGCCTGGCGGTCGAGCACCCGGTCGAGGCCGACCTCGTCATCCCGGTCCCGGAGTCCGGCACGCCCGCCGCCGTGGGCTACGCCGCGAAGTCGGGCATCCCGTTCGGTCAGGGCCTGACGAAGAACGCCTACGTGGGCCGCACGTTCATCCAGCCGTCCCAGACGCTGCGCCAGCTCGGCATCCGCCTCAAGCTCAACCCGCTCAAGGACGTCATCCGCGGCAAGCGGCTCGTGGTGGTCGACGACACGATCGTGCGCGGCAACACGCAGCGCGCGCTCGTGCGCATGCTGCGCGAGGCGGGTGCCGCCGAGGTCCACATCCGCATCACCGCTCCGCCCGTGAAGTGGCCGTGCTTCTACGGCATCGACTTCGCGTCGCGCGCCGAGCTCATCGCCAACGGCCTGGGCGTCGAGGAGATCGCCCGGTCGCTGGGCGCCGACTCGCTGGGCTACCTGTCCGAGGAGGGCATGATCACCGCCACCGAGCAGCCCGCGTCGCAGCTGTGCACCGCGTGCTTCAGCGGCCGGTACCCGATCGAGCTGCCGCCGTCGGAGCAGCTCGGCAAGCACCTCCTGGAGCAGAACGAGCTGCCCCTGGGGCAGCCCGAGGACGGCCTGCTGAGCATCGTCCCGACGGCCGGTGGCGCGACCGCGCTGGAGCACCCGTGAGCGCCCCGCAGCCGGTCACGTACGCCTCGGCGGGCGTCGACACGGAGGCCGGCGACAAGGCCGTCGAGCTCATGAAGGACGCCGTACGGGCCACGCACGGCCCGCAGGTCCTCGGCGGGGTCGGCGGGTTCGCGGGGCTGTACGACGCCGCGGCGCTCACCGCGTACCGGCGTCCGCTGCTCGCGACGTCCACGGACGGTGTGGGCACCAAGGTCGCGATCGCGCAGGCGCTCGACGTGCACGACACGATCGGCTTCGACCTCGTCGGCATGGTCGTCGACGACATCGTGGTGGTCGGCGCCAGGCCGCTGTTCATGACGGACTACATCGCGTGCGGCAAGGTCGTGCCCGAGCGTATCGCCGGGATCGTGCGCGGCATCGCGGCGGCCTGCGCGGCTGCCGGGACGGCCCTCGTCGGCGGCGAGACCGCCGAGCACCCCGGCCTGCTGGGCCCCGACGAGTACGACGTGGCCGGCGCGGCCACGGGCGTCGTCGAGGCGGACGAGCTGCTCGGTCCCGAGCGCGTGCGCGCGGGGGACGTGCTCGTGGCGCTCGCGTCGTCCGGTCTGCACTCGAACGGCTACTCCCTCGTGCGGCGCGTCGTGCAGGTCGCCGGGTGGGGGCTGGAGCGGCACGTCGACGAGCTGGGGCGCACCCTGGGCGAGGAGCTGCTCGAGCCCACGCGCGTCTACGCGGCCGACTGCCTGGCGCTCGTCGAGCAGTTCGGGCCCGACCGCGTCCACGTGTTCAGCCACGTCACCGGTGGCGGGCTCGCCGCCAACGTGGCCCGCGTCCTGCCGCCCGGCCTGGTCGCCGACGTCGACCGGGCCTCATGGGTCCTGCCGCCCGTGTTCTCGCTCGTGCAGGGCCTCGGATCCGTCCCGTGGGGCGACCTGGAGAACACCCTCAACCTCGGCGTCGGCATGGTCGCGGTCGTGTCCGCGGAGGTCGCGGACGACGTCCAGCGTGCGGCGGCGCAGCGCGGGGTGCCCGCGTGGCGGCTCGGGACCGTACGCGAGCGGCGTGACGACGACGGCACGGCCGCGGACGTCGTGGCGGGCACCAAGGGCGTCCAGGGCGGTGCCGTGCGGCTGCACGGCACCTACCGGGTCGGCTGACGCGCGCGCGACGGTCCTGCGCCTGCGCGGCACCGGCTCAGCGTGCCGGCGGTCGCGCCGTCGGGCCCGGGTCGACCCGTGTACCGAGGGCGTCGCCGCGTCCTCGCCCGGGCGTCCACCGGAGTGAGGCGCGCGACCTCACGAGATCCCCACGGCTGCGGCGTCCCGCTCGAGCGCCCGCGCGAACACGACGCGGCCCGAGCAGACGGATCTGCTCGGGCCGCGAACCGGGTGAGGGATCGCGCGGACGCTCGTCAGCGGTCGTCGTCGCCGGGCCAGCCCCATCCCGGCGGATCGTCGTCGTCCGTGCCCACCGCGCTGCGGCGGCTGTCCGTGACGACATCGTTGCGGCTGCGCGACGTGAGCTCCTGCTCGAGAGCCCGGTAGTTGGTGTCCGGGCTGAAGTACTTCAGCTCCCGGGCGACCTTCGTCTGCTTTGCCTTCTGACGGCCGCGCCCCATGGCATCGACCCCCTCTAACGTGGAAGCGGGGCGGCTCCGTGCTCACACGTGCGGCCCCGGGTGCTGTTGAGTCTCTTCGTGTGGCAACGGTACATGGTCGCGATCCATTCCGACCACCTGCCGGCGGGTGGGCTCGCCCACGTCGCCCGCGAGTGCGCCCGCGACGTGACAGCCGCCCGGGCGTGGCGTGACTCGCTGGTCCGGATGGTGCGCACGTCGTCCGGGAAAGTCCGGTCACCGGCCCGCAGAAGGTGTGACGTACATCACATTTCCACGCCGATCCGGCGCGGGAGCGCGTTCATGGTCCACCTGTTCACCCACGTGGGGGCGTCGATGCGGTTCGACTCGAGGCGTCATTGCTGGTCACGGCGCTGACCCGAAGGGGTGAGCGCGAGTGGGCGAAAAATCCCGTGCGAGCGAAGTCACACCATCGAGCGACAGGTCGCGAGTGCTCGCAGGGGATGTGTCCCGAGTCGGACGGGTTTAGGGTGGGTACATCGACGGCGCCCCAGGGAGGTGGTGGCGGACGACGGGCCCCGAACGGCGGGTCCGGCGGCACGTCGCACACCTCCGGAGGTGTCCTGGAGTGCCCGATGTGTCAGATTCAGTACCAACACCCGCGGCCCCGGTGCGAGAGGTGAACCAGGAAGCACCGACCGGGGCGGCCAGACCAGGGAGGTACACGTGTCCACCACACACTCGTCAGAGACCGAAGCGCTCCTGACGCCGTCCGAGGTTGCGACGTTGTTCCGCGTCGACCCCAAGACCGTCACGCGCTGGGCGAAGTCCGGCAAGCTCTCCTCGATCCGCACGCTCGGCGGTCACCGCCGGTACCGCGAGTCCGAGGTGCGCGAGCTGCTGAACGGCGTGCCGCAGCCACGGAGCAACCCGCAGTCCTGAGGTTCTCGGGGCCGTCCGTCGGGACCGTCCTGCGCGCACCGCGGGGGAGTGCGCGAGACGCCGGCGGAGCAGGCTCCGACGACCGACGTGCTGTCGGTCGCGGGTGACCACGCGCACGACGACGGCCGTCGTCCGTCGAACCCCTCTCGGGGCTCGGGACGGCGGCCGTCGCGCTGTCCACGGGCGTTCCGGGGCCGCGGACGACCGCGGCTGCCCTCCGAGCTTCCCCAGGGGGCCCGGGCCCGTCCGGCGGGCGGATCGGACGGATCCCGGCCGGCGAGCTCGCCCCGGTGGCGACCGGCCGGTGAGCGGGCGTCAGTGACGCGTCACGCGCCGGACGACGCCGACGACGACCAGCGCGACGACCGCCCCGGCGACGGCGAGCACCTTGCGCGCGCGGGCGCGGTCCTCGGGGAGGGCCGCAGCGTCCGTCGCGTCGAAGACGAGGCGCCGCGCCCGCTGCTGCAGGCGCTCGACCTGACGCTGCGGGGAGACCTCGTCGGCGAGGGCGTCGACCGTGGCGGCGAGCTGCTCGCGCGCGAGCACGACCTCGGCCTCCAGGGCGGCGACCTGCGGGGTGGGGGTCGAGTCCTTGTCGCTCACCGCTGCAGGCCCTTCTTCACGGCGTCCACGTCCGCCTGGAGGTTCTCGATGGCGCGCTCGGGCACCGGCGGGGTGCCTCGCTTGAGGTGCCGGACGCCCAGCAGCCCGAGCACCCCGGTGACCGCGAGCAGCACGAGGGACACGATCAGTGCGGCCAGCCACGCCGGGAGCACGGTCGCGAGACCGAGGACCGCCGTCGCGAGCAGCGCGGTGAGCGTGTAGAGCGCGAGGACGCCGGCCCCGACGAGGAGGCCCGCACCGAGGCCGACCTGCTGCGCGCGGGCGCTCAGCTCGGCCTTCGCCAGAGCGATCTCTGCGCGGACGAGGCGCGTGGCCTGCTCGCTGAGGTCGCCGACCAGGCGGCCCAGCGACCGCGGGTCGTCAGGTGCGTCGGGACGCGGGTCGCTCGACCGACCGGTGTACGTGACCATTCGACGGACTTCCTCACCTGCAGTGACGGGTGCTGCCGGACCCTCAGTCTGCCGGGCCGGGCGCCCGCGCGCGACGCGACGCGTCGCGTACCTGCCGATGCGTCCGTGCGCTCAGTCGACCCAGGGGTGCACGAGCTCCTCTGCCGGGTGCGTGCTCGGGGGCACGGGGATCACGGGACTCGTGGTCGGCAGCATCGCGCGGCCCCAGGCGGCGGCCGCGGCGGCGAGCAGCACCAGGCTCGTGCCGACGACGAGCGTGGCCAGCCACAGCGGCAGGGCCTGCGCGACGGCCACGACGGCCGCCGTGGCGAACAGCAGCAGTCCGACGACCGTCAGCAGGGCGGCGACGGCGAAGGCGATCGCGGAGGGGCGGATGCGCACGGCGCGCCTCCGCAGGCTCGCGCCGACGGCGTCGAGCTCGTGCTGGACCGTGGCGCGCACCTTGTCCTCCGCGCGCTCGAACCGGTCCCGTGCGCGCTCGGCGAGGGGGTCGGTGAGGCGGTCGAGGATGCGGGGGCGGGGGCGGTCGGTCGTCGTGGTCACGGGAGTGTCCTCGGTCGGTGGGAACGTGCTCCCACCGTAGGCAGGCAGGTGCGCGCGCCGACCGGGACGATGGGCCCGAGGTGGACGGGCGTCCGGGTGAGTCATGCCGCACACGTCGGGCGACTCGGACATCCCGGTCCGGAGGGTGTCGCCGGCGCGTGGTGAGGTCACACGGTGCGGCGGAGATCCGGGCGACGAGCCCCGGACACGGCGACGGCCCCGGCGGGCGTCCCGCGGGGCCGTCTGAGGTGGCTCCGACCGGCGTCGATCCGGTGACCTTTCGATTTTCAGTCGAACGCTCTACCAACTGAGCTACAGAGCCTCGCACGAGGGAGTCGATCTCTCGACCGACTCTCTCAGCGACCCCGACGGGACTTGAACCCGCGACCTCCGCCGTGACAGGGCGGCGCGCTAACCAACTGCGCTACGGGGCCTCGATGGTGGCCTGAGCCACCGTGAAGCTTCCTGCTGTACTGCTCTCCTGCTCGTACCCCCAACGGGATTCGAACCCGTGCTACCGCCGTGAAAGGGCGGGGTCCTAGGCCGCTAGACGATGAGGGCGGGTTGTCCGCCCCGGACGTCGAGGCGTCGGAAGACCGGTGATGAGCATACGGGGTGGGGGCCGGAACTCCAAAGCGGGATCCCCGTCGCAGGTCAGCGCGTCGCGCGGGCCGACGGAGGACGCCGGGTCGGGGGCGCTCCGACAGGGCAGGATGGAGCCGTGGTCGAGATGACGCGTGAGGAGTTCGAGGACGCGGTCCGCGACGCCCTGGACGAGATCCCGGAGGAGCTCGCGGCGATGATGGACAACGTCGTCGTGCTGGTCGAGGACGAGGCTCCGGCCGACGAGCCCGACCTCCTGGGTCTGTACGAGGGCACGCCCCTGACCGAGCGGGGGGAGTTCTGGGCGGCCGGGTCGCTGCCCGACCGGATCTTCGTCTACCGCCTCCCCACGCTGGCGATCTGCGAGGACCGGGACGAGGTCGTCGAGGAGGTCGCGGTCACGGTGGTCCACGAGATCGCGCACCACTTCGGCATCGACGACGACCGCCTCCACGCGCTGGGCTGGGGCTGACCGGCCGCCCGGGCTAGCATCGCTCGACGGCGATGACTCGACGTCGCGGCGACGGGAGGTGGTGACGTGACGGGCCACCACCACGCGCACCCCGGGGCGAGCGCCCGCCACCGCGGCCGGCTCGCGTGGGTGCTCGGTCTGACCCTCGTCGTGATGGCCGTCGAGGTCGTCGGGGGCCTGCTCTCCGGCTCGTTCGCGCTCGTCGCGGACGCCGGGCACATGCTCACCGACGCCGCCGGGCTGGCCGTCGCGCTCGGTGCGAGCGTGCTCGCGGGACTGCCGCCCACCGCGCGCCGCACGTTCGGCTGGCAGCGCGCCGAGGTCCTGGCGGCGCTCGTCAACGGGCTGGTCGTCGGCGTCGTGGGCGTCCTCGTGCTCGTCGAGGGGATCCGTCGCGTGGTCCACCCCGGTGACGTCGAGCCGCGGCTCATGCTGGGGGTCGCGCTGCTGGGCCTGGCCGCGAACGCGGTCGGCCTGCTCCTGCTGCACCGCGGGCGTCACGACTCGCTCAACGTGCGCGGCGCCTACCTCGAGGTGCTCGGTGACGCCCTGGGATCCGTCGCGGTCGTGGCGGCGGCGCTCGTGGTGCTCGCCACCGGTGCCGCGCGTGCTGACGGCATCGCCTCGGTCGTCATCGCGCTGCTGGTGCTGCCGCGCGCGGCGATGCTGCTGCGCGACGTCGCCCTCGTGCTGCTGGAGGCGACACCGGCGGGCGTCGAGCTCGACGCCGTGCGCGAGCACATGACGCGCGTCCCCGGGGTCGTGGGGGTCCACGACCTGCACGCGTGGACCATCACGTCCGGCGTCCCCGTGCTGTCGGCCCACGTCGTCGTGGCGGACGACGAGCTGGACCGCGCCGGCACCGGACGCGTGCTCGAGGCGCTGCGGGCGTGCCTGTCGGGCCACTTCGACGTCGACCACTGCACGTTCCAGCTCGAGCCCGCGTCGCACGGCGGGGAGCGGGGCCTGCACCCCTGACCCCCGGCGACGGGTGGTGCGACGCCCCCCGAGGTCGCACCACCCGCCACGCGGCCCGCCTGGACGGCGCGGGCCGCTGGGTGCCCCGGGTCGCGGTCGGCGACCCGGGGCCGGCGCGCGACGGGCAGGGGAGGGCCCGCCGCGAGCGTGTCAGCCCAGGACGAGACGCAGACCGTAGGCCTGCAGGATCTCGTTCACGGGCTGGAAGTACGTCGTGCCCCCGTAGCGGCAGTTGCCGGACCCGCCCGACGTGACGCCCTGGGCCTGCGTGCCGGCGACCAGCGAGCCGCCGGAGTCGCCCGGCTCGGCGCACACGCTCGTGCGGATGAGGCCCGAGACCGAGCCCTCCGCGTACCGCACGGTCGTGTTGTACGCCCGGACGTAGCCGCACCGCCATCCCGTCGTGCTGCCCGATCGGCACACGTACGAGCCGACCGCGGCCTGCTGCGAGCCGGTGACGCGCACCGTGCCGCCCGAGTGGTTGTTCACCAGCCCGCGCGGCGTGTTGCCCGAGGCGACCTGGACCCACGCGTAGTCGTTGCCGGGGAACGACGAGCCGCGGAAGGTCCCCGACGGTGACGACGTGCTCGCGCCCGCGCGCCCGCAGTGGCCCGCGGTGACGAACCCGCCCTCGACCGCGAAGCCGACCGAGCAGCGGCTGCTCGCGTTGATGTAGTACGCGTTGCCGCCGATGACGTCGACGAACGTCCGTGGCGCCTCGGTGGTCGCGAGCGTCACGGCGTCGGCAGGCAGGCCCGCGGCGGCGACGGCGTCGGCGGCCGCCGCGGTGTCGCCGACCGACTCGACGACGAGCTTGTTGGTCGGCACGTCGACGTACCAGGTGGCGACCGCGGCCGACGGGCCGGCCGCGTCGAGCCGGGCCCCGAGGGCCTCGAGCTGGCCGAGCGAGCGCTCGGCGGCGACCGCGGTGACGCCGGCGGCCATCGGCCCGCGCACCTTCGACGGCGTCGTCGAGGCGACGTGCACGGTGCCGGCGGCGGGGTCGACCCAGGCGCCCGCGTACGTCGACCCGAGAGCCTGCGTGAGCGTGCGGACCTTGGTGGCGGCGTCCTTCTGGAACGCGAGCCGCTGCGCGGCCTCGGCGCGCGGGACGCCGAGGTCGCGCTCGAGCGCCTCGACCATGCCGGCGGGCAGGTCGGAGGACGGCGCAGCCGCGGACGCACCGTGGGTGGTGAGCGGTGCCAGCAGCAGCGCCAGGGCCGCGGTGGCGACCGCGGAGGCACGGCGGAGGGTGGTGGGCGTGGCCATGGAGGAGCCTCTCGTTCGGTGGTGACCGTGCAGTCACGATACGCGTCGACTGGAGTCAGAAACCAGAGTCCGTCCCAGTCATATCGCGGGACGCGCGTGGACCTCACCCGCTCGTGAGGGGCGTGAGTACGCGCCACCCGCGGCGGCCAGGCCGTCGCGCCGCGCGTCGCGCGCCGCCGCGACGAGTCGCTCCTGCAGGTCGGTGTCGGCGTCCGTGCGCGTCGCCAACCAGGTCGACCACGCCAGGGGTGCCCCCCGCAGCGCGACGGCGCGCAGGCCGGCGGGCAGCGCCCCGAAGGGCTGCGCGAGCGCGACCACCGCGTCGTCCAGCACCATCGCCAGCCCCGTGGCACGGTCGCACTCGCTCGGCGTCGCCGGCGCGAACCCGGCGCGTGCGCACGCCCGCAGGAAGCACTCGCGGAAGCAGCACCCGTCACCGGCGGCCTTGACCCAGTGCTCGTCGGCGAGCTCGGCGAGGTCCGCGACGTCACCGCACGCGTGGTCGTCGCGCACGACGACCTGGACGGCGTCGGTGCCGACGAGGCGCCACTGCACGCCCGGCGCGGCGGGCGGCAGCGCGTCACCGCACATCCCCGCGAGCAGCACGTCGTGCGTGCCCGCGGCGAGCTCGGACGCCGCGCGCCGTGCGTCGGCGGTCGCGCGCAGGGTGGGGGGTGCGCCCCCGTGCCGGAGTCGGTGCACGAACGGCGCGGCCAGTGCTGCGCCCGCGCTCGCGACCCGCAGCGAGGTCGGCGTGCCCCCGCAGGCCAGGCGCTGCGCGTCCTGCCGCAGCGCGTCCATCGCAGGCAGCAGCGTGCGCGCGCGCTCCAGCACGAGCAGCCCGAGCGGGGTCGGGCGGACGCCGCGGTGGTCCCGAACGAAGGTGGGGCCGCCGAGGGTGCGGTCGATGCGCGAGAGCTGCGCGCTGAGTGCCGGCTGCGCGATGCCGAGCGCCCCTGCGGCCTTGGTGATGCTGCCGAGGGAGGCGACGGTCGCCACGGTCCGCAGGTGCCGCACCTCCAGGTCCATGGCGGGAGGGTACGGGTGCCGGGGCCGTTCTGTCACGGCCGTGTGTCACCCCGCCGTAGCGACATGTGACTGCGGCCCCCGTCGGTCTCCCCGGTAGCGTGCCGGACATGGTCAGGGTCGGGGTGGTGCTGCTCCCGCAGGAGCGGTGGTCGAGCGCGCGGGCGCGGTGGCGACGGGCCGAGCAGATGGGGTTCGACCACGCGTGGACGTACGACCACCTCGCCTGGCGCGACCTCGCCGACGAGCCGTGGTTCGCGACCGTGCCGCTGCTCGCCGCCGCCGCCGCGGTCACCGACCGGATCGGCCTGGGCACCTGGGTCGCGTCCCCGAACTTCCGCCACCCCGTGCCGTTCGCCAAGGACGTCATGGGCCTCGACGACGTGTCCGGGGGCCGGTTCGTGCTCGGCGTCGGTGCCGGCGGCGAGGGCTGGGACGCCGGCGTGCTGGGCCCGGCGCCCACGCGCGGCGAGCGCACCCGGCGGTTCGCCGAGTTCCTCGGGCTGCTCGACACGCTGCTCACGCAGCCCGTCACCGAGCACGTGGGGGAGTTCTACGAGGCGCACGCGGCCCGGATGGTCCCGGGCACGCTCGCACGCCCCCGGACGCCCTTCGTCGTCGCCGCGAACGGCCCGCGCACGATGGCGCTGGCGGCGCGGCACGGGCAGGGCTGGGCGACGTACGGGCCCGGGACGGGTGTGGGCGACGGCGTCGACGAGGCCGCCGCCCAGGAGGAGTGGTGGGGCGGGCTCGCCCGCATGGTCGACGCGTTCGACGAGGTCGCGGGCGGTCGTGCCGTGGGGCGGTGGCTCAGCCTGGACGGCGCCCCGCGGTTCTCGCTGACGTCGGCCGCGCTCGCGGTCGAGGGCGTCGAGCGAGCGGCCGCGCTGGGGTTCGGCGACGTCGTGCTGCACTGGCCGCGGGAGTCGGGCGTGTACGCGGGCGAGGAGCGCGAGCTCGAGCGCTTCGCCGCCGAGCTGCCACGGCTCCAGGCGCTCGAGCCCGCGGCGCGCTGACGGCCGCACCGCGCCCGGCGTCCGCGGCCCGCCCCGGACGGGTGGTCGGCCGGGGCGGGCGCGGAGCTCAGGACGCCGGACCGGCCCCCTCGCACACGACGCCGACGCACTGCGGCTCGTTGCCGTTGCCGCGGGCGGTGTTGCCGCCCAGGTCGACGGCGCCCGGGGCGTGGATGCCCCAGCGCTCGTTGGCGACCGCGGTGTTGGCCTGCAAGGTGCTCTCGCCGACCACGGAGAGGATCCCGTCGCCGTTGCGGCGGAAGTCGTTGCCGACGAGGGCGGCGGTGAAGTAGGGCGGCCCGTCCTCGCTGCGGCCCTCGTAGCCGACGTCGTTGCGGACGAACGTGTTGTCGGTGAGCACGCCGTGCGCCGAGTCGAACCGGACCCCGGTGCCGTTGGCGGTGAAGGTGTTCCCGACGAGCTCGTTCGGGATCGAGAGCACCCAGTAGCTGTCGACCCCGATGTCGTTGCGCACGAACGTGCTGCGGTAGACCCTGGCGGTCCCGTACCAGATCGAGGAGACCGCCGTCCCGTTGTCCCGCAGGGTGCTGTCCTCGATCCGGCAGGCGGACTGGTCGCACGCCACGCCCTGCTCGTTGTACGCCAGCACCGAGTCCGCGACGGCCACGGTGCTGCTGGTGACGTCGAGTGCCGTGGCGTTGTCCGTGAACCTCGACGCAGAGACCGTGAGGTCGACACCGCCCCACAGGTCCAGGGCGCTGATCCCCGTGCCGTTGGCGACGAACCGCGACGCGGTGACGTCGGTGTCGGGGGCGACCGTGCCCAGCCCCTGGAGCTCCAGGCCGGTGGTGTTCTCCCGGAACGTCACGTCCTCGATCACGAGCCGTCCCGGCGCGTCCCACGCGTCCTCCGCGAGCGCGACGCCCGACTCCCAGCCACGGACCACCCCGCCGTGCACGGTCGCCGACCCGCCCGGTGGGACGATCAGCCCCGTGCCGGACCCGCCACCGACGACCCGGTGCCCGGCGAGGTCGAGCGACGCGCCGTCGAGCAGGGTGAGCCCGACGGGACTGTTCCGGCAGACGAGGTCGGCGCCGAGCGTCACCTCGCCCTCCACCACGGCTCCGCACCCGACGACGGGTGCGGCGGCGGCCGGTGCCGCCAGCGCGGAGCCCCCGGCGCCGAGGACGAGCGCGGCCGCCGCAGCCGTCAGGGTCTGCAGCCCTCGCCGCCGGCGTCGTCCTGGGGGCGCGGCGAGTGAGGCGGACCCCACGTCGAGCGCGGACCGGACCACCGCTGAGCGGACACGCATGAGTTCCCCCTGACGACCGAGCGCTGCACGGGCGGAGCGCTGCCGGTCCGAGTGTGGGGTCGGTATGTCGGGTCTGACCAGACCTGGGAGGGTGCGCCGCGTCATCGTGGCCGAAAGGGCAGCGATCCGGCCCGGTGGGGCGTCAGATGGTGTGCTGGTGCGCGGCCCACGCGCTGGCGACCATCTCCTCGGGCGTGTGCCGCATGACCCAGTCGAGGTCGCGGGCGGCCGCCTCGCCGGAGGCCACGATGCGGGCGGGGTCGCCGGGGCGGCGGGGGGCGACCTCGGGCGTGAAGTCGGTGCCGGTGACGCGCGCGACCGTGGCCATGACCTGCGCGACCGACAGCCCGTCGCCCGAGCCGAGGTTGTAGACGGGGTCGAGGGCCCGCCCGGCGGCGAGCGCACGGGCGGCGGCGACGTGCGACACGGCGAGGTCGGCGACGTGCACGTAGTCGCGCACGCACGTGCCGTCGGGCGTGGGGTAGTCGGTGCCGTTGACGCGTGGCGTGCGGCCGGACGTCAGCGCGTCGAGCACGAGGGGGAAGAGGTTGTGGGGGCTCGAGTCGTAGAGGTCGGGCGCGCCGGAGCCGACGACGTTGAAGTAGCGCAGGGACGTGTGGCGCAGGCCCGTGGCGACGCCCTGGTCGCGCAGCAGCCACTCGCCGACGAGCTTGGACTCGCCGTAGGGCGACTCGGGGGCGGTGGGGGTGGCCTCGGTGACCACGTCGACGTCGGGCGTGCCGTACACGGCCGCCGAGGACGAGAACACGATGCGGTCGACGCCCGCGTCGGCCATCGCCTCGAGCAGGTGGGCGGTGCCGGTGACGTTCTGGGTGTACGTGTGCAGGGGGCGCTGCACGGAGACGCCCGCGTACTTGAATCCGGCGAGGTGCACGACGCCCGTGACGCCGTGCTCGGCGAGCGCGGTGCGTACGGCGGCGGTGTCGACGACGGACGCGCGGACGAACGGCACGTCGTCGGGGACGAACTCCGCGTGGCCGCTCGAGAGGTCGTCGAGCACGACGGGGCGCAGGTGCGTCTCGCCCGCGGACGCGGCCTCCTGCAGGGCGCGCACCACGTGCGCGCCGATGTATCCCGCCCCACCGGTCACGAGCCACGTCATGGCGGCAGCATACCTTCCCGTCCGAACAGAAAAGCACAATCTCGAACATGGACGAACACTTTCGGGTGACGGGTCAGTTCCACCCGGTCTCCGGTGGCCGACGGGCAGATCCTCAGTACCCTGAGGATTCTTCCGACGGACCTCCTGGGGGCGACGTGAGTCAGACAAGCGAGCGCACGCCCGTCGGGCACGGCGCCGGCCCGGCCCTGGCCGACGCGCCCCCTGCGGCGCAGGTCCTCGCCACGGACGTCACGCCGGTCCCCGGGGCCCCGGTGGACGCGGCCGCGCTCGCGCACGGCGTCGAGGACGTCACCGTGGCCGCCTCGCGCGTCCTGCGCGACCTGGTCCGCGAGCAGCGCCGCCGGGCGGTCGGCTACGACGCCGCGTGCGCCGACCTCTGGCAGGACGTCGACGCCGTCGTCGGCGGCAAGCTCCTGCGCCCGCGCCTGGTCGCCGCCGCGTACCTGGGACTCGGCGGCACCGACGTCACGGCCGCCGCGCACGTCGCCGCCGCGCACGAGCTCCTGCACACGGCGATGGTCGTGCACGACGACCTGCTCGACCACGACGAGGTCCGCCGCGGCCGCCCCAACGTCGCCGGCCGCACCCGCGCGCGCCTGCACCACGACGGCGTCGCGGCGGCGGCCGTCGACGAGCAGGTGCGGGCGTCCGCGCTGCTCGCCGGCGACGCCGCGCTCGCGCAGGCCTTCGGCCTGCTCGCCGCCGCAGCGGTCCCGTCCGCGGTGGTCGGCGACCTCGTGCGGATGCTCGCGGACGGCGTCTCGACGACCGTCAGCGGCGAGCTGCTCGACGTGCGGGGGGGCGCTCGCGGCGCCGTCCGACGTCGACGCCGTCCTCGTCGCCGAGCTCAAGACGGCCGTCTACTCGTTCCGCGTGCCGCTGGAGTCCGGCGCCGTGCTCGCCGGCGCGTCCGGCGAGGAGCGCGCCGTGCTCGCCGGCATCGGCACCGCGCTCGGCGTCGCCTACCAGCTCGCCGACGACGAGCTCGGCACCATCGGCGACCCGGCGCTCACCGGCAAGTCCGTGCTGTCCGACCTGCGCGAGGGCAAGCGCACCGAGCTGCTGCGGGTCGCCTGGCGCCGCGCCGACGCCCGGCAGGCCGCGCTGCTCGCCACGCACGTCGGCCGGGCCGACCTCGACGAGGCGGGTGCGCGCACGGTCGTCGAGGTGCTGCACGCCACCGGCGCGGTCGAGGACGTGCGCGCCCTCGCGCACCGTGCGGCCGACATCGCGCGTACGCTCGCCACGCACCTGCCGGAGCCGCTCGCGACCTACCTGGCAGGTGTCGTCGACGACCTCGCCGGGCGCGCGCGCTGAGACCCACCGGGCCGCGGCCCACGACCCCCGGCACGACCGAGATGAGGACGCACGACATGCGCACGGCCAGCACCGGGCAGGTCCTGTACGACACCACCGCGACACGGGCCAGCGCGCTCGTGCTGCGCGCCTACTCCACGTCCTTCGGCATGGGCACGCGGCTGCTCGGCGCCCGTACGCGCGACGACATCCGCGCGATCTACGCGCTCGTGCGGCTCGCCGACGAGGTCGTCGACACCTACCGGGGCCCCGACGCGGGGGCCGAGCTCGACGAGCTCGAGGAGCAGGTCGCGCGGGCCCTGCGCACCGAGTACTCCACCAACGTCGTCGTCCACGCGTTCGCCCGCACCGCCCGCCGCGTCGGCATCGGGCACGCCGAGGTCGACCCGTTCTTCGCCTCGATGCGCGCCGACCTCACGGTCCGCACGCACGACCGCGAGAGCTACGAGCGGTACGTCTACGGCTCGGCCGAGGTGGTCGGCGTGATGTGCCTGCGCGCGTTCCTCGACGCCGAGCGGCGACCCGGCGACCCGCCCGTCGAGCCCGACCCCGCAGCCGTCGACGGTGCGCGGGCGCTCGGGGCGGCGTTCCAGAAGATCAACTTCCTGCGCGACCTCGCCACCGACAGCGACGACCTCGGCCGCGCGTACCTGCCGGGTGTGGACCCGGAGCACCTCACGGCCGACGACGTGCGGTCGGTGCTCGGCGAGATCGGCGGTGACCTCGCCCGGGCGCGCGCCGCGCTGCCGCTGCTGCCGACGCGCGCGCGGTGCGCGGTCGCCGCGACGACGGCCCTCTACGACCGTCTGCTGGCGGACCTCGCCGCGACGCCCGTCGCGACGCTGCGCACCCGTCGGGTGCGCGTGCCGGGACCGGTCAAGGCCGTCGTCGTCGCACGCGCGGTCGCCGGCGTGCTCGCGGACGAGGCCGGCAGCCGCGCACGCGCCGGGCGCGCGGCGGTCGCCCGATGAGCGCGCCGGTCCGCGTCGTCGTCGTCGGCGGCGGCGTCGGCGGCCTGGCGACCGCCGCGCTGCTCGCCCGCGGCGGCGCGCAGGTGACGCTGCTGGAGCAGTCCGCGCAGCTCGGCGGCCGCGCCGGGACCTGGGAGGTCGACGGCTTCCGGTTCGACACCGGGCCGTCGTGGTGGTTCATGCCCGAGGTGTTCGAGCACACGTTCGCCCTGCTCGGTCGACGGTTGTCCGACCACGTCGAGCTGCAGCGGCTCGACCCCGCCTACCGGCTGCACCCCGAGCCCGGCCAGGGCGTCGAGCCGTTCGACGTCGTCGCCGACCCGCTGGTCAACGCCGCGACCTTCGACGGCCTCGAGCCCGGTGCGGGCGCCGCGGTCCGCCGCTACGTCGCCGACGCCGGCGAGGCGTACCGCACCGCGCTCGACCACTTCCTCTACACGACGTTCGAGCGACCCGACCGCGCGCTGTCGCGCGACGTGCTGCGCCGCTCCGGCACCCTCGCACGCCTGCTCACCGAGTCCCTCGCGGACCGGATCGCCCGCACGGTCGAGCACCCCGTGCTGCGGCAGGTGCTCGGGTACCACGCAGTGTTCCTCGGCTCGTCGCCGTACCGGGTGCCTGCGTTGTACTCGCTCATGAGCCACCTCGACCTCGGCGAGGGCGTGTTCTACCCGCGCGGCGGCATGTACACGCTCGTCGAGGAGCTCGCGAAAGCCGCGGACGAGGAGGGCGTCACCGTGCGCACCGGCGCGCAGGTCGTCGCGATCGAGGTCGACGACGCGCCCCGCTCGGCCCGGCACCCGAGGCGGCGGGGCGTCGCGCGCGGCGTGCGGCTGGCCGACGGCACGCTCGTGCCCGCGGACGTCGTCGTCTCGGGCGCCGACCGCCACCACACCGAGACCGCGCTGCTCGGCGCGGAGCACGCGGACCTGCCCGCCGAGGTCTGGGAGGACCGCGGCCCGGGCATCTCCGCGCTGCTGGTCATGGCCGGCGTGCGCGGCGAGCTGCCCGAGCTGCGGCACCACTCGCTGTTCTTCACGCAGGACTGGCCCGGCAACTTCGACGCGATCCTCGGACCCGGCCGCGCGTCGCAGCCGGCCGACCTGCACGTGCCGGACGTGGCGTCGCTGTACGTCTCGCGCACCACCGCGAGCGACCCCACGGCCGCCCCGCCCGGGCACGAGAACCTCTTCGTCCTGGTGCCGTTCCCCGCGGACCCCGCGATCGGCACGCGCCCCGGCGAGCTCGACGCGCACGCCGACCGGTACCTCGACCAGATCGCCGCGTGGGCGGGCGTGCCCGACCTGCGCGAGCGGGTCGTCGTGCGGCGCGTCGTGGGCCCGGCGGACTTCGCGCGCGACCTGCACGCGTGGCGCGGCACCGCCCTGGGCATGGAGCACACGCTGCGCCAGTCCGCGATGTTCCGGCCCGGCGTGGCGTCGCGGCGCGTGCCCAACCTGCTGCACGTCGGCGGCGGCACCGTGCCCGGCGTCGGGCTGCCCATGGTGCTCATCGGCGCCGAGCTCGTCGCCAAGCGCCTGCTCGGCGAGCGGTCCGCCCGTCCGCTGCCCGCGCCGCTGCGCCCGGGCTACCTCGCCGCCGCGCTGCCGCGCGGGCTGTGGTCGGACGTCACGGCGGGGCGTGCATGACCGGGTTGATGTACCTCGGGGCCCTGCTGGTGTCCCTCGCGGGCCTGGCCGTGCTCGACCGCCGGTTCCGGCTCGCGTTCTGGTACGACGCGCGGCGAGCGAGCTGGACGGTGGGGCTCTCGGTCGTCGGGTTCCTGCTGTGGGACCTCGCCGGGCTCGCGCTCGGGATCTTCGCGCGCGGCGACTCCCCGCACATGACCGGCATCCTGCTGGCACCCGAGCTTCCGATCGAGGAGGCGTTCTTCCTGGCGCTGCTCAGCTATGTGGGCCTGCTCGCGTGGCGCTGGTTCGACACGACCTGGGCGCAGCGGGAGGCGGGGCGGCGCGCGCTCGCGCAGGCGCGCGACGCGCAGCGTGCGCCGGACGCACGAGGCGCGGACGGGAGCGCGCCGTGACGAACATCGTGCTCAACGTGCTCGTGCTCGTGGTGCTCGGAGCGGTGTCGTGGCCCGTGCTGCGCCGCCTGCGCGGCTGGCCCCTGGTGTGGGCGTCGGTGCACCTGTGCGTGCTCACCGCCGTGTTCGACACCCTGATGATCGACGTCGGGCTCTACGTGTTCGACCCCGACAAGATCCTCGGCGTGCACGTGTGGGGCGCCCCGCTCGAGGACTTCGCGTACGCGCTCGCCGCGGCCGTGCTCGTGCCCGTGCTGTGGACGGTGCTGGGGCGGTCACGTCGGACGTCGTCGCACGCCGACGCGCCCGTCGCGGACCTGCCCGTCGGTGGGGAGGCCTGATGCGCGAGGTGCTCGCGGCGTCGCGGCCGTTCTCCTGGGTGAACACCGCCTTCCCGTTCGCCGCGGGCTGGCTCATGGTCACCGACGGGCTCGTGGACGTCCGGCTCGTCGTCGGCACGATCTTCTTCCTGGTGCCGTACAACCTGCTGATGTACGGGGTCAACGACGTCTTCGACTACGCGTCGGACCTGGCGAACCCGCGCAAGGGCGGCATCGAGGGCGGTCTGGTCGACCCGTCGCGGGCGCGCGCCGTGCACCGCCGGATCCTCGTCGCGTGCGTCGTCACGACCGTGCCGTTCGTGGTGTGGCTGCTCGCGCTCGGGTCGCCGCTCGCAGGGCTCGTGCTGCTCGTCGTGGTGTTCGACGTCGTCGCCTACTCCGCGCCGCGGCTGCGGTTCAAGGAGCGGCCCGTCCTGGACTCGCTGTCGTCGTCGGTGCACTTCGTGGGGCCGCTGCTGTACGCGCTCGTCCTCGCCGACGCCGACCTCGCGGCGCGCAGCACGTGGCCCGTGCTGGTCGCGTTCCTGCTGTGGGGCATGGCGTCGCACGCGTTCGGCGCGGTCCAGGACGTGCGTGCCGACCGCGCCGGCGGTCTCGCGTCGGTCGCGACCGTGCTGGGTGCGCGGCCCACGGTGCTCGGTGCCACCGCCGCCTACGTCGTCGCCGCCGCGGTGCTGCTCGCACTGCCGTGGCCCGGTGTGCTGGCCGCGCTGCTCCCGCTGCCGTACGCCGTCAGCACGTGGCGCTTCCGCGGCGTCACCGACGACGACTGCGAGCGGGCCAACGCGGGGTGGCGCACGTTCCTGTGGCTCAACCTCGTCACCGGGTTCCTCGTGACGATGCTGCTCATCGCTGTCGCGCTGACCTGAGCCGGGCTCCCGCACCGCGCGTCGTCCTTTTCGTACGGTTCGTCCGGCGCTACCGTCAGCGTGGTGCGTCACCCACGCGGGGGCCGGGGGCGGCGCCCGGGGAGACGCATGCGAGCGGCCGACGACGTGCCCGCGAGCACCGGAGCAGTCCCGGTGCTGCGCGCCCGCCTGGCGCGCCCGGAACCGACCGGGCTGCGCCGGCCGCGGCTGCTGGCCCGGCTCGTCGGCGCCGCGGCGCCGCCGCTCGTCGCCGTGGTCGCCGGCCCGGGGTGCGGCAAGACGACGCTGCTGGCGCACGTCGCGGAGGCCGCGGGCCTGCCCGTCGCGTGGGTGACCCTCGACCCCGCGCTCGACGACCCGCAGGTGCTGCTGCGGCACCTGCACGTCGCGTGCGCGGCCCTGCCGTGGCGCGGACCGCACGAGCCGTGGCCCACCGCGGACGCCGCGCTCGCCGCGCTCGGTGACGGCCTCGCGGGCCCGGCGCTGCTCGTGCTCGACGACGTGCACACGGCCGAGCGGCGCCGTGCCGCGCAGGTCGTCGACCTGCTCGTGCGCCACCAGCCCGCCGGTCTGCAGCTCGCGCTCGGCAGCCGCGGCCTGCACCCCGGCGTGCCGAGCAGGGGGCTCGCGGGCACGGCGCGCGTCGTCGACGGCGAGGCGCTGCGCTTCCGCACGTGGGAGGTCGACGAGTTGTTCCGCGGGCACCACGCGACGCCGCTGCCCGCGGCGGAGGTCGCCGAGCTCACGCAGCGCACGCACGGCTGGGCGGCAGGTCTCGAGCTGTTCCACCTGGCCACGCGTGACCGGCCGGCGAGCTCGCGCACCCGCCTGCTGGAGCGTGCGGGACGCGGTCCCGCGGTGGCCGACTACCTCGCGGGCCACGTGCTCGACCCGCTGCCGGTCTCGCTGCGCGAGTTCCTCGTGCGCACGTCCGTCCTGGGGCGCCTGTCCGCCGAGCGGTGCGACGCGCTGCTCGGCACCGACGGCGCCGCCCGGATGCTCGCCGCGGCGCACCGCCACGGGTTGCTCACGGCGGTCGACGACGCCGGCGGCACGCGCTACGCCTGCCACGAGGTGGTGCGCGGGTACCTGCTCGACACGCTCGCCGAGCGGGCGGGCGGGGCCGTCGCGCGCGAGCTGCACCGACGGGCGGCAGCTCTCGCGCTCGCCGCCGGCGAGCACGACGAGGCCGTGCGCTCGTCGTGCCGTGCGCAGGACGAGGACGCCGTGCGCCGCGTCCTGCACCTGGCCGGGGAGGACCTCGCGCGCCGTCCCGGGCCGTGGCTCGACCTCCTGCCGGACGCGGTCCGCGACGACGACCCGTGGGTCGCGGTCGCGGTCGCGCGCCGTCACCTCGCCGAGGGCGTGCCGGAGCGGGCCCTGGCGGCCTACGGGGACGCCGCGGAGCGCGCGGCGACCGCTGCCGACCGGACGCTCGTGATCCGGGAGTGCCACCTGGTCCGCACGTGGGCGGAGCCGTCGCCGGGTGCGCCGACGTACTGGGTCGCGCTGGTGCGCCGCGCACTGGCCCGGCCGCGCGACTGCCTCGCGGCGGACGTCGCCGCGCACGACGTGGGTCGTGCACTCGCGCCCGCCGTCGCCGCGCTCGTGGGCGGCGACGTACGGGACGCGGCGCGCCGGTTCGCCGTGGTGCACAGGCGTGCCGGGACCCCGCCGGTCGTGGAGGCGCTCGCGCTGCTGGGCGAGGCCGCGGCCCTCACGCTCGTGCACGACCGTGGCGCGCGTGACGCGCGGGAGCGCGCGCACACCGCCGCCGGGCTGCTCGGTGCGCCCGCGCTGGAGCGGCTGGCGGACGGCCTCGACCTCGCGGCCGACCCGGCGGTCGGCGACGGGCTGCGTCACCTGCGCGAGCGTTGCACGGGCGTCGGCGACACGTGGGGTGCGGCCGTCCTCGGGCTGCTCGACGCCCTGCGGGCCGTCACCGCGGTCCCGTCGCGCCGCCGCGCCGTGGTGGTCGCGCGGGACGCGGCCGACGAGCTCGAGGCGCTGGGAGCGCCCGCGCTGGCGGCGTGGGCCCGCGCGGCGGGTGCCGTGGTCCGTGCCCGCTGCGGCGACGGTCCGCCGCCCGACGGGCTCGAGGCCGACGCGGCGCGCAGCGGTCCGGTGCCGCTCGCGCTCGTCCTCGCCGTGCTCGACGCGCCGCGGGACCGCTGGGGTCGGGCGGCACGCGCCGCGGGGGTCCCCGGGTGGGTGCGGCTCGTCGCGCACCGTGCGGCCACCCGCACGGCACCTGCGCCCCCGATCCCCGTCGCCGGTACGCCCGCGGCCGCCGCCGCGACCGCAGCGGGCGGTACGGCCGTGCTGCGGGCGCTCGACGTGCAGTGCCTGGGGACGTTCCGGCTGACCGTCGCCGGGGTCGCTGTGCCGACCGCCGGACTGCGTCCGCAGCACGCGGCACTGCTGCGCGCGCTGGCGCTGGCCGCGCCCGCTCCCGTGCACCGCGACCGCCTCGTCGAGTGGTTCTGGCCCGGTCGGCTGCCCTCGCGGGGGCAGCACTCCCTGCAGGTCGCCGTCAGCGACGTGCGGCGCGCGCTCGACGCGGCGAGCCCGGGTGCCGGGGCGGTGCTGCGTCGCGTCGACCAGGGGTACGCGCTCGAGGGGGGCGGGACCACCGTGCACGACGTGCGGGCGCTCGAGGACGCGCTGCGCGCGGCGGACGTCGCGCTCGACAGGGGTGACGAGGCCGCGGCGCTCGTCGCCCTGCGTCGCGTCGTGGCGGACGGTGCGGCTGAGCTGCTGCCGCAGGACGGGACGGCCGAGTGGGTGCTCGGGCCGCGCGAGCGGCTGCGCGCCGCGGTGGTGCGGGCGTGCGCGGCGCTCGCGGACCTGCTGGCGGCGCGGGGCGACGCGTCGGGTGCCCTCGCGGCCGTGCGCCGCGGCCTCGCGCTCGACCGGTACCAGGACGACCTGTGGCGCCGCCTCGTCAGAGGGCTCGCCGCCGACGGCCGCCCGGCGGCGGCAGCTGCGGCCCGCCGCGAGTACGCCGCGGTGCTCAGCGAGCTGGGTGTCGCGTCCGGCACGCCGCCCGCGCTGCGGGCCGGTGCTGCGACGCACGTGCTGCCCACCCTCACGGGGCGCTGAGCCCCTGCCGGGCGGTCAGATCAGGCCGTGGCGGACGGCGAACGCGACCGCGTGGGTGCGGTTGCGCAGGCCGAAGCGGCGCGTGAGGTCCTGCACCACGACCTTCACCGTGCGCTCGGAGTACGAGAGCCGCCGTGCGATCTCTCGCGTGTCCGCGCCGTCGCCCAGCAGCCGCAGCACCTGGCGCTCACGCTCGTCGACGCCCGTGAGCGCCAGGACCTGGCCCGGGGCCCGCCCGGTGGACGCGGTGCGCGGGCCCGACGTGGTACCCGGGGCCGGGGTGGCGCGCGGCGCCCGCGTCGCGGGCGCGGCGGGGGTGCGGGGGAGCAGTGCGGCGAGCAGGTCGACGGGCACGACGGCCTCGCCCGACGCGACCGCGTGCAGCAGCGCGCCGACGCTCTCGACGGTGGCCTCGCGGCGTCGCAGCACGCCGACGGCACCGGCCTGCACGACCAGCGCGACGGCCTCGGTGCTCACCTCGCCGGCCACCAGCACCGGGCGGCACCCGGGACGCGCGGCGAGGCGGCGCACGGCGTCGACCGCACGCGCGGTGACGGCCTCGAGGACGAAGACGACCTCGGCCTGCGCGAGGTCGGTGGGCCGGTCGACCTCGACGTGCTCGACCTGCACGTCGGCGAGGCCGTCCATGATGGCGCGCAGGCCGGCGCGGGTCAGCACGTCGCCACCCTGGACGGCGACGCGCAGGCGCAGCGCGGTCCCCGCGGGGCGGGCGGACTCGAGCGGGCGCAGCGTGCGCACGGACGCGGTGGTCATGGCGAGGAGCGTCGCGCCACCGTCTCAACGCGTCCTCCGCACCCGCTCAACAGGCGCTCAACGTGCGGGGTTTCACCCGCTTCGGGCGGTGTGTCCGCCCGCGTCCGTGCCGAGGCGGCCTCAACGGCCCTGGTGGACGGCCTCGCCGGCGATCTCGATGCGCACCTTCTTGCCGACGAGCCAGCCGCCGGCCTCGAGGGCGACGTTCCACACGAGGCCGAACTCCTCGCGGTCGATGTCCGTCGTGGCGTGGAACCCGAAGATGTCCTGGCCGAACGGGTCGCGGCGCGCGCCGCCGAAGTCCATCCGCAGCGTGACCTCGCGCGTCACGCCCTTGACGCGCAGGTCGCCGCGCACGTCGAACTTCATGCGGTTGAGGTCGGCACGCTCGATCGTGTCGGGTGAGACGCGGCGGCGGTCGGCGTTGTGGTTGCGCAGCCGCGCCCACTTCAGGATCGCGTCCTGCTCGCCGCGCCACGCGACCTCGGTGCTGCGGAACTCGATCGTCGGGTACTGCTCGACGTCGAGGAAGTCGGCGCTGCGCAGGTGCGTGTCACGGTCGTCGTGGTGCGTCGTGAGGCTGTCGGTCGCGATCACCGCGGTGACCGACGAGTGCAGCGGGTCCTCCCCGACGAAGATCGTCGCCACGGCGTGCGCGAACTCGCCGCGCACCGGGCTGACCATCATGTGCTGCGCCACGAAGCCGATCCGCTTGTGTGCCGGGTCCAGCTCGTACGTGCCCGGGTCAGGGATCGTCAGGCCGTTCCACTGGCGGACGGGCCGGTCCGCGGTCCGGGTCGGCTCGGTCATTCGTCGTCCCCATGTCGATCGTCGTTCCGGACGCCGTACGCGGCATGCCCCCTGCCACGGCCGTCGGAGAAGATTCAACCATCACCTGGGCGAAACGTCCCATTCCGGAACGTTTCGGCCGTGGTGCGCGGCTCGGCGTCAGCGCGCCAGGACGTCGCGCACCGTCGGTGCGTCCAGGGCCGTGTGCTCCACGACGACCGGGTCGCCGGCGCTCACCGCGCCGGTCTGCACGACGCGGAGGTACGCCCCCACGCGCCCGGTGTCCCGGAAGCGCCGGACCCACCCACGCTCCGCGTCGCCCCCGACCCACCGGCCGAACGTCGCGCACGGCACGCGTGGTCCGGTGACCTCCAGCACCACGTGCTCGCCCACGCGCCAGCGGTCGCCCACACGCGCGACGCTCGGGTCCAGCCCGGCGACCCGCAGGTTCTCGCCGAACCAGCCGTGGGTCAGGTCGCGGCCCAGCTCCGTGGCCCACCACACCGCGTCGTCCTCGCCGTACGCATACACGGCGCGCTCCTCGCCGCCGTGGTCCCGGCGGTCCGCCTGCACGTCGCCGCGCAGGCCGTACCGCCCGACGCGCACGGGTCCGTCGACGGGCCTCTTGTCGATCGCGGTCACGCCGACCGAGCCGGGGTCCGGGAGCAGGGCGTGCACGACGCACACGGCGAGCAGGTGGGGCATCGCGACAGCCTAGGGCCGGCCGCCCCGTCGGCCGGACGGCTGGAAGGTCGACTCCGAACGGGTGGTCCGGGCGACCCGCGACGCGAACCGGACATACCCGGCAATACGCTCGGCGGTGACGGCGTCCCCGACACCGAGAGCGACCATGACCCAGTACCGACCGCCCCGGCCGCAGGACCTCCTGCCGACCTCGCAGCCGCGTCCCGGCAGCGCCGCGGTCCGCGCGCTCGTCGCGGGGCGCCGTGTCCTGGTGACCGGTGCCGCCGGGTCCGTCGGCGGTGCGCTCGTGCGGCGCCTCGTGCCGCTGCGTCCCGCCGCCGTGCACCTGCTCGACGTCGACGAGAGCCGACTGCACGCGCAGCAGCTGGAGCTCACCGGCGGCGGCTTCACCCCCGGCTCCCCGGTGCTGCTCGCGGACGTGCGCGACGCGCGCGCCCTCGACGCGGCCTTCGCGCGCGCCGAGCCCGACGTCGTGCTGCACGCGGCCGCGCTCAAGCACGTCGCGCTGCTCGAGCAGTTCGGCTGCGCAGGCGTCCTCACCAACGTGTGGGGCACGCAGAACGTCGTGCGTGCCTCCCACGCGCACGGCGTGCACGCGCTGCTGCACGTCTCCAGCGACAAGGCGGCCGACCCCACGACCGTCCTCGGTGCGACGCAGCGGCTCGCCGAGCTCGTCGTGCGCGACCAGGGCGGCCTGCGCAGCGCGTCGGTGCGGTTCGGCACCGCGTTGGGCAGCCGCGGGTCGTTCTGGGACACCCTCGTCCACCAGACCGCCGCCGGCCTGCCCGTCACCGTGACCGATCCCGACGCGACGCGCTCCCTGCTGACGCTCGACGCGGCCGCGGCGCTCCTCCTGGAGGTCGCGGTGCTGGCGCGCGGCGGTGAGACGTACGCCGTCGACACCGGCGAGCGCGTGCGCGTCGTCGACCTCGTGCACCGGTACGCGCAGGCCGCCGGGCTGCCGGTGCCGCAGATCTCGGTCACCGGTCTGCACCCCGGGGAGAAGCGGCACGAGACGCTCGTCGCGGACAGCGAGCGGTGGCGGCCCACGGACCTCGACGGCGTCCTGCGGAGCGGCGCCGCACCGCGCTCACCGGGGTTCGACCGCGTCCTGTCCCGGCTCTACGCGGCGGCCGACGACGCGGACGAGGCGGGCGTGCGGCGACTGCTCGGGGAGCAGTTCGCCGGGCTGCGTGCCCGCCTCGGCGACGACGAGGCGCCCGACGACCACGTCCCACGCAGCGGCCCCGGCCCTGCGCTGCGCGTGCTGGGACCCGTCCCGGCATGACGACGCTCGCGCAGGTCGCGCTGCTGCTCACGCTGCTGGCGGAGCCGCTGCTCGCGCTCGCGGCCGACCTGCGCGCGCACCTGCGCGCCCGGCGCGGGGCCGCCCTCCACGGCCCCGCGCCAGTGCCCGTCGCGGACCTCACGGTGGTGGTGCCCGTGCGCGGCGACGTCCACGAGCTGGAGATGCTCGAGGACCTGCGCGACGAGGGGGAGCGGGTGCTGCTGGTGGCGACCGCCGCGCACCCGTCGGCGTACCTGCGGCGGTTGTGGAGCACCGCGGGGCGGCACGGGTTCCGTGTGCACCTCGTCGGGGCGGCGCGGCGGTCGGGTGGCGCGACGCACGACGGCACCTCGCGCACGGGCCTGCTGCGCGCCGCGCACGACGTCCTCACCAGCGGGTACGTCGTGGTGCTGGATCCCGGCACGTCCCTCGCCCGCCCGCCCGCGCAGCTGGTCGGCGAGCTCGTCGCCGCAGGGCTGGACCTCGCGACGGTCACGACCGACGTGCCGCCGCACGGTGTCCTCGCGCGCCTGCAGGGGGTCGAGGACGCGCTGGTCGCACGTCGGCGGCGACGGGCGCCGTGGCTCGCCCGGGGTGGTGCCCACGTGGCGCGGCGCGCCGTGCACGGTGACCTGCTGCGGCGGCACACGTGCTTCGGACCCGGCGACGAGGCCGAGCTCGCGGTGCTCGCGGCGGCGCGCGGGCTGTGTGTGGGGCACCTCGACGCCCGTGCCCTGGGGCGCGGCACGGGGCGGGTGCGCCACTGGTGGGCCAGGCGTGTGGTGGAGGCTGCCGGAGCGTTCCGGCTCGCGGTGGTCAATGTGCACCTCGCCGTGCGGCACCCGGGGCTGCGCCTCGGTCCGCTCGTCGCGTCGTTCGCGGCGGTCCCGCTGCTGTGGTGGGGCGTGCTGCGTGCGCCGGCGGCGCTCGCGGCCGGGCTGCTGGTGCACGGCCTGCTCAGCGCGGTGCGCACGCGCTCGGGGCCGGACGTCGTCGTGTGGCTGCACCCGGTGCACGTGCTGGTGCGGGCGCTGGTCGTGCTGCCGCTGGGGGTGCTGGTGCACCTGGCCGTGGCGGTGCGCACCGGCCGCTCGGGCGTGCTGCGCGTGCACGACGCCTGGTGGGCCGACGAGATCGCGCGGGAGCAGGTCGTCCGGCGGTTGCCGGGCCCGGGGCCGGCGCGGGCGACGGACTGGTGGGCGCGCCGCTGAGCACGCAGGTCACCGGGTGGCGTGACGAGCGTCACTCCCGGTTCGCCCCGGATCGTCCTGAGGTGCGAGACGCCGGTGTGGTGCGTACGGGCGCGCGGTAGACATCTCGCCATGAGCACTACGGGCGTAGAGGGCCGGTACCGCCGTCGGGCGTCCGTGGTGGTGGCGGCCGTCGTCGGCCTGGTGGTCTCGGGGTGCGGGGACGGCGGGAGCGCTACCACGACCGCCGCGCCGTCGCCTGCGGCCGTCGTACGTGCGGACGGTGCGCCCGTCCCGTCCACGGCCCTGGCCGTCGAGCGCGAGCTGCCCTTCTCCGCCTTCGCCGCGGCCGCCACGCGCGTCCTCGACGGCGGCGAGGCTCTCGGCGAGGCGGAGTTCCGCGCGGTCGAGGAGCTCGTCGCCGCCTGCATGAAGGACGAGGGGTGGGAGTACGTGCCGGCCGAGTACCGGGAGCCGGAGGAGCAGATGACGTGGCGCTCCGGTGTCGTCTGGATGCCCGTGCTCCCCGCCGACCGCGCGGACGCCGAGAGGTTCGGCTACGGCACCGACGACGTCGAGGCGGGCGAGGCCGAGCTGGCCGCCATGGAGGAGGTCGACGTCAACAACGCCTACCTGGCGGACCTGGCCCCGTCCGCCCAGGAGGCGTACCTGGAGTCGATGGGCGGCGCCTCGGAGAGCGACCTCGGGTGCCACGGGCAGGCCGTGCTCGAGGTGGTCGGCGCACAGCCCACGACGTCCGACGTGTCGCAGACCCACCGCGAGATCGTCTCCCAGATGCAGCTCGTCGCGGCGTGGGGGGTCGACGCCGACCCGGAGGGTGCCGCGCTCCTCGAGGAGTGGGCGCAGTGCATGGAGGATGCCGGGTACGACGTCCGCAGGCCTGACGACGACCTCGGGGTCGGCTGGCCCGGTGGGCCCCTGCAGGCGTTCGACCTGGCGATCGGCACCGCCGTCGACGGCACGACGGACCCCGCGCACCGCGACATGCCGACCACCGAGATCCCGATCGAGAGCCGCTACCTCGTGGGGTCCGACGCCGAGCACGCCATCGCCGTGGCCGACTACGACTGCCGCGCCGGCACCGATCTCGTCGCCCGCTACGTCGACGTGCTCGCCCGGGTCCAGGCGGACTTCGTCGCCGACCACCGGGACACGCTCGACGAGCTGCTCGCCGCGACGTCCACCGACTAGCGCGTCCACGCGCACAGCCGGCCGGCCACCCGTGGGCCCGTCGGTGCCGAGACGACGCCACGCCGCAGAGCCGCGGCGTGCCGTCGCGGGCTGCCCGGACCTCCCGGGACCCGCACACCGCAGAGGGGAACCACATGAAGAACAAGATCCTGGCCTCGTTCGCCACGGTCCTCGTCGCCGCCGGCGCGCTCGTCGCCACGGCGCCCGCGAGCACCGCGGCAGGCCTGGGCTCCTGCACGGCCTACAAGCAGTACAGCAGCGGTGCGTACGCGCGCTTCGTGCCGGTCAACGGCTCCACGCCGGACTGCATCCTCGGCAAGGGCAACTACGGCAACGCCGTGTGGGCGCTGCAGAAGGCCCTGAAGACGTGCGAGAAGTACTCGCTCGCCGTGGACAAGAGCTTCGGCAACGAGACCCGTGACGTCCTGAAGAAGTTCCAGACGAAGAAGAAGATCGAGGTCGACGGGATCTACGGCCCGGAGACCCGCGGCACGATGCGGTTCTACGGCGGCGAGAGCATGTACGGCTCGATCTGCAACAAGTTCTGACGACGGCGCCGGCCGCCCGCCCCGGTCGAGGGCGCGCGGCCGGCGAGCCGGCCGGGACGCCGTGTCAGACCAGCTGCTCGCGCGGCTCGTCCTGGGGGAGGGCGGACGCCACCGGCTCCGGGACGTCCCGCCGGCGCGTGGCGGCGGTGCGCCCGTGCGTCGCGTACAGCACCAGGCCGGTGAACGTCAGCCCGCCGACCAGGTTGCCCAGGACCGTGGGGATCTCGTTCCACACCAGGTAGTCCATGACCGTGAACTCCCCGCCGAGCATCAGACCGGTCGGGAACAGGAACATGTTGACCACCGAGTGCTCGAAGCCCATCGCGAAGAACAGCATGATCGGCATCCACATCGCGATGGCCTTGCCCGGGACGTCCTTGGCGACCATCGCGCCCACCACGCCCGTCGACACCATCCAGTTGCACAGCACGCCGCGGACGAACAGCGTCAGCATCCCCGCCGCACCGTGCTCGGCGTAGCCCAGCGTGCGGCCCTCGCCGATGTGACCGACCGCGACGCCGACCGCGTCGGGCTCCGTGGAGAACCCGTACGTGAAGACGATCGACATCAGGACCGCGACCGTGAACGCGCCGGCGAAGTTGCCGAGGAACACCAGGCCCCAGTTGCGCAGCACCCCGCGCGCGGTCACCCCGGGCCGCTTGTCCAGCCACGCGAGCGGCGCCAGCACGAACACCCCGGTGAGCAGGTCGTAGCCCAGCAGGTACAGCATGATGAAGCCGACCGGGAACAGCAGCGCCCCGATCAGCGGCGAGCCGGTCTGCACGCTCATGGTGACCGCGAACGCCGCCGCCAGCGTGAGCAGCGCGCCGGCCATGTACGCGCGCAGCAGCGTGTCGCGGGTCGACATGAAGATCTTCGCCTCGCCCGCGTCGACGAGCGACGTGACGAGGTCGGACGGCTTGACGTAGGACATCGGTGGCCCCCGGACGACGGTTCGCGGCCGCGGACGCGGCCGTGCGGGTACCGACGCTAGGAGCGTGCCGTTACGGGGCGGTTCGTCGGCTGTGCCGGTCGGGTTGCCGTCTGCGCTCACCTCGCACGGGCGGGCTGTGAGATGTGCGTCGGACGGGTGCGCGCCCCCTCGACATGCGCGGTGGCCTGCACCGACGTACGGTCGCGGCAGCTCCGGACGCTCCGGCGCGGGACGCGGAGGTGCGGCATGGCGGCGACGGCGGTGCGTGGACTGATCGCGGGACCGGGCGGTGTGGTGCGGGTTCTCGGCGTGCTGAGCGTGCTCGTGGCCCTGGTGCGCAGCCCCGTCGAGGTCGCGCTGTTCGCGCTCGTCCTCGCGGGGCTCGTGGTGCCGCTCGTCGCCAGGGCGTCGCGGACTCTCGACACGGCGTACGGGGTCGGCCTGCTCGTCGCGGCCTGGTCCAGTGCGCTCCAGCTCTACCAGGCGGTCGCGTGGCTCGACCTCGCGGTGCACCTCGTCGTCACGGGTCTCGTCGCGGCTGTCGGGCACCTGCTGCTCGCCCGGTGGACGACCGCCGTCGTCGACCCGCACGCCGCGACCTCGGCTGCCGACAAGGTGGGCGCCGTCGTCGTCACCACGTCGCTGGGCCTCGCGCTCGCCGTGCTGTGGGAGCTGGGGGAGTACGTCGGGCACACGTACCTCGACCCCGAGATCTACGTGGGCTACGCCGACACGATCGGCGACCTGGTGGCCGGCGGCCTGGGCTCGGCGGTCGCGGGCCTCTGGCTCTGCCGCCGTCGGCGCAGCTCGGCCCCCGCTGCCGACGAGCCCGCCGCCACCCACGAGAGTGGTCGCACCGGCGACCACTCCGTCCACGTCCGCGCGCAGGTCTGACCACGTCCCGACCCGCCGCACGCATGATGCGGGCGGTCGGGGAGGATGGCGGTGCCAGTCCTGCCGCCGGAAGGAGACCGCCGTGCCGAAGCCTCCCCTGCCCGCCGACGTCGCCGCGCTGCTCGCGCAGCCGAACCCGGCCGTCATGGCGACGATCCACCCCGACGGGCACCCCGTCACCGTCGCCACGTGGTACCTCGTCGAGGACGACGGCCGCGTGCTGCTCAACCTCGACGCGGCACGCGCGCGCCTGCAGCACCTGCGGGCGCACCCGGAGGTCTCGCTGACGGCGCTGTCGCAGGAGAGCTGGTACACGCACGTCAGCGTGCAGGGCCGCGTCGTGGAGATCGTCGACGACGTCGACCTCGTCGACATCGACCGGCTCTCCACGCACTACGGCGGCGCGCCGTACCCGGTGCGCGACCGCCCGCGCGTGTCCGTGCGCGTCGAGATCGACCACTGGCACGGCTGGGGCGCGGCGAAGCAGGACTGACACCACGGAGCAGTGCTGACGCGACGAGGGAGCGCGACGGGCTCAGACGTCCGTCGTGTACGTCCAGAACTCGTCGTCGCGCTCGAAGCCCTCGGCCACGTACAGCGCCTGCGCGGTGGTGTTGGTCGTCTGCGTCGACAGGCTGATGCGCACCGCGCCGGCCGCGCGCGCGGCCGCCAGCACGGCGCGCACGAGCGCCCGCCCGGCACCCGTGCCGCGGGTCGCGGGGTCGACGAAGAGGTCGTTGAGCACCCACACGCGCGCCATCGAGAGCGACGACCACGTCGGGTAGACCTGCGTGAACCCGACGAGGGCGCCCTCGGCCTCCGCGACCAGCACCACGGAGTCGCCGTCGCGCTGCCGGGCCGCGAGGAAGTCGCGCGCGGCGGCCGGGTCGCCGGGGCGTCCGTAGAACGTCTGGTAGCCGACGAACAGACGGGTCAGGGCGTCGAGGTCGGCGGGCGTCGCGGGGCGCACACGAGTCACAGCGCCGGATCCTGCCGGACCGCGGACGTGCGCGTCGCGGGTGGTCGGCCACCGGGATGATGTCGGCATGCACGCCCCCGACCCGGCCACCGTCGAGCCCGAGCCGCCGCAGGCGGACGTCGCCGCGGCGGGGCACGTCGACCCGCCCGGCGAGGCGCCGTGGGCGATGCAGCTCGTCGTGCACGTCGACAGGGCGGCGCCCCCGTCGCGCACGGCGGTGTGCGCGGCGGCCGCGCGGGCCGTCGTCGCCCTGCTGCACGACCCGCGCGCGGCCGGCGGGTGGGAGCCTGCGATCACGCGGTGGACCGACGGGCGCATCCGCAAGCACGTGCGCCGCGCGACGCGGCCCGCCGCGTGGGAGCGTGCGTCGGTGCTGCCGGGCGTCACGGTCGAGCACGACGGTGCACGCGTGCGGGCCCTCGTGCCGTGCGCGACCGACGACGTGCCGCGCGACGTCGCGCGCCTGCAGCTCACCGGCACCGAGCTGCCCGACCCCGACCCGGTACCGCACGCGGACCCGGTGCCGGACGGGTCGCTGGTCGTCTCGCTCGCACCCGTGCCGCTGATGCCCGCGGGCAAGGCTGCCGCGGCGGTGGGTCATGCTGCGCAGCTCGCGGCCTCCGCGATGCCGGACGCCCGGCGGGTGCGCTGGGCGGCGGACGGCTTCCCGGTGGTGGTCGAGCAGCCGCCGGCCGGTCGGTGGACGGAGCTGACGGCGACCGCGCCCGTGCGCGTCGTCGACGCGGGGCTCACCGTCGTCGCTCCCGGGACGACGACGGCCGTCGCCCGCTGGGCCTGAACCTCAGAGCAGGGCGCGGGCGCGGTCGTACTGGGGCGGCAGGGGGAGATCCGCTCCGAGGGCGAGCGCCGCGCGGTGCGGCCAGAACGGGTCGACGAGCAGCGGGCGGGCCAGCGCCACCGCGTCGGCGGACCCGCCGGCGACGACCTCCTCGGCCTGCGCCGGGTCGGTGATGGCGCCCACCGCGACCGTCGGGACACCCGCCTCGGCGCGCACCCGTGCCGCGAACGGCACCTGGTAGCCGGGCTCGACGGGGACGTGGACGCCCGGCAGGTTGCCGCCGGTCGACACGTGCACCAGGTCGACGCCCAGCGGTGCAAGGTCCCGGGCGAGGTGCACGGTGTCGTCGCCCGTCCAGCCCGCAGGCTCGACCCAGTCGGTCGCCGAGACGCGCACCAGCACGGGCATGTCGTCCGGGACGGCGGCGCGGACTGCCGACGTCACCTCGCGCACCAGGCGCGTCCGGGCCTCGAACGAGCCGCCGTACACGTCGTCGCGCACGTTCGAGTCCGGCGAGCAGAACTGGTGCAGCAGGTACCCGTGCGCGGCGTGCACCTCGACCACGTCGTACCCGGCGGCGACCGCGCGCCGCGCCGCGGCCGCGAACGCCTCGACGACGCCCGCGACCTCGTCCGTCGTCAGCGCGCGGGGCGTCGGGTGCCCGTCGGCGAACGGCACGGCGCTCGGGGCCACCACCGGCCACCCGCCCGCCCCCGGCGCCACCGGGCCGCCGCCCCGCCACGGGGCGTCCGTGCTCGCCTTGCGGCCCGCGTGCGCGAGCTGCACGCCCGCCTTCGCGCCCTGCGCGTGCACCAGGTCGACGACGCGCCGGTGCGCCGCGACCTGCGCGTCGTCCCAGATGCCCAGGTCGAACGGGCTGATCCGGCCCTCGGCGACCACGGCGGTCGCCTCGACGATGACGAGCGCCGCCCCGCCCGCCGCGCGTGCCGCGTAGTGCTGCAGGTGCCACGCGTTCGGCGCGCCGACGTCCGGGCCGTCGGGTGCGGCCGAGTACTGGCACATCGGCGCCATCCACACGCGGTGCGTGAACGTCGTACCGCGCAGGGTGAACGGGGAGAACAGGGCGGAGGGCATGACGCCATTCTCGCCGGAGCCGGACGGTGCTCACCCCTCGACCGCCGCACGGCGGGGTCACAGCCGCTCGGTGACGCACCAGCTCACCGCCTGCGGTGTCTGGGACGCGTGCGCGTCGGACGTCACCGGCACGCTGCAGCACACGCCGCCGAGCTGGCTCGCCGGCGCGGTGCACCAGCAGGCCGCCCACGTGTCGACGAGCGTCAGCGTGTCCTGACCTGCGCAGGCCCGGAACGAGGTCGGCGGTGGGGCGGTGGTGTACCACCGCCCCACCGCCGACAGCCGACCGGCAGCCAGGGGGTGAGGGCAGCCGGACAGGTGGGGAACTGCTGGGGGTCGACGACGGTGCGATGAGTCAGGGGTGACACCGCACCGCCGCCGACGCGTGCGACCGGCAGCCGCTGGGGGAACGCCGCCGGTCGGATCAGGGGGCTACCGCGTGCGCTGCGTGGGGACCGTGCGCTGCGTGGGGATCGTCTCCGCCTGCGCCCAGCCCGACGCCTCGAGCGGTGAGAGGCCGGGGACGGGTGCGAGGGTCATCGGCGGCAGGGCGGGCGACGGGGCCGTGGCCCGCGCGACACCGAGCGCGACGGCGAGCTCACGCCCGTCGAGGTGCCTCGTCGCGGTGGTCGTGGTCATCGCCGTCTCCCTGCTCTCGTCGGGCCCTGTGCGGTCCGTCCTCGTCCACTATGGAGGGCGCCCGCCGCGATGCGGGAGGGGTGAAGGCCGGAATGGTGCACCTCATGGTGCGGGTGAAGCCGCAGGTCTCAGGCCCGGACGAGCGTCACCACGTCGTCGTCGGCCCAGCCGGACGCCTCCAGCGGTGAGCGGCCGGGCACGATGCGCTGCGTCACCGGCGGCAGGTGCAGCGGCGGGGGAGTGCGACGCACGAGGCCCAGCGCCACGGCCAGTGCACGCTCGCCGTCACGCCGCACGTCGGCGGCGGGTACAGCGGTCGTGGTGCTCATCGTGGCCCCTCCGGGTCGCGGGCCGCCCCGGTGGCGTCCGTTCCCTCTCATCGACAAGGAGTCGCGCGGCGTTGAGGTGATTCACCCGGGGCGGGGTGGACGACGCCGCCCCCGGGGAGGGGGCGTCTGCCACACTCCGCCGGTGGACGATCTTCGTGCGCGGCTGATCTCGGGTTTCGTGTGGCGCTCGGACCCCCCGGTGTGGCCCCAGCCGCGCGCGTACTACGCCGACTGCAGCGCGTGGTGGCGCGATCCGGACGTCATCGCCGGTCTGGGCCCCGCGCTCGCCGCCCTGTGCGAGGACGGCCGGCCCACCGTCGTCCTCGGCACGGAGTCGCACGGCTTCCTGCTCGGGTCCCTGGTCGCGCTGCATCTCGGGATCGGGTTCGCCGCGGTCCGCAAGCAACCCGAGCGCGCCTCCGACGACGACATCTGGCTCGTGCGACGCACTCCGCCCGACTACCGCGACCGGAACCTCGAGCTCGCCGTGCGACGTTCCGTCCTGCGCCGCGGCGACCGTGTGCTCCTCGTTGACGAGTGGGCGGCCACCGGGGGGCAGGTGCTCGCGTGCCGGCAGCTCGTCGAGGACGCGCAGGCCCACTGGCTGGGTGCCGCCGTCGTCGTCGACGCGCTGGAGAGCGCGGCCGACAGGCGCGCGCTCGGGCTGCGTGGGCTCGTCCACGTGCGCGAGCTGCGGCACCGGTAGGCGGGCGCGTCGGCGCGCCGTGCGTGCCCGTGGTGCCGGCGGGGTGGGTGGAGACCCGCGGCCCTGCGTGACGACATGCCGGGACGCGGACGTCGTCGGGTGAAAAACCGCCGCGAACACGGACAGAACGGTCGGGGCCTCGCCATCCTGGCGGCAGCGCCCGCACGGGGGTGGGCCGGACAAGGGGGAAGCACATGCACAGCAGATCCGTCGTCGTCGCCGTCCTCGCGGGTACCGTGCTCGTCGTGGCCGCACCGGCCCAGGCGGCACCGTCCGCCCGGCCGACTCCCGTCACCGAGTGCGGGCAGACCGTCACCGGGCCCGCGTACCTCGCTCGGGACCTCGTGTGCAGCGGCGAGGGGGTCAGGCTCGCGGGCGGCGTGCTCGACCTGCGGGGCCGCACGCTCCAGGGAACGGGCAGGAGCGACACGGGCGTCGCCCTGCTGGCGGAGGGCGACGTCGAGGTCCGCAACGGCCGCGTCACGGGGTTCTACCAGGCCGTCTACGCGGCGGGTGCGGGCGCCAAGACGATCCGCGGCGTCACCGCCGAGGGGAACGGCACGGGCGTCGCCGCCTACGGGGACATGTTCGACGAGAACCAGGCGGAGGTGCGCATCATCGGCTCGACCGTCGCCGGGAACACCCGGGGCGTCTCCGTGGCGTACCTGCGACACGTCGAGATCACCGGCAGCACCGTCCGCGCGAACGGCTGGGGCGCCGAGCTCGGGTGGAGCGGCACCGGCGTCGTGGCCCGCTCGACGTTCGAGGACAACGAGCTCGGCCTGGTGTGCAGCGTGACCTGCACGGTCGAGCGCAGCACCTTCCGGAGCAACACGTACGAGGGCATCTTCCAGGACGACGGCGACCTCACGGTCCGCTCGAGCACGTTCACGGAGAACGGCACGGGCTACCAGGGGGGCATGGCGACGGCGCGCATCGAGCGCTCGACGTTCACCGCCAACGACGTGGGCGTGCGCAGCAGCCTCGAGCTCGCTCTCGAGCTGACCGGCAGCACCTTCACGCGCAACGGCACGGGCTACACCGACGACCCGGGCGTCTCGGGTGCGCCGGCGGACCTCCTCACCGGCAACACGTTCAGCCGCAACGGCGACGGCATCGTGTCGGACGAGCCGGGGCTGGCGCTCGGGGACAACACCGCCACCAGGAACGCCGGCTGGGGCATCCACGCGCCGGACGCCGCCGACCTGGGCGGCAACCGGGCGTCGGGCAACGGCAACGACCCGCAGTGCGTCGGCGTGGAGTGCGGGGGGCCCGTCTCCTGACGGGAGGCTGACGGCGGCCCGGCGTGCGAGCGCCGGGCCGCGCCGCCCGCCCGCGTCAGCTGTGGGCTGCGACCACCTCGACGAGCTCGCGCGACTGGGCGACGATCGCGTCGCGCCACGCCTCGAACGTCGCGTCCGTGACGGCGACGTCGGTGGCGAAGTGCTGCATGTCCGGGGTGTGGATGTGCCCCGCGGGGATGTCGAGCCCCGCCCGGTCGCGCAGCAGCGTGTTGCGGTACGCCGACTCGTTCGACAGGTACGTGCCGCCGCCGCCGCTGAGCGCGCACGAGCCCTCGGGCGGAGGTGTCGGCTCGACCGTGGGCGGGTAGGTGTCCTCGCGCTGGTCGACGTACTCCACGTCCGCGGAGTCGCAGCTGGGGAAGTACGCGTAGCTCGCGTTCCAGTGCACGCCGAACGCGACCGACTCGTCCTCCCAGGTGTCGCCCGGCGGCCGCGGGACGTCCGTGCCTGTGCGGGCCTCGATCATCTGCGCGACCGGGAGCGTCGACGCGGTCCACTGCGGCGGGTCCGTCAGGGAGTCGCCGCCACCCCAGCGCTCCGGCACCTGCACGTTGCAGCCGGGGTTGTCCTTCGCGAGCTGGGGCGCGCCCGTCAGGCCCGTGGGCATGCAGGGTGCGAAGCGGTCGTTGCCGGCGTAGTCACCGTGGTACCGGCCGTTCCACTGCTCGAGCGCGAAGGCGTCACCGCCGCCCTGGCTCAGGGTGATCGAGGCGTCGAGCCCGGCGTCGCCGGCCACCATCAGCGGGCCGACCGTGTCCTCCAGGTACCCGCGCTCGAACTCGGGGTAGCTGACCGGCAGGGTGTACGCCTCGTAGTGCACGGTCGTGCCGTCCGGAGCGGTCGTCGTCGTCCCGTCGATCGCCAGAGCGGTCGCGCCCGACGGGTTGCCGTGCCGGATCCCGTTGCCGACCGTCCCTCGTGCCGGTCCCTCGTCGCCGCTGTCGAGGGAGAAGGGGTCGAACCCGCTGACGAGCACCCGCGTCACCTGGTCGCCCGGTGGCAGGTCGATGTCGAGCATGCCCCGCGCCGCGCGGTCGAAGGTGTCGACCAGCGATGCCCGCTCCTCGGTGGTGAGCGTGAACTCGGGGCTCCACTGGTGCAGCACGGCCATGGCCTCGAGCCGCGTCCAGTACAGCGGGCGGTCGTCGCCCGCCGGCAGGTCCCCGGCGAGACCGTCGGTCGACTGGGCGCGCGCGACGGCGTCCCGCCACAGCTCGGTTCCCAGGCGCTCGACGACGGCCGTCGCATCACTCACGGAGCCCTGCCGGCAGACCTCCTCGGCGAGCGCGGCGGTGAACCCGCCGAACCCGGCGCCCTCGACCATCGCGCGGGCGAACGTGCGGTCGGCGGGCCGTGACGGGTCGGCCGCGTCCGGGAGCACGGCCGTGAGCCGCCCCTCCTCGACCGTGACGGGCAGCGAGGCGTCGGTGCAGCCCTCGGGTGCGAACCCGGCGACGATCGCGCTGAGCTCGTCGGACGCCTTCGCCAGGGCGGTGGTCGACCGCTCCTGCGGTGTGGGCTCCCCGGACGAGCACCCGACCAGCAGCACGGGACCGAGCGCGAGCGCCAGGCCGGCGGCGACGGGGGTGCGACGCGGCGAGCGCGCACCCGGTCGAACGTGCGGAGATCGGCCGGGCAGACGACGCATGCAGCGAGCTCCTCGTGAACGGCGACAGAGGGACCGGGTCCAGGTCGCTCGAATCTCTCACACTGCGCGCGCTGGTGGCCGTCGTCAGGGGTGCGCACGTCGCCGGGTCCGCGCCCGTCGGAACAGGCGGCTGCAGAACATTCCCGCAGTTCAGGTGGGCCCCGTGGGGATCGAACCCACAACCCGCGGATTAAAAGTCCGCTGCTCTGCCAGTTGAGCTAGAGGCCCGGGACGTGCAGCGCCGCCCGGCACGGGGCTACGTCGGCAACCTCGAGACGTCCCCACGCGAGCGCTCCACGTCCGGGGCCAGGCTACGCGAGCGGTGGGTCGGCTCGGGCCGGCGTCCGAGCGTCAGTCCCCGGTGGTGCAGGCGCCGCCCGGGCAGTGGGACGGGGGTGTCCGGGTCAGCCACCGCTGGAGGCTGCAGCCGAGGCAGATGCCGAAGGCGGTCTCGACGAACAGCAGCGTCAGGCACAGCCCGCACAGGGCGAGCGTGACGCCGAGCGGCGCGGCCAGCCACCCGGTGGCCACGCAGGTCGCGGCGGCCAGCGCGAACCCGAGCCACCACGCGAGCACCTTCTGCGGTGCGCCGACCCACTCGGGGGTCTGCCGTCGCACGATCAGGCGCCCGAGCGCCAGGGTGGGTGACCAGCGGTCGCCGACGCCGACGCGCAGGCCGAGGTCGAGCAGCACGGCCATGCCGAACGGCTTCAGCGGCGTCGACGACCCGGTGGCGGCGGCGACGCCGAACGCGACGGCGCCGCCGAGGAACAGGATCCCGGCGGCGGCGCGGACGGCGCGCTCGTCGATGACGGGGACGTCGTACCCCGGCATCGCGACGCCGACGAGCGGGGCGTCGGGCGCTGCCGCACGGTCCGCGCCCGTGCGCGCGCGCGGGCCAGTGGCGCCCACCGGCGTCCTCAGCGGCCGAAGAGTCGGGCGAGGAACCCCCCGCGGCTCGCGGCGGCCGCCTCGGTCTGGGCGGCGGTGTGCTTGCCGTCGCACCAGTCCGATGCGAGGACGGTCTGCTTGACGGCGGAGACGTGCTGCCCGCAGCCCGCCCAGGTGGTCTTGCCGCACACGCGGCACGTCGTCGCTCGGCACATGGTGTGGTCCTTCGGTCGTCGATCTCGTGGGGAAACCCCAGGGGTCGCGTCCAGGATACCCCATGGGGTATCGGCGGCGAGGTCGGCGGTCGGCCTGCTCGAGCCCCGGGTGGTCGGGGGTCGTACGGTCGACCTGGCGGCTCGTCGGGACCTTCCGCCGGCGGGAGGCGTGGTCGGGAGGTGGTGCCGTGGTCGAGACGTCGGCCGACATGTCGCAGCGGGTGGGGTCGTTCCAGCGCGGGTCGGTGCCCGACGAGGACGGCTTCTCGATCGCACCCGCCCTGCGCGAGAAGGTCGCCCCGGTCACGGGCGAGCTGCTCCCGTTCCACGGCAGCACGGTGGTCCACGTCCTCGACGCCGGGACCCGCGACCTGCTCAGCGCTGTCGCCGACGATCTGCACGCCGCCTGCGGCGACGGCCTCGCCGCTCCGCTCCCGCCGGGCTCGTTCCACGTCACCCTGCACGACCTGCGGGCCGCGCCGCGCCTGGAGGACGTCTCCGACGCTGTCGCGCAGGACGACCCGCGCGTGAGCGAGCTGGTGGCCGAGGCGCGGGCGCTTGGGCCGGTGCAGATGCGGTGCACCACCGTCTTCAACCTGATGAGCACGAGCGTCGTCGTCGGTCTGCTCCCGGCGACCGAGGCGGACTGCGCGCGGCTCCTCGCGGCGCGAGCGCTGTTCGACGAGGTCGTCCCGTCCGGGCCCTTCACGCCGCACGTCACGCTGGCGTACTACCGCCCGTCAGCGCCCGCGCCGCTGGATCCGCGGCACCTGGCGCGAACGCTGGATCGGCTCACGGAGCAGGTCGCCGGGTGGCCGGTGACGCTCGCACCGGAGCGGCTGCGGTCCACGCGCTTCACGTCGATGGCGACGTACCGGGACGCAGGCACGCCCTGACGTCCGTCAGGACGCGCGTGCTGCCAGGTACCGGCGGACCGCCTCCACCGCGACCGAGTGGTCGACGACGTCCGGCTCGCCCGACGTCGTCAGCGTGCCGACGACCTCCCCGCCGACGCGCAGCGGCACCGCACCGCCGTGCGCCTTGACGGTGTCGTGGTCGACGTCGGTGCGCTCCTCGAAGGGCGTGCCCGCGGCCTCGTGGCGCCGGCGGACCAGCAGCGACGCCTCGCCGAAGCGGTGCACCACCGCTGCCTTGCCCTCGAGCCAGGGCACGTTGCCCGCACCCGTCGAGCCCGTCATGGCGAGGAAGACGGTCGCGCCGCCCAGCTCGACGCGCACCGCGAGGTTCGCGCCGCGCTCGCGGACCACGGCGACGGCCAGCAGCCCGAGGTCGACGGCGTCGTCCTGGGTGAACGCCGGCAGCTCGAGGACGGGCTCGGCCTCGAGGCCGGCGACGGTGAAGGTGGGCAGCTCGGTCACGAGCCCATCCTGCGGCACGCCGGGCCGTCAGGCCGGCAGCACGTACCGGTACATGAGCAGGTAGTGCAGCGCGGCGGCGAGCACGACGAGCACGTGCCAGATCTCGTGGAAGCCGAGCACCCCGGGCAGGGGGTTGGGCCGCTCGATCACGAACACGACGAACCCCACGCAGTACACCAGCCCGCCGGTGGCCAGCAGCACGTACGCCCCGACGGGCAAGGTGACGCCGGCGCCGACCAGCAGCACCGGCATCCAGCCCATCGTGATGTAGAGCGTGTTGGTCACGTACTTGGGCAGCTCCCGCAGCGCCGACCGCAGCGCGATGCCGACCGCCGCGACGACCCAGACTGCTCCGAGCACGGCCCAGCCGTACGCGTCGCGGAACAGCACGAGCACCATCGGGGTCGTCGTCCCGGCGATGAGGACGAACACCGACGCGTAGTCGAGCGTGCGCAGCACGCCGTTGACGCGCGGCCCCTTGTCGATGCCGTGGTGCAGCGTGCTGGCGACGAACAGCAGGAGCACGGACGCGGCGTACACGCCCAGGCCGACGATCTTCCAGACGTCGCCCTCCGTGGCCGCCTGGGTGACCAGCAGGCCGCCCCCGACGAGCGCGAAGCAGCTGGCCGCGAGGTGCGTGATGGTGTTGATCCGCTCGTCGGTGACGTGCACGCTGCCGTCGCGGCTCAGCCGCGCTGGTGGGGCCGTCCCCGGCGTCGGCGTGGTGCGTGCGGACGTGGGATCCACCGTTCGTTCCTCCTCGTGAGCCCTCGACCCGGCCCGTGCGGGAGCCTACGCGCCGCCGCGCCGTGTGACGCACATCACCCACGTGCAGGGTCACGTCGACCATAAATACCGCCACGCCGGCGCCATGGAGCGCCATAATGGTCACTATGACCACAACAACGCCGACGGTCGCGACGAGCACCGCGATGCTGACCGACCACTACGAGCTGACGATGCTCCGGGCCGCCCTCGTCGACGGCACCGCGCACCACCGGGCGGTCTTCGAGGCGTTCGCCCGCCGCCTGCCGCAGGGGAGGCGGTACGGCGTCGTGGCCGGGCTCGGCCGGATCGTCGAGGCGATCGAGAGCTTCCGGTTCGACGCCGCCCACGTGGCCTGGCTGCAGGACACCGGCGTCGTCGACGAGCGCACCGCGGGATACCTCCTCGACTACCGCTTCACCGGGGACGTCGACGCGTACCGCGAGGGGGAGATCTACTTCCCGAACAGCCCGGTCCTCACCGTCACCGGGACGTTCGCCGAGTGCGTCGTCCTGGAGACGCTGGTCCTGTCGATCCTCAACCACGACAGCGCGATCGCCTCCGCCGCGGCCCGCATGGTCACCGCCGCCGACGGCCGGCCGCTGCTCGAGATGGGCAGCCGACGCACCCACGAGGACGCCGCCGTCGCGGCAGCGCGCGCCGCGTACCTCGTCGGCTTCGCCGCCACGAGCAACCTGCAGGCCGGGTTCCGGTACGGCGTGCCCACCCGCGGCACAGCCGCGCACGCGTTCACGCTCGCGCACCGCAGCGAGGCCGACGCGTTCGCCTCGCAGGTCGCCGCCCTGGGGACGGGCACCACGCTGCTCGTCGACACCTACGACGTCCCGCAGGGCCTCCGCACCGCCGTCGGGACCGCCGGCACGGACCTGGGCGGCGTCCGCCTCGACTCCGGCGACCTGGCCGACGAGGCCCGTCGGGCCCGCGCGCTGCTCGACTCCCTCGGGGCGACGAGCACGCGGATCGCGGTCACCTCGGACCTCGACGAGCACACCATCGCCGCGCTGGCCGACGCGCCCGTCGACCTGTACGGCGCGGGGACCAGGCTCGTCGGCGGGTCGGGCCACCCGACGGCCGGGATGGTCTACAAGCTCGTCGCGATCGCCGACGCGCCCGGCCGGGACGCACCCATGCGCCCGGTCGTCAAGAAGGCAGCCGGCAAGGGCAGCGTCGGCGGCCGCAAGGTCGCCTACCGGTCGCTGGACCACCAGGGCCACGCGACGCGCGAGGTCGTCGTCGTGCGGCACCTGCCCGGCGCCCCGGAGAGCGGGCTGGGCCGTGCGCTGCAGGTCCCGGTGGTCCGCGACGGCGACGTCGTGCACCAGCCGCCCCTCGCCGCCGTCCGCGCCCACCACCGCGGTGCCAAGGCCGAGCTGACCGCGCTCGACCTCGACCTGGCCCCCGGTACCCCGCGTCTCGTCGCGGACCCCACCGCCCTCGGCAACCTGATCGGAGCCACCGCATGAGCCCCCTGAGCCCCACCACCGTCGCCGGCGTCGCACCCACCGCGTACGACCCGCACGCCTACCCGCCGTTCGCCGTCACGGTGGACCTGTGCGTCTTCACCGAGCGTGCCGGTGCGCTCGCGGTGCTGCTGGTCGAGCGCACCGACGCCCCGTACGCCGGTGCGTGGGCCCTGCCGGGCGGATTCGTGGACGTCGACGAGGACGTCGCCGACGCGGCGTGGCGCGAGCTGCACGAGGAGACCGGTGTCGAGCGGTTCGCCGGGCGGCTCGAGCAGCTCGCGACGTACGGCCGGCCGGGCCGCGACCCCCGCATGCGGGTGGTGTCCGTCGCGCACGTCGCGTTCGCCCCGGACCTGCCCGAGCCGCGGGCGGGGTCCGACGCGCGCGACGCGCGCTGGTGGGACGTGTCCGCCCTCGCACTGCCGGGCGGGAGCGGTGGGAGCGACGCGAGCCCCGCGCTCGCGTTCGACCACGCCCGGATCCTGGCCGACGGCGTGGCCCGGGTCCGCACGCTCGTCACCGCCGGCGCCACGAGCACGCGCGAGGAGGACCGATGACCACGCTCCGCGTCGCCCTGGCCCAGCTGCCCGTCCGCGTCGGGGACATGGCAGGCAACGCCACCGCCCTGACCCACGCGGTGGCCACGGCCGGGTCGTGGCAGGCCGACGTCGTGCTCACCCCGGAGATGGGGGTGTGCGGCTACCCCGTCGAGGACCTGCTGGCCGAGCCGGAGTTCGTGCGCGCCGCCATGGCCGCGACGCAGCAGGTCGCCCGGTCCACGGACCGCACGGTCGCGCTGCTGGGGGCGCCGTGGGTCACCGGGAGCCTGCCGGGGGCCGCTGGTGCGCGCCCCGCGGGATCGGCGACCGACACGCGAGAGCGCGGGCTGCGCAACGTGGCCGTCGTCGCCCAGGGCGGGCAGGTGCACGGCGCGCACGCCAAGACGCTGCTGCCGACGTACTCGGTGTTCGACGACGCGCGGCACGTCGAGGCCGGTCCGGCGCAGCAGGACCTGTACCGGGTGCTGACGCCCGAGGGTCCGGTGACGTTCGGCGTCCTCGTGTGCGAGGACGTGTGGAGCGACGCGCTCGTCCAGGAGGTGCGCCGCGGCGGGGCGCAGGCCGTCGTCGTGCTGAACGCGTCGCCGTACCACGTCGGCAAGCAACGGCTGCGCGAGGCGGCCGTCGCGGCTGCGGCCCGCAGCGCGGGGGTGCCGATCGCGTACGTCAACGCGGTCGGCGGGCAGGACGAGCTCGTGTTCGACGGCGGGTCGTTCGCCGTGGACGGTGACGGGGTCGTCGTCGCCCGCGGACGGTCGTTCGCGACCGACCTCGTCACGGTCGACCTGCCTGTCGCCGCGGAGGTCGACCCGTCGTGGGACGTCGTGGACCTGGGCGTGACGCACACCGAGCGCTGCCCCCTGCCGCCACCGCCGCTGACCGCGCCGCGCGAGGTCCACGACGAGGTGTACACCGCGCTCGTCACCGGCTTCCGCGACTACTGCACGCGCGTCGGGCTGCCGCAGGTCGTCCTCGGCCTGTCCGGCGGGATCGACTCCGCGCTGGCCGCCACGATCGCCGTCGACGCGCTCGGGCCGGACGCCGTGTGGGGCGTCGGGATGCCCGGCCCGTACTCCTCGGGCGGGTCCGTCGACGACGCGCGCGCACTGGCCGACAACCTCGGCATCCGGTTCGACGTCGTGCCGATCACCGACGCCTACCTCGAGCGTCACCGGGTGCTCGCCGGGCTGCTGACCGACCGGACCGGTGCGACCGGGCAGCCCGTCGCATGGGAGAACCTGCAGGCGCGGCTGCGCGGCACGACGCTCATGACGCTCGCGAACGCCACCGGCGCGCTGGTCTGCACGACCGGGAACCGCTCGGAGAGCGCCGTCGGCTACTTCACGCTCTACGGCGACTCCTGCGGCACCGCCCCCAACCCGCTGGGCGACCTGCTGAAGACCACCGTGACGCTGCGCGACGGAACGGTCCTGCCGGGGGTCTACGGGCTCGCGCAGTGGCGCAACGACCGTGCCGCCGCCGCCGGGCAGGCCCCGCCGATCCCGGCCGCGACGCTCACCAAGCCGGCCAGCGCGGAGCTGGCGCCCGGGCAGCAGGACAGCGACTCCCTCCCGCCCTACCCGGTGCTCGACCGGCTGCTGCTCGCGTTCCTCGAGGACCACGCGAGCGCGCGCGAGCTCGCCGGCTCCCTGGTCGCCGACGGGTGGGACCCGCAGGCGGCGGCCGGCACCGTCGACCGCGTGCTGACGCTCGTCGACCGCAGCGAGTTCAAGCGCCGCCAGGTGCCGATCCGCATCAAGGTGTCCCGGCTCGCGTTCGGGCGGGACCGGCGGATGCCGCTGGCGAACCACTGGTCGCACGCGACAGCAGCGGTCTCGGTCGAGCCACCCATGGCGTGAGGTCCCGTGCGTCCGCGTGCGGCAGCATGACGCGCATGACGGTCCTCTTCGTCCACGGCGCCGGCAGCGCAGGCGCCGCCGCCTGGCCCCACCAGGCGGCGGTGGCCGACCCCGGCTGGCAGTTCCTCACGCGGGTCGGCGTGGCCGACGACGCCGTGCGGGACTGCGGCCGGGTCCTCGACCTGCTGCGGGCCCGCGGCGGCGGGCACGTCGTCGCGTCGTCGTACGGTGCGAACGCCGCGCTGCTCGCGGCCCAGCACGAGCCGGGCGCGGTCCGCTCGCTGGTGCTGCTGGAACCCGCGTGCTTCGATCTGGCGCGCGGTATGCCGGCCGTGGAGGAGCACGTCGCGGCGATGACGCCCGTGTTCGCGGTCGCGGACGACGTGTCGGTGCCGGACACGGAGTTCTCGCGGCTCTTCGCCGCCGCGACGGGGATGCCGCCGCCCGACCTGCCGGAGGACGAGTTGCGGGAGGCGACCCGCCGGCTGCGCGCGATCCGCCCGCCGTGGGGGCTCGGGCTGCGGGACGACCTGCGCCTGCCGGTCCGCACGCTCGTCGTCACCGGCGGGGAGCGGCCCCTCTACGAGGAGACCGCCGAGGCCCTCGTCCTGCGCGGCGCGCGCCACGTCACGCTCCAGGGCGCCGGGCACCGCGTGCAGGACGACCCGCGGGTCCTCGACGTGCTGCGGCAGCACTGGGCGGACTGAGGGGTCAGCCGCACGCCCAGTCGAACGCCTCCGACTCCAGGTCGATCTGCGCGTTGCCGCCGCCGAAGTTCATGCCCGGCAGCTCCTCGAGCTCCAGGTAGTACGGCGTGAATCCCTCGACGAGGGTCTGGACGGGGAACGACGTGCCGCCCAGGTGGCTGCGCAGGTGCAGGTCCTCGGCCCAGCCGACGAGCTTCCAGTCCTCCGTGCGCGGCGGGGGCACGAACCCGTCGGTGCCGTCCCAGTCCATCGGGTCCACCGGGACGTGCCCGGCATTCGGGTCGGGACGCTCGGTGAGCCACACCCACGCGGTCGGCTGCTGCTCGTCCCATGCGTTCGGGCCCTCGTCGTCCGCGACGTGCTCACCTGGTCGGCGGGTGTCCGGTGGCGGTGCGGTCGGCCCGGCGTCGTACTCCGCGCGCGTCAGCCAGACGAGCGCGAACTGCCCGTCGATGATGTCGACGCGCCGCCCCAGGTGCGGGTGCTCCCGGGACCTGCGGAGGTCAGCGACGAACGGGTCGGTCGGGTCGTCCTCGCCTCGCCGGGCGTGCGCGAACTGGCCCTCGCCCTGGAAGAACGCCACCGCCGGGAGCTCCGGCCCGCGCCGCTGGAACTCCGGCGGCAGCAGCAGCGTGACCGCATGGAACATCGGCAGTCCGGTGAGCGTGCCACGCGGCCACGTCGCCGGGTCGATCGCCGGGCCGGCGCTGCCGACCCACCCCGCCGGCTCGTGCGTGGGCCGGGGTCGCGTGGCCGGGCGGCCCGGGTAGCGGTCGACGCCGTCGACGGTCTCGAACCACAGGTCCCAGGCGCGCGTCCCCGCCAGCACCGGCAGCACCCGCTCCTGCAGCAGGGGCGCGAGGTCGTCGGGCAGATCAGCCGCCGGGTCGAGCCACCGCAGCTCCGCGATCTCCCCGCCGGGCGCCACGTGCGGCACGCCCGGGTGCTCGAAGACGGTGCCCTCGACCTCCTGGCCGTCCTCGTTCGCCGCGGCGGCGCGGAACGTGCCGAGCTCGCGCAACCGCGACTCGTCGAGCACCGCCCCGACCTCCTCGAACGCTTCGCGCACCGCGGTCTGCGCGGGCGTCTCGCCGGGCTCGGGCTTGCCGCCGGGGAGCATGAAACGGTCCGTGCCGCGCTTGCGGACGGTCAGCACCTCGCCCGTCGGGCGGCGCAGGACGACCGCGCTCACGCGGATCACGGGGAGGCTCGGCACACCCGCGATCGTACGGGGCCGGGCCCGTGCACCCCGGACCGGTCTGCCCGGATCGTCCGGTCCCGGGTCTCGTCGACGCGGCGGCGGGGTGACAGATCGGCATCGACGCCCCGCGGCCCGCCCCGTCGCCGTACGTTGCCGACATGACGACGCCCCCGCCGCGGCCCTCGCGCGCGCGTTCCGCGGCTGTCGCCGCCGTGCTCCTGGTCGGAGCCGGGGCCGCCGTGGCGACCTCGCCCGGCCTCGAGCGGTGCCCGGAGCCCACGTCCGACGATCGGGTGAGCGCGTTCTACGGCCCCCAGGAGTACGACGACACGGGGATCTGGTCGGCGACCCCGTCGTCGTTCCTCGGTGGCGGGTACGAGGCCCGGAGCGTCTGGGTGCACACGAGGAGCTGCGTCAGCGCGGACGACGTCGACGTCCCCGTGCACGTCGAGCTGTCGTTCAACGGCCTGGACCCCGAACCCGTCCCGGAGGACCTGCTGCGCACCCTCACCGTGAGCGACGGCCGCGGGCGGACGTGGTCCCCGCAGGACGTGGCGTCGTACGGCTGGCGACCGCCGGCCACGAAGAGCCGCGCCGGGGACCGCGCCTCGGCGAGCCTGACCTTCTACCTGCCGGTCGACGTCACGCCCCCGGTGACCCTGCATCTCGGCGACATGAGCGGGACGGTCGACCGGTTGTCGCTCGACCCGCCCGACGAGGGCGGATCGTGACCCCGTCCGGCCCGGCGCGGGTGCCGGGTGAGCTCGTGCTGCACCCCGTGCCGCTGGTCGCGCTCGCGGTGCTGCTGCTCAACGACCACGTGCTCAAGGCGGCCGCACCGGGCTGGGTCACGGGCAAGCTGTCCGACGTCGCGGGCCTGGCGTTCTTCCCGTTCCTGGTGCTCGCGGCACGGGACGTCGTCATGCGGCGCGCGCCCTCGCTCGTCCCCGCGTCCGTCGTCGCCGCGGTGACGGCCCTCGCCTTCGCCGCGCTCAAGCTCTCCGCCACGGCGCGGGACGTGTACGCCGACGTCGTCGGCGTCCTGCGGTTCCCGGTCGACGCGCTCGTCGGCGGCGCCGTCGCGCCCGTCCGGGTCGTCGTCCAGCCCGACGCGACCGACGTGTGGACCGTCGTGGCGTGCGCGGCCGTGGTGCTCGTCGTGCGGGGCAGGCCCACCGGTCCCACCGGCCCGACAGGGGCGGTCCCTGGTGCGCATCCGCCCCGGCCTGCGACGATGCGCGCGTGACCGTCACGGAGACCGAGCTGCCGCACGGACGGCTGCTCCCGGACCTCGAGCCCGCGAGCTGGAGCCGCCGCGTCGTGGCCGCGCTCCTCGACAGCGCCGTGCTCGGAGCGGTCGCGTGGATCGTGGCGGGCGACGGCATCACCGCGCCCTCGTTGCAGCCGACCTTTGACAGCGGCCCGGCTGACGACGCCCAGCCGTGGACGTCGTCGGGGGTCCTGGTGCTCGCCTGGCTGCTGATGCTCGTGCTGCAGGGGCTGACGGGTCAGACACCTGGCCGCCGCGTCGTCGGCATCACGGTCGTGCACGCGCCCGTGGACGGTCCGGTCGGCGGACCGCCGGGCGTCCTGCGCTCCCTGGCGCGCTGGGTGGCGCACCTCCTCGACGCGATCCTGCTGATCGGCTACCTGCGTCCGCTGTGGCACCCGGAGGGACGGACGTTCGCCGACGGTCTGCTGCGCACCGTCGTCCTGCGCCGCGCGCCGCGCACGGACGCGCGCGGGCGGGCCGTCACCGTGGTCGCCTGGGTCGTGGTCGCCGCGGGCGTCCTGCTCGGGCTCCGGCTGGGCGACGCGGGAGGCACGACCGTCGACGCGACCGCCCGGTGCCCGCTCGCGGCGCAGGACCCGGACGCGGGGCTGCGGGTCGAGGACGTCAGCCTCATGCGGGAGGTCGAGTGGCGGCAGTCCCAGCGGCTGTGGCCGTGGGACGACGGCGCGCGACGCGTCGAGTCCGAGCGGCTGTCCCTCGACGTGGTGTGGGACGGGACCGACGTGGAACCGCAGGGCCCGCTCGTCGTGCGCGTGACGACCGGCGGCGTGCCCGTCGACCACCAGGCGTGGGGCTCCGACGGCTTCCTGTCCGTCCCTGTCGAGGGGGCGGGGCCGGTCGACGTCGAGGTGCTGTGGCGGGACCGCACGCTCACGTCCTGCACGGCGACGCTGCCGGCCGCGGGCTGAGCGGGGCGATCGGGTCGTCGGACGCGGCGGACGCGAACGCCGTCCGGTACGTCGCCGCGTCGACGGTCGGCTCGGCATCGACCGGCGGCACGAGGCCCTCGAGCATCTCCTGCCGGCCCCCCGGTGGACCGTGACGTCGAGCCGCGCCACGGCCGTCACAGCGTGACGATGCGTCCCGAAGCCACCGTCCTGCGTCCGCCGGTCCCGAAGTCGATCGTCACCGTGCCGTCGCGCACGTCGACGACGCGCCCCAGCCCGTGCGTGTCGTGCGTGACCCGCTGCCCGACGGTCAGCGTGGACGTCGACCGCGGCGTCGGGGGGTCGTCCGCGCGCCCGGCCCGCGCCCGCGGCGCCGCGAACGCGCTCAGGTACGGCGACGCCGTGTTCGCCCGCCCGCCCCGCCGCGCACCCGCCCACGTCGCGACGAGGTGCCGCCGCGCCCGCGTCACCGCGACGTACGCCAGGCGCCGCTCCTCGGCCGTCTCCGCCGACGTCGTCGCGTAGACCGACGGCAGGGAGCCCTCGGTGGCGCGCGCGACCACGACGGCGTCCCACTCCAGGCCCTTGGCCTTGTGGATGGTGCTGACGGTGACGGCGCCGCGGCCGGGCGGTGCGTGGTCCTCGGCGGCGCGGCGGTCCAGGTCGGCGGACAGCGCCCGCACGGTGCCGGTCAGCGCCGCGGGCAGTGTCGCGACCAGCGAGCGCAGCGCCTCCAGGGCGTCCCAGCGTTCACGGGCGGCACCGGTGCCGTCGGGCGGGGCGTCAGGGTCGTGGCCGACGCGTGCCAGCACCTGGCCCAGCACGTCGGCCGCGTCCTCGTCGGGGGTGCGCGCGGCGTGCTCGCGCAGCAGCGCCCGCACGTGCGCGACCTCGCGACGGTCGAAGTACGCCTGCCCGTCCGCCGCGACGACGGGGACTCCGGCGTCCCGCAGCGCGGCGGTCAGCGCGACGGCCTGCGCGTTGAACCGGTGCAGCACGGCGATCTCCTCGGGCGGCACGCCCGCGGCCAGCCACCGGCGGACGGTCGCGACGACACGCGCGTCCTCGTCCTCCTCGTCGTCGCCCTGCACGACCTGCACCGCGGGCCCGTCGCCGAGCATCCCGACGAGCGCCGGCCCCGCCGACTCGGGGCGCCCGGCCATGAGGCGGTTCGCGACGTCGACCACCTGGGTCGTCGAGCGGTAGTCCTGCACGAGGTCCACGGTCACGGCGTGCGGGAATCGCACCGTGAAGTCCCGCAGCAGCGAGGTGTCCGCACCCTTGAACGCGTAGACGGCCTGCCGGGCGTCACCCACCACGGCGAGCGTGTCGCGGTCGCCGAGCCACGCGTCGAGCAGCCGCTGCTGCGCCGGGTCGGTGTCCTGGTACTCGTCGACGACGAACGCCGCGTACTGCTGCCGCACGGTGGCCGCGACCTCGTCGTCGTCCTCGAGCAGCCGCGCGCACGTCGCCAGCAGGTCCGCGAAGTCCAGCACACCGGCCGCGCGCTTGGCCGTGGTGTACCGCCGCATCGCGCCGGCGACCGTCGACAGGCGCATGCCCGGCTTGCGTCCCGCCGCCTCCGCCTGCGCCTCGTACTCCGCGGGCGTGAGGTCACGCGCGGCGGCCCACGTCAGCTCGGTCGACAGGTCCGTCACCATCGACGCGTCGACGTCCCGCGCGGGCGTCCGCAGCACCGCCCCGAGCGCGCCGCGCAGGTACCGGTACTGCGCGCCCGGCCCGTCGGCGTCGATGAGCACGGGACCGTCGCCCGGTAGGCCTGTCGCACGCCAGAAGTACCGCAGCTGCCGCAGCGCCGCGGCGTGGAACGTGCGCGCCTGCACCCCGCCGACGCCGAGCCGCGCGAGACGGTCGCGCATCTCGCCCGCCGCCCTGCTCGAGTGCGTCACGGCCAGCACGCCGTGCGCGGGGACAGCCCCGGTGAGGTGCTGGTACGCGATGCGGTGCGTGATCGTGCGGGTCTTGCCCGTGCCGGCACCCGCCATGATCCGCACGGGCCCGGGCGGCGCGACGACGGCCCCGGTCTGCTGCTCGTCGAGGCCGGCGAGCACGCGGTCCGCGTCGCTCCCGCCTCGTCCGTCACGCACGAGGCACGACCGTACGTGCCGCGCGGCGCCCGGCGCACGCGCGGCGTGGTGGGCCGCGTCACGCCCCGGGCCCGACCTCGCGCCCGACCCGGGCCAGCACCACCGCAGACCGGTACTTGGGTCCTGGATGCGGGGCCGGTGCGGTGAGTCAGGTTCCGGTGGGCGCAGCCGTACCTCGCTGACCGGAACCTGGGTCCTGGATGCCGGGCGGGTGCGGTGAGTCAGGTTCCGGTCGGCGGGGTGGGGAGGGGCGGCTAGGTGGGGGAGGGGGCGTGTGAGCGCTGGGTCGCACTCGTGCACCCGTATTGACAAATATACGTGTCAAGGAGGACGGTGGGAGGCATGCAGGACGTCGAGGTCATCGAGGACGCCGGCGCGGCGGCGGTCGCGTTGGACCCCGTCCGCGCGCGGCTGCTGGCCGAGCTGGCCGAGCCCGCGTCGGCCGCGGGGCTCGCCGCGCGCGTCGGCATCACGCGGCAGAAGGTCAACTACCACCTGCGTGCGCTCGAGGCGCACGGCCTCGTCGAGCTCGCCGAGGAGCGCCGCCACGGCGGCCTCACCGAGCGCGTGCTGCGCGCGTCCGCCGCGCGGTACGTCGTCTCGCCCGCCGCCGTCACCGCGTCCGCCGCCGATCCCGGCGCGACGGGGGACCGGCTGTCCGCCGGCTACCTCGTCGCGCTCGCCGGCCGCGTGGTCCGCGAGGTCGGCACGCTCGTGCGCCGCGCGCGCCGGGACGGCGGGCGCGTCCCGACGCTCACGATCGACACGCAGATCGGCTTCCGGTCCGCCGCGGACCGCGCGGCCTTCGCCGACGAGCTCACCGCCGCGGTGCTCGACCTGGCCGCGCGCTACCACCACGACGACGGGCGCCCGCACCGGCTCGTCGTCGCCGCCCACCCCGTCCCCGAGGAGGACGCACCATGAGCACGAACGTCCCGTACCGCCTGGAGTTCAGCGTCGAGGTGCCCGGCACCCCCGAGCAGGTCTGGCAGGCCGTCGCCACGGCGCGCGGCATGAGCGCGTGGTTCCTGCCGACGCAGATGGAGGAGCGCGAGGGCGGGGCACTGCACATCTCGATGGGTCCCGACATGGGCTCCGACGGTCACGTCACCGCGTGGGAGCCGCCGCGCCGCCTCGTCTACGAGGAGGACTGGGCCGCCCTCATGGGCAAGGACCCGGACGAGCTGAGCCCGATGACCTCGGAGTTCGTGGTCGAGGCGCGGTCCGGTGGCACGTGCGTCGTGCGTGTGACCACCAGCGGGCTCGGCACCGGCGCGGACTGGGAGCAGGAGTGGTGGGACGACATGGGCGTCAGCTGGCGCCCGTCGTTCGACGTCCTGCGCCTGTACCTCGCGCACTTCCCGGGCCAGGAGGCGACGCAGCTCGAGGCGTCCGCGGTCCACGCGGGCGGCCCCGACGCCCTGTGGGACGCGCTGCGGACCGCGCTCGGGCTGACCGGCGAGGGCGACCGGGTCGAGCTGCGCGGCGCCGCCGGCGTCGTCGAGCAGCTGGGCCCGCGGCACGCGATCGTCCGGCTCGACGCCCCGGTGCCCGGCATGCTCAGCGTGGGCGCGCACCCCGGCGAGGGGGACGCGGCGTACGCCAACGTGCGCGCCCACCTGTTCGGCCCCGACGCCGCCGCGTACGCGCGCACCGAGCAGCCGAGGTGGCAGGCGTGGGTCGACGGGCTCGTGGTCCCGGCGTCGTAGCGCGGTCGCGGCCGTGTCCGCCATGCTGGCCGCTCGTGGTCGCGCGACGAGCAGGGGGCTGACATGGCGGACGGCGTGCTGGTCACCGGTGCCACGGGAGGGCTCGGCGCGGCCACCGCGCGCGCACTGGCGCGTCGGGGGCACCCACTCGTGCTCGTCGTGCGGGACGTCGCGCGCGGGGAGGCTCTGGCCGGTGAGCTGCGGACGACGTGGGGAGCGCTGGTCGACGTGCGCGGCGCGGACCTGGCGGACCTGGCCAGCGTGCGCGCCCTCGCCGGTGCGCTCGTGCGTGACGACGTCCCGCTGCGGGCCGTCGTCTGCAACGCCGGGGTCCAGGTCCTCGACGGCGTCCGACGCTCGCCGGACGGGTACGAGCTGACCGCCGCGGCGAACGTGCTCGGGCACGTGGCGCTGCTCGCGCCGCTGCTGACGCGGCTGCGCCCGGGTGCGCGCGTCGTCACGCTCGGCAGCGAGACGCACCGCGGCGGCCGGCGGGCGTTCGGCTTCCCGGCCGCGCGCTGGGTGGACGCCGCGACGCTCCTGGACCCGCCCCTCGACGCCCCGGGCGACCCGGGGTCGGGCCGCGTGCGCTACTCGACGTCGAAGCTTGCGTGCATCGCACTGGCCCGCGAGCTCGACGCGCGGGAGGGCGGCGTGCGGGCCGTCGCGTACGACCCGGGCCTCATGCCCGAGACGGGCCTGGCGCGGGACTACCCGCCGGTGGTGCGACGCGTGTACGCGGCACTGACGCCGCTGCTCGTCCGGCTGCCCGGCGCGCGCCGCGTCCGCGACTCCGCCGAGGACCTCGCGTGGCTCGCCACCGACCCGGCCGCGGAGCCCCTCATGGGTGGCTACGTCAGCGGTCGCCGCTCCCACGCCCCGTCACCCACGGCCCTGCGGGCGGACGTCGGCGCCGACGTCTGGTCCACGTGCACCGCCGCGATGGGGTCGAGCCGCGCGAGGGCGTGACGCAGGGCGAGGGCGTGACGCACTCAGGACGGCCAGCGTCCCGAACGCTTCACACCCTCGCCGTTCAGCGGTACTCGGCGACGACCTCGATGGTGCCGACGATGTGCGCGTTGAGCTCGTCCAGGTCCTCGGCGGGGATCCAGTACTCGAGGATCGTCTCGCCGCCGGCCTGCTGGACGTCGTACCGGTCCAGGAACTCGGTGGCGACCTCGAACCGCGTCACGTACCCCACGCCGCTGGCCTTGACGTTCCAGTCCCGCGCGATGCGCGTCGCGTAGTCCTCGTTGAGGACGGGGTAGAAGATCGGCTGGTCGGGCAGGCGCGGGGGCCACGCGCGCCGGCCGGAGGCCTCGACGAGCGCGAGCTCCTCCGGACCGGTCGGACGCCACAGCGTGCGGGTGCTCATGCGACGAGGATGGCGTGCTGTCCCGGTCGGCGGCCAGGCCTTTGTCGAGGCAGGCCGACACGCCGACCAGTGCACGCTCGCCGACGCCTGGACGGCCGCACGCGCCCGGACGCGCGCAGCGCCCGGGACGACGGGCATCCCGGGCGCTGCGTAGGGCGTGCAGGAACTACTCGCCGATGCGGTGGCGCTCGTCGACGATCGCGGCGCCCGCGGCCGTGAGCCCGGCCTCGTGCGCGCGGAAGTGGTGGCCGCAGAAGAGCAGGTCGGAGCCGGCGATGGTGGCGCGGACGTACGCCTGGGCGCTGCAGCGGTCGCAGCGGTCCTGGTTCGTGAGCTGGGCGGTCGGGGCGTCGACGGTGCTGACGGGCACGGGCTGCTCCTCTCCTGCGACGTCGGGGGACGACGTCGCGTCTGCACATCAGAACCTGTCGCGGCCCACAAAGCATCCCCTGGGGCGTTCGCCCGCAGAGAACGCGGACGCGAGAAGGGGTGCCGTCGCCAGGCGACGGCACCCCTTCAGGCGTGGGTGGTGCGGGTTACCGCTGCAGGGTCAGCAGGCCGGGGCGGTACGGCAGGGCGCCGTAGTCGCCGCCGGACTGCGGGGAGCGGCCCTGGTAGAGCAGCTGCAGGTTGCAGGGGTCGACCGTCATGGTCTGGTCCGCGCTGGTGCGCAGCAGCTCGCCGTGGCTGATGTCGTTCGTCCACGTCGCACCGGAGTTGGCCTTGCCGGCGAACGGGTTCGACTCGGACGCGGCCTGCGGGGTCCACTGGCCGTCCAGGCTCGTGGCGGTGAAGGACCGGAAGTAGCGGCCCTGCGACCCGATGGCCTCGACGATCATGAGGTAGCGCTGCTGACCGGCCAGCTTGTAGACCTGCACGGCCTCGAAGAGGTTGGCCTGCGTGTCGGTCATGATCGTCTGGTAGTTCGACCCGAACGAGCCGGGGAAGTTGCCGATCGGCATCGACGCGCGGTAGATCCGCCCGTTGTCGCCGGCGAAGAACAGGTACATGTTCCGGTCGTCACCGATCAGCGCCTGGTCGATCGGACCGGTGCCGGAGTTCGAGATCGAGCCGGTGAACAGCGTCTGGTGCGCGCTCCAGCCGTTGACGTTCGACGGGTTGCTCGACGTGCGGTAGGAGAACGCCGGGCCGCCCCACTGGTACGCCATCACCCAGATGTTCTTGGGTGCGAAGTAGAACAGCGACGGCGCGACGGCGGTGAACGGCATGGTCTGCTGCTGCGCGGAGCCCATCTGCGAGTAGCTCGAGAACGGCGAGAACATCGTCGACTGCCACGCGGTGCCGGTGTTGGTCGTGGCGTACACGAGCTGCTGGCCGTTGTACGGCGCGACCGTGAAGTCCTTCAGCGACACCCAGCCCTGGCGCGGCTGCGCCAGCACGCCGGAGTCGCGCCAGCGGTACGACGACGGCAGGTTGCACGTCGGCGACGAGGTGGGCTGCTGGGTCGGCTGCGCCGTCGGCTGCTGCGTCGGCTGCTGGGTCGGCTGCTGCGTGGGCTGGCCGCCCCCACCACCGACGCGCACGAGCTGCCACTGCTGGTTGGTGCCGCCCCAGTTGCTGTACTGGACGATGTTGGCACCGTCGGCCGTCGACGCGCCCTGGACCTCGAGCGCGAGGTTGGAGTGCCTGCTGACCAGGATGACCGTGCCGTTGGGGCCGTCGTTCAGGCGCCACTGCTGGTTGTTCTGGTTGCGGTCGGTGTACTGGACGATCGAGCCACCGTTCGACGTCGACCAGTTGTAGACGTCGAGCACCTTGCCCGACAGGACCGACTTGATGCGGTAGTAGCCGTTGCCCGAGTCGACGAACTGCCACTGCTGCTGCGTGCCGTCGTTGCGCGACCACTGCGTGATGCGCGCACCGTCGTTCATGGCGAGGTTGTAGACGTCGAGGGCCTTGCCGCTGTTGCGGTTGATCAGCAGGTAGGACGCGGTCGTGTCGACCGTGGCCGCTGACGCCGCAGGTGCGGCGACGAGCGCGGCGGCACCGGCCGACACGGCCGTCGCGACCGCGACGAGCGCGGTCGCCCAGCGGCGGCGCGCAGGTGCCGCTGCTCCGGTGGGACGGGCTGATCGCATGCTGCTCTCCTTCGAGGGGTCCGGGTGGGGAGGGGTCCGGGACGGATGGGGCGCGGGGACGTACGACGGCTCCGCCGGGATCCACGGTGATCCCGGTGGAAAGTCCGATGTGAACCTTCACATTGCCACGCGGGAGCGCTTCGACAGAAGAGTGACCTGGAACGTTAAACGGTTCATCCACCTGCTGGGTGAGCCCTCGGACGCGTGGTCGCGCTTCCGCAGGCAGGAGGGATGGCAAACGGTTGGGTGCATGGGATGCCGGGCGCCTTCCGTACCGCTGCCGACCGCGGCTCAGGGTGACGTCACGGTGGCGCGGGTCAGGAGGACCCCGCCCTGCGTGGACACGATCCGACCCGTCACGGCGGCCCGGCTGACGGTGACGTCGTTCTGGGCCAGCAGCACGCCGCGGAGCTGGGCGCTCTCGGCGACGGACGCGGTCGAGGTGCTGAGGAAGAGCACACGGTCCGCCGACGCGCCGTTCGCCAGCACCACGGCGCTGCCGGCGGCGAAGGTCAGCGCGGTGCCGGTGAGCACGAACAGGGCGCTGGCGTCCCCGCGTGCGTCGAGCGTCAGCGTGCCGGTGACCTGCACCGGCCCGGTGCGGTGCATGACGCCCGGGGTGAGCGTGCCGGTCACGGTCGCGGTCGCCGCGCGGGTGGCGGGGCGCGCGCGCACCGCGTCGTACAGCGCGAGGGCGTCGGTGCGCGCGTTGCGTGCCGTCGTGGTGTTCCGCTCGGTGCTCCCGGTGATGTCCCAGATCCAGAATCCGGAGACGGTGGTGCCCGGTGAGACGCCGACGCTGCCGTTCACCGAGCTGCCGATGCCGAGGAACGCCTCGTTCGTCACCCGCGTGGCCGCCAGGATCGCGAACGACGCGAGCCGCCCGAGGGCGAGCGTCGGCCACGTGCCGACCCGGAACGTGTTGCGCCCGGTCGAGGTGCGGGCCGAGAACCCCGCCCACACCGGTTCGTGGCTGATCGCCGCCATCCCGCCGGCCGTCACTGCGAACGCCGCGGCGAGGAACGTGCGTCGGCTCACCGCGGCGGCCGCGGCGCCGGCCGGGGAGGCGGGTCGGGCACCCGGTCGGGTGCCGTCGCGCGGAGGTCCGCTCGCGGCGCGCAGCGCGACCGCGGCGGCGGTGAGCACCGCCCACCCGACGAGGTGGCCGGTCATGCCGTCGCGCAGCCAGATGCTGGGCAGCCCGACCCACCGCACCAGCAGGCGCGCCTGCCCGGTGATCTCCTCGCGCGTCAGGGGATCGCTGTCCAGGTCCGCGTTGGCGTCGCCGGCGGTCACCCACTCGCCGCGCACGTCCCCCTCGGCGACGATCCGGTGCATCACGGTGCGCTCACCACCGCCGGGCGCCACCGTGCGGAACTCCACCACACCGCCGAGCGGCACGGGGGAGTCCTCCCGCAGCTGGGTCGACAGCACCACGTCACCGGGCTGGATGTGCGGACGCATGGAGCCGGTCTGGACGACCGAGCCCTGCCAGCCGAGGGCGAGCGGCAGCACCGCGATGGTCGTCAGCGCGAGCGTGAACACCAGGTAGCACTCGGCGAGCGTGCCGAGGACGAACACCACCCAGCCGTCACGCCGCAGCCACCCGTGGTGCGGCTCAGACGTGCCGCGGCGCACGGGTGGCTCCCGGGGTCCGCGCTGCAGGCTGCGGGGTCGTGCTGCTCGCGACGTCCCCGCGCGCCGTCACGCCGGGTCGGCGCTCTGCAGCTCCCAGACGAGGTCGATCGACACCTGCGCGCCCTGCAGCGCGTCGATCTGCTGCTGCGTCATGCCGGTGGTGTCGAACACCCACGTACCGCGGTAGGTGGTGCTCTCGCCCGGGGTGAGCGACGCTACGTAACGCCTGCGTGACAGTGCAACGTTTCAAAGCGGGCGCAACGGAACGCGAAGGGTGAAGTTCGTCGGGTCCGTCCGGTGCGTCCCGCGGCGCCGGCCGAACCCGTCGCGACGGTCTGCGCTCCTCCCGCGGCAGGAGGAACGCGCCGGCGCGGTCTCCTCCCCGGGCAGGTGCCGCCGGCCCGGCCCGCCTCCGTAGCGTCGCCGACGGACGCCCCGACGAGGGGACGGCACAGCACGAGGAGGCACGATGATCGAGGTGGAGGCGCTGACCAAGCGCTACGGGAGCACGACCGCGGTGGACGGTCTGACGTTCACCGCGCGGCCCGGGACGGTCACCGGGTTCCTGGGTCCCAACGGCGCGGGCAAGTCGACGACCATGCGGGTCGTCGTGGGCCTCGAGCGGCCGACGTCCGGCGCCACGCGCGTCGACGGGCGTCGGTACGCCGACCTGCCGGCGCCGCTGCACGCCGTGGGCGTCATGCTCGACGCGCGCTCGGTGCACCCGGGCCGCACCGCGTACAAGCACCTGCTGGCGATGGCGCAGACCCACGGCATCGGCAAGGCGCGGGTGCGGGAGGTCATCGCGCAGACCGGCCTCGAGCCGGCCGCGCACCGCCGTGCCGGGACGTTCTCGCTCGGCATGGGCCAGCGGCTGGGCATCGCCGGCGCGCTGCTGGGTGACCCGCAGACGCTGATCCTCGACGAGCCGGTCAACGGTCTGGACCCCGACGGCGTGCTGTGGGTGCGCCGGTTGGTGCGGGAGCTCGCGGCGGAGGGCCGCACGGTGCTGCTCTCGTCGCACCTCATGCACGAGCTCGCGCTGTGCGCGGACCGCGTCGTCGTCATCGGCCGCGGCCGGTTGCTCGCGGACGCGACGGTGAGCGACCTCGCGGGCGAGTCCGGCACGCTGGAGGAGGCGTACCTGCGGCTCACGAGCGACTCCGTCGAGTACACCGCCGGGGGTGCGCGATGACCGCCGCCGCCCTGCCCCGCACGGGGCGTCCCGGGGTCGGCGCCCGCACCGCCGGCCCCTCGCTCGGCCGCCTGGTCGCCGCCGAGTGGACGAAGCTCACCTCGCTGCGCTCGACGTGGTGGACCGCGGCCGTCACCGTGGCCGTCGGCGGCGCGATCACGTACGCGGGGGCGAACGCGTCCTCGACGGACCCGGGATTCGAGCCGACGAGCGACCTGGCCACGGGCCTGCTGCTCGCGCAGGTCGGGCCCCTGGTGCTGGGTGTGCTGCTCGGCGCGGGCGAGTTCCGCACGGGCGCGTTCCGCACGACGTACACGCTCGTCCCGCGCCGCTGGCCCGCGCTCGTGGCGCAGGTCGTCGTGCTGGCCGCGTTCGCGTTCGCGCTGGGGACCGTGACGCTCGCCGCGTGCGTCGTGGGCGTGGTGCCGGCGGCGGCGTCGCGCGACCTGCCGCTCGACCTGATGGGCGGCGACACCCCCGGCGTCATGCGGGGCATGGTGCTGTTCGTCGTGGGGATGGCGTTGCTCGGGTTCGCGATCGGGGCGCTGCTGCGCCGCACGGTCCGGGCGGTCGTGACGTCGATCGTGGTCGTGCTGGTGCTGCCGATCGTGCTGATGACGCTCGGTGACCCGGGTGTCGACCCCGAGGGCGTGCCCCTGACGGACGTCACGGTGACGGGCGTCGTCGGCACGTTCACGCCCGGCACCGCCGCCCAGCTCATGACGATGCCCGACTCGGCCGGCGCGATGCCCGGGTCGCCCGACCTCGGGCCCGTCGGTGGCGGGCTGGTCCTGGGAGCATGGGTGCTGCTGCTGCTCGTCGTGGCGGGCCTGCGGCTGCGCCTGCGGGACGTGCGATGACGACGTTCGCCCCGGAGCCCCGCGCGGCGGCCCGTGCGCCGCGCGGGGCCCCGGCCCGCCCCGGTGCGACCCTCGGCCGCGTGCTCGCCGCGGAGCTCACCAAGCTCACGAGCGTGCCCGCGAACGGTTGGCTCGTCCTCGGCACGGTGGCGGCCACGGCGGCCGCGGCGTACGGGCTCGGCATCTTCGTGCGGCCCGACGACGGGCGCTCCGGGTCGTGGGTGGTGGTGTCGGGCTTCGTGCTCGCGCAGCTCGGGTTCGTCGTGCTCGGGGCGCTCGTCGGGACCGCGGAGCACACGACGGGCACGGTGCGCACCACGTTCGCGGCGGTGCCCCGCCGGCTGCCCGTGCTCGCGGCGCAGGTCGTGGTCACTGCTGCGGTGGCGGCCGTCACCGCAGCGGCGGCGCTCGGTGCGTCCTGGCTCGCGACCGTCCCGGCACGGGCGGCCGACGCACCGGACCTCGATCTCGCCGTGCCGGGTGCCGCCCGCACGCTCGTCGCCTTCGTCGCGGTCGGGGTCGCCGTCGCCCTGCTCGGCCTGGGCCTGGGATCGCTGCTGCGGCGTCCCACGGACGCGATCGTCACCGGCGTCATGCTCATGTTCTTCCTCGACGCCGTGCTGCGCGCCAACCCGGGGCGGTTCACCGACACGGTCGGGGCGCTGCTCCCGTCGGCCGGCAGACGTCTGCTGGAGGACGACGCGGCGGTCGCGGCGATGGACGCCGTCACGCGCGGCCCCGAGCTCGGCGTGTGGGGCGGGGGCACGGTACTCGGCGCGTGGGTGGCGGTGCTGCTCGGCGCTGCGGCGTACCGGCTGGCACGGCATGACGTCCGCTGAGAGCGACGACGTGCAGGGCCCGGCCGCCCCGCGGGAGGTCGGGGTGCCGCACCCCGGCGCGCGCGGGTGGGAGAGTGGCCCGGTGATCCGACGTGCTGCCGTGGTCCGGGTGCCGAGTACCCGCGACGAGCCGCCGCTCACCGAGGCGCAGGTGCGCGGCGCGAGCCACGTCGCGCGGGTCCTGGCCGACCACCCGTGGATCACGGACGTCGCGGTCGTCGCGGGAGTCGCGCTGACGGGCGTCGTCGGGGCGGTCGCCCTGTGGGAGACCGCGGTCGGGGCCGTCGCGCTCGGGCTCTACCCGCCGGGGTCCCCGGTCGCGGACTCCGTGACGACCGTGTCGCTCGTCGGCACGCTCGTCGCGGCCGTCCTGCTGCTGGGACGCCGGGCCCGGCCGCTCGCCGTGACGGCGCTCCTGACGCTCGTGGCCCTCGCGTCGCTCGTCACGGCAGGCGTGCTGGGGGTCCTCGGGGTCGCCCTGGCGTGCGCGCTGTGCAGCGTCGCGGTCGTGCGCAGCACCGTCGTCACGTGGGCGACCTTCGGGGTCGTGCTGACCGCCCTCACCGCGGCCCTGTGGCACTGGCAGGACCTCGGGGTCCTGGAGTTCTTCCTGTGGTCCGGGGGCGCGCCGGCGCCGCCGGACCCGTCCGGCTGGAACCCGCCGCACCTCGACGAGCCGCTGTTCTCGGCCGGTCGACGCATGGGCTCGGTGCTGCTGCTCCTCGCGCTGCTGCTCCTGGGTCTCGCGGTGGGCTTCGCCGCGCGCGCGCGCCGCCTCCACGCGGCGGACCTGGTCGAGCGCTACCGCGCGCTGGCGCGCGAGCGTGACGACAGCGCGGCCCTCGCGCGCGCGGCCGAGCGCGCCCACATCGCGCGCGAGATGCACGACGTCGTCGCCCACAGCGTGTCCGTGATGATCGCGCTCGCGGACGGCGCCGACGCGGCGTTCGAGCGCGCCCCCGACCGCTCGCGCGACGCGGTGCGGCAGGTCGCGCGCACCGGCCGCGCCGCTCTGGCGGACATGCAGCGCGTCCTCGGCGCGCTGGGCCCGGTCGGCGGCGAGGACGCCCGGCTCTCCGAGCCGACCGAGGTGGACCTGGTGACCGTCGTCGAGCGCTTCGGCGTCGCCGGCGTCCCGGTGACCGCGTCGGGCCTGGACACCCCGCTGCCCGACGACACGTCGGTGCGGCTCGCGGTGACGCGCATCCTCGGCGAGGCGCTCACCAACGTGCTACGGCACGCGCCCGGGGCCACGTCCGTGGAGGTCGCCGTGCGGCGCACGCCGACGGCCGTCGAGGTGGACGTCGCCGACAGCGGCGGCACGCGCCCGGGTGACGGGGGCGGCACCGGGCGCGGTGTGGTGGGCATGCGCGAGCGCGCCGCGCTGCTGGGCGGGCACGTCGAGGCGGGACCCCGCCCCGAGGGTGGCTGGCGGGTACGCGCGGTGCTGCCGTGGCGTGAGGACGAGGACGAGCCGGCCCGCCGGGCCGCGCAGGACGGGGGAGACACGTGACGACCGTGCTGCTGGTGGACGACCAGCCGCTGCTGCGGACGGGGTTCCGGCTCGTCGTCGAGAGCGAGCCGGACCTCGAGGTGGTCGGCGAGGCCGCCGACGGCCGCGTCGCGCTCAGCCAGGTCGCGGGCCTGGCACCCGACGTCGTGCTCATGGACATCCGCATGCCCGGCATGGACGGCGTCGAGGCGACCCGGCGCATCGTCGCCGAGCACCCCGACTCCCGGGTGCTCGTGCTGACGACGTTCGACGTCGACGACCTCGCCTTCGCGGCGCTGCGCGCCGGCGCGAGCGGGTTCCTGCTGAAGTCCGCGCGCCCCGACGAGCTCGTCGACGCGATCCGCACGGTCGCCGCCGGCACGTCCGTGGTCGCGCCGCGCGTGCTGCGCCGCATGCTCGACCTGTTCGCCCCGCACCTCCCGGCCGGTGCCGAGGACGGCGACCCGCAGGAGCGCACCGGCCCGCACCCGCGGCTGCGCGGCCTGACCCCGCGCGAGCTCGACGTGCTGCGGCTCATCGCCGAGGGCGCGTCCAACGCCGAGATCGCCGCGGAGCTCGTCGTCTCGGAGACCACCGTCAAGACGCACGTCGGCAACGTCTTCGCCAAGCTCGGCGCGCGGGACCGCGTGCAGGCGGTGATCATCGCGTACGAGTGCGGGGTCGTCACCGCGTCCTGACGGGCGACGAGATCGCCGGCGACGTCGTGTCGATCCGGCGCTTCCCCGTTCGACCTCGGGGTGAGAAGGTCCGTCCGGACGGGTGGACCACCGACACGCGAGGAGCGTCGAGATGCGAGGTACATGCTGATCACGCGGGCCACCGACGAGGCCGTGGCGGCCTCCGCCGAGATGGGCCTCGAGGAGATCATCGCCGCGATGGGCCGCTACAACGAGTCGATGATGCAGGCGGGGGTCCTCGTCGCGGGCGAGGGGCTGGCGGACGCCTCGCAGGGTGCGGTGGTCGAGTTCACCGGCGAGGAGCCGGTCGTCAGCGATGGGCCGTACGGCGAGACGAAGGAGCTGTTCAACGGTTTCTGGATCCTCGACGTCGCCTCGCAGGACGACGCCGTCGCGTGGGCCCGGCGGGCGCCGCTCGGCGCGGGCACCAAGCTCGAGGTGCGGCGCGTCACCGGCCCCGAGGACTTCCCGCAGGACAACGAGTGGATCCAGAAGGAGCAGGGCTGGCGCGAGCAGCTCGGCACGGTCTGAGCGGGTCGGCGATCCGGCGGGGGCGCGCGGCGCTCGCGCGCGCCGTCGCGACCGGCAGCGGGCTGGGTCCGTACGGGCTGCAGGCCGCCATCGCCGAGCAGCACGCGTCACCGGGTTCGCGGTGACCGTGTCCCCGGAGCCGGGTGTCGCGACGGCCGCGGTCACCACGGCGACCGCGCCGACGGTGAGCACCGCCGTGGCAGCGGCGACGAGCCCGGCACGACGCCGGACGCGTGCGGTGGAGCCGGTGCCGGGAGCGGTGGTGCGGGGAGCCGTGGTGCCGGGAGCGGTGGTGCGGTCGGAGCTCGTGGGGTGCCTCCTTCGGGGCGTCGTCACGCGCGCCGTCGTCCCGGCACCGACCACCGGTCAACGCCGCCGCGAGCGGCCTGCCCCCAGGGGCAGCCCCACAGGCAGCCCGTCAGGCGCCCTCGACGTCCGACGAACTCGCGGCCCCGCGCGTCGGCAGCGCCCGCCCGCGTACCCGGCGCTGCGGGACATGGTGCGCGACCACCTCGCGCTGCAGGGCAACCAGCTGGGCGACCCCGTCAAGGGGGCGGCGGCGATCGTCGCGCGCGTCGAGTCCGGAGAGGGCCCGCTGCGCCAGCTGCTGGGCTCGGACGCCGTGGCGTACGCCGAGGCGAAGATCGCCGCGCTCACCGCGGACGTCGAGGCGGGCCGCGGGCTCGCGCTCACCACGGACCACGCGGCAGCGGACGCGGCCTGAGCGGTCCGCGCCTGTCAGACGCCCGGCGGCGTGTCGGCCTCGGCGGCCGGCGCGCCGCCCGCACGTCGTCGCTGCCAGGCGTCGCGTCCCTTGTCGACGCCCGCCTGGCCGGCGGTGCGCGCCCGGTCGAGCCACCGCCGCGCCCACGCGAACTCGGTGGCCAGCAGGGCGAGCCCCGCGAGGATCGCGAGGATCCCCGGGCCGGGCAGCACCAGCATGGCGACGCCCGTCAGCACGACGGTGCCCCCGACCACGGCCACGGCGACGAGCCGCACCGGGCGCGGCAGCAGGTCGATCTGCGCGCGGATGCGCGTCCAGCGGTCCTGCCACGTGGCCACCGCGCCACCTCCTCCGTCGACGGGGCCCCACGGACCCGCCGACCACTCAACGCGGCGGCAGCCCGGCGAGTGCCAGGTTCTCACTGGACGAGACGGGTCACCACGGCGTCGGCCACGGGTCCGGTCGCCGCGGGCACCACGTGCAGGTTGAGCGCGGGCTCGAACAGCTCGGCCTCCAGCAGCACGAGGCCGTGCTCCGCGGAGTCCACGGTGTCGACGCGTGCGTACAGCGGCACGCCCAGCCCGGTGACCTCGTCGACGGCCGCGACGACGCGTCGCGCGAACTCCGCCTCCGCGTCCGTGACGTCGACCGCCTCGGGGTGCTCGACGTACACGCCGCCGATGAGCCCGCCGCCGGGCGCGAGCAGCGCACCCTTCGCGATGGCGTGCGTCAGCGTGCCGTCGACCACGTACAGCGCCTTCTCGCGGCCCTGCGACAGCTCGGGCACCTCGGGCTGCACCATGACGACGCCGCCGCGCGCGAGGATCCGCCCCGCCAGCGCGAGCGCGCCCGGGTCGTCGGCGCGGAACAGCCCGGTGTCGCGCGCGCCGGCCGACACGGTCGGCTTGAGCACGACGTGCCCGCCGCCGGCCGCCGCCAGGTCCGCGCGGACGTCGTCGAGGTCCGTGCGGTACGTCGTCGGCACCACGCCGACGCCCCGCGCCGCGAGCTGCGCGAGGTAGCGCTTGTCGAGGTTCCACCGGACCAGCTCCGGTGGGTTGAGCACGCGCGTCGCGGCCTCGGCGCGGGCGAGCCAGGCGAGGAACTCGTCGAGCCGGTCCGGGTAGTCCCACGGGCTGCGCAGCACGAGCAGGTCGTACGCCGCCGGGTCGAGCGCGGGGTCGTGCCAGACGACCGCGTGCGCGTCGGCACCGCGCTCGCGCAGGGCCGCGACGAGGGGCGCGGTGTCGTGGTCGAGGTCGTCGGCAGGGTAGGTGTCGGTCACGACGACGCCGACGCGGGAGGTGCTCACCCGCCGGACACTATGCGGTGCCCCGCGCCCGGCGCGCGTCGGTAGGGTCGCGTGGCGTGACCACCGCACCGTCCGACGCCCCCGCGAGCAGCACGCCCGGGACCCGACCCCCACGCGGCGGAGCCGAGGAGGTCCGGCCCGGTGCGCGACGCCGCGTCGCGGTGGCCGCCGGCGCGGCGCTCGTGGTGGTGCTCGCGGTGGGGGCGGGGGTGGCGCGGCTCGCGGGGTCGCCGTCGGACCTCGGTGCGTTGCCGTGCGAGGTGTTCGACGACCCGGGTGCGCGGCGTCCTCCGGCGACGGTGCGCGACGGCGCAGTGCTCGTGCGCGAGGCCGCGGAGCGCAGCGGGGCGCGCGTGCGCACGACGTGCATCGTGCCGGCGCTCGTCGACGGCGTGCCGGGGACGGACACGACCGACCCTGCGGCGTGGCAGGTGGACGCGGACGTCGTCGTCGACGACGTCGCCGACATGGTCGGCACCGCGGCCGGGCTCCTGGAGGTGGTCCGGCCCGACGCACCGTTCGCGTGGAACGTGGACGTGCAGGACGCCACCGGCGACCTCTCGGTCGCGCTCGAGCCGGGCGGTGACACGACGCGGGTGGCCGTCGCGGTCGAGATGCGTGCCGTGGAGGGCGTCAGCGGCGTGTGGCTCGGCCCGGGCGGCGGGCGTGTGACGACGCTCGCCGAGGGGCTCGCGCCTCTCCTCGCCGTGGCGGACGGCCACGACCTGCCGCCGACGATCCTGGTGGCCAGCTTCCCGTGGGTCGAGGTCTGGCCGGTCCGTCCCGGCGAGTGGCCGGCGGCGGAGCTCGTCGCGCTCGCCACCGAGATCGCGGGGTGGGACGAGGTCGCGCGGACCGTCGTGAGTCCCGGGACGCCCCTCGACCTCACGGTGGAGGTCGAGGAGATGGGTGCCCGCGCGGACGTCGCGCAGCGGGTGGCCGGCCTCGGGTACGCGGGCCCGCCGGCGGCGTTCCACGTGAGCGCGCTCGGTGACGCCGTCGACGGCGTGCTCGGGTCGCCGCCCGCGGGCACCGCACCGCCCGGCGGGTGACGTCTCACCCCGGTGAGGCGGCGGGGCGAGAACGACGTCTCGCGGGGGGAGCCGGGTGGGTGGGGTTGGATGAGGGTGTGCGTGCGGTCGTGGTGGAGGCGTTCGGGGTCGTGCCGGAGGTCCGGGACGTCCCGGACCCGGTCTGCCCGCGGGACGGGGTCGTGGTGCGGGTCGCCGCCACCGGCGTCTGCCGCAGCGACTGGCACGCGTGGCAGGGGCACGACGACGACGTGACGCTGCCGCACGTGCCGGGGCACGAGCTCGCCGGCACGATCGTGGAGGTCGGGCCCGACGTCCGCGCCTGGCAGGTCGGCGACGTCGTCACCGTCCCGTTCGTCATGGCGTGCGGGACGTGCGCGACGTGCCGCGCCGGCGACCAGCAGGTCTGCCCGCACCAGACGCAGCCCGGGTTCACGCAGTGGGGCTCCTTCGCCGAGCTCGTCGCGCTCGACCACGCGGACACCAACCTCGTGCGCGTCCCCGAGGGCATGTCGCCCGTCGCTGCCGCCGCGCTCGGCTGCCGGTTCGCGACGTCGTACCGCGCCGTCACCGTGCACGCGGCGGTGCGCCCCCACGACGAGGTCGTCGTGCTCGGGTGCGGCGGCGTGGGCCTGTCCGCCGTCATGGTCGCCGCCGCGGCCGGCGCGCACGTCGTCGCCGTCGACCCGTCCCCGGGTGCACGCCGGGCCGCGCACGACGCGGGCGCGCACACGACCCTCGACCCCGGCGCGGACGACCCCGAGGCGCTCGCCGCGCGGCTGGTCGAGGCGACCGGGGGTGGCGCGCACGCCACGCTCGACGCGCTCGGCAGCGCCGCCACCGCGCAGGCGGGGGTGCTCGCGCTGCGCCGTCGCGGGCGGCACGTGCAGGTCGGCCTGCTGCTGCGTGACGACGCCCGGACCGCGCTGCCGATGGACCGTGTGGTCGCGTGGGAGCTGTCCGTGCACGGCAGCCATGGCATGGCCGCGCACGAGTACCCCGCGATGCTCGCCGCGATCGCCGAGGGGCGGTTGGCGCCCGCGACGCTCGTCAGCCGCACGATCCCGCTCGAGGACGCCCCGGGGGCGCTCGCGGGCCTGCCGACGTCGGCGCCGGGAGGCATGACGGTCGTCGTCCCCTGAGCCCGGGGCGCACGCGGGGAGGAACCTGGGGGCCGACCCTTGCCGCGGGTCGCCGCGTGCTCCATCCTTCGAGCACCCCGCGCTCCTCCCGCCCCCGACCCCCGGAGCCGCGATGCGTCCACGCCGCGCCACGTCCGTCTCCCACCTGGTACGCCCCGTCGCCCTGCTCGCCGTGCTGTCCCTCGCCGGCCGCGCCGCGCTCCTCGACGGTCAGCGGGTGCTCGCGACGGGCTGGCCGGCGCCGCCCGACGGCGTGTGGGTCGCGGCCGCCGTGGTGGGCACGTCCGGTGCGGCGGCGGCGGCGTGGCGGACGGCGCCCCTGGTCCGGCGGTGGCACGGGGAGCTCGATGCCGCGCGCGGCGAGCCCACGAGCCGGGTGGTGGCGGTCGCGCTCGGCGGCGTCGTCGCGTGCCTGGCGCTGACCGTGCTCGCGGTGTCGCTGCTCGTGGCGGCTCAGACGCCGCGTGCCGAGACCCGCGCGGGTCTGCTGTCCGTGGTCGTGCTCACGCAGTGGGTCGCCGCCGTCGTCGTGGTGCTCACGTTGCTGGCGCACGGCGTGGTGCGCGAGCTCCTGCTGCGCGACGTGCTGGCGCGACCCCTGACCGAGCCGGGTCTGCGGTCGGTGCGCGGGGTCGTCGTGCCGCACCGCAGCGCCGTCGAGGTGCGCCACCCCGTGACGGGCTCCCCGGTGGCGGCCTGGTACGTCGTCGGCACGTCCGCGCCGCACGACGCGCCCCCGGAGCGTCCGTCGGGCCGGCACCGCCACCCCGGGGCCGCGCGCCCCGCGACGGCGGAGCTGCGCCGCGTCGGTGCCGTCGCGCGCCTGCTGGGGCGGCACGTCGTCGTGCGGGAGGTCGCGCCGTTCGTCGTCGTCAGCGGGGGAGTGTCGCTCCGGGTCGACGTCGACGAGGTCGAGGTGCTCGGGTACGTCGACACGCACCACGTGCCGGGCCCCGAGCGCGTCGGGCGGCACGCGCACCCGAGCGCGCTCGACGGCGCGGGCGACGGGCGTCGCCTGCACGTCCTGCCGTTCGGCACGCGCGTCGACGCCGTGGGGATGGTCGAGCCGGACGGTGCGGGGTGGCGGCTGCGCGGGACACCGGTGCACGTCACCGGCGTGGCCGTGGTGCTGCGGCCGGGCTGACCGGTGCACGGCGGGGCGACGTCGTGGACACGTGTGGTTGACGTCATGTCGGGTCGTGGGGTAGACCTTGCCGCGGCGGCACAACGGCGTGACGCTCGACGCAGGACACGGGCCCGGTTCTCGGTAGACCGAGCGCCCGACGTGCTCGCCGGTCGCGGGAGCGACGGCGGCGAGCACGTGCGAGGTGGGAGCGCGACCACCTCCGCCCCGACGCCCGGGGGCGACGCCCGGAGCAGGCCCGGACGACCCCGCCCGGAGCTCGCAGGTGTCAGTGCCCGAGCGCGTCGATCGCCGCGACCTCGTCGGGCGTCAGCTTGAACCCCAGCACCGCGAGGTTCTCCTCGATCCGCTCGCGCCGCACCGACTTCGGGATCACCACCACGTCGTGCTCGACGTGCCAGCGCAGCACCACCTGGGCAGGGGTGACCCCGTGCGCCCGTGCCGCGGCGGCGATCGGCGCGGCCCCGAGGTCGGTGCGCTTCAGCGGGCTGTAGCCCTCGACGACGACGCCGCGCTCGCGGTGCGCCGCCAGCAGCGCCGGGTCGTGGTCGACCGGCGACCACGGCACCTGGTTGACCGCAGGCGCCTCACCGGTCGCGGCGATCAGCTCGTCGATCTGCGCGATCGAGTAGTTCGACACGCCGATCGACCGGACGAGGCCCTCGTCGCGCGCGTCACGGAGGTGCTGCCACACGTCGGGGCGCGCCTCGCCACCCGGCGGCCAGTGGATCAGCCACAGGTCGAGGTGGTCGGTGCCGAGCGCCGCGAGCGACTCGGCGAGCGTCTGCCGCTCGCGGCCCGCGTGGTCCGGGGGGAGCTTGGTGGTGAGGAACACGTCGTCGCGCCTGATGCCGCGGGTGGCCAGCGCACGGCCGACCTGCGCCTCGTTGCCGTAGCCGGTCGCGGTGTCGACGTGCGCGTAGCCGAGCTGCAGCGCCGCGCTCACGGCCAGCTCGCAGTCGGAGCCCTCCGACTGCCAGGTGCCGAGGCCGAGCACGGGGATCGCGCCGCCGGGCAGCGGGAGCGTGGGGGTCGTGGTGTCGGGCATGCGTCCATCCTCACCGCGCGCGTCGCGTCCCGCAGGTCGGGAGGCTCAGGCCTCCGCACCGGGGTCGGTGCGTCCCGGGCCCGCCGCCAGCCGGTCACCCGGGTGGCCCGTCAGCCCCAGGCGGTCGGCGAGGAACAGGAACGCCTGCGCGTACGGCTGCCCCTCGACCTCCTCGCGCACCCGCGCCCAGTCGATCTGCTCGCGCAGGGCGCGCGCCATCGGCAGCAGCCACGTGAAGTCGCAGTAGTGCTCGCCCAGCACCCGCATCTTCGCCGAGATGATGTCGGTGGCCGGCAGCACGGGCATCCGCACGGCCAGCACCTCCAGCTGGTCGGCCTGCGCGAGCTGCTCACGCGTGACGGGCTCGCCGACCATCCGGAAGATGACGTCGACCAGCTGGCCGTGGTGGTACGCCTTGAAGAGCCAGTTCTCGGCGGGCTGCTGCACGTCGAGGCCCGCGGCGACGAGCGCGGCGCGGGCCGCGTCCACGTCGTCCTCGGCGACCGCGAAGTCCGCGTCGTGGCTGGGCTCGGGGGCGCCCCGGGCCCACGCGGCGTACCCGCCCACGAGGGCGAACGGGATCTGCGCGTCGATGAGCGCGACAGCCGTGCGGCGCAGCCCGTCCTGCAGGGCGGCGCGGTCGTCCGGGGTCGCCGCGCCCGTCGGCGCGGGCAGCGGGGCGGGGGCGGCGCCGGTCAGCGGGGGCGGCAGGTCGTCCGGTGCGCTCGGTGCGGGGTGCATGGTCGGTGTCTACACCGCCGCGCGGGAGGGCGCGCGTCGAGCGCCCGACCGGCACCCGGCGGGCGGAGCGTGGCACTCGCGGTCAGAATCGCAGGGTGCGCCTCGCGACCTTCAACATCCTCCACGGGCGCTCGCTCGCGGACGGGCGGGTCGACCTCGACCGGTTCGCCGACGCCGTCCGCCGCCTGGACGCCGACGTGCTCGCGCTGCAGGAGGTCGACCGCGCGCAGAGCCGCTCGCACGGTGCCGACCTCACGGCGGTCGCCGCGGACGCCATGGGTGCGCCCCACCACAGGTTCGCCGCGACCCTGCACGGCGAGCCCGGTCTCTGGGTCGCAGGCACCGGGCAGGAGCAGCCCGACACCGCCGCCTACGGGATCGCCCTGCTCTCGCGCCGGCCGGTGCGCGAGTGGCACGTCGTGGCGCTGCCCGCGCTGCGGCGCCGCACGCCCGTGCGGTTCCCCGGGCAGCGGTGGCCCGCGTTCGTCCGTGACGAGCCGCGTGCGGCGCTCGCGGCCGTCGTCGACGGCGAGGGCGGCCCGCTGACCGTCGTCGGCACCCACCTGACGTTCATCCCGGGCTGGAACGTGCGTCAGCTGCGGCACCTGGTGCGCACGACCCGGCGGCTGCCTGGGGCGTGCGTCGTCATGGGTGACCTCAACCTGGCGGGCGAGCAGCCCGCGCGGCTCACGGGCATGCAGCCGCTCGTGCGCGCCGCGACCTTTCCCGTCGACGCGCCCGTGCGGCAGCTCGACCACGTGCTGGCCGGGCCCGGCGTGCACGCGGCCGGCCCGGGGGATGCGGTCGACCTCGGTTTGTCGGATCATCGCGCGCTCGTCGTCGACGTCGCCCGCGGCGGGGCGGGACGCGCAGGGTAGGGGGCCCGGCGCGGCCTCGCAGCCCGGGCACCCGGATCCCGGGAGGCGTCTCGCGCAGCGGACGAGCGTTTGCGCCCTCGCGGTGCCCGGGGTCACGGTGGAGTGGTCCGACGGCGTCGGACCGGGGCTCGTCGTCCCGCCCCTGGTGCCACCCCTTCGCGCACCGCCGGGCGGGGCCGCGCGCCCTGGCCGACGTCCCCCTGGCCACGGAGAGGAGCACCCGTGCTCACCCTGACCGAGAACGCCCGTACCGCCGTCGAGACCCTCACGAGCCGTGCCGGACTGCCCGAGGAGGGCGGCCTGCGCATCGCCGAGCAGGACTCGGGGGGCTTCGAGCTCGCGCTCGTCGCCGCCCCGGACCCGGGTGACGACACCGTCACCGCCGGTGACGCGCACGTCTACGTCGACCCGCGGGCGTCCGCGACGCTGAGCGACCTCGAGCTGGACGTCGCACCCGCCGAGGGCGGCTCGCAGTTCATGCTGGCGCGCCGCTGACGTCGACGAGGGGCCGGCCACCGTCACGGTGGCCGGCCCCTCGTCATGTCGCGTCCGGGCCGTCAGCCGCCGAGCAGGTCCTCGAACGACGGCACGCCGTCGTACAGGCCGCCGCGCTGCACGGGTTCACGTGCGGCGACCCGCCGGGCGAGCTCGGCGGCGGCCCGCGCGATGCGGGCGGGCAGCGGCTTGACGTCGTCCGTGCCGGCGTCGGCCCAGTCGTCGGTCGCGGCGAACACGGACGTCGGGACGACGTCGGCGTGCAGGTACGCGAACAGCGGTCGCACGGCGTGCTCGAGGGCGAGCGAGTGACGCGCCGTGCCGCCCGTCGCGCCGAGCAGCACCGGGGTGTCGCGCAGGGCCTCGGGGTCGAGGACGTCGACGAACGACTTGAACAGCCCCGCGTACGACGCGGCGAACACGGGAGTGACGGCGACGACGCCGTCCGCGCCGGCGAGCGCGCTCTGCGCGGCCGCGAGGTCGGGGCGTGCATAGCCGGTGAGTGTCATGTCGACGACGTCGTGCGCGAGGCCGCGCAGCTCGACGACCTCCACGACGGTGTCGATACCGCGTGCGGCGAGGTCGGCGACGGTCGCCTCGGCGAGGCGGTCGGCCAGCATGCGCGTCGACGACGGCTGCGACAGCCCGCCGGAGACGACGACGAGGGAACGGGACGGCACGGGGATCTCCTCCGGTGGTGCTGGATCGCCCTCTCGCGGACGAGGAGGGGGTGCGGTGGTGACCGGACCGCCGTCTCGCCCTGGGGGACGGGGCGAGAGGGCGATCCGGTCGGCTCAGGCGGTGAGGGCGGTGTCGTCCTCGGCGGTGCGGCCCGTCCAGCGGTCGCCCTCCGGGGCGCGGCCGGTGGCGGGGGCCTTGCCCGCGGCGCGGGCCGCGGCGACGCGCTCGGCGTGCGAGGGCGGGTTCGCCGGCACGTCGGCGGGGCGGCGGGACTCGGCCTCGCGGCGCAGGACGGGCACGACGTCCTCGGCGAGCATGTCGATCTGCTCGAGGACCGTCTTGAGGGGCAGGCCGGCGTGGTCGATGAGGAACAGCTGGCGCTGGTAGTGGCCCACCTGCTCCCAGAACGCGCCGTAGCGGTCGATCACCTGCTGCGGCGAACCGACCGTCAGCGGGGTCTCGCGCGTGAAGTCCTCCATCGACGGCCCGTGCCCGTAGACCGGTGCGTTGTCGAAGTACGGCCGGAACTCGTGCCAGGCGTCCTGGCTGTTCTTCCGCATGAACACCTGCCCGCCCAGCCCGACGATCGCCTGGTCCGCGCGGCCGTGGCCGTGGTGCTCGTACCGCTGCCGGTAGAAGTTCACCATCTGCGCGGTGTGCTCCATGGGCCAGAAGATCGCGTTGTGCAGGAACCCGTCGCCGTAGTAGGCGGCCTGCTCGGCGATCTCGGGGGAGCGGATCGACCCGTGCCAGACGAACGGCGCGACGCCGTCGAGCGGGCGCGGCGTGGACGTGAAGCCCTGCAGCGGGGTGCGGAACTTGCCCGACCAGTCGACGACGTCCTCCTCCCACAGCCGGCGCAGGAGGGCGTAGTTCTCGATCGCCAGGCCGATGCCCTGGCGGATGTCCTTGCCGAACCACGGGTAGACGGGGCCGGTGTTGCCGCGGCCCATCATGAGGTCCATGCGCCCGTCGGCGATGACCTGGAGCATCGCGTACTCCTCGGCCAGGCGGACGGGGTCGTTGGTGGTGATGAGCGTGGTCGCGGTCGACAGCACGATGTTCCTGGTACGGCCCGCGAGGTAGCCGAGCATCGTCGTGGGGGACGACGGCACGAAAGGCGGGTTGTGGTGCTCGCCGGTGGCGAAGACGTCGAGCCCGGCGGCGTCGGCGTGCTCGGCGATGGTGAGCATCGCGCGCACGCGCTCGGTGTCGTCCGGGGTCCGACCGGTCGTGGGGTCCGTGGTCACGTCGCCGACGGAGAAGATCCCGAACTGCATGGTGCACCTCGCTCGTGGATGTCGTTGCGTTTGCATCGATCTGGCTGGCTCAACCGTCGCGGGCGCGGGGGTATTCCGCACGTCGCGAGACGCACGTCACGCGGGGAGCCGCCCGTCAGGGCTCGGGTGGTGCGAACTCCGGCAGCGTCGAGACCACCGTCGACGTGGTCACGGAGTCGGTGAACAGCGCGCTCGTGCGGTCGGTGGCCGTCGGCACGAGCGCGAGCACCAGCAGCACGAGCAGGACGGTGAGCCGCAGCCCCGAGCCGCGGCGCCCGCGAGCGTCAGACGCGGACGAAGGCATCGACCCTCCTGTCGTCCTCGGGGTGCCGCGCGGGACGCGGCCGCCGCCGCCCCTCGAGCACCGAGAGCACCTCGAGCGTCGCGAGCGCCAGCAGCGGCGGCACGAGCATGACCGCCCGCCCTTGCGCCGACGTCGCCCACGTCAGGACCCGCCCCCAGCCGTGGTGCACCCGCAGCAGCACCCCCCGCACGCGCTCCACCGGGGTCGCGTCGGGGTCCGGGAAGGCGTTCGCGTCACCCTGCGTGCGGATGTACGGCTGCATCACCGGGGTGCCGTCCTCGTCCAGGACGGGCTCCATGCGGCCGGTGTCGTCGTCCGCGACCCGCATCGCCGGCAGGCTGTGCAGCGAGACGATGCGGTGCGTCACCAGGGACGTTCCGCCGACGGGCTGGAACGTCACGACCAGGTCCGGCTTGAGCTCCGACGCGTCCCTCACCGCCCGCAGCACGACGACGTCCCCGGCGACGAACCGCGGCGCCATCGACCCCGACGTCACGATGAGCAGTCGCTCGCCCTGCGCCTGGAACCACAGCGGCACGGCGAGCGACGTCAGGTACGCGCCGACGCCGACGACGACGACGGCCCACAGCACGACGCTCGTCGCGCGCCGCCACCAGGGTGCACGAGGTCGCGCCGCCGGCCGGGGGGCGCGGCGGTCGACGAACGGCTGCGGGGCCGGGTGCGCCGTGGTCACGGTCGTCTGGGGTGTCCCCGGTCTGCTCGGGTCAGGGGTTGTTGACCGTCTGCTCGGAGTCGATCTGGAACGTCAGCTCGGCGGCCGTGTTCTGGTAGGTGTCGTCGGCGGCCAGCGCCATGTCGACCCGCACGCACAGGGTCTCGGAGCCCGTCGCCGCGTCCAGCTCGCGGTCCTCGCCGTCCTGGCCGGTCGCGGGGTCGCCCACGATCGCCCACGGGCTGGCCGGCAGGCCGAACTCGCTCGGCCCGATGTCGGCCGTGTCGCCCAGGTGGTCCGGCCCGCCGGTGGTGCCGAGCGAGCACGTCGCGACGTCGTACACCCGGACGCGCAGCTGGTCGGTGAGGTCCCCCTCGCCGGCGGGGACCGCGGGGTCCGGGGCCGGCGCGGCCGCCGCCGAGAGGCTCACGGCGTACCGCAGCGCGAGCGACCCGGCGTTCGTCACCTGCATCGGCGCGACGACGCTGCCGCCCGGCGCCAGCCCGCCGACGGGCATGGTGAACGTCGCGCCGTCGGCGTCGAGCACGATGCTGCCCGTGCTGAGGGTGCCGGTGAGCGTGTCCTGGTCGGTGAACAGCGCGGACGTCGTCAGCGACGTCACCCCCACCGCGGCCAGCACGAGGATCGCCCCCGTGGCCAGGCCGCGCCGCCGCCGCGCCACGTCCTGACGGGACGGGGCGGGGTCGATCATCTCCTCGAGCAGCTCGTCCATCATCGGCGATCGATCCCTCCTGCGACGCGCATGCGCGTCCCTGTCCCGTCCGCCCGTCCTCCAGGCCGGACCCCACCCTCATCGGTCGTCATCGACCGAACTGCCGTGAACTTGAGAAATCCGGCACCACTTCACCCGATCGGGTGAAGTGAGTGCCCTCCGGGTGGGTGCAGCGCGCTCGCCGGCGCCGGACGCGCCCACAGGTAGCCCTGCGCGCGGTCCACGCCCAGCTCCTCCAGCGTGCGCGCCGTCGCCTCGTCCTCCACCCCCTCGGCGACCACGCGCAGCCCGAACGAGTGGGCCAGGTCGACCATGGCCTGCACCACCACCTCCGAGCCCGCGCGCCCACCCTCACCGAGGTCGGCGACGAAGAGCCGGTCGATCTTCAGCTCGGCCACCGGCAGGTCGCGCATCTGCGAGATCGACGTGGTCCCCGTGCCGAAGTCGTCGATCGCCACGCGCACCCCGAGCGCGCTGAGCCGCTCGAGCACGGGCACCACGCGCGTGCGGTCCGCGACCAGCGCGGTCTCGGTGATCTCCACCTCCAGCAGCGAGGCCTCGACCTCGTGCTCCGCCAGCAGCAGCTCGATCATGTCGACCACCGCGGGGCTCGCGACGTCGTGGGCGGACAGGTTCACCGCGACCGGCACCGCCTCGCCCTGCGCGCGCCAGGCCGCGAGCTGACGCACCGACTCCTCGAGCGCGAAGTGCGTGACGCGGTGGATGAGACCCGACTGCTCGGCCAACGGCACGAACGCCCCCGGTGGCAGCAGTCCCCGCGCGGGGTGCCGCCAGCGGATCAGCGCCTCCAGCCCGACCGTGCGCTGCGTCGCGAGCTCGATCTTCGGCTGGTAGTGCAGCTCGAGCTGCGGCTCGGCGCCGGGGTCGCCCCGCGACTCCAGCGCCTGGTGCAGCTCGCCCAGCAGCACCAGACGTGCGGGCGAGGAGTCGTCCGCGGTGGGGGAGTACACGCTGACGCCCGTCCGGTGGTGCTTGGCCGCGTACATGGCGATGTCGGCGGTGCGCATCAGCGCCGACGCGTCCGCCGCGTGGTCCGGCAGGCACGCGACGCCGATCGACGTCTCGACGTGCAGCGCGATGTCGCTCAGCTCGAACGGACGCGTGAAAAGGCCGCGCACGCGCATCGCGAGACGCTCGGCGTTGGCGACCGTGCGCACGTCCGGCAGCAGGATCGCGAACTCGTCGCCGCCGAGGCGTGCGACCACGTCGTCGTCGCGCAGCGCGTGCCGCAGCCGCTCGGCGACCTGCTGCAGCAGCTCGTCGCCGTGGTCGTGGCCGAGGGTGTCGTTGATGTCCTTGAACCGGTCGATGTCGAGCAGGATCAGCCCGACCCGAGCCTCGGGGTCGTCGGCGGCGCGGTCGATCGCGCGCTGCATCTGGTCGGAGAGCAGGCGGCGGTTCGGCAGCCCGGTGAGCGAGTCGAGCAGTGCGAGGCGCGCGTTCTCCAGAGCGGTCGAGCGCAACCGCCGCGACGTCGAGTGCACGATCTGGAACAGCAGCAGCCAGAGCACGACCAGGCTGCCGACGACCACGAGCGTCACCGTGCGCGTCGTGGTCCGCAGGGTCTGCTGGGTGCCTGTGTGGTCGAGCATGACCTCGACGGCACCGGCCGCCTCGTCGGGTGCGCCGTCGGCGAGGTCGCCGGGGTCCGCGGTGTCGGACACGCGCACCGGCACGTAGACGTCGATGACGGTGCGCTCGTCGGCTGCTGCGCCCCCCGCCCGCACGTCCGGCTGGACGACCGCGTCGGGCTGGCCGGACGCCATGACCCGCCCCAGGCGGTCAGCGGCCGGCAGGCCGGTGGTCGCGCCGTCGGACGAGTACATGAGCCGACCGTCGGTGCTCCACAGCCGCAGCTCGACGAGCTCGTCACCGAAGCCCGCGACCGCGGCGGCCGCCGCGTCGCGCTCGTCGGCGGAGAGCACGCCGGTCACGAACGACGCGGTGGGCACGGCGCGCGCGGCGAACGCCGCCATGCGCGACGCCGCGGCGGTCCCGTCGCGCACCGCCTGACCACGCATCTGCGCCGACGTCACCAGGACCAGCGCGACCCCGACCAGGACCATGCCGACGAGGCTCACGACCGCGAAGCGGCGCGTGGGGCTCGAACGACGACGACCAGCTGGCACGTGCACCTCGGGGCTCGGGCGGACCCGCCTGACCGGGAACCTCCCGATCAGGGTATGTCGTGACGTGCGCCACGCCCAGGCACGGCGCGGCACCCGGGGCGCCCGCGGGGCGGGAACGCCGGGTGAATGTGCGGTGTTGAGGACCACGGTGCCGCCGGACGGGTGGCACCGGAAGGAGAGCGCCGTGACCGACCCCCGCACCTACCCCGTGACCAAGAGCGACGCCGAGTGGGCCCTGGAGCTCGAGCCGCAGGAGTTCGCGGTGCTGCGCCGTGCCGGCACCGAGCGGCCGTGGACCGGCGCGCTGCTCGACGAGCACCGCGAGGGCGTCTACCGCTGCCGTGCGTGCGGCAACGAGCTGTTCCGCTCGGACACCAAGTTCGACTCGCACTGCGGGTGGCCCAGCTTCTTCTCCCCGCTCGCCGGAGACCGCGTCGAGCTGCTCACCGACCGCAGCCTCGGCATGGTGCGCACCGAGGTGCGCTGCGCGGGCTGCGGGTCGCACCTCGGGCACGTGTTCGACGACGCCCCGCAGACGCCCACGGGCGACCGGTACTGCATGAACTCGGTGAGCCTCACGTTCGAGCCCGTGGCGGACGACGGGGCGTGAGGTGCCGGCGCGTCCGGGCGTCACACGCGAGGGGCGCCCGGCGTCCCCCGGAGGTCGCACGGTGACGTGGCCCGCAGGGCCGTCGGGGTGACGACACGCCCGACACGCCGCCTGACGTGGAAAGTCCCTCGTGGACGTGACTGAAGTCCGGGGGTCCTCGTGCCGATAATGGCTGTGTGGACGAGGTCCTGACAGTCCGGCGATGGCGGCGGTACGGTGCCGACCGTCTCTACGTCACGCACGAGACCGGTGCGCAGGTGGGATCCGTCGACCTCCAGTCCGGTGAGGTCGTCGCCGCGGACCCGGTGCTGGAGGCGAGGGTCCGGCGTGCCGCCCAGGCGTACCTGCGCTCGGACGTCCCCGAGCTGGTGCTGCCCGTCACCTCGGAGCTCGCGTCGATCGACGCCCTCGAGGACCCGCGCACGCACGCGTGGCTCGGCGACACCGACGACGAGCGCGGCGAGCGCGGCAGCCCGGTGGGCGCGCGTCTCGAGCGGCTCGCCGAGGACGGCTGGCAGGCGGTGCACGACGTGCCGCTGGGCCGGCAGGGCACCGTCGTCGAGCACCTGCTCATCGGACCCGGCGGGATCTTCACCGTCTCCGAGCGCCGGCACCCCGGCAGCCACGTGCGCGCCGGGTCGCGCACGATGCACGTCGACGGGCGCTCCGTGGCGTACCTGCGCGACGCGCGCCTGGAGGCCTCGCGCGTCCAGGGCCTGCTGCACTCCGCGGGGTGCGCGGGCGTGGCGGTGCGCGGCGTGCTCGTCATCACCGGCGACCTCGAGCGCGACGTGCAGGACCCGCCGCAGGACGTCCTGGTGCTGGCGAGGCACGAGGTGCCGAACGCGTTCCGGCGCATGCCGGAGCGGCTCGACAAGGTCCGCGTGTCCGCGTTCGCCCAGATGGCGCGGCGCCGCACCACCTGGGCCCGCTGAGCGTCGTTCCCCCGGGCGCGTGCGTCGTGCGGTCCCGTGCCCGGCGTCCCTGCGCGAGGATGGGCGCATGAGCGACGACCCGGTGCTGCGCGTCGAGCGGGAGCTGGGGCTCTTCCTGCGGCGGGCCCGTGCGGCGTCGGCGGGTGTGGCGCGCACGGTCCACCCGGAGCTCGACGCGTCGGCGTACCTGCTGCTGGCGACGGTCGCGCTCACGCCCGGGACGCGGACGAGCGACCTCGCCGACCTGGTCGGCGTGGGCCGCGGCACGATGTCGCGGCAGGTGACGCGCCTCGAGCGCCTCGGGCTGCTGACGCGCACACCCGACCCGCGCGACTCGCGCAGCCAGCCGCTCGAGCTCACCGCCGAGGGGACCCGGCGGCTCGCGCACGCGCGCGCCGCCCGGCAGCGGTACCTGCGCGGCACGCTCGCCGGGTGGGAGCCCGGGGAGCTCACGCACCTCGCCGACCTACTCGGGCGGCTCAACGACGACCTCGTGCAGCAGGACGACCTGGCGCGCGGGGACGACCCCGCGCGACGCGGCGAGGGCGCCGGCGATCCCGTGGGGTGAGCGGGACGCCGACGCGCCCGCGCGGGACGGCCGGTCCGCCGGCGCGGTCAGCCGCGGGCGGCCGCGGTCGGCGTCCCCGCCTGGCTCGCGGCCTGCGCGAGCCGCTGCTCGACGCCCGACGCACGGCCCAGCGGCACCTCGCGCAGCGCGAGCACCGCGACCAGCGCGAGCAGCGCGACCGGGGCGCCGATGAGGAACAGCTCGGCCACGCCGACGCCGAAGGCGTGCTCGACGACGGACCGGACCGGGCCGGGCAGGGTCGCGAGGTCGGGCAGGGCGCCGACGCCGCCCGAGCCGAGCGCCGAGGCCGGCACGCCGAGCTCCGTGAGCCCGTCGACCATGAGGTGCTGCACGCGGTGGGCCAGCACGGCGCCGAGCGCCGAGACACCGATCGCGCCGCCGAGCGTGCGGAAGAACGCGACGGTCGCGGTGCCCGCGCCCATGTCCGTGACGGGCAGGGTGTTCTGCGTCGCGAGCACGAGGTTCTGCATGAGCATGCCGACGCCCGAGCCGACGACGAGCATGTACAGGCCGACGAGCGTGAAGCTCGTCGTCTCGTCGATCGAGCCCATGAGGGCCAGGCCCGCGGTCAGCAGCACCGCGCCGACGACCATGACCGCCTTGTAGCGCCCGGTGCGGGAGATCGCGCGGCCCGAGACGGTCGAGGCCAGGAACGTGCCGACGACCATGGGGACGGTGAGCAGACCGGACTCGGTGGGCGTCGTGCCGCGCGCCAGCTGCATGTACTGGCTGAGGAACACCTGCGTGCCGAACAGCGCGATGCCGACGGCGACGGACGCGACCACCGTGAGCACCACGGTGCGGTTGCGGAACAGGTGCAGCGGGATGATGGGCTCGGACGCACGCTGCTCGACGAGGACCAGGGCGATGACGCCGAGGGCCGCGCCGCCGACCATGGCGGCGGTCTGCCACGACAGCCACGCGAACGACGAGCCGGCGAACGTGACCCACAGCAGGAGCGTCGCGACGGACGCCGAGAGCAGGGCCGTGCCGGTCCAGTCGATCCGCACGCGCCGGCCGGCGAGGCCCGGCAGGTGCAGCGTGCGCTGCAGCACGACGATCGCGGCGACGGCGAACGGCAGCCCGACGAAGAAGTTCCACCGCCAGCCGGCGGCGTCGGTGATGACACCACCCAGCAGCGGCCCGCCGACCATGCCGACGGCCATGACGGCGCCCATGAGACCCATGTACCGGCCGCGGTCGCGCGGGCTGATGATGTCGGCGAGCAGCACGGTGCCCAGCGCGGTGAGACCGCCGGCGCCGACGCCCTGCAGGGCGCGCATGCCGATGAGCATCTCGGTGCTGTGGGCGAGGCCGGCCAGGGCCGAGGAGACGACCGAGATCGCGAGCGCGAGCTGGACGAGCAGCTTGCGGTCGACGAGGTCCGCGAGCTTGCCCCAGACGGGTGTGGAGACCGTGGTGGTGAGGAGGGTCGCGGTGACGACCCACGTGAACGCGGACTGGCTCCCGCCGAGGTCGGTGATGATGCGCGGCAGGGACGTCGACACGACGCTCGTCGCGAGGATCGAGACGAACATCCCCAGGAGGATCCCGGACAGGGCCTCGAGGACCTCGCGGTGGGTCATCGCCGGCGCGGCCGGGGGTGCGTCGGCGGGGGTGTCGACGGCGGCGTCGTCGACGGGTGTGCGGGGGTCGGTCACGGGGGGTGCTCGCTTCCGGGGCTCGGGACGGTGGTCGACCGGGCGTCGTCGGCGGTCGGAGGGGGCGGCCGGAGTGCCGCTCCGACGGTTGCTCGAGGCAACTCTTTGCCACTGTAGGTCGGATAGTTACCTCAGGCAACATGTTCTGCGACACGCGGCCCCGGACGCGGGAGCGCGCGGCGCGCCCCCCGGCACGCCGCGCGCGGCCCGTCGGCGCGCGGCCCCTCAGCGGGCGGTGCGCCCGCGCCGCTCGACCCTCAGCCCCTCCATGTCCTCGAGCTGCACGCCCTTCGTCTCCGGCACCTTGGTGAGCACGAAGACGAACGACAGGAGCGCGAAGCACGCGTACATGAGGTAGGGGGCCGTCGCGCCCCAGCGGTCCAGCATCTCCGGGAACGACAGCGTGATGAGGAAGTTCGCCACCCACTGCGCGGACGCCGCCACGCCGAGCGCCGCAGCGCGGATCCGGTTGGGGAACATCTCCCCGAGCAGCACCCACACCAGCGGGCCCCACGTCGCACCGAAGAACACCACGAACGCGTTGGCCGCGACGAGCGCGACCACGCCCCACGCCCCGTCGAGCGTGATGTCCTCACCCGTGCCCGTCGCGTTCGTGAAGGCCACCGCCATCGTGCCCAGCGCGAGCGTCATGCCGGCCGAGCCGACCAGCAGCAGCGGACGGCGTCCGACCTTGTCGATGAGCCCGATCGCGATGAACGTCACCGCGACGTTCGTCACCGACGTGATCGTCGAGATGAGGAACGACCGGCTCTCCTCGAAGCCCACCGCCTGCCAGAGCGTCGTGGAGTAGTAGAAGATCACGTTGATGCCGACGAACTGCTGGAACACCGACAGCAGGATCCCCACCCACACGACCGGCAGCAGGCCCAGGACGGGTCCGCGCAGGCTCGCGCGGTCGGCGTGCTCCGCGTCGGCGCGGATCGTCCGCTCGATCTGCGCGACGCGCTCGTCGGGGTCCTCGTCCGGGCCCAGGACGTCGGCCAGCACCGCGCGGGCCTCGTCCCGGCGCCCCTGCGCCACCAGGTAGCGCGGCGACTCGGGGATCCGCAGCGCGATCAGACCGTAGACCGCCGCGGGGACGACGCACACCAGGAACATCCAGCGCCAGGCCGCCAGCCCGAACCACAGCTCCTCCGCGGCACCGCCGGCCGACGTCGCGAGCAGCTGGTCGGACAGCAGCGCGGCGAAGATGCCGAGCGTGATCGCCAGCTGCTGCAGCGAGCCCAGGCGTCCGCGCATCGCCGCCGGCGCGATCTCCGCGATGTACGCCGGCGCGATCACGGACGCGATGCCGATGCCGATCCCGGCCACGACGCGCCACAGCGCCAGGTCCCACGCCGCGAACGCGAGGCCGGACAGCACCGAGGACACGAAGAACAGGACCGCGCCCAGCACCATGACGCGCGTGCGCCCCCACCGGTCCGACAGTCGGCCGCCCAGCCACGCGCCGAACGCGCACCCCAGCAGCGCCACGGCCACGACGAGCCCCGTGACGACGCCCGAGAGCTCGAAGCCGTCCTGCACCGCGTCCACGGCGCCGTTGATGACCGAGCTGTCGAACCCGAACAGGAATCCGCCGACCGCGGCGGCGATCGCGAGCGTGACGGCCTTGCCCCGGTGCTTGCCGCCGGACGGCCGCACGCGCTGCCCCGGTGTCGTGTCGGTCATCGTCCGCCGCCTCCCGGCCGGGCTCGTCCCGGTCAGACCCACTGTGAACCGCGTCCGCCGCACCCGCACCTCGACACCGGCCGGGAGCCCGCTGCGCCGCGCGCGGTGCCCGTCCGCGAGCAGGGCGGCGGTGGGGCGGGGGTGGTGGCGGGGGCCGCGGCGGGGGATCATGCCGCGGTGAGCGCGGACGGGACGGGTGGCGGCGGAGCCGGCGGTACGGGTGCGCGCGGGGTTGGCCGGCAGCACCACCGGCCGATCGTGTTCGACCCCGCGCTGGCCGACGAGCTCCCCGGCGAGCTCGACCCGACCCTGCGCGACGAGATCGCCCACACCACGGCCGGCGCCCTCGTCCACCACGGCCGCGCGACCGAGGACCCGCAGGTCGTCGAGCGACTCGTCGCGCTCGTCGAGACCGAGGGGCTCGACGTGGTCGCGGCGATGTGGGCCGACAGCCCGGCCGACACGCTCCCGGGCGCGCTGTGGCGCCTCTACGTGCTGCGGGAGTGGGTGCGTCGCGACCCGGGGACCGTCGCCGACCGGTACCGCCAGGGCGTGGCCGCGGCGCCCGTGCACGACGTCGTCGCGGGCGTCGTCGAGATGCCGGGGCCCGAGGACGTGCGGACCGTGGCCGACGCCGTGCTGTCCGGGGTCTACACGGGCGACCTCGCGGTCGCCCTCGAGCGTGCCGCCGCGTTCTGCCAGGTCCTGGCCACGGGTGCCGCGTTCGACGCCGACCACCTCGACGACCTGGACCCGCGGGCGGCGGCGCGCCAGACCCGGGGGGCCGCGTCGCTCGTGCGCACCGGCGAGGAGCTCGCGCACGCGGCGCAGCTCTGGCGCGCGGACCGGCTCACATGACCACCGGCGCGTACACTGGCTGCGCGACGCCGGGTCGGTAGCCCCGGGCTCCAACATCAGCCGCTACGAGCGGCCTCGCGCCGTCAGGCGCTCCGGCTCGGCGTCGTTCACACGAAACGGTTCTTCCGCGGGCCCCGTGCGCATCCGGGCCACAGGTCCCGGCACCACCGGTGTTCACCGGCGGTTAGGCTGGGCGACGCCCCCGCCGGGGCACACCACCAGTCGACGACCCGGAGCCCTCCGTGCGCCTGCGCCTGACACCGCGCGACACCTCGTACTTCGACCTCTTCGCCGCCTCGGCGGTGCACCTCGTGACAGGTGCGAACCTGCTCGCCGAGATGCTCGGCGCCGACCGTGCCACCCGCAAGGAGCTCAACAAGCGGATGGCCGAGGCGGAGCACGCCGCGGACGACGCGACGCACACCATCATGCGGCGCCTCAACCAGACGTTCGTCACGCCGTTCGACCGTGACGACATCTACGACCTCGCGTCGAGCCTCGACGACTGCATGGACCACATGGACGAGGCCTCCGACCTCATGGTCCTGTACAAGGTCGACGAGCTGCCCGCGCGCGTCTCCGACCAGGTCCAGGTGCTCCAGCGCGCCGCCGAGCTGACGGCCGAGGCCATGCCGAAGCTGCGCTCGATGGAGTCGCTCCAGGAGTACTGGGTCGAGATCAACCGGCTCGAGAACCAGGCCGACAAGTCGCACCGCAAGCTCATCGCGCAGATGTTCGACGAGATCGCCGACCCGATCCACCTCATGAAGCTCAAGGAGATCGTCGAGAAGCTCGAGGACGCCGCGGACGCCTTCGAGAAGGTGGCCAACACGGTCGAGACGATCGCGCTCAAGGAGTCCTGAGCCCTCGTGGAACCTGTGCTCGTCGTCTTCGTCGTCGCGCTCGCCCTCGGGTTCGACTACACCAACGGCTTCCACGACGCGGCCAACGCGATCGCGACGTCCGTCTCCACGCGGGCGCTCACGCCGCGCGCGGCGCTCATCATGGCTGCCGTCATGAACTTCCTCGGTGCGCTGCTCGGCACCGAGGTCGCGGAGACCATCGCGACGCAGATCGTCGACCTGCAGCACGCGTCGTCGCACAGCGCGCTCGTCGTCATCCTGTGCGCCCTCGTGGGAGCCATCACCTGGAACATGATCACGTGGTGGTACGGCCTGCCCTCGTCCTCGACGCACGCCCTCATCGGCGGGCTCGTGGGTGCGGGGCTCGCCGGCGGGTTCGGGGTGTACGGCAGCTCGCTGGTCGACAAGGTCGTGCTGCCGATGATCTTCTCGCCGCTCATCGGCTTCGGCCTGGCGTTCTTCGTCATGGTCGGGCTGCTGTGGCTCATCCGGAACCGCCCGCCGGCCCGCACCAACCGGCGCTTCCGCTTCGCGCAGACGGTCTCCGCGGCCGCGATGGCCCTCGGCCACGGCCTGCAGGACGCACAGAAGACGATGGGCGTCATCTACCTCGCGCTGCTGACGGCAGGCTGGGCGAACCCCGAGGAGGGCATCCCGCTGTGGGTCAAGCTCGCCGCGGCCGCCGCGATCTCGCTCGGCACCTACGCCGGCGGGTGGCGCATCATGCGCACCCTGGGGCGCAAGATCATCGAGCTCGACCCCGCGCGAGGTTTCGTCGCCGAGTCCGTCTCGGCCGTCGTGCTGTACGTCAACGCGTTCGCGCTGCACGCCCCGGTGTCGACCACCCACACGATCACCTCGGCGATCATGGGCGTCGGCGCCACCAAGCGGTTGTCGGCCGTGCGCTGGGGCGTCGCCAAGAACATCGCCGGCGCCTGGGTCCTCACGATCCCCGCGGCCGCACTGGTCGCCGCCGTCGTGTTCTGGGTGCTGCACCCGATCCTCGGCTGAGGTCGGTCCGCCGGGCGCGCCCCGCGGGGCCGGTGCCCGGCGCCTCAGACCGCCGCGACCGGTGAGCGGTGGCGCTCGGCCGCGAGCACGCGCACGCCGCGCTGCGTGACACCCGTGTGCGCCACCAGCACCTCCGCGGGTGCGAGGAACGGGTCCGTGCGCGGCAGCGCGTCCGCCACCGGCCGGCGGCTGTGCTCGGCGAGCACGTCGAGCACCGTGGGCAGCACCGGCCGGTGCGTGCACAGCACGCTGTCCCGGCCGTGCTCGAGCAGCTCGCGCACCAGCGCGCCGACGCGCGCCGGGGACTCGTCGTGCCGCGCCTCGGTGAGCCCGTCCGCGACCTGCGGCACCACGCCCGCGGCCGTCGCGTACGGCACGACGCTCGCCCGGCACCGCTCCCACCCGCTCGTCACGACGCGCTCGACACCGAACGACGCGAGCAGCGGGACCGCCGCGGCGGCCTGGCGCAGACCCAGCCCGGTCAGCGGGCGCTCGTCCTCCGCGCCGCCCCACAGGCTCCGCTTGCGCGCCTGCGCGTGGCGCAGCACGACCAACGCGCGCGTCGCGAGCCGTCCCTTGCCGTGCGCGGCGACGAGCGCGTCCAGCGGCTCGCGGTCCGCACGCCGCGTGAGGCGGCGCGAGGCGTCCGCGACGTCGAACCACTCCCACAGGTCGATCTCGGTGCGCGCGGCGAGCCGCACGGGCGGGCGCGCCCCGAGGGGCGGCTCGTCACCGCGGCCCGCGACCTGCGCCGCCCAGTAGCGCACCACCTTGCGCCGCCCGTCGGACAGGCGGTACTCCAGGCCGGGCAGCGGGACGCCGAGCACCACCGCCAGCCCCGTCTCCTCCTCGACCTCACGTGCGGCCGCGACGGGCGCGACCTCGCCCGGGTCGAGCTTGCCCTTGGGCCACGACCAGTCGCGGTACCGGGGGCGGTGCACCAGCGCCACCTGCAGACGACCGGCACGCACCCGCCACACCAGCGCTCCGGCGGCCTCGACGGGAGCAGGGGGACCAGGCGTCACCGGGCGGCACCCGGCCGGCGACGCTGCCGGTGGATCAGGACCTCCTGCAGGTCCACCGAGGGCCCGTCGGGGCCCACGTGGTGCCGGGTCCACTCGCCGTCGGGGCCCAGCCACCACGACGACGTGGTGTCGGCCATCGACTCCTCGAGGTACTCGACCAGCTCGGCGACGTGCGTCGGGTCCGCCACCCGCACGAGCGCCTCGACCCGCCGGTCGAGGTTGCGGTGCATGAGGTCGGCCGACCCGATGAAGACCTCCGGCCCCTCGAACCCGTCCTCGCCGGACGTGGCCGTCGAGTGCGCGAACGCGAAGACGCGAGAGTGCTCGAGGAACCGGCCGAGGATCGAGCGCACGCGGATCGTCTCCGACAGGCCCGGCACACCGGGTCGCAGCGAGCAGATGCCGCGCACGTTGATGTCCACGGGCACGCCCGCGCGCGACGCCCGGTACAGCGCGTCGATGACGGCCTCGTCGACCATCGAGTTGACCTTGATCCTGATCCACGCGGGCTCGCCGCGGCGGGCGGCCTCCGCCTCGCGCTCGATGCGCTCCAGCAGACCCGTGCGCACCGAGCGCGGCGCGACCAGCAGCCGGTGGAACCGCGACTTCGGCGCGTAGCCCGACAGCTGGTTGAACAGCCGCGTGAGGTCCTGGCCCACGTCCGGGTCCGCCGTCAGCAGCCCCAGGTCCGTGTACAGGCGCGCGGTCTTGGGGTGGTAGTTGCCCGTGCCGACGTGGCTGTAGCGACGCAGCCCGTCGGCCTCCTGCCGCACCACGAGCGAGAGCTTGCAGTGCGTCTTGAGGCCGACGATGCCGTACACGACGTGCACGCCGGCCTGCTCGAGCTTGCGTGCCCACGAGATGTTGTTCTGCTCGTCGAACCGCGCCTTGATCTCCACCAGCGCGAGGACCTGCTTGCCGGCCTGCGCGGCGTCGATGAGCGCGTCGACGATGGGGGAGTCGCCCGACGTGCGGTACAGCGTCTGCTTGATGGCCAGGACGTGCGGGTCGGCGGCGGCCTGCTCGAGGAACGTCTGCACCGACGTCGAGAACGAGTCGTACGGGTGGTGCAGCAGGACGTCGCGCGCGCGGATGGCCGCGAACACGTCGGTCGGCGTCGCGGACTCCACCTCCGCGAGGTGCCGGTGCGTCACGGGCACGAACCGGGGGAACTGCAGCTCGGGGCGGTCGAGGTCGGCGATCAGGTTGAGGCCGGTGTGGTCGAGCGGCGCGGGCAGCTCGTACACGTCGTCCTCCGACACGCCGAGCTGGCGCACGAGGAACTTGCGGACCCGCGGGCTGATGCCCTCGGCGACCTCCAGGCGCACCGGTGGGCCGAAGCGCCGCCGCAGCAGCTCCTTCTCCATCGCCTTCAGGAGGTTCTCGGCGTCGTCCTCCTCGACCTCGAAGTCCTCGTTGCGCGTGATGCGGAACGTGTGGAACTCGCGGACCTCCATGCCGGGGAACAGCATGTCGAGGTGCTGGGCGATGACGTCCTCGACGGGCACGAACGACATCGGCCCGCGCTCCGGCGCCGCGGTCTGCGGGACGGGAGCCGACGGACGGCCGGACGCGTCGACCGCGATGTACCGCGGCAGCAGGGGCGGCACCTTGACGCGCGCGAAGTGCTCCTTGCCGCTGGCAGGGTTCACGACGCTCACCGCGAGGTTGAGCGAGAGCCCCGAGATGTAGGGGAACGGGTGTGCCGGATCCACGGCCAGCGGCGTGAGCACGGGGAAGATCTGCCGGCGGAAGAACTTGTGCAGGCGGTCCTGCTCACCGTCACCGAGGTCGTCCCAGCGCACGATCGTGATGCCCTCGGCCGCCAGCGCGGGCTGCACGTCGTCCGCGAGCACGCGCGCGTGGCGCTCCATGAGCGTGTGCGCCCGCTCGCTGATCGCGTCGAGCACCTGCCGCGGCGACAGGCCGGACGCGGCGGTGACGGCGATGCCGGTCGCGATCCGGCGCTTGAGCCCCGCCACTCTCACCATGAAGAACTCGTCGAGGTTGGACGCGAAGATCGCGAGGAACCTGACACGCTCGAGCAGCGGCAACGTGTCGTCCTCGGCGAGCTCGAGGACACGCTGGTTGAAGGCCAGCCAGGACAGCTCACGGTCGAGGAACCGGTCCTCCGGGAGCTGCTCGGTGGGCACGTCCAGGGCCTCGTCGGCGGCGACGTGCTCGGCGATCCGCTCGGCCAGCGCCGGGTCGATCGAGGGGGCGTCGGTCATGACCCCATCGTGGCATCGCCGGGTGAACTCGGCGTGTCGGTCACCCGGACGAGCGGCGTGCCGTGGGCCGGGCTGCCCGCCGGGGGCGGGCCGTACATGACGTCGACCGCCGTCCGGGCGAAGCCCGCGCGCCGGTACGTGTGCACGGCGACCGTGTTCTCGGCTCCCGTGTAGAGGATCACGGTCCGCAGACCGCGGTCGCGCAGGTGCGCCAGGCCGAGCGCCGTCAGCGCACGGCCCATGCCCAGGCCCTGCGCGTCCGGGTCGACGCCGACCACGTAGATCTCGCCGACCTCCTCGCCGGGGGCGCCGTCCGGTGCCTCGCTGCCGGGGTGGACCTTCGTCCACACCGAGCCGAGGAGCTGCCCGTCACGCTCGGCGAGCAGGAACCCGGCCGGGTCGAACCACGGCTCGGACTCGCGCGCCCGCAGGTCGGCCGACGTCATGCGACCCTGCTCGGGGTGGTGCGCGAACGCCCGCGCGTTGACGCGCCGCCACGCGTCCTCGTCCTGCCCCGGGACGAACGCCCGCACGGCCACGCCCGGCGGGAGCTGCGGCGCGCCCGGCGGGTGCTGCGTGACGTCGACGGCCATGCGCCACAGCTCGCGCACCACGACCAGCCCCGTCGCGGCGGCCGTCGCACGCGCCGCCGGGAGGTCACCGTGCGCCCACACGTGCAGCCGCCGCCCGGGAATGCTCGCCGCCTCCTGCGCCGCGTGCGCCAGCAGCGACCTGCCCGTGCCGCGGCGGCGGTGCCCGGGCGCGACGACGAGCTCCGCGCGAGCGGTCGTCGAGCTGCCGACGTCGACCTGTGCGTACCCGACGAGCTCCTGCGCACCCCCCGTCACGGCGTGCCACGCGAGCACGTGGACCACCGGGGCCTCCTGGTCGGACAGCCACAGCAGGGGCTGCTCGGACAACGGCGGCACACCGTCGTGCCGCACGGTCGTGAGGTGCAGCGCGCGGACGTCGTCGGCCACGGCGGGCGGCAGCGCGCCGCGCATGCTCGTGAGCGACGTCGGGGCCTCGATGTCGGACGACATGCTCCCATCCCACCACGGACGGCGACTCCCGCGCGGGCGGGTCGACGGGTGATCCGCGGTGACCCGCGCCCGTCCCTCGAGGGACGCCCGCCGCTCGCGGATCTGCCGGTAGCGTGGACGCGATGTCCCGTCCTCCTGCCTCCGCCGTGGGGGTTCGGCGTGCGCGCCGCGACGCGCGCGGGCCGCGGACCGTCGAGGTGGACGTGGTCGTCGTCGGGGCCGGCCAGGCCGGTCTGTCCACCGCGTACCACCTGCACCGTACCGGCCTCGTCCCGGTCGGTTCCCGCGGCTGGGAGCAGGCGCGCGGCACGTTCGTCGTGCTGGACGACAACGCGCGGGCCGGGGGAGCGTGGCAGCACCGCTGGCGCTCGCTGTCGATGGCCGACGCGCACCACGTGCACGACCTGCCGGGGATGCCGCTGGCTGTCGTCGACCCGGCGGAGGCCGCCGCGGACGCCGTGCCCTACTACTTCGCGCAGTACGAGGAGGCCTTCGGGCTGAACGTGCAGCGCCCGGTGAGCGTCGTGCGCGTCGAGCGGGCGCCGGAGGGTGCGACGGCCGGTGGCCCGACGCACCGCGATGAGCCCCGCTACCTCGTCACCACCCGCCACGTCGACCACCCGGACGCGGTCGTCGTGTGGTCGGCCCGCGGCGTGGTCAACGCCTCCGGGACCTGGCAGCGGCCCTTCTGGCCCGCGTACCCCGGGCGGGAGACGTTCCGCGGTCGCCAGCTCCACACGCACGACTTCCGCTCGGCCGCCGACCTCGCCGACGGGCACGTCGTGGTGGTCGGCGGCGGCACGTCCGCGGTGCAGCTGCTGCTGCAGGTCGCCGAGGTGACGACCACCACGTGGGTCACCCGACGCCCGCCGCGGTGGGTGGCCGCCGACTTCACGCCCGAGCTGGGCCGCGAGGCGGTCGGGCGCGTCGACGAGCGGGTCCGGGCCGGTCTGCCGCCGGAGTCCGTCGTGTCGGTGACGGGCCTGCCGCTGACCCCCGCGTACCGCGCGGGGATCACCTCGGGCGTGCTGCGCGCGCACCCGGTGTTCACGCGGATCCTGCCCGACGGCGTGGTGTGGGACGGGCGCGCGGGCCGGGGCTCGACCGGTGGCGGCCCGGCGCGCGCCGGGGCTGGCGCCGGCGGCTCCGGTGGTCGCCCACCCGGTGACGGGGTCGGTGGCGACGCCGTCCGCTCGGTGGGCGCCGCGCGGCTCGGTGACCCGGCGGTCGGCGGCGTGGAGGAGGCCGCGGTCGAGACCACCGCCATCTCCGTGCTCGGCGGGTGGGTCGATCCGCCGCCGTTCGTGGCGGCCCGCACGATCCTGTGGGCGACCGGCTTCCGCGCGGCGCTCGAGCACCTCGCTCCCCTCGGCCTGCGCGCGCCGGGCGGCGGGATCGTCATGGACGGCACCGAGGTCGTCGCCGAGCCTCGCCTGCAGCTCGTGGGCTACGGCCCGAGCGCGTCGACGGTCGGAGCCAACCGTGCAGGGCGCGAGGCGGCACGCCGCCTCCGCCGCCACCTGGGCTGGTGAGCCGAGCGCGATCGACCGGTGGTCACACCGGTGACCACCACCCGTGGCACGAGCTCGAGAGGTGACCACCACCCGTCGGACGCCTCTCACAGGCCGAGGCGACCGCGCAGACGCGCACGGCCGGACTCCGTGAGCGTCGACCCACTCAGCAGGCGGATCCACGGCCTGACTCCCTCGGGGCGATGGGGTCGGCCGAGTGCGTCGTCGATGTCGCGCAGCACGGCGACGGGCTCGCGGCAGAGGTCGGCTGCCACGTAGCCGCGGCGCGTCCAGCCTGCGGCGGTGAGCGCCCGGTCGCGGCGCAGGTCGTTCGTGTGGACGCGGGACGAGCGGTGGACGCCCCCGTCGTACTCGTGCAGCACCCTCGTCGACGGGAGCCAGAGGTCGCCGCGTGCCACGAACGTCCCGTCGGTCGTCCGGACCGTGTGCTGGGGGACGACCTGCACCCCGACGCTCACGTGCAGCACGCGCAGCAGGGTCTCCCACGGCGACTCGCTGCGACCGTCCGCGAGCTCGAGCGCACGCCGGAGCAGGGGGGCACCCGACCGGTAGGGGGCTGCCGTGCGGGCGATCTCCTCGGCGGTGCAGCCGGTGCGCAGCGCCGAGTCGACGAGGACGACCATGTCGAGCAGCCCCAGGTCGCGCGCGCAGGCGAGCAAGGTGGCCGCGGGCGCCGCCACGCGCAGGCCGTCGAGAACCGCCGCCGGGACGTCGTCGACCGTGCGGGTGACGCGGATCCACCCGCGTCCTTCGCGTCGCCCGACGAGCACCCCGTGCTCGGCGTCGCCGGATCCGCCGATGCGTTCCGTGCCGCTGCGGATCTGTCCGCCACCGCTGCGTCCCGTGCTCCCGTCGACCCCGCCTGCCGCCATCGCAGCAGCGTGGCTGGTCGAGGAGGCCCTCCCTGCCGTGCGCCGTGCGTCTGTGGACGAGTCCCGCGAGGCGTGGGCTGTGGTCGGCTCAGGCGTGAGGACGCGACTGACACCGGCGTGGTCACATCTGCCGGGGACTCCGCGGTCTGGTGGTCGCACCTGTGACCACCAGAGCGTCAGCGGCCCGCGAGTGAGGGTGTGGTCGGAGATGTGACCACCAGCGGTGGGGACTCCGTGAGGAGCGGAAGTGGTCGGAGAGTCGGTCGACGCATGCGGGTGGTGGTCACATGTGTGACCACCACCCGTGCGGTGGGGGCCGGCGTCAGCTGCAGGTGACCGGGACCGGGGTGGTCGGGGCCGTGCCGGAGCCGATGAAGCCGAACGTGACGGTCCCACCCGCGGGGACGGCGCCGTTCCACGCGGCGTGACCGGCGGTCACCGTGCTGCCGGTGCCGCCGAACGTCGCGCTCCAGCCCTGCGCGACGGACGCACCGGCGGGGAGCGTGAAGGTCGTCGTCCAGCCCGTGAGGGCCCGTGCACCGGCGGTCACGTCCACCGTGCCGTGGAACCCGCCCGGCCAGGAGCTCGAGACCGTCAGCGTCGCCGAGCACGACCCGCCGGGTGCCGGGGTCGCCGTCGGAGTGGTCGTCGCCGTGGGCGTGGGGCTCGGTGTGGTCGTCGCCGTGGGCGTGGGGCTCGGAGTGGTCGTCACCGTGGGCGTGGGGCTCGGTGTCGGCGTCGCCGTGGCCCCGGAGAAGAACGTCGCCGTCCGTGCCGTCGCGCGGATGCCGTTCGCGCCGTCGAGGATCAGCTCGCCCCACGGCGTCCTGCGGTCCGGGTCGAAGCCGGTGACCATGTCGAGGTACTCCACGCCGCCGCTGTTGCCCGACCAGGACCAGCCGTAGTACCCGATGCCGCGCTCGGTGGCCTCGCGCATGATCGTCGCCTCGTCGGGGTCACCGTCGGAGTGGTCGATGCCGAACTCGCCGATGACGAGCGGCAGGCCCTTCGCCTCGAACGCGTCGAGGTACGACGTGATGGTCGAGGCCTGCGAGTAGACGCCGTACATGTGGACGGAGAACAACGTGTTGCCGTCGGGGTCGGCGGCGGCGACGGTCGCGGCCGTGTCACGCATGACCCCCTTCCAGTCCTGCCCCCAGTTGGGCGCGTCGACGACGATGTTGTGCCTGAGGCCGGCGGCGCGGACCTTGCGGATCGCGGCGGCGGTGTCGACGGTCCAGCCGGTGACCTGCGGCTCGTTGTTGCCGGTGGGTTCGTTGCCGATGTTGATCTGCACGAAGTCCTCGGTGCCGGCGAGCACCGACCGCAGCGACACGAAGTAGTCGGCGGCGGCGTCCAGGCTCACGGCGCCGGACTGCTCGCCGTACCCGGTGGTGTCGTGGTTCTCGAGCATGCAGACGAGCTCGTTCGCCCGGCAGAGCTCGATGACGCCCGCGACGTCCGCCGGGGAGTTCGCGGTCCACCGCCCGCCCGAGAGCACGACGCGCAGCGCGTTGGCGCCCGCGGCGCGGATCGCAGGCACGGCGGTCGGCGTCCGCGACGTGTACCAGGTGTGCGCGTGGCTGACGCCGCGCGCGACGAAGGGGGTGCCGTCGCGCTCGACGAGCCGGCCGTCGGCGATGTGCAGCCCGACGGGGTCGGCGGCCGTCGCGGTGCCGGCGAGGGCGGTGCTCAGACCGCCGAGGGCGAGGAGGGCGGCGCCGCACGCGGCGGCGGCACGCAGGGAGGGGCTGGTCATCGACGTCCTCTTTCCGCGCCAGGGGTCCGGGGTGCGCACCCCGCGAGCGGAGGGCAGGGGTGCGCGGCGGCCAGACAACCACCCGGAGAGCGCCGGCCTCCATCGGTGAAGCGTTTCGACGATCGCCCGATGGCAAACGTTCTCACCAGGGACGCGGCACCGCGCACCGCGCGGACGCGCACGAGCGGCCTGGGACGTCCGACGCCCCGGGCCGCTCGGTGGTGGCGTCCGCCCTCAGTCCTCCGACGCCGCCGCGGGCTTCGCCAGCCCCTGCGCGATGAGGTCCATGACGGACGAGTCCGCCAGCGTCGTCGCGTCGCCGACCTGCCGGTGCTCGGCGATGTCGCGCAGCAGGCGCCGCATGATCTTGCCGGACCGCGTCTTGGGCAGCTCGGGGACCACGAGGATCTGCCGCGGCTTGGCGATCGGGCCGATCTCCTTGGCGACGTGCGTGCGCAGCGTCTCCTGCACGGTCGCCGCGTCGGCCGCGGTGCCCTCGGCGACGTCGCCGCGCAGGATGACGAACGCGACGACCGCCTGGCCCGTCGTCTCGTCGGTCGCACCGACGACGGCCGCCTCCGCGACCCACGGGTGGGACACGAGCGCGGACTCGATCTCCGTGGTCGACAGCCGGTGGCCCGAGACGTTCATGACGTCGTCGACCCGGCCCAGCAGCCAGATGTCGCCGTCCTCGTCCTTCTTGGCGCCGTCACCGGCGAAGTACGTGTTCGCGAACCGTGACCAGTAGGTGTCCCTGTACCGCTCCGGGTCGCCCCAGATCCCGCGCAGCATCGCGGGCCACGGCTCGGTCAGCACGAGGTAGCCGCCACCGCCGTTCGGCACCGAGTGCGCCTCGTCGTCGACGACGTCCGCGGCGATGCCGGGCAGCGGCACCTGGGCGGACCCGGGCTTCGTCTCGGTGACGCCCGGCAGCGGGCTGATCATGATCGCGCCCGTCTCGGTCTGCCACCACGTGTCGACGATCGGGGCCTTGTCGCCTCCGATGACCCGGCGGTACCACATCCACGCCTCGGGGTTGATGGGCTCGCCCACCGATCCCAGGACCCGCAGCGTCGACAGATCGAACTGCGAGGGGATCTCCTCGCCCCACTTCATGCACGTCCGGATCGCTGTCGGGGCGGTGTAGAGGATCGTCACGCCGTACTTCTGCACGATCTCCCACCAGCGCCCGCGGTGCGGGGTGTCGGGCGTGCCCTCGTAGATGACCTGCGTCGCGCCGTTGACGAGCGGTCCGTAGACGACGTAGGTGTGCCCGGTGATCCAGCCGATGTCGGCCGTGCACCAGTAGACGTCCGTCTCGGGCTTGAGGTCGAAGACGTTGAGGTGCGTGTACGCGGCCTGCGTGAGGTACCCGCCGGTGGTGTGGAAGATGCCCTTCGGCTTCCCCGTGGTGCCGGACGTGTACAGGATGAACAGCGGGTGCTCCGCCTCGACGTCGACGGGTGTGTGCTGCGCGGACGCGGCCTCCACCGCGTCGTGCCACCAGACGTCACGCCCCGGTGTCCACTCCACGGGCTGCCCGGTGCGCCGCACCACCAGCACGTGCTGCACGCTCGGCGCGTCCTTGGCGAGCGCCTCGTCGACCGCCGGCTTGAGCGCCGAGGGCTTGCCCCGCCGGAACCCGCCGTCGGCGGTGACGACGAGCTTGGCCTCGGCGTCGAGGATGCGCGAGCTCAGCGCCTCGGCCGAGAACCCACCGAAGACCACCGAGTGCGGCGCGCCGATCCGGGCGCACGCGAGCATCGTGACGACGGCCTCGGGGATCAGCGGCAGGTAGATCGCGACGCGGTCGCCCGTGCCGACACCGAGCGCGGTGATCGCGTTCGCCGCCCGCGACACCTCGCGCTGGAGATCGGCGTACGTCAGCGTGCGGGTGTCGCCGCCCTCGCCCTCGAAGTGCAGCGCCACCCGGTCGCCGCGCCCCTGCTCGACGTGCCGGTCGACGGCGTTGTAGGCGGCGTTGAGCCGGCCGTCCGCGAACCACCGGGCGAACGGCGCGTCCGACCAGTCGAGCGTCTGCGTGAACGGCGTGGACCACGTGAGCAGCTCCCGGGCCTGGTCCGCCCAGAACCCCGGCCGGTCGGCGTTCGCCCACGCGTACGCGTCGGCGGTGGCGTTGGCCTGTGCCGCGAACTGCGCGGACGGGGGGAAGCGCCGCTCCTCCGTGAGGAGGTTCTCGAGGCCGGGCGATCCCTGCGGGGCGTCGGGCGACGTGGGGGCGGTCGAGGGTTCGGTCACGTTGTCTCCTACGCAGCGGCTCCGGTGCGACGGGTGGTCCTGACCAGCAGGTCCTGCGCATGGACCTTAGTCCCGGTTGTCGGGATCGCGCACCGTCCGGCGTCGTGCCCGGCGCGTCAGGTCGCGCGGTTGCGCTCGCGGAACGCCCCGAGGCGCACGCCGTGACGGCGCGCGAGCGCCAGCACGACACCGGCCGTCAGCAGCAGCAGACCGACCGTGAACGTCGTGCCGGACGTGCCCGCGACGGTGGCCAGCGCGACGGGCCGGTCCCACGTGCCGCCGCCCAGGGCGTCGAGCGCGAGGTCGCGCGCGACCCCCGGCGCGTAGAGCTGCAGCCCGCCGAGCGCGCCCACGAGCAGACCTGCCGTCAGCGGCACGGCGGCGGACCACAGCCCGAGCGCGAGCAGCACCGCGAGCACCAGCGCCCCGGCGCTGACGAGCACGATGCCCAGCAGCTCGAGCGACGCGTCCCACCCGTCGACCTGCACCTCGAGGACGCGGCTCTGGCCCAGCAGCAGCAGCACGACCGCGAAGGGGGCCAGCACGATCCCGACGAGCGCCCCGAGGACGTGCGTGCCCGCGTGCGGGGTGCGCGGCGCGTGCGCGTCGGGGAAGAGCTCGGCGCGGTCGCCGTCGGTGCCGTCGCGCTCACCGCGCGCCTCGTCGCCGTGCGCCTCGTCGTGACCGCGCACCCCGTCGCCACGGTCGCCGCGCCCGGCCGGGGCCAGCGGTTCGTCGGCCCGCTCCACGTCCCCGTCGGCGCGCTCCCCGTCCCCGTCGACGCGCTCCCCGTCGGCGGGTCGCGCGACGCCGCCGGTGCGCGCCGCCTCGTCGTGCCGTGCGGGGCGCTCGGGCCCGGGGTCCGCCGTCGTCGGGCGCGTGACGGTCGGCGACAGCACCGGGTCGGGCGGCGCCTGCGCCGGGCCCGTCGACGGCTCGGGCGGCGTGGGGGTGGGCCGCTGGACCGCGTGCCGGCCGGTGTCCGGGCCTGTCGTGCCCGTGCTCTGCGCGGGTGCGTCAGCCGCGTCGCCGGGCGCGGCGGGGTCGTCACCGGGACGCTGCGGGTCGGTGCTGCTCACGCGTGCTCCTCGGGTCGCGGGGCGCGTCGTGCGACGCGGTGGAGCCACGGTATTGCGGACGCCGCCGCCGCGCCTCGCGGACGTCGCCAGGCCCCGCGGCAGCGCGCGCGAGGACGAGGAAGGGGACCTTGGTCACCTGCGGCGTCGCCGACCCCGTCGGTGGTGGCGGGTCCCCCCCCTGCGTGCGCGGCGGGTGGCGTGACGTAGGTCCCTCGGTCCGCGCTGCCCCCGCCCGGACGATGTGCGTCACGCCCGACGTGGGCGATGACGTGGGAGGACTCCTGATGAGGGTGCTGGACAAGAGCCGGACCGTCGCACCGCGCGGCTACAACCGGTGGCTCGTGCCACCGGCTGCGCTCGCGGTCCACCTGTCCATCGGGCAGGTGTACGCGTTCTCGGTCTTCAAGAACCCGCTGCTCGAGCGGTTCGGCACGAGCCACACCTCGGTGGCCGTGATCTTCTCGATGGCGATCGTCATGCTCGGCCTGTCCGCGGCCTTCGGCGGCAAGTGGATGGAGCGCAACGGGCCGCGCAAGGCGATGGCGCTGTCGGCCGTGTGCTGGGTGACCGGCTTCCTCGTCGCGGCGCTCGGCGTCTCGGTGGGCCAGCTGTGGATCGTCTACCTCGGCTACGGGCTCATCGGCGGCATCGGCCTGGGCATCGGGTACATCTCCCCGGTGTCGACGCTCATCAAGTGGTTCCCGGACCGCCCCGGTCTGGCCACGGGCCTGGCGATCATGGGCTTCGGCGGCGGTGCGCTGGTCGCCTCGCCGCTGACCGCCAAGCTCCTCGAGACGTACGGCGCGACGCCCGTCGACGCGATCGTGCCGACGATGCTCACGCTCGCCGCGGTGTACGCGGTGCTGATGACGTGCGGCGCCGTCACCATCCGCGTCCCGCAGCCGGGCTGGCGGCCCGAGGGCTGGACGCCCCCGACGACGAGCACGAACAAGATGCAGTCGCACGCGGACGTGCGGGTCGGCAACGCGGTACGGACGCCGCAGTTCTACCTGCTGTGGATCGTGCTGTTCACCAACGTCACCGCGGGCATCGGCATCCTCGAGCAGGCCTCGCCGATGATCCAGGACTTCTTCCCGTCGGTCACCGCCGCGACGGCCGCGGGCTTCGTGGGCCTGCTGTCCCTGGCCAACATGGGCGGCCGGTTCGGCTGGTCGACGACGTCGGACAAGCTGGGTCGCAAGCGGACGTACGTCATGTACCTCGGCGTCGGGGCGGGTCTGTACGGGCTCCTCGCGGCGCTCGGCTCGTCGTCGGTCGGCCTGTTCGTGGCCCTGACGTTCGTCATCGTCAGCTTCTACGGCGGCGGTTTCGCGACGATCCCCGCCTACCTCAAGGACCTGTTCGGCCAGCTCGAGGTCGGGGCCATCCACGGCCGCCTGCTGACGGCGTGGTCGGCGGCGGGCGTCGCGGGCCCGCTGATCGTCAACGGCATCGCCGACGCGCGCAGCGCGCAGGGTGTCACCGGTGCCGAGCTGTACCTGCCGTCGCTCGTGACCATGTGCTGCGTGCTCGTCGTCGGCTTCGTCGCCAACATGCTGGTCCGCCCTGTCGCGGCCCGGTACCACGAGCCGGCCGACGCCGCGCTCGTCGCACCCACCCCGGTGGCCGTCGGCGCCACCAGCGAGGAGTCCTGATGACCAGCCAGACGCAGCGCACGGACGACGCGTACGAGGTTCCGGCCGCCGGCTCGGCGGCCATCCGCACCATGGCGCTGGCCCTGTGGGTCGTTGTCGGGTCCCTGCTCGCCTACGGGATCGCGCAGACCGTCATCAAGGCGTCCGCCCTCTTCGGCTGAGCCCGCCCGCAGCACCTCGCACCTCCGGCCGCAGCGCCGCAGTCGCACCGTCGACGGCGGCGCTGTCGGCGTGCCCGCGTGGTGCCGGGCGTGGGCCCGTGGGCCTGCGGACCTCGCGTCTCGGTTGCCTTCCGGTGACGATCAGGTCACGACCCGATCGGACGCTTGACCGGCATGCTCGTCGCCGCATACGTTGCGGCACATCGACCGAATGTATCGTTAATGCAGATACCTCGATCGATGCACCGAGGGAGCCCGGCAACGCTGCCGTGCCTCCCGAGGGCCGGTGCCACGAGGTGACGCACGCCCCGTGGTGACGGTGCACAGCCCCCTGCTCCAACGCCCGGGTCGTGGCCTGGGACGGATCTCGAAGAGGAGAGCCCTGATGGCACGTGCGGGAAATCTGGCAGGACGGCGCATGCGCAAGGCGCGTGCCGCCGGTGCACTGACGCTGGTGGGCGCGCTCGCGCTGGCCGCGTGCAGCGGCGGCGGTGGGGACACCAACGCCGACGGTGAGGCCGCGGAGCTCGAGTGCTCCTCGGAGGCGGTCGCCGACCAGCCGTGGAAGGCGGCCGAGCCGCGCGAGTTCTCCCTGCTGTGGACGGACTGGGCCGACTACCCGATCACGGACACGTGGGAGTTCTTCGACGAGATCGAGAAGCGGACGAACGTCAAGCTCAAGCTGACGAACATCCCGTTCTCCGACGCGACCGAGAAGCGCTCGCTGCTCATCAGCGCCGGCGACGCGCCGCAGATCATCCCGCTCGTCTACACGGGCGAGGAGCGCCAGTTCGCGGCCTCCGGCGCGGTCGTGCCGCTGAGCGACTACATCGACTACATGCCGAACTTCAAGAAGTACACCGAGGAGTGGGACCTCGTCGACATGGTCGACGACCTGCGCCAGGAGGACGGCAAGTACTACATGACCCCGGGCCTCCAGGAGGTCTCGGTCCCGGTCTTCACGCTCATCATCCGCAAGGACGTCTTCGACGAGGTCGGCGCTCCCGAGCCCGACACGTGGGAGGACCTGCAGGAGGGCCTGGCGCTCATCAAGGAGAAGTACCCGGACTCCTACCCGCTGGCCGACGGCTTCGAGGCGTGGTCGATGATCAACTACGCCGCGCACGCGTTCGGCACGGTCGGTGGCTGGGGCTTCGGCGACGGCGCCTGGTGGGACGAGGAGAAGGGCGAGTTCGTCTACGCCGCGACCACCGACGGGTACAAGGACATGGTCACGTACTTCCGTGGCCTGCACGACGCCGGTCTGCTCGACGCGGAGTCGTTCACCGCGTCGAACGACGGTGGCGGCACGGTCGTCGAGAAGGTCGCGGCCGAGAAGGTCTTCGCGTTCTCGGGCGGCTCGTGGACGGTCCAGGAGTTCGGCACGGCTCTCGAGGCCGCCGGCGTCACGGACTACGAGCTCGTGCAGATCGCGCCCCCGGCCGGCCCGGCGGGCAACAACGTCGAGCCGCGCAACTTCTGGAACGGCTTCATGCTGACGGCCGACGCGGCGAAGGACGAGAACTTCTGCGACCTGCTGCACTTCACGGACTGGCTGTACTACAACCCCGAGGCCCGTGAGCTGATCCAGTGGGGCGTCGAGGGCAAGCACTTCACCAAGGAGGGCGGCAAGTACACGCTCAACCCGGAGTTCTCGCTCAAGAACCTCAACATGAACCCGGACGCCCCGGTCGACCTCAAGAAGGACCTCGGCTACGCCAACGACGTCTTCGCCGGCTCGACCGAGTCGCGCGAGCTGAAGGAGTCGTACAACGTCCCGGCGTTCGTCCAGTACATCGACGACGTCCAGACGAAGCGTGAGCCGCGGGAGCCGTTCCCGCCGCACCCGCTCGACGAGGCCGAGCTCGAGCAGTCCTCGCTGCTCGGCACGCCGCTGAAGGACACGGTGGACACGGCGACGCTCGAGTTCATCCTCGGCCAGCGTCCGCTCTCCGACTGGGACGCGTACGTGGCGCAGCTCGAGGGCCAGGGCCTGCAGAGCTACATGGACCTCATCAACGGCGCGTACAAGCGTGCCGCCGAGGGCCAGGACTGAGCCCACGCTCGACGGGCACGGTGGGCCGGTCCCCTGCGGGGGGCCGGCCCACCGGCCACCGATCCCGCTCACGAAGGAGTGAGACATGAGCGCAGCTCACACGACGGGCGACGCCCCCGCGGCGGCCGTCGAGGCGCCGTCGAGAGGTCGCGTCACGGTGCCCCTGGACGACGACGCCGGTAGCAACCCGGCCCCTCGACCCCGCCGGACCTGGAAGCACACGCTGCGGCGCGACTGGGTGCTGTACGCGATGGCCCTCGTGCCCGTGCTGTTCCTGCTCGTCTTCCGGTACGGGCCGATGTTCGGCAACATCATCGCCTTCCGCCGTTTCCGGCCCGGCGGCAGCATCCTCGGTGACGAGTGGGTCGGCATGCGGTACGTCGAGCTGTTCCTCAACGACCCGAACTTCTGGAACGTCTTCGCCAACACCGTCATCCTCGGGGGCCTGACGCTCCTGTTCTGCTTCCCGCTGCCGATCGTCCTGGCGCTGCTGCTCAACGAGGTCCGCGTGCGCGCCTTCAAGCGGGTCGTGCAGTCGATCTCGTACCTGCCGCACTTCCTGTCGATCGTCATCGTCGTCGGCATGGTCATGCAGATCCTGTCGCTGCAGGGCACGGTCAACCAGATCATCGAGGCGTTCGGTGGCGAGGCCATCCCGTTCCTGCAGCGCTCCGAGTGGTTCCGCACGGTCTACGTCGGCTCCGAGATCTGGCAGACCGTCGGCTGGGGCACGATCCTCTACCTCGCGGCCCTGACCACGGTCGACGCCTCGCTCTACGAGGCCGCCCGGATCGACGGCGCCAACCGCTGGCGCCAGACGTGGCACGTGACCCTGCCGGGCATCCGGCCGACGATGATCACGCTGCTGATCCTCAACATCGGTCTCTTCCTCAACGTCGGGTTCGAGAAGGTCCTCCTCCTGTACAACCCGCTGACCTACGCGACCGGCGACGTCGTCTCGACGTACCTGTACCGCGTCGGTCTGGTCTCGAACAACTTCAGCTACGCGACGGCCATCGGCCTGTTCCAGGCGATCATCGGCCTCGTGATGATCCTCTCCGCGAACTTCCTGTCGCGACGAGTGGTGGGAGCAAGCCTGTGGTGACCCAGAGCGCCCTCACGGCGACCCCGGTGGTCGGGGCCGGCAAGTCCGTCGGGCCGCGTGACTCCAAGGGCTACAAGGCCTTCACGTGGTTCAACGGGTCGTTCCTCGTCGTGCTGTGCGGGTTCATGCTGTACCCGTTCGTCACGGTGCTGGCCCAGTCGTTCTCCAGCGCAGGAGCGGTCAAGGCCGGTCTGGTCAACGTCGTGCCGATCGGCTTCAACGTCGACACCTACAAGGTCGTCATCGCGAACGACCTGTTCTGGACGTCGTACCGCAACACCGTGGTCTACACGCTCGTCGGCACGACGATCGCCATGATCCTCACGACGCTCCTGGCCTTCGTGCTGGCGAGGAAGAACCTGCGCGGCCGCAACTTCCTCATCGGCATCGCCGTGTTCACGATGTTCTTCAACGGCGGCCTGATCCCCAACTACGTGCTCATCCAGACCCTCGGGCTGAAGAACACGATGTGGGCGGTCGTGCTGCCGGGGGCGATCTCGGTGTTCAACCTGCTCGTCATGAAGTCGTTCTTCGAGAACATGGCCCAGGAGCTCGAGGAGGCCGCGCAGATCGACGGGCTCGGCTGGTGGGGCATCTTCCGCCGGATCGTGCTGCCGCTGTCGAAGGCGGTCCTCGCGACGATGATCCTGTTCTACTCGGTGGCGATCTGGAACGACTGGTTCGCGGCGTTCCTCTACATCGACCGGCAGGAGCTGTTCCCGGTCACCCTGTACCTGCGGAACATGATCGCGGGCGCCTCGTCGACGGCGTCGCAGGGTGCGGCCGCCGCGGGATCCTCCAAGGAGGCCATCTCGGCGAACATCCAGGCGGTGACGATGATCCTCACGATCATCCCGATCCTGTGCATCTACCCGTTCGTCCAGCGGTACTTCGTGTCCGGCATCATGCTCGGCTCCGTCAAGGGCTGAGCGAGGCGACCGAGCGACCCACGACCCCGGCGAGGCCACCTCGCCGGGGTCGTGCGCGTCCGCGCCCTGCCGTGTCCTGCCGCTGCGCCGGCCGCGCTCAGGCGCCCGTGAACCGCCGCACGGCCGCGATGGCACCGGTGTCCGGCCGCGGCGCCGCGGCGTCGGCCTCCGCCCCGGCGGCGGTGCGGACGGCCGCGGCGACCGCGGTGGTCGCCTCCGCGTTGAAGACGCTGGGGACGATGTAGGTGGGGTTGAGCTCGTCCGGGTGCACGACGGAGGCGAGCGCCTGCGCAGCGGCGAGCAGCATCGCGTCGGTGACCGTGCGCGAGCGCGCGTCCAGCAGGCCACGGAAGACGCCCGGGAAGGCCAGGACGTTGTTGATCTGGTTCGCGAAGTCCGAGCGGCCCGTGCCGACCACGGCGGCGTACCGGGACGCGTCGTCGGGGTCCACCTCGGGGCGCGGGTTGGCGAGCGCGAAGACGATCGAGTCCGGCGCCATCCGGGCGACGTCGTCGCCGGTGAGCACGTCGGGCGCCGACAGGCCGATGAAGACGTCCGCGCCGACGACCGCGTCGCGCAGCGTGCCCGTGACACCGCGGTAGTTGGTCGCCTCGGCGGTCCACCGCAGCGCCCGGCCGAGCCCCGGCCGGTCGCGGTGGATCACGCCCTCGATGTCGGCCACGACCACGTCGCGCACGCCGGCGGCGAGCAGCAGCTTGAGCACCGCGGTGCCGGCCGCCCCGGCCCCGGACATGACGACGCGCACGTCGCCGATGCGCTTGCCCACGACCTGCAGGGCGTTCGTCAGCGCCGCGACCACGACGATCGCGGTGCCGTGCTGGTCGTCGTGGAACACCGGGATGTCGAGCTGCTCGCGCAGCCGCCGCTCGATCTCGAAGCAGCGCGGCGCGGAGATGTCCTCGAGGTTGATGCCCGCGAACGCGGGCGCGATCGCCACGACGGTCTCGACGATCCGGTCGACGTCGGTGGTGTCGAGGCAGATCGGGAACGCGTCGATGTCCGCGAAGCGCTTGAACAGCACCGCCTTGCCCTCCATCACCGGCAGCGCCGCGAGCGGGCCGATGTCGCCCATGCCGAGCACGGCGGTGCCGTCGGTGACCACGGCGATCGTGTTGCGCTTGATGGTGAGCCGGCGGGCATCCTCCGGGTGCTCGGCGATGGCCTGGCAGACGCGCGCGACACCCGGTGTGTAGGCCATGGACAGGTCGTCGCGGTTGCGCAGCGGCACCTTGGACTCGATCGACAGCTTGCCGCCGAGGTGCATGAGGAACGTGCGGTCGGACACCCGCTGGACGACGACGCCGTCGAGCCCTTCGAGCGCGGCGACGACGTCGGCCGCGTGCTCGGTGTCCCGGGTCGCGCACGTCACGTCGACCGTCATCGTCTCGTGGAAGGACGCGGTGACGTCGAGCGCGGTGACGATGCCGCCGGCGCGCTCGATGGCCGTGGTGAGGTCGGAGACGGCCGTCGGGCGGGCCCGCACCTCCAGCCGTGCGGTGATGGACGAGGACACGGACGGTGCGAGGACCATACGGACATTGTGGCCGGGTGGGCCGTCGGCGCACCCGTGGGGCGCGCCGGTGCGGTGCGCTCGAGGGCGCCGGTGCCGCGGTGCCGGGCGCGTGTAGCCTCCTCGCGTGCCGACCCCGCCCTACGTCCTTGCCCTGCGTGAGCGCATCGGGCACGACCTGCTCTGGCTGCCGGGGGTGACCGCGGTGGTCCTGCGGCACGACGGCCCGCGGCCACAGCTGCTGGTCGTGCGCCGCGCGGACACCGGTGAGTGGACCCCGGTGACCGGCATCGTCGACCCGGGCGAGGAGCCCGCGGTCGCGGCGGTGCGCGAGGTGCTCGAGGAGGCGGACGTCGTCGCGACCCCGGAGCGGCTGGCGAGCGTGGGAGTCGTCCCGCCGGTCGTCTACGAGAACGGCGACCGCTCGTCGTACCTGGACCTGACGTTCCGCTGCCGGTGGGTGTCGGGCGAGCCGTTCCCCGCGGACGGGGAGAACACCGACGCGCGGTGGTGCGACGTCGACGACCTGCCGCCGATGAGCCCGACGATGGCCGCACGGGTGGCGGCCGCGCTGCCCGTGCACGGCGAGGCGACGTTCACGGCGTGACCGGCCCGCAGGACGCGCGCGCGACGCCCGTGCCCGACGCGCTCGCATCCCTGGCAGAGCTGCCGGGCGTCCCGGAGGCCGTCGACGCCGCGCGCACCGCGTGCGAGGAGCTGCGGTGGCACGAGGCGTACCGGCGCCGGTGGCGCGAGGTGCGGGCCGAGGCGGGGCTGCACGCGGCGGCGGCGTCGGCGGCGCTCGACGGCGCGCCCGTCGGCGTGGCCGCGTTGCGCACCTGGGCGACGGGCGGTGCCGCCCCGGGCGGCGGGGCCGAGCTGGTGGCGGCCGGTGCGCTGCGGGCGCAGGCGGTGGTCGAGGCCCACCTGCCGGCGCTGGGCGGGCGCGCGGGAGGTGCGTCGACGCCGCTGCCGCAGGTGCTCGCGCGGCTGCACGCGGCGGCGGGTGCCGGCCTGCTCCCGGACGCCGGGCTCGGGCGCCCGCGCAGCGGCCCGCCCGGTGACCTGCGCGGGCTGGGCGAGGCGCCGTCACCGGGCGTGGCCGCCGCGCGCGTCGCGGGCGTGCTGCGGGACGCCGCCGCGACCGGGGCGCCCGCGCTCGTGGTCGTGGCGGTCGTGCACGCCGAGCTGCTGACCGTGCGGCCGTTCGCGGCGGCCAACGGCGTGGTCGCGCGGGCCGCGGCGCGGCTGCTGGCGGCGCGCACCGGCCTGGACCCGACGGGCAGCGTGCTGCCGGAGCCCACGTGGGCCGACGCGCCCGCCGCGTACCTGGCGTCGGCGGCGCGGTACGCGACAGGCGACCCCGAGGGCGTGGCGGCGTGGGTCGGCGCGCACGCCGCGGCGGTGGTGCGGGGCGCTGCCGCGGCACGGGCGGTCGCCGACGCGGTGCGTGCGGGGCGGCTGCCGGGCGACGACGTGCCGGGGCGGGCCGGGCAGGGCCGCTGAGCCGGGCCGTCGGGCGGGCCGCGTCCGACGGCGGTCGGCGGGGTGCTGGACGACCCCGGACACGAGCGACGGCGCCTCGCGGGGCGCCGTCGTCGTACCGAGGGCCGGGGAGTGATCAGGCGTGCATCATCGCGGTTCGCTCCGGGACCAGCCCGGTCGACCTGCCCATAGGTGGGCTCTCCTGCGCGTGGGTGCTCTCCGGTCCTTCAGTTGTGGTCCTGTCGTACACCCGCTGTCGGGTCCTGGCAACGGTGCGGCGCGGCACTGCAGGTCAGCGGCGCGACGGGGTCGCATGGTGAGACCCGTCGCTCGTCACGCGGGACGCCGGCGGCGGCGCCACCACCACAGGGCGAGGACCACCAGGGCGACCCCCGCGAGCACCGAGCCCGTGGTGACGCGGATCCGCGTGTCGAGCCGGCGCAGCGGCACCGGGCGCCGGAACGTCAGCGCCTCCCAGCCGTGCTCGGCGGCCAGCCGCCGCAGCGCGCGGTCGGGGTTGACGACGTGCGCGTGCCCGACGGCCGCGAGCATCGGCGCGTCCGTGACGGAGTCGGAGTACGCGAAGCACGCGTCGAGGTCGTACCCGCGCTCGGCCGCGAGGCCACGGATCGCCACCGCCTTGTTCTCGCCGTAGGCGTAGAAGTCGATCTCGCCCGTGTACCGCCCCTCGGCCACGGCCATCCGGGTCGCGATGACGGCGTCCGCCCCGAGCATCTCCGCGATCGGCTCGACGACCTCCGCGCCGGACGCGGACACCACCACCACGTCGTGCCCGGCCGCGTGGTGGTGCGCGATGAGCTCGACGGCCTCGGCGTACACCGTGGGGTCGATCGACTCGTGCAGCGTGTCGCGGACGATCGTCGAGACCTGCGCGACGTCCCATCCGACGACGGCGCGGGAGAGGGCCGCGCGCAGCCGCTCGGTCGCCGTCTCGTCGGCGCCGCCGAGCAGGAACGCGAGCTGCGCGTACGCCGACGCGACCACCGACCGCCGTGTCAGCAGCCCCTCCGCGAGGAAGCCCTTGGAGAACGCGGTCGCCGACGACGTCGCGATGATCGTCTTGTCGAGGTCGAAGAAGGCCGCGACGCGGGCGCGCCGTGGACGCGCACGGCCGGTGCCGGCGGGCTCGTGGTGGGCCATGGCGCTCCGCTGCTGGACTTGCGAGGACCTGACCTGCGCGAGCGTAGCGGCGCCCACCGACACGTGCAGGCGTGCGCACGCCGACCGGGGCTCACCGCGGCACGGGGCGGTCGCGGTCGAACCCACCGGGCAGGTCGGTGCAGTCGACCTCGAGCGGCGGGTGCGCGCGCAGGTACGCGCGTGCGCCGGCGTCGCCCCGCAGCCGTGCACGCAGCGGCACCCAGTGGGCGCGTCCGACGAGCACGGGGTGCCCCGGCGCGCCGGCGAACGTCGCACGCCGCAGGTCCTGCGCCGTCACCGGCCCGCGGGTGACGCGCGCGACGGCCCGGGCGTCGAGGTCGGGCAGGTCGACGAGCGTCACGACCACGGCGACGGTGCGCGGGTCCACCGGGTCGGCGAGCCCGGCGGCGAGCGAGGCGCCCATGCCGTTCGCCCAGTCGTCGGCGACGACCGTCACCGCTCCGGGCGGTACGAGCGCGCGCGCCTCGTCGGCCGCCGCGCCGAGCACGACGCGCACCTGACCGCAGCCGCCCCCCGTCAGCGCGTCGTACGCGCGCACCAGCCACGGCACGCCGGCGGGCGTCGAGCACAGCGCCTTGGGCCGGCCCATGCGCGTCCCGGCGCCGGCGGCCAGGACGATCCCCAGCAGGCGCTCAGGCACGCCCCGCCGCCGGCCCGAACCGTGCGAGCACCCACTGCTCGAGGAGCTGCGCGAGGGTGTACAGGACGAGCGACGCGAGCGTGACGACGACGACGAGCGCCCACACCTTGGTGTTCTGGGCTCGCCCGACCGCCGAGACCACGCCGTACCCGATGCCGCCGCCGGTGGCGAGCCACTCGGCGATGAGCGCGCCGGTGATCGCACCGGGCACGGAGATGCGTACCGCGGCGAACACCGACGGCAGCGCTGCGGGCAGCTGCACGAGGCGCAGCACGGTGCGCGGCCCGCCACCCAGGACGGTGACGACGTCGCGCATCTGCGGGGACGCCGAGCGCAGCCCGAGGACGATCGTCACGAGCGCGGGGAAGAGCACGACGATCCCGCTCATGACGGCGACGGACGCGACCCCGCGCCCCACGAGCAGCACGATGACGGGCGCGAGCGCGATGAGCGGCACGGACCGGAACAGCATCGCGACGGGCATGATCGCGCCCTCCGCGGTGCGCGACAGCACGATCGCCGCGGCGAGCAGGACCGCGGCCGTCATGCCGGTGACGAAGCCGATCGCGGCGTCCGTGAGGGTGACGCCCAGCAGATCGAGCACCTCGGTGCGGTTCTCGCCGGCGTCGGCGTCCGTGACGAGGAACTCCCAGACCTGCGCCGGGCCCTTGCCGACGTACGGGGAGACGTCGAGCGCCGCGAGCAGCGCGGTCCAGGCGACGAGGACGAGGACCGTCGTCGCGGTCGCGTCGAGCAGCACGCGCCCCACCCGGCGCAGGGCCGGGTGCGCCGAGGGCCGGGGAGCGTCCGCGGTGGTGGCCGCGGACGGTGTGACGAGCGGCGTCCCGGGGGCGCTCACGCCGCCCCACCACCGGCCGACGGTCCGCCCGACGCCCAGGGCGTCACGGCCCGCGCCACCAGCGCGAACAGCGCGTACCCCGCGCCCGCGAGCAGCGCGCACACCAGGGCGATGCCCCACGCGCGCTCCCCGTTCAGCGACTGCCCGGCGTTGACGAGCGCCGGCCCGACGCCGCGATCGACGCCGCCGATGTACTCGCCGAGGATCGCGCCGAGCAGCGCGGCCGGGGCCGCGACCTGCAGCGCGCCGAGGATGCCGGGCAGCGCGGCCACGAGCCGCACCCGGACGAGCTGCTGCCAGCGCCCGCCGCCCAGGACCGTGACGACGTCGAGCACGGCGGGGTCGGCCGAGCGGAAGCCGAGGACGGCGCCGACGACGGTCGTGAAGAACACCGACAGCGCCGCGAGCACCACGGCCGTGCCGGACGGCTCCCCGGACGGCGGCGGGCCGATGACGATGTAGAGGATCGGCGTGATGGCGACCAGTGGCAGGCAGTAGCTGATGACCGCGACCTGCATGACCAGCCGCTCGAGCGCCGGGACGAGCAGCACGAGCGAGGCCAGTGCGAGCGCCAGGCCGTTGCCGACGAGGAACCCCCGCACGGCCTCCTCGAGCGTGACGGTCACGTTGGCGACGTAGAACCCGAGGCCGTCGGCGGCGAACCCGCGTGCGACGCCCAGCGGCGTGGGCGTCGTGGTCCCGGCCAGCACCGTGACGGCCGCGAGCCACCAGACGGCGACGATCCCGACGACGCCCGCCGTGCCCGGCGCCCAGCGGCGCAGCAGGCGGGTCACCCGCCGCGCTCCCGGCGGCGAGGTCGCGGCGGGTGTCCCCACCTCACCCGTCACGACGTCCACGCGTCCTCCCCGCCGCCGAACAGCAGCTCCGAGGCGTGGTCGTGCAGCGCGTGGAACTCGGGCGTGCGCATCATCTCCGGCGTCCGCGGGCGCGGCAGGTCCACGTCGATCACCTGCTTGACCCGGCCGGGCCGCGCGCTCATCACCGCGACCTGGTCCGAGAGGAAGATCGCCTCGGCGATGCCGTGCGTGACCATGAGCGTCGTCGCGGGCTTCTCGGTCCAGATGCGCAGCAGCTCGAGGTTGAGGCGCTGGCGCGTCATGTCGTCCAGGGCCCCGAACGGCTCGTCGAGCAGCAGCACCGACGGCTGCACGACGAGCGCCCGCGCGATCGACACGCGCTGGCGCATGCCGCCCGACAGCTGGGCCGGCGTGGCCTTCTCGAACCCCTCCAGCCCGACGAGCCGCACGAGGTCCGCGACGAGCGCGTCGTCCACGGGCCTCCCGGACACCTCGAACGGCAGCCGGATGTTCGCCACGACGCTGCGCCACGGCAGCAGCGCGGAGTCCTGGAACGCGATGCCGAGCGCGTGCTCGGCCCGCAGCTCGACCGGGGTGCGACCCTCGACGAGCGCGGTGCCCGTCGTCGGCTGCTCCAGCCCGGCGAGGATGCGCAGGATCGTCGACTTCCCGCACCCCGACGGCCCGAGGAGCGACAGGAAGCTGCCCTTGTCCGTGAACAGGGTCGTGTCCTGCAGCGCGGTCACGTGGCGCCGGCCCGTCGAGAACGTCTTGCCGAGGCCGTCGAGGCGCACGCCGGTGCCCAGCGGACCCGTGGGGGTCCGCCGGGCGCCGGCCTCGTGCTGCACGTCGGTCATCGGCTCACGTGGCCAGGTCCGGCTGCTCCTCGAGCAGCTCGGTGAGCAGGGAGAGGTCGAACAGGTCCTCGGCCTCGAGCTCGATGCCGGCGGCCGCGAGCGTCGCGAGGTTCTGCTCGACGAGGTCGTCCGAGATGGTGAACAGGCCGTTCGCGTCGGTCTCCTCGGTGACGACGAGGTCGATCTGGATCGTGGCCTGCTGGATCTCCTTGTCCATGTCGAGCTCGAGGTCCTTGCCGTACTCCTCGACGGCCAGGCGCGCACCCTCCTCGGGGTCGGCCACGGCGTCCTTCCAGCCGCGGATCTCGGCCGCGAGGAACGCCTTCACCTTCTCGGGCTCGTTCGCGATCATCTCGTCCGTCGTCACCACGGACTCCGCGACGAACGGCAGGCCGTTGTCCGCGAAGAGCAGGTTCGTCACCTCGTGGCCCTGCGACTCGACGATGATCGACTCGTTGGTGACGTACGCGAGGAAGCCGTCGACCTCGCCGTTGACCAGCGGCGACGGGTCGTACTCGACCGGCACCTTGGTGACCTGCGACGGGTCGATCTCGTTGACCGCGAGCAGCGCGTCGAACAGCGCCTCGTTGGGGCCGGCCTGCACGCCGATCTTCTTGCCGACCAGGTCCTCGGGGGTCGCGATGTCCCCGCCGTCCTTCAGCGACAGGATCGTGAACGGGTTCTTCTGGAACGTCGTGCCGACGATCTTCAGCGGCGCGTCCTCCTCCGCGACGACCTGGCCCACCGAGATCGCGTTCGACAGGCCGAAGTCGGCACCGCCCGACAGCACGATCGACTCCGTCGCGCCCGGGCCCGCGTTGAGGGTCACGGTGCCGAAGCCCGCGTCGGTGAAGTAGCCCTTGCTGTCGGCGAAGAACTCGCCCGCGAACTCGGCGTTCTTGATCCACGAGAGCTGGACCGTGATGTCGCCGTGCTCGGCGGTGGCAGCGTCCGTGCCCGCGTCGTCGGTCTCCTCGGCGTCGGCGCCCGAGGAGCAGGCGGCCAGGGCGAGGACGACGAGGGCCGCGGTCGCGGCCCTCGTCAGGCGCGCGCGGCGGGGGTGGTGGGGGAGGGTCATCGGCACTCCTGCGGGGGAACGGGCGCGAGCGGGTCGCGCGGAGCGTGAAACAGGCGTTGCGCGGCGTGACGCTACGGACGGGTCGTGTCCGGCCGTGTCGCGGGACGTGTCCCGGGTGTTAACCCAGGTCCGTGCGGGTCACGGTTCGGTCTCGCCTCACCCGTCCGGGGGCACAGGACCCGCCCCCACCCCACGCCGAGCGGAACCTGACTCCTCGGAACGAGCCTCGGAAAGTGGGTGGTGTTCCGGTCGGCGGGTTGGGGGTGGGGGTCAGTAGGCCGTGCGGGACGTGTGTCGCAGCCACGCGTCGAACGGGTCCGTGGACTGCGGCAGCCGCAGCTCGTGCACACGCGTGCGGTCCCACGTCGCGCGGTCGCGCGCGAACAGCTCGTAGAACGCGGTGTCGTCGAACCCGCCGCGGCTAGCGTCGTGCCGGTCCGCGCTGAACACCACGCGGTCCAGGCGCGCCCACAGGCACGCCGCGAGGCACAGCGGGCACGGCTCGCACGACGTGTAGAGCGTCATGCCGTCGAGCGCGAACGTGTCCGCGGCACGGCACGCGGCGCGGATCGCCTGCACCTCCGCGTGCGCGGTGGGGTCCAGGTCGCGCGTCACACGGTTCTGGCCGACGGCGACCTCGACGCCGTCGGCGACGACGACCGCGCCGAACGGCCCGCCGCCGTCGTGGACGTTGGCGGTCGCCAGCTCGACGGCGCGGGCGAGCCACCGCGCGTCCGCGGCCGGGTCGTGCGGTGATGCGGCGGCGGGCGGTGCGGCGACGTGCCGGCCGACCCGGGCGGCGCGTGCTGCGGGGTCCGCGACGATCGACATGGCGGGGTCCTCTCGTCGGCCTGGTACGGCTCGTGGGCCGGGGGTCGTCGGCCGCTGCGTCGATGGTCGCCGCGTGCTGTTTCGGGACCGTTACCCCCGCGCGCCAGTTCTCGAAACATGGGTTTCGTACCGTCGGGCGCATGCTCGACCAGGCCGCGGAGATCTGCCGCCGGCTCGACGCCGGTCAGCGCGTCGTGGCGGCGACGGTCGTGCGCGTCGAGGGCTCCGCGCCGCGGGCGGTCGGGTCGTCGTTCGTCGTCGGGTCCGACGGCACCGTCGCCGGCAGCGTGTCCGGCGGCTGCGTGGAGGCCGACCTCGTCGAGCGCTGCCGGGGGGTGCTCGACGGGGCTCCGGCCCACGTCACGTCGTACGGGGTCGGCGACGACCTCGGCGAGCCGGGCCTGACGTGCGGCGGCACGATCACCGTGCTGGTGCACGAGGTCTCGGCCCTGACCGACGGCGCGCTGCACCAGGTGCGGCGCGCGGCCGAGGGGCTCGACGCGTGCCTCGCGCTCGACGCGCACGGGCGGGCCTGCACGGACGACCCGGCGGTGGTGCTGCGGACGCCGGTCGCGCACCCGCTGCTCGTCGTCGGCGCCGGCGAGCACGCGGTGGCGCTCACGCGGCTGGCCGCGACCTGCGGGTTCGCCGTCACGGTGCTCGACCAGCGGCCGCTGTTCGCGACGAAGGAGCGGTTCGTGGACGCGTACGCCGTCGTCCGCGACTGGCCGGACCGCTGGCTCGCGGCGCACCCGCTCACCGCGGAGCACGCGGTCGTCGTCCTCACGCACGACGCACGGGTCGACGTGCCGGCGCTCACCGCCGCGCTCGCGTCGCCCGCGCGGTACGTCGGCGCGATGGGGTCACGCGCGACGCACGCGCGACGGGTCGAGGCGCTGCGCGCGGCCGGGGTGGGTGCGGACGCGCTCGCGCGGCTGCGGTCGCCGATCGGGCTCGACCTCGGTGGCACGACGCCGCAGGAGCTGGCGCTGTCGGTCCTCGCGGAGGTCGTGACGGCGCGCAACGGCGCGACGGGCCTGCCGCTGTCGACGACGACGGGCCCGCTCCACCGGCGCTGACGCCGCTCCTCCACATCCCGGGACGGCCCGCGCGCGAGACCGGGCCGCGGACGCTCATCGGTCGCGCCGCGCCACCCGAGCCCGGTCTCGCAGGTGACGCCTCCCGGGCGTCGTCAGCCGCGGCGGACCGGGCGGGCGCGCCAGACGACGTCGCGAGCGCCGTCCCCCGACGGGTCGGCGTCGACACGCAGGACCGTGAAGCCCTCGCGCTCGTAGAAGGCGGCGGCTCGGGTGTTCGCGGCGACGTGCTCGACGTGCAGCGCGTCGGCGTCGGCGGGCAGGCGCTGCGTCAGCGCGTCGAGCAGCCGCGGGCCCAGGCCGGAGCCACGCAGACCCGGGGCGACGTACAGCTTGTAGACGACGTGGGCGTCACCGGCGCGGCCGAGCTGCGCGACGCCGACGCAGACGCCGTCGACCTCGGCGACCAGCAGGTTCCCCGCGTCGACCGCCGGGGCGAGGTACTCCTCGCTCCACCAGGCGCGCACCTGGGCGTCCGCCGCCTCCGTGCCGAGGAGCGGTGCGTAGTGCGGCCGCACGTGCGCCTCACCGAACGCGCGCACGGCCGCGACGTCCTCGGGCCGCGCCGTCCGGATCGCCGGTGCCGCGTCGGACGGCGCCGTCTCCTCGGTCATCACACCTCCGCGGTCGTCGGACGGGTCTGCGCCATCGTGCCGCACCGCCCGGCCACACGTCAGGGGGAGAGTCCCGCCGTTCCCGCACCTCGCACGGCCGAGGGCGCGATGATGCGGGCATGGTGAAGCCCGCGGCGCCCTGGTTCGGCTGGGGACTGGTCCTGTGGTTGGTGTCGGTGCTCGTCGATCAGGTGTCCGTGACGCCGCCGGTGCCGTGGCTGTGGTCCGGGCCGGTGCAGTGGGTCGCGGGCGCGCTGGCGTTCGTCGCGACGGTGCTGCTGGCCGTCGGCGTGTACCGCCTGGTGCAGCACGCCGACCACGCCGCCGGGTACCGGCCGCCGACCGAGGACCTGGAGGCGGCCCGGCAGCGGCGTGCGGAGCTGGACCGGCAGGCCCGCGCACGGGCGGCGCTCGCGGCGACGGCGGACGACCGGCCGGGCGCGGACGACGAGGGCGACCGCTAGGGCAACTCCGGCTCGACCGGCTCCACCGGTTCCACCGGCTGGCGCAGGATCGTGCGCAGCCGCTCGGGTGCCGTGCGGCGGGCGTCGTTGAGGTACACCTCGTGGTGCCGCCCGGTCATCCGTAACCCGCGCCCGGGGATCACCTCGTCGTGCAGGGTCGCGAGCACCGGGCCCTCGGCGTCGTAGGGCCCGACGTGGAGGGTCTGCACGACGAGCCCCTCGTCGAACGGCTCGAGCCGTACCGCGTCGAGCACGGGGGCACCGCCCTTGCGGGCGACCTGGGCGCGCGCCGCCTCGACGTGCTCGGGCGAGACCCAGCCCGGGACGAGGTTCAGCAGCGTCCAGTCCCAGCGGCTGGTGTCCCGCGTCGTCGTGAACGCCGCCATGTCGTCCGCGGACCACAGCGCCTCGAGCGGCGGGACGCCGTAGTCGCGGTCGAGCTCGCGCTTGCTGAGGAACTTCAGCGCGTACGCCAGCGGGAACACCGACGACACCGCGTCGCGGTAGGCGTCCGACGTGTTCGGGTCGCCGTGCCCGTCGACCATGAGATACGTCAGCGGCGGGACGGTGACGACGTCGAACCGGCCGACGCGTGCGCGGTACGCCTCGACCTGCTGTGTCAGGTCCACCTTCGCCACGTCGACCCCCTCGACCGCGCCCCCTGCGACCGCGCCCCCTGCGTGCGCGCCCCCTGCGACGCTAGCGCCGCACCGCCTGCTGCGACAGCCGCCAGACCCGGTCCCGCGTCATGGGGATCTCGTGCGGCCGCACGCCCAGCGCGTCGCGGACGGCGTTGGCCAGCGCGGGGGCGACGGGGTTGTACGGCGCCTCGCTCATCGACTTCGCGCCGTGCGGGCCCAGGCCGTCGCGCGTGCGGGCCAGCAGGACGCGCGTCGGCGGGACGTCCGCCATCTGCGGCACCCGGTAGGTGCGCAGCGCGCGGCTGACGACGACGCCGTCGCGCAGCACCGTCTCCTCCTGCAGCGCCGATCCGATGCCCTGCGCGACGCCACCCTCGACCTGCCCGCGCAGCTGCTCGGGGTTGAGCACGACGCCCGCGTCGACCGCCTGCACCGACTGCAGGACCCGCACGGTGCCTGTCGCGGTGTCCACGGCCACGCGGAAGCCGTGCACGTTGAACGCCGTGGAGCGCGGGCTGCCGTGGTGCTCGCCCGTCGCCGAGCGGGGGCCGAGCTCGGCGAACGTCACGAGCCGGTCCCCGACGCGCACGCCATCGCGCCCGACGACGACGGGCGGGCCGGGCGTCGGGGTGGTGTCCGTCGCCGGCGCGCTCGGCGAGCCGTCGCCGGCCACGGCCCGCGCCGCCGCCACCAGGTCGTCGTGCAGTGCGGCCGCGGCCTGCGCGACCGCGCGCCCGGCCACCACCGACCCCGTCGACCCGTACGCGCCGGTGTCGTACCCGGCCCGGTCGGTGTCGGACTGCCGCAGCCGCACACGGTCCGGGGTGGTGCCCAGCGCCGTGGCGGCGAGCTGCACGTGCACGGTCGACGTGCCGTTGCCGAACTCGGCCGTGCCGACCGCGACCTCGTACCGGCCGTCGGCGTCCACCGACACCGTCGCGGTCGAGTGGTGCCCGCGCGGCGGGATCGTCGCGATCATCGCCACGGCCACGCCCTCGCCGACACGCCACCGCTCCCCGACGGGGACGAGCGACGCGTCGCCGGCGCGCGTCGTGGCGAGCGCGTCCTCGACGAGGTCCAGGCACTCGAGCAGCCCGTACGACGGGGTGTCGTCGCCCGGCTCGGCGACGCCGTACCCGAGGTCCGTCGTCGTGTCGGCGTGGTTGACGAGGAACGGGTCGCCCGGCCGCACGACGTTGCGCCGCCGCAGCTCGAACGGGTCCAGGCCGACCTCGCGCGCGAGCTCGTCCATCGCGGACTCCAGCGCGAACAGCACCTGCCCCAGCCCGTAGCCGCGGAACGCGCCCGACGGGAGCTGGTGGGTGTAGACCGCCTCGGCGTCCACCCGCTTGGCGGGGCAGCGGTACTGCGCGACGGACTCGTGGATGCCGTGGAACAGCACGCCGGGCGCGTGGTTGCCGTACGCGCCGGTGTCGGTGAGCACGTCGAGGTGCATCGCCGTCAGCCGCCCGTCGGCGTCCGCGCCGAGCGCGACCTCGACCCGGAACGGGTGCCGGCAGGGTGCGAGCGCCAGCTCGTCCTCGCGCGTCATCTCGTACTGGACCGGCCGCCCGGTGCGCAGCACCGCGAGCGTCACGAGGTCCTCGGTGAGCAGCTCCTGCTTGCCGCCGAACCCGCCGCCGACGCGCGCCGCGACGACCCGCACACGTTCGCGGTCCAGCCCGAACAGGTGGCACAGCTCGTCACGCACGAGGTACGGGACCTGCGTGCTCGTGCGGACCACGAGCCGCCCGTCGGCGTCGAGCCAACCGATCGCGCCGTGCGTCTCGAGCGCGGCGTGCGAGACGCGCGACGTCCGCCAGGTGCCCCGCACGACGTGCGGCGCGGCGGCCAGCGCGCCGGCCACGTCCCCGACCTCGCCGTGGCTCGCCGCCACCACGTTGCGGGCGGGGTCCGCGATGCGGGAGACGGCCGCGTCCTTGTCGCCGTGCACGAGCGGGGCACCGGGCCGGCGCGCCTCCTCGGGGTCGAGCACGGCGGGCAGGGGCTCGTACGTCACGTCGATCAGCGCGCAGGCCGCCCGCGCGGCAGCGACCGAGTCGGCGACCACCGCCGCGACGCGCTGGCCGTGGAACCGCACGACGTCGTCGAGGACGCGGGTGTCGTCCGGGTCGTCGGTCCGGTCCTGGTGGCGGCCCGTGGAGAACAGCACGTCGGGGGAGTCGCGGTGCGTGAGGACGAGGTGCACGCCGGGCAGCGCCTCGGCGCGGGTCGTGTCGATCGCCAGGACGCGCGCGTGCGGGTGCGGCGCGCCGAGCACCGCCAGGTGCAGCAGGCCGGACGGCGGCTCGTCGAGCGTGAACGGCTCGCGCCCGCACACCAGACGCCGGCCCGCGGGCGCGGCCACCGCGTCGCCCACACCGCCGTCGCGGACCACGTTGACCTTGCCGGCGAGCGCGTCGCGCACCGACCGGTAGCCCGTGCAGCGGCACAGGTTGCCCTTGAACCGGCGGACCAGCGTGTCCTCGTCGAGGTGCACGTGCCCGTCGTCGTCCGCCAGCGCGGTCGCCGTGACGACCATGCCCGCCGTGCAGAAGCCGCACTGGAAGCCCTGCGCCTCCACGAACGCCTCCTGCACGGGGCTCAGGGCGTCGGGCGTGCCGAGGCCCGCGGCGGTGGTGACGTCGGCGTTGACGACGCGTGCGGCGGGCACGAGGCACGAGTGCCGCGCCTGCCCGTCGACGAGGACGGTGCACGCACCGCAGTCGCCGGAGTCGCAGCCCTTCTTCACGCCGGTGTGCCCGGTCTCGCGCAGGAACGTGCGCAGGCACTGCCCCGGCGCCGGCGTCGCGGCGACCTCCTCGCCGTCGACCCTCATGCGCCCACCTCCGTCACGACCTCGTGCGCGAGCAGCGTCGTGACGGCGCGTCGCCAGTCGGGTGCGCCGTGCGGGTCGTCGTACCACTCGAGGCCCGCGAGGACCGCGTCCACCTGCACGGACGTCGGCACGGACGTCGGCACCGACGTCGTCGCGGACGCGAGCCTGGCCTGCACCGGGCGCGGCGTCGCGGCGGTGACCGTGAGCGTCACCGCACCGTCCGCGTCCCGGCGCGCGACGACGAGCGACGCCGAGCGCCCCACCGCCGTGAGCGACTGCTGTCGCACCGCGACGCGTGCGCGCAGCGCGTGCGCCGGGACGTCGAACGCGCGCAGCACCTCGCCCGGCGCGAGCGTCGTGCGGCCCGGCCCCACGACGAGGTCGACGACCGGCTCGCGCCGCTCACCGCCGTCGGGCGTCCAGACGACCGCGACCGCGTCGAGCGCGACGAGCAGCGACGTCATCGCACCCGCCGGCAGCGCGAGCGCGACGTTGCCGCCGACGGTGGCCTGCCCCTGCACCTTGAACGACATCAGCAGCGCGTCGGCGCACGCGCCGACCAACGGCCACGCGGTCCACGCGGGGTCCGGGACGTGCGCGGCGAGCTGCTCGACCGTGCACGTCGCCGCCACCCGCAGCCCGTCGCCGACGCGCTCGACCGGCTCCCAGCCGAGGGTCGTGAGGTCGACGAGCCCCGTGACGTCCGGCTGGGGCTCCGAGAACAGCCACGTGCCGCCGGCGAGCAGCCGCTCACCGGGTGCCAGGCACAGGTCCTTGCGCGTGCGCGCCGCACGCAGCGAGCCCACGGCGAGGTCCATCAGCGCTCCGCCGCCCCGCCGCGCGCCTCGACCTCACCGAGAGCGCGGTACGCCGAGTCGATGCCCGCGACGCGCTGCTCACCCGTGCGGCCACGACGCCCCAGGACCGCGTCGGCCAGGGCCGCGACCACGGACGAGGCGGCCGCGTACGAGTCGAAGGCGCCGCGGGTCTGCACCGGGCACTGCACCCACCACGTCGCGTGCGCGGCCAGTGCGCGGGCCGTCGGGTCGGCGAGCAGGACCACGGGTGTCCCGGCCTCCGCGAGCCGCGCCACGAGCGCCCGCACGCCGGGTGGGCGGCGGCGCAGGGCGACGAGCACGACCGCGTCCTGCGGCGAGAGGTCCACGAGGTCCTCCGCGAGCGACTGCCCGGGCTGCGGGACGAGCGCGACGTGCGGGCGCACCTGCGCGAGCTGCTGGCGCAGGTGCAGCGCGAGCGGGTAGCTGGTGCGCAGGCCGACCACGACGACGCGGGGCGCGTGCGCGAGCAGGTCGGCGACCGGGTCGAGGTGCACGGCGAGCGCCGCCACGGCGACGCGCACCGCGGCGGCCTCCGCCTCGACGTGCGCGTCGAGGTCGGGCGCGTCGCCGAGCCCGAGCGGCAGGCCGTGCTGCCGCAGCGCGCGCAGGTGGTCGCGGACCTGCGAGAAGTCGTCGAACCCGAGGCTGCGGAACAGCCGGCTCATGGTCGCCTTGGACACCCCGGCGAGGGCCGCGAGCTCGGCGGCGCTGTACGTCGCGAGGTCGCCGAAGTGCTCGAGCAGCACGTCGGCACCCTTGCGCTCCTGCGGTGGCAGCTCCGCGTAGCGGGCCGCGACGCGCTCGTCGAGCCGCAGACCGTCGACCGCCGTGGACGCGGCCGACGCGGGCGGGGGTGCGGTCGTCGTCATGCGCCGGACCCGACCGTCGCACCGGACCTCACCGTCGCACCGGACCCGGCCGTCGCGCCCACGGTGCGCACGGCCGCGGTGAACGCGTCGAGAGCCGCGGCCACGTCGACCTCGCGCACGGCCTCCGCCGGGTGGTGGCTGATGCCGTCGTGGCAGCGGACGAAGAGCATGCCGACGTCGGTGACGGCGGACACGGCCATGCCGTCGTGCCCCGCGCGGCTCCACACGTCCAGGGGAGCGGCGTCGCCGGTCGCGACGACACCCGCGCGCAGCGCGTCCCGCAGCCGGTCCGCGCACGGCGTGGCGGGTGCCTCGTACAGGTCGGTGACGCGCATCCCCAGACCGCGCGCGGCGCACACCTGCGCGATGCCCGCCAGCAGCGTGTCACGCATGGCGTCGCGCGCGTCGTCGGTCGCGGCGCGCAGGTCGACGGTGAACACCGCGCGGCCGGGGATGACGTTGACGGCCCCGGGCTCGACCTCGATGCGCCCGACCGTCGCGATCGCGTCGGACCCCCGCACCGTGCGCTCGACCAGGACGATCGCCTCCGCCGCGCCGACCAGCGCGTCGCGGCGGCGGGGGTAGGGGGTGCCGCCCGCGTGCCGCGCCTCCCCGACGACCTCGACGAGGAACCGTCGTGCGCCCGCGATGGTCGTGACCACGCCGAGCGAACGGTCGGCCGCCTCGAGCAGCGGACCCTGCTCGATGTGCGCCTCGAGGTACGCGACGAGGTCCTGCGGGCGGCGCGCGGCCGTGCCGACGAGCCCCGGGTCGAGCCCGAAGTCGCGGGCGGCCTGCGCGACGGTGGTCCCCGACGCGTCGCGCAGGTCCCACCAGGCGTCGTCCCACGTGCCGGCCAGCGCACGCGACCCCATGAGGGCCGTGCCGAACCGCGCGCCCTCCTCGTCGGTGAAGCCGACGACCTCCAGCGCGCACGGCCACGTCGGGACCTCGTCGCGCAGCCGCTGCGCCACCGCGATCCCCAGCAGCACGCCGAGCATCCCGTCGTAGCGGCCCGCGTCCGGCACCGTGTCGAGGTGGGACCCGAGCAGCAGCGCGGGCAGCCCCGGCTCTCGTCCCTCCGTGCGCCCGCACAGGTTGCCCGCCTGGTCGCGCCACGTGCGCAGCCCCGCCTCGGCCATCCAGCCCGCGACGAGGCCGTGCGCGCGCGCGAGCGCCGGGGTGAGGTGGGCGCGGTCGAGACGCTCGGGCGCGTCGCTGCACGCGGCGAGCGCGTCGCAGCGGTCCAGGACCTCGCGGGCCGTCGTCATGCGGCGTACGCCTCCTGCGCGGCGCTCACGCCGCCGCCCGGGGGGACCGCGACGCCCTGGGCGCGCAGCACGTGCTCGAGCGCCGCGAGCGTCGTGAGCACCGCGTCCTTGCGCGCGTTGACGCCCATGGTGCCGATGCGCCAGACGCGCCCGTGCAGCGGGCCGAACGACGTGCCGATCTCGATCGCGAAGTCGTCGAGCATCGCCGCGCGCACGGCGTCCGCGACGACGCCGTCGGGTACCTCGACCGCGACGACGTTGTGCATGCGGTGCGCGGGATCGCCGAAGACCGCCAGACCCAGCGCCTGCACGCCCGCGAGCAGAGCGGCACCGGCGCGCCGGTGCCGCTCGACCGCGGCGTCCAGGCCCTCCTCGAGCAGCACGCGCGCGCACTCGTGCGCCGCGTAGAGCATCGACGTGGCCTCGGTGTGGTGGTTGAGGCGGCGCGGGCCCCAGTAGTCGAGGACCTGCGCGAGGTCGAGGTAGTTGGAGCCGATGACGGTGCCGCGGGGCTCGTCGGCGTCCGTGCGCAGGCCCTCCTCGACGTGCGTGCGCGCCCGCACCGCGTCGCGCGCGCGGTCCGACAGCGTGGCCGGTGCGCTGCCCGGCGGGCCGCCGAGGCACTTCTGCAGCCCGGCGGTTACGACGTCGAGGCCCCAGTCGTCGGTGCGCACGTCGTTGCCGCCGAGCGACGCGGTCGCGTCGACGTAGAGCAGTGCGTCGTGCTCGGCGCAGACCGCGCCGATGTCCGCCAGTGGCTGGCGCATCGTCGTCGACGTGTCGCCGTGCACCACCGCGACGACGCGCGGGCGGTGGGCCCGCACGGCGTCGGCGACCGCCTGCGGGTCGACGACCTGGCCCCACGGCGCGTCGACCGTCGCGACCTTCGCACCCGCGCGGCGCGCGATCTCGACCAGGAGGTGGCCGAACCGCCCGAACACCGGGACCAGGACCGTGTCGCCCGGTTCGACCAGCGACACCAGGGCGGCCTCGATCGCGGCGCGCGCGGTGCCGTCGACCAGCAGCGTCGCGTCGTTCGTCGTGCGGAGCACCTGCCGGTAGAGGTCCTGCGTCGCGTTCATGTACCCCGTCATCACCGGGTCGAACTGCCCGACCAGCGGCGCCGACATCGCCCGCAGCACGCGCGGGTCGGCGTTGACCGGGCCCGGCCCCATGAGCAGGCGGTACGGCGGGTGCAGCGTCATGCGCGGCACGTTACGAAACGGCCGTTTCACCGACGTTTCCGTGACGTGCGCACCGGGTCACGGCCGCCGAGGGCGGGACAGCAGCCGACCCGTGCCCGCGGTGACCGCGCCGTCACGTGCCACGACGCGCCCGCGCAGCACGCTCGCCGTCACCGACGCCGAGAGCTCGACGCCGTCGTACGCGCTGATGGGGTGGCGGTGCGCGAGCGTGCGCACGTCGACGTGCAGCGGTGCGCGCGGGTCGAGCACGAGCAGGTCGGCGTCCGCGCCGGCGGCGATCCGGCCCTTGTGCGGCAGGCCGACCAGGTCGGCCGTCCCCGTCGACATCCACCGGCTCACGTCCTCGATGCCGATCCCGCGGGCCGCGGCGCCGTGCGCGACCGCCTGGAAACCCACCTGCAGGCCCGCGACACCGCCCCACGCCTGCTGCAGGTCACCGCCGCCGCGGAGCTTCTCGTCGGCCGTCGCGGGGGAGTGGTCGGTGACGACGACGTCGATGACGCCCTCCCGCAGACCGTCCCACAGCGCCTCGCGGTTGCCTGCGTCGCGGATCGGCGGGCAGCACTTGTGCGCCGCCGAGCCGTCGGGGATCGCGTCCGCGTCGAACGTCAGGTAGTGCGGGCACGTCTCGACCGTCACCGGCAGACCCTCCGCGCGCGCGTCGGCCAGCAGGTCCAGCGCACGCGCGCTCGACAGGTGCAGGACGTGCACACGGCAGCCGGTCTCCCGGGCACCGGCGACGACGCGCGCGACCGCGGCCGTCTCCGCCTCGTGCGGGCGCGACGCCACGAAGTCCCGGTACACGCCGCCCGGCCGGACGGGGGCGTCCGCGAGCACGCCCGGGTCCTCGGCGTGCACGATCACCAGGCCGTCGAACGCCGCGACCGTCCGCAGCGCCGCGTCGAAGCCCACCGGCCCCAGCGGCGGGAACTCGTCGACGCCCGACGGGGACAGGAAGCACTTGAAGCCCATGACCCCCGCGTCCCACAGCGGCTGCAGGTCGTCGAGGTTGCCCGGCACCGCTCCGCCCCACAGCGCGACGTCCACCGTGAGCTGACCGGTCGACGCGCGGCGCTTGGCGGCCAGGGCACGCGTCGTCGTCGTGGGCGGGATGCTGTTGAGCGGCATGTCGACGAGCGTCGTGACGCCGCCGAGGGCCGCCGCGCGCGTCGCCGACGCGAAGCCCTCCCACGCGGTGCGCCCCGGCTCGTTGACGTGCACGTGCGAGTCCACCACCCCGGGCAGGACGTACGCGTGGTCGGGGGCGTCGAGGACCGGGCCCTCGACGGGGTCGTCGTACGGGCCGACCACCGCCACGCGACCGTCGGCGACGTGCACGGTCGCCGCCCGCAGCACGCCGTCGACGAGCACCTGGCGGCCGCGCACGGCCGCGAGCAGGTCGCCCGGTGCGGGGTGGGGCGGGAAGCCGCGGACGGGCAGCGCGTCCGGCGTCGTCGTCGTCACCGTGACCGCCGGTCAGACGAACCCGGGCACGGACGCCCAGACGTGCGGGACCGGGGGGTCCCCCTCGCGGTGCACCGCCGCCTCGATGAGACCGTACGGGCGGTCGGCCGCATGGAACACCTCGCCCGGGTTCTCCAGGCCGAACGGCTCGAGGTCCACGAGCAGGTGGTGCTTGTTGGGGCACGACAGCCGCACCTCGGCGACGTCGTCGCAGGCCTCGAGCACCGCGCGGCCCATCTCGAAGATCGTGTGCTGCAGCGCCAGGGAGTGCACCTGCGCGAACGTCGACAGCAGCAGGTCCTTCACCACGGGGTAGCGGGCCTCGACGTCGACGTCCGGGGTCGTCCAGCGCCACCACGCCGTCACCGACGTCGCGAGGATCCGGTCCTTCGTCTCGGCGAGCGTCGTGTAGCGGTCGCGCGGGAAGCCCCAGAACTCCGAACCGGTCGACTTCAGGACCGTCGCGCCGGTGAAGCCCGAGACGACGTGCACGTCGTCACCGTCGACGAGCACCACGGCGCGGCGCGTGCCGGCGCCGGTGCGGACGAACGCGTGGTCGTGCGGCTTGCCGTCCACCGCGATGCGGTCCCACGCGTGCACGTCGGCCGCGAACCGCCCGCCCGTCACCTGGTCGAACCCGTCGACGAAGTGGCGGGCGAGGCGCAGCAGGAACGCCTCGGGAGAGCCCACGCCGTGCGTGCGGGCGAACGCGTAGACCGTGTTCTTCTGCGTGTCGGTCGCCACCACGTGCGCGTTGTCCCCGGTGGTGTGGCACGCGGCGAAGTCGCCGCGCAGCTGCGTGGTGACCGTGAGGTCCTCGATCTCGTGCACGGGGGTGTCGCGCGTGACGCGCACCAGGCGCACCTCGGCCTTCCCGTACTGGTTGGCTCCCAGGACGACGTCTCCGACGGCCATGCGTCAGCTCCCTCGGTACGTGGTGTAGGCGAACGGGCTCAGCAGCAGCGCCAGGTGGTAGTGCGGCTGCGAGCCGTCGACGAGCACCTCCAGGTGCACCGCGGCGTGCACGGTCGCGACGCCCGCGGCGGCGAACCACGCCGCGGTGGCGAAGCGCAGGCCGTACGTGCCGGTCGTGAGCGTCGTGTCCCAGCGCAGCCGGCCGTCGTCGTCCGTGCGGCCCCGCTCCAGCACGGTGCCGTCGGCGGCCAGCAGCGCGACGTCCAGGCCGGCGGCGGGGCGTCCGGCCGCCGCGTCGAGGACGTGGGTCGAGCAGGAGGTCACCCGACCGGCTCCGCGAGCGGTGCCGCGACGGGTGTCACGGAGGTGTCGTCGAGGTCGGCGAGGTCGTCGTCGGCGTCGTCGACGGGGTCGACGGCCGTCGCGGTGACGAGCTGCGCGAGACGCAGGTCGGCGATCTCCCGCAGCTGGCCGGCCGTCACGCGCGCCTCCGTCGTGCGGTCGTGCGTCAGCCGCTGCTCGAGCAGCGTGAGGATCTCGCGGCTGCTGCGACCGGCGGCCCGCACGAGGAACACCCGGCCGAACCGCTCCTCGTAGCGGGCGTTGCCGTCCGCGAGGCGGGCGGCGACCTCGGCGTCGGCCGGGTCCACCCCGGCCTGCTCGCGCGCCGAGAGCGCCGCCGTCGCGCCGCGGCCCTTCTCGCCGATCCGCGGGTGGTCGGCGAGCGCCCGCTCGACGTCGCCGGGCCCCCAGGCCATGGCCTCCTCGTGCGCGTACGCACGCAGCGCCGCCACCGAGCGGTAGGGGCGCGCGGCCGCGACCGCGGTCGCCCACCACGGCACGTCCGCGCACGCCCGCACGAACGCCTGCGCCTCGCCCTCGGGCAGCGCGTTGAACTCCTCGAGCAGCATCCGGTGTCCTCTCGCCGTCGCCGACCGTAGGCGGACGATGTGTCGCCGAGGGAAACCGCTGTTTCAGCAGCGTGAATACGTCCGCACACCACCCGTGGGCCCGCGGCCCGAGGGCGCCGTCACAGCGCGTCGGCCAGCTCGCGCGCGAGGCGTAGCAGCGCACGGTCACGCCCGGGCGCGGCGAGCAGGCACACGCCGACCGGCAGTCCCGCCCGCTGACCCACCGCAGGCACGAGCCCCCCCGCCCCCAGGTCGCGAGCCGTCGATCCGGCCCCACCTCCGAGGTCGCGAGCCGTCGATCCGGCCCCACCTCCCAGGTCGCGAGCCGTCGATCCGGCCCCACCTCCGAGGTCGCGAGCCGTCGATCCGGCCCCACCTCCCAGGTCGCGAGCCGTCGATCCGGCCCCGCCTCCGAGGTCGCGAGCCGTCGATCCGGCCCCGTGCGGCATCGGGAGCACGACCGCCGGCAGCCCACCGATCCCGGCGACGCACGTGAGCCGCAGCGTGGCGGCGCGCACCGCCTCGAGGCCGACGGGGTCGGGTCGCGGGGGCACCGAGGGCGCCGCCGGCAGCACGAGCACGTCGTCCCCGACGAGGTCGAGGACGCGCTCGCGCAGCTGCTCGCGCCGCACCGCCGCGGCGGCCCCGTCGGCGTCGTCGATGCGCGACGCCGCGGCGAACCGCCCGGCCACGTCGGGCCCCAGCGCGCCCGGGTGCGCGCTCACCCACGCACCGTGCTCGCGCCACGCCTCCCAGGCCTGGTGCACGCGGAACACCTCCGCCCACGCCGCGAGGTCCACGCCGTCCCACGTGTCGGTCACCGTCGCACCGGCGTCGGCCGCGAACACGGCGACGCGCGCGGCCACGTCGCCCTGCGCGTGGGCGAGCAGCGCCGGGCTCACCCGCAGCCGCGGCGACCGGGGTGCGGTGTCGGTCTCGGGCGGCAGGAGCACGTCGCCGACCGCGACGAGCAGGTCCGCGTCCCGGGTGAGCCAGCCCACGGCGTCGAACGTGGGAGCGAGCGGCACGAGGCCTCTGGTCGACACCGCGCCGTGCGTCGTCCGGATGCCGTACAGGCCCTGGTACGACGCGGGCACGCGCACCGACCCTCCGGTGTCGGTCCCCAGGCCAACGTCGGCCTGGCCCAGCGCCACGGCCGCCGCCGAGCCCGAGGACGACCCGCCGGGCACGCGCCCCGGGGCGCGGGGGTTCGGCGGCGTGCCGCTGTGCGCGTTGGTGCCCGCGAGGGAGTACGCGAGCTCGTCGGTGCGGGTCACGCCGCGCACGTCCGCGCCCGCCGCGAGCAGCCGGGCGACCGCGTCGGCGTGCTCCGACTCGACCGGCGCGTCGGCCAGCCACGTCGGGTTGCCCGCGCCGACGCGCTGCCCGGCCACCGCGTACAGGTCCTTGACCGCGACCGTGCGACGGGCCAGCGGGCCGTCGTGCGCGCCCGCCACCAGGGGGTCGCCGAGCACGCGCCACACGCGGGTGTCGAACGCGCGCGCCGGGGCGTGGACGTGCGCCGCGACCACCGCCCAGCCGGCGTCGTCACGCACCCAGAGCTGCGTCTGCTGGCCTCGCCCGCCGGCGAGCGGCTCGGTCACCGCGACGACGAGCGCGTGGTCGTCGTCGAGCGTGCGCACGTGCACCTCGACGAGCCGCCGGGCCGGTGCGCCGCCACGTGCACCGCGGAACGCCGCGATCTCGTCGTGCCCGACGAGCAGACCACTCGCGTCGCCGCGCAGCGTGTGCGCACCGGGCGCGAACAGCCGGTCGAGCGCGTCGAGGTCGTCCGCGGCCAGCGCGCGCTCGTAGGCGGCGAACGCGGCCATGAGGCCCGGTGGCGGGTCGGTCCTCATGCGCCGGTGACCTGCCCGGCACCCGGCTCGTCGAAGTCGGCCAGGCGGATGCGGGCGTGCACGCCCGTGACGCGGTCCACGACCTGCGACACGTCGAAGTCCGTGGCCGCCGACAGGTACGCCAGCGCGTGCGCGCGGTCCATGCCGAAGCGCGCCTGCAGCAGGTCGAGAGCGGCGCGCACGCACGCCCGCAGCGCCTCGTCGAGGTCGACGTCGAGACCTGTCGGGACGAGGTGCTCCGACGTGCGGACGAGGGGACCGGTCAGCGGCCCCAGCTCGGCGAGCGCCTGCGCGCCGGGCAGCAGGTCGAGGCGGACCGTGACCCGCAGCGAGGCCTCGAGCGCGGTGAGCGCGACCTCGCCGTCGCCCTGCGCGAAGTGCGGGTCGCCCACGTAGACCAGCGCGTCGGGTACCTGCACGGGCAGGTACAGCGTCGCACCGGCCTGCAGCAGGTTGATGTCGAGGTTGCCGCCGTGGGCGCCCGGGGGCACGGAGTGCGGTCGCTCGTCGCCCGCGACGGCCACGCCGAGGATGCCGGGGAAGGGCGCGAGGGGGAACGCGACGGTGCGGTCGCTGCCGGCCGCCCGGGGCATGACCGCGCGGGTGCCGGTCGGGTCGAGCCGGGCCACCACGCTGACGACGTCGACGCCACCCTCGGGCATCTCGCCCGGCAGCGCGCCGCGACCGTGCCGGTTGGAGATCACGCCGTACGGCACCCGGGGCAGGGCCTCGAGCACGGTGATCGCCAGGACGTCGCCCGGCCGGGCGCCGCGCACCGCGATCGGGCCGGTGACGACGTGCGGGCCGTCGACCACCGGGTCGTGCGGGTGGTCCGACGCCGCGAGCGCCACCGCGTCGGTGAGCACGTCGATCAGGCCGTGCGCACCGAAGAACCCGCGCGGGTCGCGCCCCTGGTCCTCCAGGAGGCCCTCGTGGCTCAGGGTGTCGACCGTGACCTCGGTGCCCGGGTCGACCGTGAGGACGGGCGCGTCGGCGGCGCACGGCAGCCGGCCCCACAGGACGTTGTCCGGGGTCGACGGCAGGTAGGTGGCGGCGCGGACGGGGCCGGTGCCGGGGTCGAGCAGCATGCCCGGGACTGTAGGCGGCGTCGGTGACGGGCGTGTTGCGCCGTCCCCCGACGGTGGCACGGTCGCCCGGTCGGCGGTCCCTCGACCCTCTGAGCCGACCACAGCCCCCCGTGGCGGCGGGTCGGTCCACAGATCTGGTCCGACCGCGGGTCTTGGGCCTGCGGGGTGCTGCAGGGTCGGGTCCACGGGACTCCCGTACGGATCGAGGGGCGAGGGGGACGCGTGCAGCAAGGACGCAGGGCCGTGGTGGTCGGAGTGGTCGGCGCGGCCGGTGGCGTGGGGACGTCGACGCTCGCCGCCCTGGTGGCGCGACGACTGTCCCGCACGACGTCGACGGTGCTCGTCGACCTCGACCGCGGTGCCGGCGGGCTCGACGTGGTCGTGGGCGTCGAGGACGTCGACGGTGCCCGCTGGCCGGACCTGCGGGGTGCCGGTGGTGACGTGCGCGGCGCGGACGTGCTCGCGCTGCTGCCGCGGTGGGGTGCGTGCGCGGTGCTCTCCGCGGACCGCACGCGACCGGAGCCCGTGGACCCGGGGGTGCGCGTCGACGTGCTGCACGCGCTCGCGTGCGAGGTCGGCGCGCTGGTCCTCGACCTCGACCGCGGCACCGTCGTCGACGGTGACGCGCCGCTGGCCGCGTGCGAGGCGACTGTCGTCGCGGCCCGTGCCGACCTGCGCAGCGTCGCCGGGGCGCTCGCGCTGCGGCCGCGGCTGGACGAGGCCCGCACCGCCGCCGGGCTCGTGGTCCAGCGTGGTGCCCGCACGACGCTCGGGGCCGGCGACGTGGCGGCGGCGAGCGGGCTCGACGTGTGGCACGCCGCTCGCCGCGACCGCGCGCTGGCGGCCCGTGCCGAACGCATCGGCCCCGGTGGGCGAGGGCCGGCCGCGCGAGCAGCGGACGCGGTCGTGCGGCGTCTGCGGACGAGCTCGTGACGGGCCTCCTCGGGCGCAGCGCGGCGCCGGCGCGCCGGTCCGTGCCCGACGAGGTCGTGGCGCACGTCCGCGACGCGCTGCGCACCCGCCCGCACCCAGCGGTCGACGGTCTGCCCGCGCTCGTCGACGCCGCCCTGCGCGCGCACGGGACGCTGCTCGGCCCCGAGCCGCTGGCGGCCACGGTGCGCGCCGTCGCCGACACGCTGCTCGGTGCCGGACCTCTGCAGCCCTGGCTCGACGACCCGGCCGTGACGGACGTGCTGGTCAACGGCGCGCGCGACGTGTGGGTGGAACGGGACGGCGCTCTGCGGCGCGTCGACGTGGACCTGGGGACCCCCGCCGACGTCCGCGCGCTCGCCGTCCGCCTCGCCTCGGCGGCAGGCCGCCGGCTCGACGACGCCGCGCCCACCGTCGACGCGCGCCTGCCCGACGGCACCCGTCTGCACGCCGTCCTGCCGCCGCTGGCCGAGGGGTGCACGGTGATGAGCCTGCGCGTCGTGCGGCCGCGCGCGTTCACCCTGGCCGAGCTCGTCGCGGCCGGTGCGGTACCGCCCACGCTCGAGCCCGTGCTGCGCGGGATCGTGACGTCGCGGGCCAACGTGCTGGTCTCGGGCGCCACCGGAGCGGGCAAGACGACCCTGCTCGCGGCGCTGCTGTCGCTCGTCCCGCACGACGAGCGCGTCGTGCTCGTGGAGGAGGCCGGGGAGCTCGTCGCCGACCACCCGCACGTCGTGCGGCTGACGAGCCGGCCGCCCAACGTCGACGGCGCGGGCGGCGTCGACCTCGCGGACCTCGTGCGCCAGGCGCTGCGCATGCGACCCGACCGGATCGTGCTGGGCGAGTGCCGCGGTGCCGAGGTGCGCGAGGTGCTCGCCGCGCTCAACACCGGCCACGAGGGCGGCTGCGCGACGCTGCACGCCAACACGGCCGCCGACGTCCCCGCCCGGCTGGAGGCGCTGGCCGCCCTCGCGGGGATGGACCGCGCGGCGGTCGCGGCGCAGGCCGCCAGTGCCGTCGACGCGGTGCTGCACGTGCGACGCGTGCGGCACGGCCCGGACGCCGGGCGGCGGCACCTCGCGGAGATCGGGGTCGTCGAACGGGTGGGCGACGGCGGGCTGCGGGTCGTCACCGCCGTCGCCGTGGCGGAGGACGGTCGGGTGCGGCCCGGCGAGGGCTGGGCGCGGCTCGCGGCACGCACCGAGGTCGGGGCGTGAGCGTCGTCGTCGGGGTGCTGGTGGCGGTGGCCGTCGTGGTGCTGCCGGCGCCGGCCGCGGGTCGGCTGCGGGTGGTCGCCGGGCCGGGGTGGATGACAGGACCCGGGCGAGCGTCGGTGGTCGGACGCTCGGCGAGGTCCGGGCTCGCGGGGGCGTCGGGACGTCCGGGCGCGGGCCGCGGATCGTCGGGCGCACCGCGCGGGGCGGCAGGAGGTCGGCGGCGTGCCGCGCCCGAGGACCTCGCGAGCGTCCTGCACGCGGTCTCCGCGCGCGTCCGAGCCGGTGCGCCGCCCGGCGCCGCGTGGGGTGCGGTGCTGGGGCAGACGGTGACCGGCGACGTGCCTGCCGTCGAGGCGCTGACCGCGGTGGTCGGCGACCGGTCGGCCACGCGCGCCCGGGCCCGCGCGGTCGTCGCGGGCGCGCACGTCGCCGCCGAGACGGGCGCACCGCTCGCCGACGTGCTCGAGCACCTCGCGGACGCCGTCGCCGCCGACGCCGAGCAGGCGGGCGAGCTGGAGTCGGCGCTCGCCGGGCCGCGCGCGACGGCGCGCGTCCTCGCGGCGCTGCCCGTGCTCGGCCTGCTCGTGGGCGCGGGCATGGGCGCGCGGCCGTGGGACGTGCTCACCGACGGCGGGTTCGGCAGCGCGGTGGCGGTCACGGGTGTCGGGCTGCTCGTCGCCGGACAGGTCTGGGTCCAGGCGCTGCTGCGCCGGGCCGCGGCGCCGTGAGCCCGGTGGCGGTGGGAGTCGTCGTGGGCGCGTGCGTGCTGCTGGGAGCGCTGCCGTGGGTGGTCCGACGACCCGGCGCGCCGCGACGTCGGGGGGACCCGCGCGCAGGGCCCACCCCGCGCACGCACCTCGTGGTCCCCGGTGCGGCCCCCGGGCCGGTGACCCCGCAGGCTGCCGGGTACCGCCGGCCCGGCGCGTGGCGTGCCCTGATGCGGTGGTGTGACGCCCCGGTACGGGGACGACGGCACGGTCCGCGCCGGACCGATCGGGACCTCGACCCGGCGTTCGTGCTCGAACTGTGCGCGGCCGCCGTCCGTGGCGGCGCGCCGGTGCCGACCGCGCTCGCGGTGACGGGCCGGCACCTCGGCGGCGCGGACGGCGACGCGCTCGCCCGCGCCGGGACGGCGCTCGCCCTCGGCGCACCCTGGGACGCCGCCTGGGCGGGCGCCCCGCCGTCGGTCGCTGCGCTCGCGCGGGCGCTGCGCGGCGGCTGGGACGCCGGAGCCTCACCACGCCCCGCGCTGCGTGCCGCCGCTGCCGGTCTACGCCGCGAGCACCGGGCGCACGTCCGCGCCGCCGCCGGGGCGCTCGGTGTGCGGCTCACGCTCCCGCTCGGCGCGTGCTTCCTGCCGGCGTTCGTGCTCCTCGGGCTGGTCCCCGTGGTGCTCGGTCTCGCCGGTGACCTCCGAGCGGTCGTGCCCTGAGCGTCGTGCGCGCAGCGGGCAGGCTGTCACGCCTGCCTGCTCGAGGTGCTCAGTCCTCGACCCCGACCTCGGCCCGGAGCTTGTCCCTCAGCTCCGCGACCCTCTGCCGAAGGTGCTCCTCCCGCGTCCGCTGCTTGGTGGTCGGAGGCACGCTCGGCTGACCGATGGTGAACAGGGAGGCCGCTTCCTGGACGAACGCCGCCGCGCGCTCGACCTCTCTGCTCGCGTGCAGACCTGCCGTGGCTCGGACACCCGCGAACTGCTCGACGGCCTGCCTCAAGCGCTGCTGCCTCTCTGGATCGATCGACTCCGAGCGCATCGTCGGGATCGCGCCGAGCGCGTCGGAGAGCGCGATCCGTGCGGCCTCCAGCTCCACGTAGAACTGGTGCCGGGCCTCGACCACGCGCCCCTTCCGAGCGGCCTCGATCGCGTGCTCGTGGCGGAGGTTCTCCGCCTCGATCGCGTGCTCGTGGCGGAGGTTCTCGGCGTCGATGGCGGCGGCGGCGCGGCGATCCTCCGCGGCGATCGCCGCGTGCGCGCGTCTGTCCTCGGCCTTCCGGCTCGCCCGCGCGTTGTGCCAGGTGGACCACACCACGCCGCTCAGGGCGACCAGGGCGACGGTCAACGGCACGAGGACGCCCGGGGTCCACCAGTCGGTGCCGCTGGACGCCTGCCGGAGGACGACGTGGATCGGGCTCGGACTCGGCAGCGGCGTCACGTGCCGGACCCTAGCGAAGGTGACGACGCCGCGTCACGGAGCGGGACAGGAGCCTCGCCGGCCGTACTCGTCGCCCGTCGGTAGCCAGTCCCCGCTGGTGAGCCGACCACAGCCCCCTCTCTCGCGTGCCTCGTCCACGGATCGCCGAGCCACGGCCCACGGCGACGCGGCGGGCGCCGAGGCTCGTCACGGGCGCCACAGCGGTGCCCGGCCCGGCGGGCCGATGCGATGAAGGAGACGACCGATGGCACACGTGACGAGGGCCGAGACCGAGGGCGAGACACGGAAGAACAGGGCGGGCCGGTCCGCCTCGCCCACGCACACCGAGCGCGCGGTGACGGGCGGCGTGGCAGCGGTGGTCGCCGCAGCACGGGGGCGGACCAGCGCTGCCCGGACGGCGGCGCACGACGCGGGCATGGCGACCGCGGAGTACGCGATCGCGACGCTGGCCGCGGTCGGGTTCGCGGGCCTGCTGCTCGTGGTGCTCAAGGGCAACGAGGTGAAGGGCCTGCTGTCCGGCATCGTGCGTCAGGCGCTCGGCGGATGAGCGGTCGGCGCCGCGGTCCGGGCGACGTCCTGCGGGCCGGACGGCTCCGCCTCGGCGACGTGAGCGACCGCGGCGCCGTCACCGCCGAGCTCGCGGTGGGCATGGTCGCCGTCGCCGTGGTGCTGGTCGCGGTCCTCGCGACCGGGGCCGCCACCGTCGCGCGGCTGACGTGCCTCGACGCCGCTCGCACGGGTGCCCGGGTCGCGGCCCTCGGCGAGCCCGACGACGTGGTCGTCGCTGCGGCCCGTCGCGTGCTCGGCGACCGGGGTGAGGTGCGCGTCGCGCGTGACGAGGGCTGGGTCACCGTCACCGTGAGTACGCCGTTCACCGGCTGGTCGGTCCTCGGCGGCGCACGGGCACAGGGCTCCGCGACGAGCTGGGCGGAACCGTGAGCGCGGCACCTCCCGGTGCGGGACTCCTGCGCAGCCGAGCGCGGTCACGCACCACCGCGCCGCGTCGCGGCGGTGGGGGGTCGCACCCGCGGGATGCAGGGTCGGGGACCGTGCTGGTCCTGGCGGTGGTCGCGGTCGCGTCGTCGCTCGTGCTGGCGACGGCGGTCGTGGGCGCCGCGCACGTCACCGCGGTCCGCGCGGCGCTGGCCGCGGACGTCGCGGCGCTGGCGGCCGCGCAGCACGTGGCCGGCGGGGGCGCCGACCCGTGCGGTCGGGCCGACGAGGCGGCCGGCAGGAACGGCGCGGTCGTGACGTCGTGCGTGCGCGGGTCGAGCGGCGACGTCACGGTGCACGTGCGCGTCGACGGTGCCGCCGGGACGGGCCGCGACGTGGCGCGCGCGGGCCAGCGCTCCTCGACCGGCGGGCGGCGGCCCCGTCCCACGCGTCCGACGGGTGCCGGGCACGTGCGGGCCAGGTCAGCGCGCGGCGGGGTCGTCCGGCGTCGGCGCGTCCGCGGCGTGGCGCAGGACGGTGGACAGCAGGCGCAGGGCGCCGGCCTTGTCGAGCGGCTCGTTCCCGTTGCCGCACTTGGGGGACTGGACGCACGCCGGGCAGCCCGTCGCGCACGGGCAGGCGGCGATCGCGTCCCGCGTCGCGGTGAGCCACACCGGCCCCAGCTCGAAGCCGCGCTCGGCGAACCCCGCACCGCCGGGGTGCCCGTCGTGGACGAACACCGTCGCCTGCCCGGTGTCCGGGTGCTGAAGCGTCGACAGTCCGCCGAGGTCCCAGCGGTCGCACGTCGCGAGCAGGGGCAGCAGACCGATCGACGCGTGCTCGGCGGCGTGCAGCGCACCCGGGGCGACCTCGAGCGTGACACCGGCCTCGGCCAGCACCTCGGGCGGGGTCGTCCACCACACGGCGGTCGTGCGCAGCGTGCGCGCGGGCAGGTCGAGGTCGTGCGTCGAGAGCACCTGCAGGTCCGGGAGCCGTCGCCGCTGGTACCCGATCACCTGCGTCGTCACGTCCACCTGTCCGTAGGACCACGTCAGCGGACCCCACGCGACCTCGCGCTCGACGTCGACGACGGTCGTCGAGGTCACCCAGCGCGCCCACGTGCCGTGGTCGACGGCCCGTCGCGTCGCCAGGGCGACACCGTCCTGCAGGTGCAGCTCGTCGACCACGTACGTCGTGCCCAGGTGCACGTACACGGCCCCGGGGTGCACGGTCGCGTCGGCCGACGCGGCGTCCACGGTGCCCAGCAGACGGCCCGTCGCCGTCTCGACGACGCGCACGGGGTCGCCGCCGGCGCCGCGCAGGTCCGTCATGCGGCTCGCCGGCTCGGCGTGCGTCCAGTACCAGCCGGACGAGCGGCGACGCAGGATGCCGCGCGCGGTGAGCTCGGCCAGCAGCTCGGGCGCCCGCGGGCCGAACAGGTCGAGCTCGTCCGCGCGCAGCGGACGCTCCGCGGCGGCCGCGCACAGGTGCGGCGCGAGCACGTACGGGTTGCCCGGGTCGAACACGGTGGCCTCGACGGGCACGTCCAGCGCCGCCTCCGGGTGGTGCACGAGGTACGTGTCGAGCGGGTCCTCGCGCGAGACGAGCACGACGAGGCCGTCCGCGCCCGCCCGCCCGGCGCGGCCCGCCTGCTGCCACAGCGAGACACGTGTTCCCGGCCAGCCGGCGATGAGCACCGCGTCGAGCCCCGAGATGTCGACGCCCAGCTCCAGCGCGTTCGTCGTCGCGAGGGCCCGCAGGTGCCCGGCGCGGATGGCACGCTCCAGGGCACGCCGCTCCTCGGGCAGGTAGCCGCCGCGGTACGACGACACGAGCGACGGCAGCGTCGGGTCGACCTCCGCCAGGTGGGCCCGCGTCGTCGCGGCGACCGACTCCGCGCCGCGCCGCGACCGCGTGAACGCCAGCACGCGGGCCCCGGCCGCGACCAGGTCCGCCAGCAGGTCGGCGACCTCCGCCGTCGCCGTGCGTCGCGGACGGTCCCGGGGCACCGCGACGAGGCGCTCACCCGTGCCCACCGGCCCCGACCCCTCGGCGACAGGTGCCGGCCCCGCCGGCGCTCCGGCACCGTCCGTGGCGCCGGCCGCGTCCTGCGTACCGCTGTCGTCCGCCCCGGCGAGCGCGCGGGCCGCGCCGTCGCTCGCCGGCACGGTGATCACCGTCGACCACGGGTCCTCGTCGGGCAGCAGCGACGCCCACGGCCCGTCGCCACTGGGCAGCTCCGGCGGCTGCCACAGCACGACGGTCCTGCGCCCGGCCGGCGACGTGTCCGCCGTGACGGCGTGCACGTCACCGGGCTCGACGCCCAGCAGACGGGCGGCGCTCGCGGCCGGGTCGGAGGTCGTGGCCGACGCCAGCACGACCACCGGCGCGGCATCGTACGCCGCGGCCAGGCGCCGCAGCCGGCGCAGCACCAACGCGACGTGCGCGCCGAACACACCGCGGAACGCGTGGCACTCGTCGACGACCACGAAGGCCAGCGACGACAGCACGCGCGACCACGACGTGTGCGCGGGCAGCAGCGCGAAGTGCAGGAAGTCGGGGTTGGTGAGGACGACGTCCGCGTGCTCGCGCACCCAGCGGCGCTCGTCGCGCGACGTGTCGCCGTCGCACGTCGCGACCCGCACGTCGCGCGTCCCCGCCGCTGCCAGCAGACGCTCGAGCCCCGCGAGCTGGTCCGCTGCGAGCGCCTTCGTCGGGCCCAGGTACAGCACCGTCGGGCGCCGCGTCGCCGACTCGATGCGTCCCGGGTCCAGCAGCGCCCCCACGGCACCACGCCGCACGGCCGAGACCGCGGGCAGCCAGAAGGCCAGCGACTTGCCGGACCCGGTGGACGTCGCGAGCACGGTGTGCCGGCCCGACCACGCTGCCTCGGCCGCGTCGACCTGGTGTTCCCAGGGCCGTTCGACGCCCAGCGCCCGGTACCCGCGCACCAGGTCCGCGTCGGCCCACGCGGGCCAGTCCGCGCGGACCCCCGGCCGCGCCGGGAGCTCGCGCACGTGGGTCGCCCGGTCGGCCCGTCGCCCACCGGCGAGGAGCACCTCGAGCAGCTCACCGGGACCCACCCCCCGATCCTGCCACCGCGTGCGCGAGGATCAGGGCATGGCCGTCATCGACCTCAACGCCGACCTCGGGGAGGGCGACGGCCCCTGGCGTCTCGAGCCGCCCGCCGACGACGCGCTGCTCGACCTCGTGTCGAGCGCCAACGTCGCCGCCGGCTATCACGGCGGGGACGCCGCCACCATGGCCGTGACGTGCGCGGGCGCAGTGGCACGCGGCGTCGCGATCGGCGTGCACCCGTCCTACGACGATCGCGAGGGCTTCGGCCGGCGGCGGCTCGACGTGCCGCGCGACGTGCTGCGCGCGCAGGTCGCCCACCAGGTGGGGGCGCTCGTGGCCGTCGCCGCGACCGTCGGCGCGCGCGTCACGCACGTCAAGCCGCACGGTGCGCTCTACAACGCGGTCGTGCACGACGAGGAGCAGGCACGCGCCGTCGTCGAGGCCGTGCTCGCCGTCGACACCGGGCTCGCCGTGCTGGGCCTGCCCGGCTCGCGCGTGCTCGCGCTCGCGCAGGACGCCGGCCTGCCCACGGTCGTCGAGGCGTTCGTGGACCGGGGTTACCGCGCCGACGGCACGCTCGTGCCGCGCGCCGAGCCGGGCGCGCTGGTCACCGATCCCGCGGCCGCCGCGGAACGGGCCGTGCGGCTCGCGGTCGAGGGCGTCGTCGTCGCCGTCGACGGGACCCCGGTCCACCTGCGTCCCGCGTCCCTGTGCGTGCACTCCGACACCCCGGGCGCCGTCGCGCTCGCGCTCGCGGTGCGGCACGCGCTGCGCGACGCAGGCGTCGACGTCCGGCCCTTCGCCGGGTCCACCGGCCCCGCACCCGCCGACCCCGGGGTGTCGCCGCTCGTCGGCGCGGACGTGCCGTCGACCACCAGCCCGGCGGTGCCGTCGACCACCAGCCCGGCGCCACCGCCGGGCACGGCGGTGCCACGCCCGTGAGCGGGGTCGTCGTCCCGTACGGCAGCGACGCCGTGCTCGTCGAGCTCCCGGGGCTGCCGGAGGTGCGCGCGCTCGACGCCCGGTTGCGCGCGCGCCCACCGCAGGGTGTCGTCGACGTCGTACCCGCCGCACGGACCGTCCTGGTGCGGGGGCACGCGCGGACGCGCGACGCATGGGCCGGCGAGGTCGCCGCACTGGCGAGCGCCGCAGCGACCGACGAGACGCCCCCCGCTCCGCGCACGGTCGAGATCCCCGTGGTCTACGACGGCGAGGACCTCGAGGACGTCGCGCGTGCGACGAGGACGAGCACCGAGGAGGTCGTGGCCCGCCACCTCGCCGGCGGCCCGGAGGGGTACCGGGTCGCCTTCGGCGGCTTCATGCCGGGTTTCGCGTACGTCGTCGGGCTCGACCCAGCCCTGCACCTGCCGCGCCTGGGCAGCCCGCGCACGCGGGTGCCGGCGGGCTCCGTCGCGGTCGCGGGGGAGTTCACGGCCGTCTACCCGGCGCCGACACCCGGTGGGTGGCGGCTGCTGGGGCGCACCGACCTGACGATGTTCGACGTCGGGCGGGGCGCCGCGCGCGCCGCGCTGCTGGCGCCGGGCGACGTCGTGCGCTTCACACGGGTGCCGGCAGCCGCCGTGCGCGCGGCGGCGCGGCCACCGTCCGCGCCCACCGCACCGGGGGAGCCGCACGGCACGCCCGAGCGGTCGACCGCCGCGACGACCGGCACGGCCGGGCGCGTCGGCACGGGCACGGACCCGACGCCCGCGCGCACCCTGACGGTCGTCGCGCCCGGGCCGCTCAGCCTCGTCGAGGACCTCGGCCGGGCGGGTCTCGCGGCCGTCGGCGTGCCGCGCTCGGGCGCGGCCGACCCCGCCGCCCTCGCGCGGGCGAACCGGCTCGTGGGCAACGCGCACGACGCCGCCGGCCTCGAGGTGACGCTCGGCGGCCTGGTCGTCACCTTCGGGGCGCCGACGGCGTTCGCGCTGGAGGGGGCGGTCCTGCCCGTGGACCTCGACGGCACGCCTGTCCCGACGGGCGTGGCGGTGCGCGCGCCCGCGGGCTCGACGCTCACCCTCGGCACGCCGCCGCGCGGCCTGCGGACCTGGCTCGCCGTGCGCGGCGGCGTCGACGTGCCCGAGGTGCTCGGTTCCCGCTCGCGCGACGTGCTGTCCGGCCTCGGGCCCGCACCGCTGCGCCCCGGTGACGTGCTCGCGCTCGGCCTGCGGTTCGACGGTCTGCCGGACGTCACGGCCGCGCGCGACGACGGCACGGCCGTGGACGGCGCGTCCCACGGCGGCACGTCATCCGGTGACCAGACGTCCCCCGACGGCACGACCTCGTCCGACGCCGAGCCGCGCGGCAACACGACCATCGTGCTCCCCGCCGGCCCCGGCCCTCGCCTCGGCCACCTCGACGACGCGGCGCGCCACGCGCTGTGGCACCAGGTGTGGGACGTCTCGGCGGACAGCAACCGCGTCGCCGTGCGTCTCGACGGGCCGCCGCTGAGGCGCGCGACCACGGGCGAGCTCGCGTCCGAGGGTGTCGTGCTCGGTGCGGTGCAGGTGCCGCACGACGGCCGGCCCGTGCTGTTCGGCCCCGACCACCCGGTCACGGGCGGCTACCCCGTCGTGGCGGTGCTGACACCGGCGGGCGTCGCGCGGGCCGCGCAGCTGCGACCGGGCGACCGGGTGCGCCTGGCACCGTCCTGACAGCGGGCGCGTCTCACCGGCACAAACTGGGGCGTGAATCACCCGCCCGGAGGGACGTAGGTCCCGTCACAAGCCCGCCGAGAGGATCCCCCGTCGGAACATGTGGTGCGACACGCGTGTCGGACCACAACATCTAGTGGTCGCCGCGGTGGTCTGGGTGCTCTGCTCATCCCGCAGCCACCGTCGTGAGGAGACCTCCGCATGTCCCAGCCCGCCGCTCCGCAGCGCCCGATCGTCGACGTCGTCTCGTCGATCGACGAGTACCTGGACCGCAGCGACTGGCGCGTCAACGCCAACGCCAACCAGGGCTACTCGCTCGGCGGGCTGATCCTCAACACCGCCGGCAAGGTGGTCGCCAACTACTGGCTGAGCGAGGTCTACCCGCCCGAGGTCGGCCACGCCCACCGCGAGGGCGACCTGCACGTCCACGACCTCGACATGCTCTCCGGCTACTGCGCCGGCTGGTCGCTGCGCACGCTCCTGCAGGAGGGGCTCAACGGCGTCCCCGGCAAGGTCGAGGCACGCCCGCCCAAGCACTTCAGCGCCGCGATCGGCCAGATCGTCAACTTCCTCGGCACGATGCAGAACGAGTGGGCCGGCGCCCAGGCGTTCAGCAGCTTCGACACGTTCATGGCGCCCTACGTGCGGCTCGACCGCCTCACGTACACCGAGGTGCGCCAGGGCATCCAGGAGCTGATCTACAACCTCAACGTGCCGTCGCGGTGGGGCACGCAGACCCCGTTCACCAACCTCACGTTCGACTGGTCGTGCCCGGCGGACCTCGCCGACCAGACACCGTTCGTCGCCGACGAGCCGTGCGACTTCACGTACGGCGACCTGCAGCCCGAGATGGACATGATCAACCGCGCCTACATGGAGGTCATGACCGAGGGCGACGCGTCGGGCCGCGTCTTCACGTTCCCGATCCCGACGTACAACATCACGAAGGACTTTCCGTGGGAGTCGGAGAACGCGCAGCGGCTGTGGGCCATGACGGCCAAGTACGGGCTGCCGTACTTCCAGAACTTCATCAACTCCGACATGGAGCCCGGTGACGTGCGCTCGATGTGCTGCCGACTGCAGCTGGACCTGCGCGAGCTGCTCAAGCGCGGCAACGGTCTGTTCGGCTCGGGCGAGCAGACGGGCTCGATCGGCGTCGTCACCATCAACTGCGCGCGACTGGGCTTCCTGCACCCCGGGGACGAGGCGGCGCTCGTCGCCGACCTCGACCGGCTCCTGGACCTGGCGCGCACGTCCCTGGAGCTCAAGCGCGTCACCATCCAGCGGCTCATGGACGAGGGCCTGTTCCCGTACTCGCGGCGCTACCTCGGTTCGCTCGACAGCCACTTCTCGACGATCGGCGTCAACGGCCTCAACGAGATGGTCCGCAACTTCACGGGCGACCTGTTCGACATCACCGACGAGCGCGGGCACGCGATGGCGCTGCGCGTCCTCGACCACGTCCGGGCGCGGATGGTCGAGTTCCAGGAGGAGACGGGCAACCTCTACAACCTCGAGGCGACCCCCGCGGAGGGCACGACGTACCGGTTCGCCAAGGAGGACCGCAAGCGCTACCCGACGATCCTGCAGGCCGGCACCTCGGCCAACCCGTACTACACGAACTCCTCGCAGCTCCCGGTGGGCTTCACCGACGACCCGTTCGAGGCGCTCGAGCGGCAGGACGAGCTGCAGACCCGCTACACCGGCGGCACGGTCCTGCACCTGTACATGTCGGAGCGGATCTCCACCCCCGAGGCGTGCCGCGAGCTGGTCAAGCGCGCGCTGAGCACGTTCCGGCTGCCGTACCTCACGGTGACCCCGACGTTCTCCATCTGTCCCGCCCACGGCTACCTGTCCGGCGAGCACGCCACGTGCCCGACGTGCGAGGAGGACGGCATCGTCACGACGTGCGAGGTGTGGACGCGCGTCATGGGCTACCACCGGCCCGTCAGCTCGTTCAACATCGGCAAGAAGGGCGAGCACACCGAGCGCACGCCGTTCGTCGAGCCGGTGGGTGCACGGGCGTGACGACCTCGGGCTCGTACGGTCCCGACGAGGACCGTCCCGACGAGGGCCGCCCCGCCGAGGGGCGGCCCGGTGACTGGGAGTGCCGGGCCACGTCGCTGCAGATCGCGGGCCTCACCCCGCTGTCCACGGTCGACTGGCCCGGCCGGCTGGTCGCCACGGCGTTCCTGCAGGGCTGCCCGTGGCGGTGCACCTACTGCCACAACAGCGCGATCCTCGACACCCGGCTGCCGGGCGTCGTCCCCTGGTCGCGCGTGGCGGACCTGCTGCGTCGGCGCCGCGGGCTGCTCGACGGCCTCGTGCTGTCCGGCGGCGAGCCGACGCGCCAGGCCGGTGTCGTCGCGGCGGCGCGCGAGGTCAAGGAGGCGGGGTTCCTCGTGGGCCTGCACACCGCCGGCGCCTACCCGTCGCGGCTGCGGGAGCTGCTGCCGTACGTCGACTGGGTGGGTCTGGACGTCAAGGCGCCGGCGCGGCTGTACCAGGCGATCACGCGCACCGGCGGCCCCACGACGACGGCCGACAAGGCGTTCGCGTCGCTGCGGCTCGTGCTCGACAGCGGCGTCGACGTGCAGGTCCGCACGACCGTCGACCCGACGGTCCTCGCCGACGCCGACGTCACCGAGCTCACCACGGCGCTCGCGGACCTCGGCGTGCGGGACCACGTGCTGCAGCAGGTGCGCCCCGACGGCGCGACCGACGAGTACCAGGAGGCGCTCGCGCGGGTCCCGCGCGAGCGCCTGCACCGGGGGTGACGCCGGCCCGTCACTCCAGCGTGAGTGGCCAGGGCCCGCCGACCAGGAGCACCTCGTTGCGGAAGCTCTCGTCCGTGCCGTCGGGCTCGTGGAACAGCGGCCGCAGGGTGAGCCACACCTGGTAGTCCCCGGGCGGCAGGGCGTCGCCGACGGCGACGCCGCCGTGCCGCCCGACGCCGAGCGGCACGCACTCCTCCAGGGAGCTCCACGCCGGGTAGGTGAGCGAGCCCCCGGGCGGCACGGTCGCGTCGTACAGTCGCTCGCCCAGCGCGCCGGGTTCGCTGACGACCCGCCCGTCGCGCGTGAGGACGATCCGCGGGTTCCCCGTCCGCCCTTCCAGCGGGTCGGGGCCGTCGTTGGTGGCGCGCACGGTGATCCGCAGGTTCGACCCGGCCGCGGCGGTGACGGGCACGTTCGCGTCGAGCGTCACGGGGAACGCGTCCTCGTCGGCGGCGAGCGCGGCGAGGCGCGACGCGTCCGTCCCGCAGGTGTCGGGTGAGCGCTCGGGCACCTGCCCGTCCCCGGTCACGGTGACGGGCGATCGCTCCACGACGCGCACGGTGTGGACACTGCCGTCGGGCGCGACCCAGTCGACGTCCTCGGTGTGCGCCAGCTCGTAGCTGCCGGCGGGCACCGCGACGTCCGTCGGGCCGTCGGGGAACGACGCGCAGGAGGCGAGGTAGACGCTGGTCGTCCAGGCGTCGGCCCCGGGCGGTGCGGGCGGCCGCTCCACCTGCGTGAGGTGAAGATCGAGGTCGTGCTCGAGCTCGGGGCCGGCGCCGTCGACGGCCACCACGACACCGTCGCGCAGCAGCACGACCTCGTAGCTGAGGGAACCGACCTCGCGCACCCGCTCCCGGTCGTACTCGACCACGGTGCTCGTCCGGGCGATCCGATCGGGACCGATCTCGGACGTGGTCGTCAGGGTCACGTCCAGCGGCGAGTCGGCGCTGGACGACGCCTCGTACCGCTGGCCGCACAGGTCGCCGGGCGCCTCCCAGGCCTCGCCGTCGTCGGCCGTCGGCGCACCGTCTCGCACCCCCGGCAGCAGCGGCAGGGCGAGGGCGACCGCGCCGACGGCCGCCAGCGCGACACCGCCACGCGCCGCAGTACGCGCCCGCCGCCGCCGACGTGCCCGCACCCGGACGAGCTCCACGGGCACCTCGTACGTCGCGCCCTCGCGCTCGGCCTCGGCCAGGGCGTCGTCCAGGGGGTGCCGGTCCGTGCTCATCGTGCCTCCCGGGTGCGGACGACGACGTGCTCGTCGTCGGGCAGCGGGCCCAGCCGCTGCGCGAGCTTGGCGGACCCCGTCGACAGGTAGCGCTTGACGGTGCCGACAGCGAGGCCCATGCGCTCGGCGACGTCGGGGACGGTGAGGTCCTCGACGTGCCGCAGGACCACGGCCACGCGCTCCTGCGGGGCCAGGGTCGCGAGCGCGTCCTGCACGGCCGAGCCCGTGGTGACGGCCGCGGCCGGGTCGCGCACGGTCTCGTCGTGGTCGGCGTGCAGCAGGTGCCGCACGGCCGCCCAGCGCTGCCTGCGGCGCAACGCGTCGAGGTGCCCGCGCAGCACGGCCGCGCGGACGTACGCCTCGGCGTGCACGACGTCCGTGCCGGCCCGCAGGCGCGAGAACGTGCGGACGAGCGCGTCCTGCACGAGGTCCTCGGCGGCGCCGCGGTCGCCCGTCAGCAGGTAGGCGTACCCGAACAGCGCGCGACCGCGCTCGCGTGCGAGCACGGCGAGCGTGTCGTCGGTGTCCGTGCTGCCGCGCACCTGGCACCTCCCGAGCGTCCTGGGTCGACGGGGTCCCGTCACCAGCCTGGACGCGCGAGGGCCCCGGACCGTTGTAGCAGGGCCGGGGGACGTCTCAGGTGCTCACGAGCGCGGCGTGAGGATGTACACCACGGACGGCTCTCCGTCCGGCGTCTGCGAGGCGACCGCCTGGACCGCCCACGCGGGCAGGGCGACGCCCGCCCCGGTGAAGAGCACACCCTCGTACGGCCACGTCAGGGCGGCGGGGTCGGCGGGGTCGCTCCCGGGGACGCGCTCGGCCGCCTCGACCAGCAGGTCCGTCGCCGCCCGGGCACGGTCGGCACCCGGCGCGACGATCTCCGCCGCCCACCCGTCGCCGTGCCGGTGGGCCGTGACGAGCCGCCCGCCGAGGAGCGGCACGTCGGGGAACCCGTCGGGCAGCGCGCGCGCCTCGGGCCCGCCCTCCGCGACCGTCAGGTCCCACGGGCCGGCCGAGCCCCGCGCGGTCCCCACGGAGTCGACCGTCGTGGCGTACACCTGGTAGGTCCCGGGGGCCAGGGGCCCGGTGCCGCCGCACCCGGCCAGGCCGAGCGAGACACCCTGCGCGACACGCGGCGTGCCCGTGGCCACGTCCTCGGCCTCCCACCACCCGCCGACGTCCTCCAGGGGGTACACGTCGACGTCCTCGTCCTGTGCGTCGAGCGGGGGGGAAGGCCTCGCGCACCTGCGAGGTCGCCGTCGGGACGACCGACAGCAGCTCGTGCGCGGTCCCGACGACGACGTCGTCCTGCGTCACCAGCAGCCGCAGGCGCGTCGTGCCGACGCCCGCGTCGGGGATCGTCGAGACGCTGACCATGAGATCCGCCTCCCGGCCCTGCCACGTCCCCAGGTGCGCGCCGGCGCCCGGCCCTGCGATCTGCGCGACGCCGTCCTCGACGCGGTGACCCAGGGCGACGTCGAGCGTGTCCCGCTCACCCGACGGCAGCGTCTGCACGCCGGAGCGGCACTCGCCCGGAGCGGCGTCCGGGTCGCCCGCGGGCGTCACCTCCCGCGTGAGCTGCGGGACGACGAGCGCGACGGCCGCCGCCACGCTCGCGGCGACGGCGCCCGTGGTCGCCGTGCGCACCGCGCGGCGCCGCCGGACGCGGGCGGTGAGCGACTCGACGAGCGCCGCCGTGCCGGGTGCGTCGGGGCCGGCCAGGGCGCTGCCCGCCCCGGCGGCGTCGGCGACCTCCTGCAGCGCGAGGTCCAGGCGTGTGGTCATCGGGCCCTCCGGACGGTGACGAGGACCTCGTCGGTGACGTGGGCAGGCTCGTCGTCGGCGCCGGCGAGGTCGCCGAGGTGCTGCTCGAGCGTGCGGGTGGCGTCCGACAGGTACCGCTTGACGGTGCCGACGGACAGGGACAGGGCGTCGGCGACCTGGGCCACCGTCATGTCCTCGAAGTGCCGCAGGACGATGCAGGCGCGCTCGCGCGGGGGGAGCAGCGCGAGCGCCTGCTGCACCGCGACGCGCGTCGTGACGACGGGTTCGGGTCCGGCGTGCGGTCCGTCGGGCGGTGTCGGCTCGGGCACGGCCGTCAGGTGCCGGATGGACGCCCAGCGCTTGCGGCGCCGGAACCCGTCCACGTACGTCGTGAGGATCGTGCGCCGCACGTACGCCTCGGCCGACGCGACCTCACGCGTGCCGCGGCCGCGCGTGAAGGTCCGCACGAGGGCGTCCTGCACGAGGTCCTCGGCCTCGCGGCTGTCGCCCGTCAGCAGGTAGGCGTAGCCCACGAGGGCGCGGCCGCGCGTGCGGACGAGCTCGTCCAGCGCGTCCTGCCAGGTGGTCACGGTGCTCCCGTCGGGGCCGGCGGCGCCCGCGGCGGGTCTCATGCACATGGTGACGGACGACGGGCCGAAAAGGTTGGGGTGGACGGGCGCATCCGTCCGCACGGACGGCGGCCGCGGGCCGCGGGTGCTTGAATGCACACGACGCGACGGCACACGGGGAGGCCCTGGCATGGAGGTGCGGGTGACCACCGAGGACGTCGGTGCGCGCACGGTCGTGCACGTCGGCGGCGAGATCGACGTGGCGTCGGCCGACCGCCTGCGCGAGCGCGTCGCCCACCTGCTCGCCGCGGGACGCACCGACCTGCTCGTCGACCTCACGGGCGTGACGTTCATGGACTCCACGGGGCTCGGCCTGCTCGTGGGCACGCTCAAGCGGGTGCGCCTGGCGGGTGGGCGCCTCGACCTCGTGGTCGACTCCGAGCGGCTGCTGAAGGTCTTCCGGATCACCGGCCTCACCGAGGTGTTCACGATCCACGAGACGCTGGACGCCGCGCTCGCGGGCTGACGTCCGACGCGCCCGTGGCGCCCGAGTGCTGGTCGGGTGCGACCTGCGTCACACCCCCCGCTAGACTCGCCCGGTCCGACGGCAACGAGGCCGCGCGGCGGGGCGCGTACAGGGGGTTCGCGCCGTGTGTGTCGAGGAGGATGCATGCAGCTCGGTGCCACGAGCATCACGATCGTCACGGCCATCGCCGTGATCGGACTGGCGGCCCTCGTGGTCGCCGCCGTGCTCCGTCGCCAGGTCCTGGCGGCCGGTGAGGGCACGGCCTCGATGCAACAGATCGCCCAGGCCGTCCAGGAAGGCGCCTCGGCGTACCTGAGTCGTCAGTTCCGCACGCTCGCGCTGTTCGCGGCCGTCGTCTGCGCCCTGCTGTTCCTGCTGCCGGGGGACAGCGGGGTCAAGCTCGGGCGCTCGATCTTCTTCCTCGTGGGCGCCGGGTTCTCCGCCGCGATCGGGTTCCTCGGCATGTGGCTGGCGACGCGCGCGAACGTGCGTGTCGCGGCGGCCGCCGACGGGCCCGACGGCCGGGCCGAGGGTGCGCGCATCGCGTTCCGCACCGGCGGCGTCGTCGGCATGGCCGTCGTCGGCCTCGGCCTGGTAGGCGCGGCGCTCGTCGTCCTGCTCTACCGCGGCGAGGCACCGGCGGTGCTCGAGGGCTTCGGCTTCGGCGCGGCGCTGCTCGCGATGTTCATGCGCGTCGGCGGCGGCATCTTCACCAAGGCCGCCGACGTGGGCGCGGACCTCGTGGGGAAGGTCGAGCAGAACATCCCCGAGGACGACCCGCGCAACGCCGCGACCATCGCGGACAACGTCGGCGACAACGTCGGCGACTGCGCGGGCATGGCCGCCGACCTGTTCGAGTCGTACGCCGTGACGCTCGTCGCCGCGCTCATCCTGGGCCGCGCGGCCTTCGGCGAGGAGGGCATGGTCTTCCCCCTCATCGTCACGGCGGTCGGTGCGCTCGTCGCGGCGCTCGGCGTCGCGATCACCCGGGTGCGCGGCACCGAGAGCGGGCTGGCGGCGATCAACCGCGGCTTCTACGTGTCGGCGCTCGTGGGTGTCGTCCTCGCGACGATCGCGGCGTACGCGTACCTGCCGTCGACGTTCGACTCGCTCACCGGCGGCACCGCCGGCCTCCAGGACCACGGCGGCGACCCCCGGCTGGTGGCGTCGGTCGCGGTGCTCATCGGGGTCGTCCTGGCAGGCGTCATCCTGTGGGTGACCGGCTACTTCACGGGCACGACGAGCAAGCCCACGCTGCACGTCGCGCGCACCACGCTCACGGGTGCGGCCACGGTCGTGCTGTCGGGCATCGGCGTGGGCTTCGAGTCGGCCGTGTACACCGCGGGCATCATCGCGGCCGCCATCTGCGGCGTGTTCCTCGTCGCCGGGGGCTCGGTGCCGCTCGCCCTGTTCCTCATCGCGCTCGCGGGCTGCGGCCTGCTCACCACCGTCGGCGTCATCGTCGCGATGGACACGTTCGGGCCCGTCAGCGACAACGCGCAGGGCATCGCGGAGATGTCGGGTGACGTGACGCCCGAGGGCGCGCAGATCCTCACGGACCTCGACGCGGTCGGCAACACCACGAAGGCCGTCACCAAGGGCATCGCCATCGCGACGGCCGTCCTCGCCGCGACCGCGCTGTTCGGCTCGTACGCCGACGCGGTGCGCACCGCGCTCGAGGGCGTCACCGGCGAGATCGGTGACGACCTCGTCGCCGCGATGCTGTCGTACGACATCATCAGCCCGGTCACGCTCGTCGGCGTGATCCTCGGCGGGGCGACGGTGTTCCTGTTCTCGGGCCTGGCCGTCGACGCCGTGACGCGCGCCGCGGGCGCCATCGTGTTCGAGGTGCGGCGTCAGTTCCGCGACCACCCGGGGATCATGACGGGCGAGGTGCGGCCCGAGTACGGCAAGGTCGTCGACATCTGCACGCGCGACTCCCTGCGTGAGCTCGCGACCCCCGGGCTCCTCGCCGCCTTCGCGCCCATCGCGGTCGGGTTCGGCCTCGGTGTCGGCCCGCTCGCCGGGTTCCTCGCCGGTGCCATCGGTGCGGGTGTCCTCATGGCGGTGTTCCTGGCCAACTCCGGCGGCACGTGGGACAACGCGAAGAAGATCATCGAGGACGGCAACTACGGCGGGAAGGGCTCGCCCGCGCACGCGGCGGCCGTCATCGGCGACACCGTCGGCGACCCGTTCAAGGACACCGCCGGCCCGGCGATCAACCCGCTCATCAAGGTGATGAACCTGGTGTCGGTGCTCATCGCGCCGGCCGTCGTCGTGGTGTCCGTCGGTGACGACGCCAACCACGTGGTGCGCCTGTCGATCGCGGTGGTCGCCACGGCGATCGCGTTCGGCGCGGTGATCGCCTCGCGCCTGCGGGCGGCGAAGGTCGACCGCGAGGGTCGCCTGGAGCACGAGGTCCAGCTCGTCGGCTGACGCCGGCCGGCACGAACGGGGCTGGATCGACCTCTCACGAGAGGCCGATCCGGCCCCGTCGTCGTCCCCACCCCGGGTGAGCCGTCGATCCGGCCCCGTCCTGGATCGCTGTCTCACGGCGGGACGATGGGCGAGACCGACCTCTCGCGGCCTGCGGGTGGGGCTGGATCGGCGTGTCGCGGACCGGGGGGTGGGGGTGGGTCAGCGGTGGAGGGGGTGGACGAGGATGACGGACTCGCCCTCCTCGTCGGTGACGAGCGTGGAGACGAGCGAGGCCCGGTCCGCGCTGCAGCCGACCGTGGCGAGCGTGGGCGGCAGGACGCCGATCGTGTCCTCGGCACTGCCGGGCGGGACGTCGACGTCCTCGTCGTCGGTCGTCGCCGTCGTCGTCACGTCGAGGTCCGAGGTGTCGACGTCGGACACCACGAGCTGGTCGCCGTCGAGCGACCACGTGCCCGTCAGCGTGCCGGTCGACCGGGACGACGACGTGAGCCGCTCGTCACCCGCGGTCAACGTCACGCCGGACGTCGAGTCGACCTCGACGCGGAGCACGCCGCCGTCGGCGAACTCGTACGTCGTGGTGCCGTCCACGACGACCTCGGCGCCCGCACCGGCCGCCGCCTGCAGGCCCTGCTGCATCGCCGCGAGGTCGAGCTGCCAGGTCCCGGCGAGGCACTCGGCCGACGCGCCGCCCTCGACCGGGGGCAGCGGGCTCGCAGCCGGCGCCGCGGGCGTGGCCGCGTCGGAGGTCGCGGCGCCCGGCGACGCGACCGGGCCGTCCGGGCGGTCCGGGTCGTCCGCGCCGCCCGTGCACGCCGCGAGCAGCAGCACGAGCACGGCCGCGCGCGCTGCCGACCCTCCGCGACGGCGGGGGAGCGGCGGGGCGGTCGGGGACGGGCGGGACGTGTGCTCCACCGGGGTCCTCTCGTCGTGCGGGTCCGGGTCCGGGCCACCGTACATTCCGGGACCCTGCGTCCACCCGTCGGGACGAGGGCCACGCGAGACCGGGCCCGGTGCGCCGATGCGCTGCGAGGAGCCGAGCGGGCCCGGTCCCGCGACGCGCCCGTCCCACGATGCGGACCGTGACGTCGGCCCGTGGGGTCGGTACGCTCACGCCCAGCCCGGGGGTCGACACGGAGGTCTGGCTTGAGCGCGCGCGACGTCGGCACCCTGCGGGTGATGACCTACAACCTCCGGGGCCTGCGGGAGGAGGTCGACGCGCTCGTCGACGTCGTCCGCGCCGCGCGCCCTGACGTGCTCGCGGTCCAGGAGCCGCCCCGGGGTCCGACGGGCCGCGCGCGGCTGCGGCGCTTCGCCGCCCGCACCGGCATGCGGGTCGCGGTCGGCGGCGGGGGAGCGCGCACGACGGCGCTCCTCGTCGTGCCGCACCGCAGCGTGCGCGGCGCTGCCGGGATCCGGCTGCCGTGGCGCCTGGGCCTGACGCGCCGCGGCGTCTCGACGGCCCTCGTCGACGGCGTGCGCGTGGTCGTCGTGCACCTGGGGTTGCGGGCCGCCGAGCGCAGCAGGCACGTCCAGCTCGTGAGGCGGCACCTGCTGCACGGCGACGACGGTCCGGTCGTGGTCGCGGGCGACCTCAACGAGCGCCCCGGCGGGTCGTCGTGGCTCGCGCTGCGGGACGCCGCCGGTGGACTGCAGGACGCCGCGAGCGTCGCCGAGGCGGACCTGCCGACGTTCCCCGCGGACGTGCCGCGCGTGCGGATCGACGCGGTGCTGGTCGACGAGCGGCTGCCCGTGCTCGGTGCGCGGGTGCCCGACGAGGCGGCCGTGGGCGTCGCGAGCGACCACCGCCCGCTCGTCGTCGACCTGCACCTGCCCGAGCCCTGACGCACCCGCGTCGCCCGGCCCGTCGACGCTCGTCCCCGCTCCCGCCTGCGACGATGGGTCCGTGAGCACGCCCCCGGCCCCCGTCGTCGTCCCCGAGCTCGTCGACGCCCTGCGCGCCGACCTCGCCGCCGCCGCGTACGGCGTCGAGCACGTCGACGACCTGCTCGGTGAGGTCGCAGTCGGGGCGCTGGGCCGCGGCGAGGCACTGCCGGCACTGCGGGCCACGGCCCCGGGGACCGCGGCCGGCGGCGACCCCGCGGCGGTGCTCGCACGCGCGTTCCTGCTCGGGGAGCCCGTGAGCGCCGCCGCGCTGGCTGCGGCCCTGCCGCGCACGGGCGTCGAGGGCGCCCGGCGGCTCGGCCTCGTCGACGGCACCCCGGTTGGCGACGTGCGGGCCGTCGTGGACCTGCGCCCCTACGCCGCGACCGACGGTGCCGGTGAGGCCGCCTGGTGGATCGCCTCCGACCTCGGTGAGCTCGTGACCGGTGCCGCGCTGCGCACGGACCACGTGCTCGGCGTCGGCGGCGCCTCGCTGACGCTCGCGCAGGCCACGGTCCGCGACCCGCGCGAGCGGGTCCTCGACCTCGGCACCGGCTGCGGCGTGCAGGCCCTGCACGCGAGCCGGCACGCGGCGCACGTCGTCGCCACGGACCTGTCGCCGCGCGCGCTGGCGTTCGCGCGGTTCACCACGGCGCTCGCGGGCCTGGGCCCGGACCGCGTGAGCCTGCGCGAGGGGTCGATGCTCGAGCCCGTCGCGGGCGAGACGTTCGACCTGGTCGTCAGCAACCCACCGTTCGTCATCACGCCGCGCGGCGCGGACGTGCCCGCGTACGACTACCGCGACGGCGGCCGGTCCGGCGACGACCTCGTGCGCGACCTCGTGACGGGCGTCGGCGACGTCCTCGCGCCGGGCGGCGTCGCGCAGCTGCTGGCCAACTGGGAGGTGCGCGACGGCGAGGAGTGGCACGAGCGCATCGGTGCGTGGGTCGACGCGTCCGGCCTCGACGCGTGGGTCGTGCTGCGTGACCAGCAGGACCCCGCGCAGTACGCCGAGACGTGGATCCGCGACGGCGGCACCACGCCCGCCGACCGCGCGACCTGGCACGCGCGGTACGGCGCGTGGCTCGACGACCTGGCGTCCCGCGACGTCGCGTCCGTCGGCTTCGGCGTCGTCACGCTGCGCAGGCCCGTCACGGGCCGCCCGACGCTGCGGCGCCTGGAGCAGCAGACCGGGCCGGTCCGCCAGCCGCTGGGTCCCGTGCTCGCGGCAGGTCTCGCAGCGCACGACGCGGTGACGGCGCTCCCCGACGACGCCCTGGCCGACCTGCGCCTCACGGTCGCGCCCGACGTCACCGAGGAGCGCTACCTGCAGCCCGGCGCGGCCGACCCGCGCGTCGTGCTGCTGCGCCAGGGCGGGGGGTTCGGACGTGCGGTGCAGGCCGGCACGGCGCTCGCGGCGTTCGTGGGTGCGTGCGACGGCGAGCTCACGGCGGGGCAGATCGTGGGTGCACTGGGCGCGCTGCTCGACGTCCCGGCCGGGGACGTGGCCGCCGACGTCCTCCCGACGGTCCGCGGCCTGCTCACCGACGGCCTGCTGCTCCTGCCCTGATACGCGGCGGCAGGGGGACGGGAGGTGGCCAGTACGCTCGGGGTGGTCGTGGACCGCGGCCGCGAGACGCACGGAGGGTCGATGGGGACGCAGGACACGGGGGTCACGCCCGCGGTGGCGGTGCTCGGCGGCGGCGTCATGGGCGGCACGCTCGTGGCGGCGCTGCGCGCGGGCGGGTGGCCGGGGGACCGGGTGACGGTGGCCGACCAGGACGCGTCCAAGGCCGATGCGCTCGCGCGGGAGCACGACGTGCGCGTCGCGGGCAACCGGGACGCGGTCGCCTCCGCCGACGTCGTGCTGCTGGCCGTGAAGCCGGACGTCGTGCCGGCGGCGCTCGCGGAGCTCGCGCCCGTGCTGCGGGACGGCGCGCTCGTCGTCAGCGTCGCCGCGGGCGTGCCCCTGCGCGTCTACGAGGACGCGCTGCCCGCCGGCACACCGGTGGTGCGGGTCATGCCGAACACGCCCGCGCTGATCGGCAAGGGCGCCAGCGGCATCGCGCCGGGTGCCGCCGCGGGTGACGAGCACCTCGCGCTCGTCGAGCGGGTGCTCGCGGCGACGGGCCTCGTGGTCCGCGTCGCGGAGAAGCACCTCGACGCGGTCACCGCGCTGTCCGGCTCCGGCCCGGCGTACGTGTTCTACGTGATCGACGCGCTCGCCGAGGCCGGGGTCCTGCTGGGCCTGCCACGCGACCTGGCCTCGCGGCTCGCGGTGGCCACCGTCGAGGGCTCGGCCGCGATGGTCGCGCGGACGGGCGACCACCCGGCGGTGCTGCGTGAGCGCGTCTCGTCGCCCGGTGGCACGACGGTCGCGGGCGTCGCGGCGCTCGACGCGCACGCCGTGCGCGCCGGCCTGGTCGCGGGTGTCCGTGCGGCCGCCGAGCGCTCGCGCGAGCTCGGCGCGAGCTGACCCGATGCCCGTCGATCCCCGGGCCCCCGCCGGGCCCGTCGCGCCGGCGTCGGGCCGCCCCCTGCGCTCCCGCGCGGGCCGGCCACCCGCCATGAACGACGTGGCCGCGCTCGCGGGCGTCAGCCACCAGACGGTCTCGCGCGTCCTCAACGAGCACCCGAGCGTGCGCCCGGCGACGCGCGAGCGCGTCCTCGAGGCCATCGCGACGCTCGGTTACCGGCCCAACCTCGCGGCGCGCGCGCTGGTGACGCGGCGCACCGGCACGCTCGGCGTCATCACGCCGGCGACCGCGCTGTTCGGCCCGACGAGCACGCTCGTCGCGTTCGAGCAGGCGGCGCGCGACGCGGGGTTCTACGTCTCCGTCGCGACGCTGCGCGCGTTCAGCGGCGACGAGGTGACGGCGGCGATCGAGCACTTCCTCGCGCAGGGTGTCGACGGTGTCGTCGTGGTCGCACCCAGCAGCGGCACGGTCGACGCGGTCGGCGGCGTGCACGTTCCCGTGCCGGTGGTGCTGGTGTCGTCGGTCCGCGAGGGCGTGGCCCTGCCGACGGTCGCGGTGGACCAGGTGGCGGGCGGTCGGCTCGCCACCGACCACCTGCTCGCGTCCGGTCGTGAGACGGTGCTGCACGTCGCCGGGCCGCAGGAGTGGTACGACGCCCGCGACCGCCTGCGCGGCTGGCGCGACGCGCTGGAGGGTGCGGGGCTCGCGGTGCCGGAGCACCGCGCCGGGGGGGTGGTCGGCTGCGGACGGGTACGCGGTGGGCGTCGCGCTGGTGCGCGAGGGGCTGCCGCCGGCGGTGTTCGCGGCCAACGACCAGCTCGCGCTCGGGCTGCTCGCGGCGTTCGCGCAGGCGGGCGTGCGGGTGCCCGAGGACGTCGCGGTGGTGGGGTTCGACGACGAGCCGGGCACGGCGTTCTACACGCCGCCGTTGACCACCGTGCGGCAGGACTTCGACGAGCTCGGGCGACGCGCGGTGCAGGCCGTGGTGGACGCGCTCGCGGGCGGTGAGCCGACGCAGGCGACGATCGCGCCGGAGATCGTCGTGCGTCGCTCGTCGGGTGCGCCGGGTGCGGTGCGCGACGGGTGACCGGGTAGCTGGCGTCCGCAGCATGTGATCGTTAACATCAGCGGTGCCGCGCCTCTCCGCGCGGCGGCTCGTGAGGACGACCTCGGGCGACGGGGCCCGGAGAGGGAGCAGCACGCGATGGTGCAGCAGCACGACGAGGACGCCCGCCGGGCCGCGGCGCGCGAGAGCATCGCGCAGGGCCGGGCCACGCTCGGCATCGAGCTCGGCTCGACCCGCATCAAGGCCGTCCTCGTGGGCGAGGACCACGTGCCGCTCGCGAGCGGCGGCCACGCGTGGGAGAACCAGTACGTCGACCGCACGTGGACGTACTCGCTCGACGCCGTGTGGGAGGGCCTGCGCGCCGCGGTCGCCGACCTGCTCGACGACGCCGAGCGGCGGCACGGCGTGCGCCCCACGTCGCTCGCCGCGATCGGTGTGTCCGCGATGATGCACGGCTACCTCGCGTTCGACGCGGACGACGAGCTGCTCGTGCCGTTCCGCACCTGGCGCAACACGTCCACCGGGCCTGCGGCGGCCGAGCTCACCGAGCTGCTCGGCTACAACGTGCCGTTGCGCTGGTCGGTCGCGCACCTGTACCAGGCGGTCCTCGACGCCGAGCCGCACGTCCCCGACGTCCGCTTCGTCACGACGCTCGCCGGGTACGTGCACTGGCGCCTGACGGGCCGCAGGGTCCTCGGCGTCGGCGACGCGTCCGGCATGTTCCCGGTCGACCCCGCCACGCGCGACTACGACGCCGACCTGCTCGCTCGCTTCGACGCGCACGTCGCGGACCGCCTGCCGGTCGAGCACCTCGCCGACCTGCTGCCGGACGTGCTCGTGGCGGGCCAGGAGGCGGGGACGCTCACCGCCGAGGGCGCGGCGCTGCTCGACCCGAGCGGCGCGCTGCGCGCGGGCACGCCGCTGTGCCCCCCGGAGGGTGACGCGGGCACGGGCATGGTCGCGACGGCGTCCGTCGCGCCGCGCACGGCCAACATCAGCGTCGGCACCAGCATCTTCGCGATGGTCGTGCTCGAGCAGCCGCTGGCCACCGTGCACCACGAGATCGACCTCGTGACGACGCCCGCCGGTGACCTGGTCGCGATGGTCCACTGCAACAACGGCGCGAGCGAGCTGGGGGAGTGGGCCGGCGTGTTCGGTCGCTTCGCCACCGCGCTCGGGTCCGACGCCGGCGCGGACGAGGTCTTCGGCGTGCTGCTGCGCGAGGCCCTCGAGGGCGAGGCGGACGGCGGCGGCCTGCTCGCGTACAACAACCTCTCCGGCGAGCCGGTGACGGGCCTCGACGAGGGGCGCCCGTTGGTCGTCCGCACGCCGGACAGCCGCCTGACGCTCGGCAACTTCGTCCGCACGCAGGTCTACGCGGCCTTCGGCGCCCTCAGCCTCGGCATGCGGATCCTCACGGCCGAGGGCGTCGAGGTCGACGCGATGTTCGCGCACGGCGGCCTGTTCCGTACCGCGGGCGTGGCGCAGCGGCTGCTCGCGGCCGCCGTCGACACGCCCGTGGCCGTCGGCCGCACCGCCGGTGAGGGCGGCGCCTGGGGCATCGCGGTGCTCGCGGGGTACCTCGCGAGCGGCGCGACGACCGACCTCGGGACGTACCTCACGGAACAGGTCTTCGCCGACGCCGAGCTCGACGTCGCGCAGCCCGACCCGGCCGACGTCGCCGGGTACGCCGCGTGGCTGGGGCGCTACGAGGCCGGCCTGGCCGTCGAGCGCGCCGCCACCGAGGCGCTCTGACCCCCGCGCTCGACGCGCACCCGGCGCCGTCCGCGCCGGACCACCCCGCCCGCCACCGCGGGCACCGACGCAGGAGGCCCCCGATGTCCACCACCCTCGACGCCTACGCGGCCGACGTGCGCGCGGCCGTCGCCGACGCCCGCGAGAAGGTCAGCGCGCTGCACGCCGAGCTGCCGCGCTGGGGCCTGGTCGTGTGGACCGCGGGCAACGTCTCGCAGCGCGTCGTCGTCGACCCCGCGGGCCCGAGCGAGCGCGACCTGCTCGTCATCAAGCCGTCGGGCGTGACCTACGACGAGCTGACCCCCGAGACGATGGTCGTCTGCGACCTGCAGGCGAACCTCGTGGACGGCGACCGTGCACCGTCGTCGGACACCGCCGCGCACGCGTACGTCTACACGCACCTGCCCCACGTGGGCGGCGTCGTGCACACGCACTCGACGTACGCGACGGCCTGGGCGGCGCGCGCCGAGCCGGTGCCGTGCGCGCTGACGATGATGGCCGACGAGTTCGGCGGCGACATCCCGGTCGGCCCGTTCGCGCTCATCGGTGACGACTCCATCGGGCGGGGCATCGTCGAGACGCTCCGCGGGTCGCGCAGCCCCGCGGTGCTCATGCGCAACCACGGCCCGTTCACCATCGGCAAGGACGCCACGGCCGCCGTCAAGGCCGCGGTGATGGTCGAGGAGGTCGCGCGCACCGTCCACATCAGCCGGCAGCTCGGCGAGCCGCTGCCGATCGCGCAGTCCGACATCGACTCGCTGTACGCCCGCTACCAGAACGTCTACGGCCAGCACTGATGCTGAGCAGGGAAGGAACCCCCATGAGCAAGGCCTACCCCGACCAGGAGATCTGGTTCCTCACCGGCTCGCAGGACCTCTACGGCGAGGAGACGCTGCGCCAGGTCGCCGCGCAGTCGCAGGAGGTCGCGGCCGCGCTCGACGCGTCGGGCGACGTGCCCGCGAAGGTCGTCTGGAAGCCCGTCCTCAAGGACTCCGACGCGATCCGCCGCGCGATGCTCGACGCGAACAGCGACGACCGCGTGCTCGGCGTGATCACGTGGATGCACACCTTCAGCCCCGCCAAGATGTGGATCACGGGCCTGGACCTGCTGCGCAAGCCGCTGCTGCACCTGCACACGCAGGCCAACGTCGAGCTGCCGTGGGACACCATCGACTTCGACTTCATGAACCTCAACCAGGCCGCGCACGGCGACCGCGAGTACGCGTACATCGCCACGCGCCTCGGCCTGGCCCGCACCACGGTGTCGGGGCACGTCTCGAACCCGGCCGTCACCGCGCGCATCGGGACGTGGGTGCGTGCCGCCGCCGGCTGGTGCGCCGCGCAGGACCTGCGCCTGGTGCGCTTCGGCGACAACATGCGCAACGTCGCGGTGACCGAGGGCGACAAGACCGAGGCGGAGATCCGCCTGGGCGTCTCGGTCAACACCTGGGGCGTCAACGACCTGGTCGCGGCAGTCGAGGCCGTGGACGACGCGCGCGTCGACGCCCTCGTGGCCGAGTACGAGGACCTGTACGACGTGGTGCCCGAGCTGCGCCGCGGCGGCGACCGCCACGAGTCGCTGCGCTACGCCGCGCGCCAGGAGATCGCGCTCGAGGGCTTCCTCACCGAGCGTGGTGCGAAGGCCTTCACGACGAACTTCGAGGACCTGGGCGACCTGCGCCAGCTCCCCGGTCTGGCCGTGCAGCGGCTCATGGCCCAGGGCTACGGGTTCGGCGCCGAGGGCGACTGGAAGACGGCCGTGCTCGTGCGCGTCGCCAAGGTCATGGGTGCCGGGCTGCCCGGCGGCGCCTCGCTCATGGAGGACTACACCTACGACCTCACCCCCGGCGCGGAGAAGATCCTCGGCGCGCACATGCTGGAGATCTGCCCGACCCTCACGACGTCGAAGCCCCGCGTGGAGATCCACCCGCTGGGCATCGGCGGCAAGGAGGACCCGGTCCGCATGGTGTTCGACACCGACGCCGGCCCGGGCGTCGTCGTCTCGCTGGCCGACATGCGCGAGCGGTTCCGCCTCACGGCCAACGTGGTGGACGTCGTCCCGCCGACGGCCGACCTGCCGCACCTGCCCGTCGCACGCGCCGTGTGGGAGCCGCGCCCGGACTTCACGACGTCGTCCGAGTGCTGGCTCACCGCCGGCGGTGCGCACCACACGGTGCTGACCACGGCCGTGGGTATCGAGGCGTGGGAGATCTTCGCCGAGCTGGCCCGCACCGAGCTGCTCGTGATCGACGAGTCCACCACGCGCCGCGGCTTCGCCGACCAGGTGCGCTGGAACCAGGTCTACTACCGGGTCGCGCAGGGCTTCTGACGGCTCGACGGCCCCACGACGGCGGGTGCCCGGCCACGGCCGGCGCCCGCCGTCGTCGCGCAGCGCACTCCCGCACCGCGCGCACCACGGGGTGCCGGGCGACCATGGACGGACCGGGGTGCCGGTCGCCGGGCGGGCCGGAGCACCACCCGGCGCAGGGGCGCCCGCGGGGGGCAGCATGTCGTGGCACCGTCCGTCCGGCCGGCACCGGGCCTGGCGCCGGGTGCGCGCGGCCGTGGTCGGCCCCGGGCTCGTCGTCGCCCTGCTCGCCACGACCGCACCCGGTGCGACACCCGACGCCTCTCCCTCCGCGCCCCCCGCCACGCCACGCGCGGCGGAGGACCAGCCGCTCGTCGGTGCCTTCGTGCCGCGCGAGCCGTACGCGACGACCGCGGAGGCAGCCGCGGCCTACGAGGAGGCGCTCGGCCGGCGGCTCGACGTGCAGCGTGTCTTCCTGCGCTGGGACGACCCGCTCGACGCCCCCGCGGTGGCGGGCGCCGTGGCCCGCGGGCGCATCCCCCTGGTGTCGGTGCTGCCGCAGCACCTGGACGGTCGTCGCCTCACGTGGGGGCAGATCGCGGCGGGCGAGGTGGACGAGCAGATCCGCACGCACGCCGCGCAGGCCGCGGCGCTCGGACCCGTGGTGTACCTGACGCTGCACCACGAGGCCGACATCGCGTCCCCGTCGTACGGCACGGCCGCGCAGTTCGTCGCCGCGTGGCGCCACTGGGTGCAGGTGATGCGCTCGGAGGGCGTGACGAACGCGCTGTGGACCTGGGTCACCTCGCCCGTGGCGGTGAGCCGCCCGCGCAGCGACCCCGGTGGGGGCGGCTTCTACCCCGGTGACGACGTCGTCGACCGCATCGGGGCCGACGTGTACAACTGGGCGGCCTGCCGCACGAGCGTGCCGCCGGAGTGGCGGTCGCTGGCGACGGCCACCCAGGGCCTGCGGGAGTTCGCCGCCGTGCACGGCAAGCCGGCGGTGCTGCCCGAGTGGGGTTCGGTCGAGGACGCCGCGGACCCCGGGCGGCGCGCCCGCTGGCTGCGCGAGGCGTTCGCGTACCTGAGGTCGTGGCCCCAGCTCGAGGCCGCGGTGTACTTCGACACCGTGGGGACGTGCGACTGGCGGCTCGCCCCGTCGCCCGCGGCGACCGCCGCGTTCCGCGAGGCCGCGCGGGACGTGCGCGCGCGGCCGAGCGCGTGGCTGTCCGCGCCGCGCGCCGCGGTGCCCTCGACGTCCCCGGTGACCTTCGACCTCGCCGCGAGCACGGGTACGGGGGCGGCGCCGGGCACCGGCGTGGCCGCGTGGACCCTCGACCACGGCGACGGGACGACGTCCGCGGGCGTCGGCCACCCTGCCGAGCCCGTCCGGCACGGGTACGCGCCCGGCACCTGGACCGCGACCCTCACCGTCACGGACGCCACGGGGGCCACCGCCGTCGACCGTGCGACCGTGCGCGTCGCCGCGGCACCTCGCGTCGTCGGCACGCTGGCGCACGGCCTGACGTCGACATCCGTGGGCCTGCGGGCGTGGGTCGACACCGGCGGACCGGTCGGTGGCGCGCGCTTCGCATGGCGCAGCGAGGCGGGCACGGAGGGGGTGCACCTCGTGCCGCTCGTGGCGCGCCACGGCACGCAGCAGGTCGACGCCGCCGTCGAGGGTCTGCGGCCCGGGACGCGCTACACGTGGGACGTCACGGCCGTCACCGAGGCGGAGACCACCCGGGCGGGCTGGTTCCACACGCCCGGCCCGCCGACGGTGCGTCCGCTGCCGGCGACGAGCGTGACGCGCACGGGGGCGCGCGTCGAGCTGCGCGTGCACCCCCACGGCGTCGGGACGGTCGCGTGGGTCGAGCACGGGACCACGCTGCCGGGGGCCCGCACGGCCACCCTCGACCTCGGCTCCGCCACGTACGAGCGTGCCGCGCAGGTGGCGCTGACGGACCTGGCCCCCGGCACGGCGTACCGGTTCCGCGTGGTGGCGCACAGCTCCCTCGGGCAGGTGGAGGGCCCGGTGCAGACGTTCACGACACGCCCCTGACCGCGGTGCGAACGGGTGACCGCGGACTGCCGCGAACGGGGCGAAACGGTCGCTGACGTGCGACTTCACCCCGCCCGGTGCTGCGATCGGTGGTCCTGGGCCGTACGGTCGGCGCAGCGGGTCAACGGAGACGCGCGGAAGGGAGCGTCGTCGTGCGGGTGCACTCACGGACGCTGGTCTGGGCGCTGCGGGCCTTCCTGGCCTCGACGGGCGCCTTCCTCATCGTGGTCGTCGACGCGGTGCTCAGCAGCCCCTGACACGTCGCGGCTGCGAGGCGGCGGGTCGGGTCGACCACTGCCCCGCGCGGGGTCTGTCGGGGCCCTGCGCGGGGCGTCGGCACCCCCTGCTGCCGCGGCGCGCCGCTCGCCCACGCCCGGTGCCGCGATCCGACGGGGTCGCGGGTTGCGCACGTGTCGACGTGGGCGGTCGAATCCCACCAGATGTGCCGAATAGTGAGCCTTGCGGTGGTTGAGGCCGCATACTGAGGCCATGCGCGTCTACGGCAGACGCGCACCGGGGGAGGATCCGGGGATGCACGCGCAGCAGTCGGGGCGAGCAGAGACGTGGCTCCGCCGCGCCCTCGTCGCGCTGCTCGGCGGTCTGCTCCTCGTCCTCCTGCAGGTCGCGCTGGGCAGCGGTGCCCACGCCGCGACGGACGAGGACGGGTCGCCCGGCGTCGGGGTGCCGGGGCTCGACAGCCCGGCCGCGGAGGTCCTCACGGCCCTCGACGCCCACGTCCCCGTCGGGCCGGCGGCGGCCGGGACCGCCCCGTTCGCGACGGCGGAGCCCGACGGCTCCGCGGACCCCCTGGACGCGCCCGCCACGCCCGACACGGGCGGGACGCCTGACCCCGCACCGACGCCCGACCCCGCACCGACGCCCGACCCCGCACCGACGCCGGACCCCGGAGCGACGCCCGACCCGGGGGCGACGCCGGACCCGGGGCAGACACCCGACCCCGTCGTGACGCCCGATCCGGGTGAGCCGTCGACCGAGCCCGACCCCGAGCCCGAGCCCGACCCCGAGCCCGCGGAACCGGTCGTCGAGCCGGAGCCTGCGTCCACCGAGGACACCGGACCGAGCACCGTCACCAGCCCGGCCGCCACGCGCAGCACCCGGACCACGAGCAGCGTGGAGGCGTCGGTCCAGGTCACGCTGCCGGCCACGGCGGCTGTCGTCACCACGGCGGCGCCCGGCCCGGCGCTCGTCACCATCACCAGCGAGCGGCGCGAGACCGTGCGCAAGCCGGCTCCGCACGGTCCTGCGGCCCGTGGCCAGGTGGCGGCCGCACCCGCCCCCACCCCGAAGGTCGAGGACGTCGCGCCGCCGCCCGTGGTCGTACCCGTGCTGGACACGGAACCGGCGTTGCAGACGCCGTGGCAGCCCGCGCCGGGGCCCGGCAGGTCGCAGCCCGAGGCTCCCGCGGTCGTCACGGCGACCGTCTACGTCGCCAGCGGTCCGGGGGCCGTCGTGCTCGAGGACGTCGCGATCTCCACGCCGCGGCACCGCGCACCGGCGCCCGCATCCGCCGCCTCGCAGGCCGGTTGGGCCGCCCCCGGCACGGGCTCGGTGACCCCGCGCGCGGGGCCGGACGCCGCCCCGGTGTCCGCGGGTGTCCCGGCGCGCGCCGTGCTCGTCACGTCGAGCGCCGCCCCCACCGACGACGCCTGCCCTGCCGCGCCCGCGCGCGACGTTCTCCTCAGCCCTGCCTGACCGGAGCGACGCGCGACGCGCGCATCGCCCACACACCCTGCGGGGTGCTCCGGATCCTGGAGGCAAGGAGTTCGACGATGTACACCTTTCTTCGCCGAGCCGTGACGTCGGTGCTGGTCGCCGGCGGCCTCGCGCTCACGTCCACAGGGGTGGTCCGGGTCGAGGACCACGTCACACCCGCCGTGCTCATGGCCGTCCTGGCGGGCGGCGCCGTGCTGCTGTACCGGCGTCCGCGCCGGGGGAGGGCCACGTTCGAGGAGCTGCTCGTCGTGCACGAGCCGGCGTTCGCCGGCGGGGTCGTGCCCACGCAGCGCACGACCCCGCCGCCGCACTGCGCGATCCCGGCGCCGCGCACCTCGCCCGAGGAGGTCATGCCGATCGGCGGGCACGTCGTCGGTGCGCTCGGCCCGTGGCACACGGCACGCGCCAGCGGGCTGACCCGTCACGGTGTGCGGCACTGCGTCGTGCCGCGTGGCCGGCTGCCGCACCAGCGTCGCGCCCCCGGCGGGTCCTGACGCTCGTGGCCGCGCGCGGGTGACGTGCGACGACGGCGGGCGGGGCGCGGGGCGCCCCGCCCGCCGTCGTGCGTCAGCGGGTCGCGTCGAGCCGGGCCAGCTCCGCGGCGACGTCGAAGTCGGCGGCGGGCCAGCCGAGGTCGAGGTCGCACAGCGCCCGGTGCAGCAGCGCGCTGACCGCCAGGCGCGCGTACCACTTGCTGTCGGCGGGCACGACGTACCACGGCGCGACCTCGGTGCTCGTCCGGTCGAGCACGTCCTGGTACGCGGCCTCGTACGCGGGGCGCTTCGCGCGGACGTCGACGTCCGACGGGTTGTACTTCCAGTGCTTGTCGGGCCGCTCGAGGCGCTCGCGCAGGCGCGCGTACTGCTCGTCCCGCGAGACCCACAGCGCGACCTTGACGATCGTGGTCCCGGAGTCCACGACCTCCTGCTCGAAGGCGTTGATCTCGTCGTACCGCGCCTCCCACACGTCGGGTGCCACGATCTCGTCGACGCGGGTCACGAGCACGTCCTCGTAGTGGGAGCGGTCGAAGACCCCGATGCGGCCGGCCGGCGGCAGCGCCCGGCGGATCCGCCACAGGTAGTGGTGGCGACGCTCCTCCTCGGTCGGCACGCCGAAGGAGCGCAGCGCGACCCCCTGCGGGTCGACCAGGCCGAGCACGTGCCGGACGATGCCGCCCTTGCCGGCGGTGTCCAGACCCTGCAGGACCAGCAGGACGGACCGTTCGCCACCGCTGCGGCCGTGCGCGTACAGCCGCTCCTGCAGCTCGGACAGGTCCTCGCCCAGCGCGGCGAGGGCCTCCTCGCCGTCGGTGCGCGACCCGCCGAAGCCCGGGGTGGCCGCGGCGTCCAGGTCCGCGAGCCGGAAGCCGGGCCCGACACGCAGGAGGTCGGTGAGCGCGGAGAGCGTCACGGCCGACTCCTGCTCGGCCTTCGCGGCTGCCTGGTGCGCCTCGACGACCTCCCGGGCCTCCTTCTCGGCCGTCGCGGCGGCGGCGGCCTTGGCGGCCTTGCGCGCCTTCTTCTCGGCCTTGGCGGCCTTGCGCGCGGCGGCGGTGACCTCGTCGGCGCTCACCGCCTTCGCGCTCTTCTTCTTCTTCGAGCCCTTCGCCATCGTGGGTCTCCTCGGGAGTGGTCGGGTGGTGCCGTCCCGGTGTCAGGGACGGGAAGCGAAGCGCTCCAGCAGGTCGGCGTGGCCGCCGACGATGATGAGGTCGTTCGCCGAGATCCTGGTCTCCGGTGTCGCGTACTGGAAGTCGATGCCGGGGGACTTCACGCCGATGATCGTCACCCCGTACCGCTCGCGCACCTTGGACTGCGCGAGCGTGAAGCCCTGCGTCTCCTTCGGCGGCCGCATCTTGACGACCGTGAACCCGTCCTCGACCTCGATGTAGTCGAGCATCTTGCCGCTGACCAGGTGGGCGACGCGCGAGCCCGCGTCCGCCTCGGGCAGGACCACGTGGTGCGCGCCGATCCGCTGCAGGATGCGCGCGTGCTCCGAGCTGATGGCCTTGGCCCAGATCTGCGGCACGCCGATGTCGACGAGGTTGCCCGTGATGAGCACCGACGCCTCGAGGTACGACCCGACGCCGACGACGGCCACGGGGAACTCGCGGGCCCCCAGCTGCTCGAGCGCGTCGGGGTTGACCGCGTCGGCCTCGACGAGCGGGATGCGGCCGGTCCACTGCGCGACGAGGTCGGGGTTGCGCTCGACGGCGAGCACGTCCTGGCCGAGGCGGTCGAGGGTCGCCGCGATCGACGACCCGAACCGCCCCAGCCCGATGACCAGGACGCCCTGGTCCTTCGTCGGGTTGCGCGGGGCGCCGCGCCCTGCGTCGGCGTCCGTGCGCCTGCTGTCAGCCAATGATGGGCCTCTCCTCCGGGTAGCGGATGACACGTCGACGGTTGCGCAGCGCGAGGGCGGCGGCAAGCGTCATGGTGCCGGTCCGGCCGATGAACATGAGCACGACGAGCACGTACTTCGCCGGGGCCGGCAGCTCCGCGGTGATGCCGGTGGACAGCCCGCACGTCGCGAACGCCGAGATCACCTCGAACAGGATGCGGTCGAGCGTCAGCCCCGTCATCGCCAGCAGCAGCAGCGACGCGACGAGCACGATGGTCGCCGAGATGAACCCGACGGCGATCGCGAGCTGCAGCGTCTCGCGCGGGATGCGCCGGCCGAACGCCTCGACGTCACGGTCGCCGCGGCCCTCGGCGACGATCGCGAGCAGCATGACGGCCAGCGTCGTCACCTTGATGCCGCCCGCGGTGGACGCCGACCCGCCGCCGACGAACATCAGGGCGTCGAGCAGCAGCCACGTGCCCTCGTGCATCTCGCCGACGTCGACCGTGGAGAACCCGCCGGAGCGGGGCATCACCCCGGCGAACAGCGACGCGAGCGCGGTGCCGCCGGGGTCGAGCGGGCGGAACGTGCCGGGGTTGGTCCACTCGAACGCCGCGACCACGACCGAACCGAAGACCACGAGCCCGACGCTCGTGGCGATCGTGAGCTTCGAGTGCAGCTTCCAGCGCCGCGGCGCGCGCAGGTGGTGCGCGACGTCGAGGATCACCGGGAACCCGAGCGACCCGATGAAGACGCCGACGATGATCGGCAGCAGCATCCACCAGTCCGACACGAAGGGGTCCAGCCCCCGCGGCGTGGGGACGAAGCCCGCGTTGTTGAACGCGGAGATCGCGTAGAACGTCGCGTGCCACGCGGCCGTGCCCACGGGCTCCCCGTGCACCAGCAGCCGCGGGAACAGCACGATCGCGATGGCGACCTCGAGCGCCGTGGACGTGACGATGACCGTGCGCACGAGCGACCCGACCTCGCCGAGGCGCGTGACCTTCGTCTCCGAGGAGACCAGCAGGCGCTGCGTCAGCCCGATGCGCCGGGACACGGCCATGCCGAGGAGGGACGCGAGCGTCATGACGCCGAGGCCGCCGATCTTGATGGCCACGAGGATGACGAGCAGCCCCCACCACGACCAGTACTCCCCGGTGGGCACGACGACCAGGCCGGTGACCGTGGTCGCGGACGTCGCGGTGAACAGCGCGTCGACGAACGGCGCGCGCCCCCCGTGCGCCGTCGCCCAGGGCGCCGAGAGCAGAGCCGTGATGATCGCGATGACGAGGGCGAAGACCCCGAGGGCGAGCCGGGCGGGGGACTGGCGCGCGGACCGGTCGACGTACTCGCGCGCGCGCCACAGCAGGCCGGGCCCCGCTGCCATCCGACCTCCCGCTGCTCGTGCTGTCAGGCACACTCTGGCACGCGTCGTGGCCTGCTCACGCACCGGAAGTGGTGTCGGGGCGGACGCGGCGCGGTGGGGCGGCGCGCGTCGCCGCGGCACGTCGGGTCGACACGTGCGGCGCGGCGGTGGGACGGTGACCTCATGACAGCCGCCGACGCGTCCGCCTCCGCGTCGGTCCGCGACGCGGCCGCGCTGCGCATCGTGTGGTCCACCGAGCTGCTCGGGTACGACTTCGGGTTCGGCCACCCCATGACGTCCGACCGGATCGACCTGACGATCGCGCTCGCGGCCCAGCTGGGGCTCCTCGAGAGCGCGCGCGTCGAGGTGGTGGGGGCCGAGCCCGCGTCGGACGAGCTGCTGACGACGGTGCACGAGCCGGAGTACGTCGCGGCCGTGCACGCCGCCGCCGAGCGCGGCGAGCCGGACCTCGTGCGCGGCCTGGGCACGCGCGACGACCCGCTGTTCCCGCAGATGCACGAGGCCGCGGCCCGCGTGGTGGCCGGCACGGTCGACGCGGCCATGGCCGTCTGGGAGGGCGCCGCGGAGCACGCGGTGAACGTCGGGGGAGGCCTGCACCACGCGCAGCGGGGGGCGGCGTCCGGCTTCTGCGTCTACAACGACGCCGGGGTGGCGATCCGGCAGCTGCTCGCCGCCGGGGCGCGCCGCATCGCGTACGTCGACGTCGACGCGCACCACGGCGACGGCGTGCAGGACCTGTTCTGGGACGATCCGCGCGTCCTCACGGTGTCGGTGCACGAGACGGGGCACGCGCTGTTCCCCGGCACGGGCTACCCCACGGAGACGGGCGGCCCGGGCGCCGACGGCACGGCGGTCAACGTCGCGCTGCCGTCGCGCACCGGCGACGCGGGCTGGCTGCGGGCGATCGAGGCGGTGGTGCCCGCCGTGGTCCGCGAGTTCGCGCCCGACGTGCTGGTCACGCAGCACGGCTGCGACACGCACCGCATGGACCCGCTCGCGACCCTGCGGGTGTCGGTCGACGCGCAGGTCGTCGCCGCCCACCTGCTGCACGAGCTCGCGCACGAGGTGTGCGACGGGCGGTGGGTCGCGCTCGGCGGGGGCGGGTACGCGATCCTCGACGTCGTGCCGCGGACGTGGACGCACCTCATCGGCGTCGCGGCGCACCGGCCGGTGGACCCGGCGACGCGGGTGCCGCAGGTCTGGCTGGAGGTCGTGCGGCAGCGCTACGGGCGCGACGCCGTGCCGGTGATGGGCGACGGCGCACCGGCGACGTACAAGCCGTGGTCGAGCGGTTACGACCCCGCGGACGACGTGGACCGGGCGATCCGCGCGACACGGGCGGCGGTGTTCCCGTCGTTGGGGCTCGACCCGGACCTGGACTGACGGGTGCCCGACCCGCCGTCGGCCGTGCGGCCGGGTGTGGGCCGTGCGGGTGTCCCGACTTCCCCACCTGTCACACGCGCCACTACTGTGAGCGCACACCCGGCACGTCGGGTGCGCGTCGCCGGCGCCACCGGTGCGTCGGAGGGCCGGTGCGCATGAGCGAGGGACAGGGCGGGCCGCAGCGTCGCGTGCGGTTCCTCACGGTTGTCGAGGTCGCGGACCTCATGCGGGTGTCGCGCATGACCGTGTACCGGCTCGTGCACGCCGGCGAGCTGCCGGCCGTGCGTGTCGGGCGGTCGTTCCGGGTGCCGCAGGACGCGCTCGACGCGTACCTGCGGTCGTCGGCCACGGTCGAGCCCGAGGGCTACGGCGAGAGCCGCCGGACGTCCTGAGCCCGCACCCGCCGCCACCCGGGCGTTCGCGGTCGCGGGGCACGATCGCGTAAGGTGGGCGCTCGGACTTCTGCGTGCGTGGGTGAGTCGGGTGGGCCCGATGCGCGGCGCGCGTCGATCGACCACCATCTCGCGGCCAGCTCGGTCGCGACCGGACACGAGTGAGGACCGCTATGGGCTCCGTCATCAAGAAGCGTCGCAAGCGCATGGCGAAGAAGAAGCACCGCAAGCTGCTGCGCAAGACGCGTCACCAGCGCCGCAACAAGAAGTGAGCGGCGCGCCGCACGGCGGCGCGCGCTGCACCCCGGGCCCGGTCGTCGACCGGGCCCGACGTGTGTCCGGCCCGGCCGGTCGACGACGACGGCCGCTCCGCGCGGCTCGCTGAGCAGGAGGTGGACGATGACGTCTGCACCGACACCGCCCATGGGCTGGAACAGCTGGGACTGCTACGGGACCACGGTCACGGAGTCCGAGGTGCTCGCGAACGCCCGCTTCATGGCCCGGTACCTGCTGCCGCACGGCTGGGACACCGTCGTCGTCGACATCGACTGGTCCGACCCCGATGCGCGCCCGCACGGCTACACGCAGGACGCCGCGCTCGTCCTCGACGACCGCGGCTACCCGCAGCCCGCGCCCGGCCGGTTCCCGTCCGCGGTCGACGGCCGCGGCTTCACCGCGCTCGCCGACCAGGTGCACGCGCTCGGGCTGCGCTTCGGGGTGCACGTCCTGCGCGGGATCCCGCGCCGTGCCGTCGCCGCACGCCTCCCGGTCGCGGTCGGACCCGACGGCGAGGTCGTGACGACCGCCGACATCGCTGACACGTCGTCGACGTGCGCCTGGAACGGTCACATGTACGGCCTGGACCACGCGCACCCCGCCGCCCAGGGGTGGCTCGACGGCCTGGTCGCCCAGCTCGCCTCGTGGGGCGTGGACTACGTCAAGGTCGACGACGTGCTCGCGCCCTTCCACGCGGCCGACATCGCGGCGTGGTCGCGCGCGATCGAGCGGTCGGGGCGCGAGATGGTGCTGTCCCTGTCGCCGGGCACCGGGCTGTCCACCGCGCACCTGCCCGTCCTGCAGGCCCACGCGCAGATGTGGCGCGTGTGCGACGACCTGTGGGACCGCTGGGAGGACGTGCACGCGAACTTCGCGCGGCTCGCACGGTGGGCGCCGTTCCAGCAGCCCGGCGGCTGGGCGGACGCCGACATGCTGCCGCTGGGCCGCATCGGCATCCGCGCCGAGCGCGGCGAGGACCGGGCGTCCCGCCTGACGCCCGACGAGCAGCGCACCCTGCTCACGCTGTGGGTCATGGCGCGCTCACCGCTCATGATGGGCGGTGACCTGCCGACGTCCGACGCCGCGACGATCGCGCTGCTGACGACGCCCGCGGTGGGGCACGTGCTGCGGACGTCGACCGACGGGCGGGAGCTGCTGCGCGAGCCGGTGGGTGACGGCGAGGTCGTGGTGTGGTCCGCCCGCGCGGTCGACGACCCGAGGCGCTACGTCGCGGTGTTCTGGACGGGCAGCGGCACGCGCACCCTCGAGGTCGCGCTGTCCTCCGTGGTCGGTGACGCGGCGGCCCCGGGCACGTGGGCCGTGCGGGACCTGTGGTCCGGGTCGGCCCTCGCGACGCCGCGCGCCACCCGTGGCGGCCTCGACGGCGTGCTCGTCCTCGACGTGCCGTCGCACGGCGTGCGGTGGGTCGCGCTGGACCCGGCCTGACACGTCGTCGACGTCAGAGGGGACGCTCGAGCACGTAGTCGTCCTCGAGCCGCGAGCCGACCTGGAAGTGCTTGACCCCCACGACCGCGAAGCCCTCGCGCGCGTAGAACGCCTGCGCCCGCGCGTTGTGCTGGTTGACGCCGAGCCACATCCCGGCCCCGCCGAGGGCACGTGCGTGGTCGAACGACGTGCGCAGCAGGGTCGTGGCCACGCCGGCGCCGTGGTGGTCCGGGTGGACGTAGCACTTGGACAGCTCGACCGTCGGCCGCAGGTGCACGGCGGCGCGCGCGTCGTCGTCGGCGGGCTCGCCGGCCACCAGCACGGTGTAGCCGAGCAGCGCGCCGGCGGGCGTCGCGGCGACGAGGACCACGCGCTGCGGATCGGTCGTGTACGCCGCGAAGTGCTCCGTGCGCAGGTGCGCGTCGAGGAACGCCTGCTGGTCCGTGGTCGTGGACCCCGGCGGGCACGCGAGCGGGAAGGTCAGTGCCGCGAGGTCGGCGATCCGCGGTGCGTCCTGCGGTGCGGCGGTGCGCACCGCCCAGTCGGTCGTCGTCCTCACGGGTTCCCCATCCGTCGTCGCAGCGACCGGCTCACCGCGCGCAGCACGACGGCCACCGCCCAGGCGAGCCCGGCCAGGCTCGCGGCGTTCACGCCGCGACGCGCCTGCCGGCGTCGCGTGCGGAACTCGCGTACCGGCCAGCCCACCTCGGCCGCGTGCCGACGCAGGCGCCGGTCCGGGTTGATGGCGCACGGGTGCCCGACGGCCGACAGGATCGGCACGTCGTTGGTCGAGTCGCCGTACGCGTGGCACGCGGCGAGGTCGTACCCCTCGCGTGCCGCCAGGGCGCGCACCGCGCTCGCCTTGGCCTCGCCGTGCAGGAGGTCGCCCACGAGGCGGCCGGTGTAGAAGCCGTTCTCGTGCTCGGCCACCGTGCCCAGCGCGCCCGACGTGCCGAGCCGGCGCGCGATGAGCTCGCCGATCTCCACGGGCGTGGCGGTCACGAGCCACACGGCGTGCCCGGCGGCGAGGTGCGCGTCGAGCAACGTGCGCGTGCCCGGGTAGATGCGCAGGCTGAGGACCTCGTCGTACACGTCCTCGGCGATCGCGGTGACCTCGGCGACGGAGTGCCCGCGCATGATCTCCAGCGCGCGGCTGCGCACCTCGTCGATCTGGTCCCGGTTCTCGCCGAACACCCGGTAGCGGGCCTGCTGGAAGGCGAACCGGACGAGGTCCCGCTTGCGGAAGAACCCGCGTCCGTAGAGCCCGACGGCGAGGTGGAACGAGCTCGCGCCGCGGATGATCGTGTTGTCGACGTCGAAGAACGCGGCGACCCGCGTGTCCTCGGGGACGAGGGCGGCGCGCGGCGTCTCGACGGTGGCGGCGACGACGGCGTCCTCGTCCTGCGTGTCGCCCGCGTGCATCCGCTCACTCTAACGAGACGGGCACCGCACGTCGTGGACCGTGCGGCACGTGGGGTGCCGCGCGGTCTAGCGTGGGGGCGTGAGCGATGCGTCGACGGCCCGCGTGGTCCTGTACGGGCGAGCGGGCTGCCACCTGTGCGACGACGCGCGGGCGCTCGTGGCGCGCGTGTGCGACGAGCTCGGTGCGACGTGGACCGAGGTCGACGTGGACGAGCCGGCCGCGGACGGCACGCTGCTCGCCGACGCTCTGGGGGAGATGGTGCCGGTCGTCGACGTGGACGGGGTGCGCCGCGGGTACTGGCGGATCGACGAGACGCGCCTGCGGCGGGCTCTCGCGACGGGCGTCACCAGGGCCTAGCGTGTGACACCAGGCGCCGGGGCCGTACCCGGCGTGGCGGGGTACGGAGGTGCGGGTGGACGAGCGGCGCAGCGCGCGACGGGTCGGTGGCCGGCGTGCCGGCCGTGACGGCCAGCCCGTGCCGCCGGCGACGGTCGCCCGGCTTCCCGGGTACCTGCGGGCGCTGCAGGCGACCGCGGCCGAGGGTGCGGTCCTCACGTCGTCCGACGAGCTCGCGGCGCGTGCGGGCGTCTCGCCCGCCCAGCTGCGCAAGGACCTGTCGTTCCTCGGCTCGTACGGGCGGCGCGGCGTGGGCTACGACGTCGCGCACCTGCGCGAGCAGATCACGGTGGTGCTGGGGCTGGCGGACGTGCGGCGCGTGCTGCTCGTCGGCGTGGGCAACCTCGGGCATGCGCTCGCGAACTACGCGGGCATCGCGGAACGCGGTTTCGTGCTGGTGGGGCTCGTGGACGCCGACCCGGCGGTGGTGGGCACGACGGTCGCGGGTCTGGTGGTCGAGCACGCCGACGACCTGCGCGCGGTGGTCGCGCGCACGGGGGCGACGATCGCGGTGCTGACGACGCCCGCGTCGGTCGCGCAGCGCACGTGCGACGAGCTGGTGGCGGCGGGTGTGGTCGGCATCCTCACGTTCGCGCCGGGTGCGCTGCGGGTGCCGGACCACGTGGACGTCCGCACGGTCGACGTGGCGTCCGAGCTGCAGATCCTCGCGTTCCACGACCGTGCGCGCAGCGCGGGTGGCGGGGTCTCGTGACGCGCCGGTCCACCGGGCTCGCGCGCGCGGGGCGCCGCACGTGCCGCGAGGGCGTGACCGGTGCGGTCACGCCCTCGCGGGTCGGTGCGGCCCGGCGGCGCCGGGCGGGGGGTCACGCCTGGATGGCGGAGACGTCCAGGTCGATGCGGACCTTGTCGGCCACCAGCACGCCGCCGGCCTCGAGCGCGGCGTTCCACGTCAGGCCGAAGTCCTTGCGGGAGATGGTGAGCTCGGCCTCGAACCCGGCGCGCGTGTTGCCGAACGGGTCGACCGCCGTGCCGTTGAACTGCGCGGCCAGCTCGACCTCGCGCGTGACGCCGTGGATGGTGAGGTCGCCGACGACGACGTGGCCGTCGCCGGAGGCGCGGACGGCGGTGGACGTGAACGTCCACTCGCCGAACGTCTCGACGTCGAAGAAGTCGTTGCTCTTGAGGTGGCCGTCGCGGTTGGCGTCCCCGGTGCTGACCGTCGACGGGTCGAGGGTCACGGTGACGGACGACGACTCGAGGTCGTCGCCGACCGTCAGCGTGCCGGAGGTCACCGCGACGGTGCCGCGCACCTTCGAGATGCCGGCGTGGCGGACCGTGAAGGACGCCTCCGTGTGCGAGGGGTCGATGGTCCAGGTGCCGGACGTCAGGCCGGTGGGCAGTGCGGTCATGGAGATCCTCCGAGTCGATGTGTCGAGCAGATCGTTGATTCGACAAGTATCTGTTGTTGATATTTCTACTACAGCGGGGTCGCTGCCGCAACCCCCACCGAGGAGGACGACGTGACGACCCGCAGCCCGGCCACCGACCGCCGGGCCGACGCCACGCCGCAGGCCGACGCGCCGGCGCCCCCCCACGAGACGGACGTCACCGGCCCCGCCGCCCACGTGCGCTGGCTCGACGAGACGCAGCAGCAGCACTGGCGCGCGTTCCGAGACGGCACCGCGCTGCTCTTCGACGTGCTCGCGCGCGAGCTCGACGACGGCAGCGGGCTCTCCCTCGGGGAGTACGAGGTCCTCGTGCGGCTCTCCGAGGCGCCCGACCACACGCTGCGGATGTCCGAGCTGGCCGACGACCTCGCCCACTCCCGCAGCCGGCTCACGCACACCGTCGCACGCATGGAGCGCGACGGCATCGTGCGCCGCGAGCCGGCCCGCGACGACGCCCGCGGCGTGAACTGCGTGCTCACCGACCACGGCTGGAAGGTGCTCGTCGCCGCTGCGCCCGGGCACGTCGAGTCGGTGCGCGCGCACCTCGTCGACGTGCTGGACGACGAGCAGCTCGCCGCGCTCGGCGTCGCCATGCGGGTCGTCGTCGAGCACCTGCGGGCACCCGGCGGCGGGAGCGCGGCGGCCACGTCCGGCTGAGCCCGACCCCGGCCCGCCGCGGGGCGAGACGTTGACCACACCGGACGGTCCACCCGGGAGACTTTGCGAGACTGTGCACATGGTCGCGACGACGGTCCACCTGCTGCGGCACGGTGAGGTCCACAACCCCGAAGGTGTGCTCTACGGCAGGCTGCACGGCTACCGGCTGTCCGAGCGCGGGCAGGCCATGGCCGAGCTCGTCGCGCGCACCCTCGCCGGCGAGGAGGGCGTCGCGCGCCACGACGTCGTCGCCGTCATCGCGTCCCCGCTGCAGCGCGCCCAGGAGACGGCCGCGCCCATCGCCGCCGCGTTCGGCGTGGCCGTCGGCACCGACGAGCGCCTCATCGAGGCCGCCAACCACTTCCAGGGCATGACGTTCGGCGTCGGCGACGGCTCGCTGCGCCACCCCGCGCACTGGCCGCACCTGCGCAACCCGTTCCGCCCGTCGTGGGGCGAGCCGTACGTCGAGCAGGTCGACCGCATGCTCGCCGCGGTCGACGCCGCCCGCGTCGCCGCGCACGGGCACGAGGCCGTGCTCGTCAGCCACCAGCTCCCGATCTGGGTGACGCGGCTCGCGCTCGAGAACCGCCGGCTGTGGCACGACCCGCGGCGCCGGCAGTGTGCGCTGGCCTCCCTCACGTCCCTGCGCTTCGAGGACGACAGGCTCGTCGGCGTCGGCTACGGCGAGCCCGCCGCGTCCCTGCTGCCCGGGGCCTCGCAGGTCGCCGGTGCCTGACGTGGCCCACCGCCTCGCCCGCCGCACCGCCGCCGCGCTCGCCGCGGCGGCCCTCCTCCTGCTCGCGCTCGCGGGCTGCGCCGCCGACGACGGCCGCGGCACCGCCCAGGACGTCGTCGACCAGGGCTACCAGTCGGGCGACGGCACGCGGACGACCTGGCCCCCGGACGAGCGCGTCGGGCCCGTCGAGATCACCGGGACCGACTACGAGGGCGGCACGCACGACCTCGCGCAGTGGCGGGGCGACGTCGTGCTCCTCAACACCTGGTACGCGGCGTGCCCCCCGTGCCGCGCCGAGGCGCCCGACCTCGCGGCGGTCGCGACCGACTACGCCGACGAGGGCCTGCGCGTCCTCGGCATCAACAGCCGCGACGCCGCCGGTGCCGCCCAGGCGTTCCAGCGCCAGCTCGAGGTGCCCTACCCGTCGCTCGACGACACGAGCGGCGCGGCGATCGCCGCGCTGCAGGGCGTCGTGCCCGTCAACGCCGTGCCCACGACCGTCCTGCTCGACCGCGAGGGTCGCGTCGCCGCGCGCGTCCTCGGCCTCGTCGAGGCCTCCACGCTGCGTGCCCTCGTCGAGGACCTGCTCGCCGAGGAGGCCGCGTGAGCGGCCTCGCGCTCGGCGTCGGTCCCACCGTGGCCGACGGGTCGCTGCTGCTCGCCGTGCCCGTGGCGCTGCTCGCCGGTCTGGTCTCCTTCGCCTCGCCGTGCGTCCTGCCGCTGGTGCCCGGATACGTCGGGCTGCTCGGCGGGCTGGTCGGCGGGGGCCCGCGCCGCTCGCCCGCCGCCGTGCTCGGCGTCGTGGACGCCACCGACGTCGTGAACCTGCACGGTGCGCGGACGCGTGCCACCACGGGGTCCCCGGGCCCCGTCGCGCCGCCCGCCGCCCTTCCGGGCGACGGTGCGGGCGTCGCCCTGCCCGTCGGTGACGCGGTCGCGCTGCCCGCGGGCACGGTCCCGCCGCCCCCGGGGCGTCGCACGCTCGTCCTCGGCGTGAGCCTGTTCGTCGCGGGGTTCTCCGCGGTGTTCGTCGCTCTCGGGGCGCTCGCCGGTTCCCTCGGCGCGGCGCTGTGGCAGTGGCAGGACCCGGTGAGCCGCGTGCTCGGTGCGCTCACCGTGGTGCTCGGCCTGGCGTTCCTCGGTGCCGTGCCGGTCCTCGCGCGCGAGCGCCGCGTGCACCTCGCGCCGCGCGCCGGCGTGTGGGGCGCGCCACTGCTGGGCGTCGCGTTCGGGCTCGGGTGGACCCCGTGCATCGGGCCGACGCTCGCCGCGATCCTCACGCTGTCCCTCACCGGCGGGTCCGCCGGGCGTGGCGCGCTCCTCGCGGTCGCGTTCTGCGTCGGGCTGGGGCTGCCCTTCGTGCTCGTCGGGGTCGGCCTGCAGCGCTCCCGGCGCGCCCTGTCGTGGCTGCGTCGGCACCGGCTCGCGGTGCAGCGCGCGGGCGGCGCCGTCCTGGTCGTGCTCGGCCTCGCGCTCCTCACCGGCGCGTGGGGCACGTGGGCGGCGTGGCTGCAGGGCGCGCTCACCGGCGGCGACCCGTTCGTGCCGGCGCTGTGAGCCGCGAGCCCCGGGGTGACGGCACCCCCGACGACGTGACGACGACGTACGACCTCACCACGGCCGACGTGACGACGCACGGGGCCACCCCCGGCGCGGCGGGCTACCGCCCCGAGGGTCTCGACGACGCGTTCGCCGACCCCGCCGAGCCCGCGGCCCCCGACGCCGCCCTGCCCGCCCTCGGGCTCGTCGGCTGGCTCCGCTGGGCGTGGCGCCAGCTCACGAGCATGCGCGTCGCGCTGCTGCTGCTGGTCGGCCTGGCCGTCGCCGCCGTGCCCGGGACGATGTTCCCGCAGCGCCCGCAGGACCCGGCGGGTGTGGCCGCGTACCTCGTCGAGCACCCGTCGAGCGGGCCGTGGCTCGACCGCCTCGGGTTCTTCGACGTCTACGCGTCGGTGTGGTTCTCGGCCGTCTACCTGCTGCTCTTCGTGTCGCTCGTCGGCTGCATCGTGCCGCGCACGCGCGTGCACGCCGCGGCGCTGCGTGGCCGACCGCCGCGCACGCCGCGCCGGTTCGGCCGGTTCCCCGCGCAGGGCGCCGGCACGGCGTCGGGCACCCCGCAGGAGGTCGCGGGGCGCGTCGCCGCGGTCCTGCGTCGCCGTCGGCTCGGCGTCCCCGGGTTCCGGGTGGACGTGCACGACGAGGGCGCCGGGACGTGGTCCGTCTCCGCCGAGCGTGGCTACCTGCGCGAGACCGGCAACCTCGTCTTCCACCTCGCGCTGCTGGGCCTGCTGGTGTCCGTGGCGACGGGCCAGATGCTGCACTACCGCGGCCAGGCGATCGTCGTGCAGGGCACCGGGTTCGCGAACGTCCAGGCGGCGTACGACACGTTCGAGCGCGGCACCGGGTTCGACCCCGCCGACCTCGTCCCGTTCACGATGCGCCTCGACGACTTCGAGGCGCGCTTCGACCCGCAGACGCTGCAGTCGCGCGACTTCACCGCGTACGTCACCGTCACCGAGCCCGGCGGCGAGCCGACCGCGCGCACCATCAAGGTCAACCACCCGATCGTCGCCGGGGGGGCCAAGGTCTACCTCCAGGGCAACGGGTACGCGCCGGCGCTGACCGTGCGCGACGCGGCGGGCGAGGTCGCGTTCTCCGGAGCGGTCCCGTTCCTGCCGCAGGACGACGTCTACACGTCGCGCGGCGTCGTGAAGGTGCCCGACGTCTCGGGCGACCAGCCGCAGGTCGGCCTCGTCGGCTTCCTGCTGCCCACGGCCGTCGAGCCCGCCGAGGGGCTGTGGCGGTCGGTCGACCCGCAGCCGGGCGACCCGCTGCTCGTGCTGTCGGTGTGGGCGGGCAACCTCGGGCTCGACACGGGCGTGCCGCAGAACGTGTACCGGCTCGACGAGTCGCGCATGGAACAGGTCGTCGACGACGACGGACAGGTCGTCACGCTCTACGTGCGCCCGGGCGAGACGGTCGAGCTGCCCGACGGGCTCGGCACCCTGACGTTCGACGACCTGCCGCGGTTCGTCGCGCTCGACCTGCGCCACGACCCGTCCCTCGCGTGGCTGCTCGTGTTCTCCGTGCTCGCGGTCGGCGGGCTGACGGCGTCGCTGTTCGCGCCGCGTCGCCGCCTGTGGGTCCGGGCGGCGCCGGGGCAGGGTCCAGGGGCCCCGACTACAGTGGTCACGGCCGCGGGCCTCGCACGCGGCGACGACGTCGGGCTGCAGCCCGAGCTCGACCGCGTCCTCGCGGACGTCCTCGACGCACCCCCCACGGCCGGGGACCCCGACCCGGCCGGTACCGGAACGACCGGGCCCGACGGCCCGCAGGAGGCCAGGACATGACCGTCGCCGAGCTGAGCGACCTGTTCGTGTGGTCCGCCGCGACCGCGCTGACGATCACGCTCATCGCGTGGTCCGTGGAGCTCGCGCGCATCACCGAGGCCGCGCAGGCCGCCCGTGCCGCCCGCAGCGCGCGCGAGCCCGTCGCGGTCGGCGCCGGCGCATCCCCGGCGCCGTCGCCGACGCAGGACGCACCCGTCGTCCCCGTGGGCGGGAAGGCCGCGGGCATCGCCCGCTCGACGCTCGTCCTGGGCACCGTGCTGCTCCTCGTGGCGATCGTGCTGCGTGGTGTCGCCGCCGGCCGCTGGCCCACCGCCAACATGTACGAGTTCACGATCGTCGGCGTGCTCGTCGCGCTCGTCGCGCTGTTCGTGCAGCAGCGCCGCCGGCCGATCGCGTTCGTCGGCGTGCTCGTCACCGGCATGTCGCTGCTGGCGCTGGTGCTCGCGCTCAACACGCTGCACGTGCAGGCCGACGCGGTGCAGCCCGCGCTGCAGCACTACTGGCTCGTCCTGCACGTGGGCGTCGCGATCATCGCGACCGGCATCTCCACCGTGGCGTTCGCCACCACGGTGCTGCAGGTCCTGCGCGACGCGCGCTCCGAGGGGCGCTCCCGTCTCGAGCAGCCGTGGACCCGCGCCGACGGGGTGCGCCAGGCGCTCCACGGGGCGCGCGTCACCGGCCCGGCGTTCGCGTGGCTCGACCAGGTGCCCGACGCACGCCGCCTCGAGGCCTCGTCGTTCCGTCAGCACGCGGTCGCGTTCGTGCTGTGGTCGCTCACGCTCATCGGCGGCTCGATCTGGGCCGAGGAGGCGTGGGGGCGGTACTGGGGCTGGGACCCCAAGGAGGTCGGCACGTTCGTCGCGTGGGTGGTGTACGCCGCCTACCTGCACGCCCGCACCACGCGCGGCTGGGCGGGCCGCCGCGCCGCGTACCTCGTGTTCGTCGCCTACAGCGTCGTGCTCGTCAACTTCACGGTCGTGAACCTGTTCGTCGACGGCAAGCACTCGTACTCGGGGCTCTGACCCTCCCGCCGGCTCTGACGCTCCCGCCCCACGATCCGCGGGACGACGTGCCGCCCTGGCGGGGACGGAACGTCAGGCCGACGGCGTGCCGCCCGGGGTGTCGGTGCTGCCGTCGTGCGTGTCCGGCTCCTGCGCGCCGCGCTGCTGCTCGCGCCGACGGCGCTCCTGGTCGAGCCGGAACAGGAAGTCCGGGTCGTCGTCCGGGGCCACCGGGCCGCGGTCACGCCGGGCGGTGCCGCCGCCGCGCGCGGACGAGCGGCTGACCAGCAGCCAGACCACGCCGCCGACCACCGGCAGCAGCACCACGACCAGCAGCCAGACCACCGCGGGCAGGCTGCGCCGCCGCCGCGCGTCGCTGCCCAGCACGTCGAAGACGCAGTAGATCAGGAACGCGGCGACGAGGACGAACGGCAGGTACCTGAGCACGTGTCCACCCTAGACGCCGGCCGCGGGACCTACGCTGGGTGGGTGCCCGTCCTCGTGTACTCCCTGCTGCGCGCCGCCCTGTTCCTCGCCGCCACGGGCCTGCTGTGGTGGGCCGGGATGCGCTCGTGGCTCGCACCGGTGCTGGGCGCGGTCGTCGCCTGGGCCCTGTCGTACGTGCTGCTGGCGCGGCAGCGCGACGCCGCCGCGCGGCACCTCGCGCAGCGCGCCGAGGGGCGCCGTGCCGCGCGCGGGTCGGACGTCGACGCCGCCGCCGAGGACGCCGAGGCCGAGGGGCGCGGGCCGCAGCGCTGACGGCCCGGCGCGAGCACCGTGCGGCACCCGGGGCGCCACGCGGTGCTCACAGCGCCAGACCCAGTCCCAGCAGCGCACCGAACACGAGCTCGAGCAGCCCCGTCCCGCCGAGCACCGGGACCAGTGCGATCCCGCGGGCCCCGGCCAGCACGACTCCCGCGAGCAGCAGCGCGGGCGCCAGCAGCAGGAGCACGAGGAGCGACCACGGTGCCGCGAACGCGCACACCGCCCCGAGGAGCACGGGGACGGACACCATGACCGCGTACAGCCGCCGCGCCCGCCGGTCGCCCAGCCGCACCGCGAGCGTGCGCTTGCCGACGAGGGCGTCGGTGGGCACGTCCCGCAGGTTGTTGGCCATGAGCAGCGCGCACGCCAGCAGGCCGATCGCGACGGCCCCGACCACGGCCGGCCACGTCACGCGCCCCAGCTGCGTGTACGTGGTGCCCAGCACCGCCACCAGGCCGAAGAACACGAACACCCCGACCTCGCCGAGGCCGAGGTAGCCGTAGGGCCGCTTCCCGCCCGTGTACGTCCACGCACCGACGATGCACAGCATGCCGACCGCGACGAGCCACCAGGCACCCGAGAGCGCGATGAGCCACAGGCCGACGGCCGACGCGACGGCGAAGGACAGCACCGCGGCGTTGCGCACCTGCGCGGGGGGCGCCGCGCCCGACGCGGTCAGGCGCATCGGGCCCACGCGGTCCACGTCGGTGCCCCGCACGCCGTCGGAGTAGTCGTTGGAGAAGTTCACGGCGACCTGCAGCGCCAGAGCGACACCCAGGGCGAGCGCGGCGCGACCCGCGTGCGCGCCGCCGGCCTGCGCCGCGGCGCCGGTGCCGACGAGGACCGGGGCGACGGCGGCGGGCAGCGTGCGGGGGCGTGAGCCGGCGAGCCATTCGGAGGCGGTGGCCATCGTGCTCCTGTTCGGTGGGGCGGTGGTCGTGCTGCGGTCGGGGTGCGTCAGCGGGCCGGCGGGCCCGGCATGAGCTGCGCGGCGAGTCGGGCGACCGCACGCCGGTCGGGCTTGCCGGGTCCGCGCACGGGCAGCTCGTCGACGACGAGCACCTGCCGTGGTGCGCTCGCCGGACCCAGGGCCGCCGCCACCGTCGCGCGCAGCTGGGTGAGGGGCGGTGCGGTGCCGTCCTGCGTGACCACGACGGCCACGACGGACTGCCCCCAGTGCTGGTCGGGGACGCCGACGACGCACACCTCGCGCACGCCCGGGGCGGCCCCGAGCAGCTCCTCGACGGCCAACGGGTCGACCTTCACGCCGCCGGTGACGAGCACGTCGTCCAGGCGCCCGAGCACGTGCAGCACGCCGTCGTCGAGCCGGCCGCGGTCGGCCGTGCGCAGCCACCGGCGACCGGCGCTCGTGGTGAACGTGGTCGCGTCGAGGTCGGGACGGTGCAGGTAGCCCGCCGCGAGCACGGGACCGCTGAGGGAGACCCGCTGCTCGGCGTCGACGGCGACGGTGACACCGTCCAGCGGACGGCCGTCGTACACGCAGCCGCCGCAGGTCTCGGTCATGCCGTACGTCGTGACGACGTGCAGCCCCGCCGCGTGGGCGCGGGCCAGCAGCGGCGCCGGGCACGCGGCGCCGCCCACCAGGACCGCGTCGAACTCCCGTGCGGCGTCCGTGGCGGCCGGGGCGTCGAGCACGCGCACGAGCTGCGTGGGCACGAGGGACGTGTAGTGGGGCCCGGGTCCGGCGGTCGTCGCGTGCGCGGCCTCCACGAACCCCGCGGCGCGGAACGGCCCCTCCGGGAGCGTCGTCGGCTCCCCGCCGGCGAGCAGCGCCCGGAGCACCACCTGCAGCCCCGCGACGTGGTGCGTCGGCAGTGCCAGCAGCCACGCGCCGGGTCCCGCCAGGCGTGCTGCGGTCGCCTCGGCGGACGCCCGCAGCGCCGCGGCCGGCAGCATCACGTCGCGGGCCCGTCCGCTCGAGCCCGACGTCCGCACCACGAGCGCGACCTGGTCGGGCACGTCGACCGCGGGGCCGGGGGAGGGGTCGTCGAGGACGCGCACGGCCGGACCCGTGCCGTCCAGCGCCGCGGTCAGGGCCGGTACGAGGTCCGGTACCCGCGCGGGCACGTCGCGCAGCGGCCGGTTCACCCGCCCAGCGTAGGTCGTCGGTCCCGGTCCGCGCGCCGCCGCCCACCGGCCGGGCCGCGGGCGGTGGGCGGCGGCGCCGCGGCCTCCCCGGGCGGTGCCCGCGGACGTCGTAGAGTGTCCCGGCGCCCGACGTGGCGCCGGTGCACGCGCGGTGGCAGATCGCCGCGGCGGCGGGGGACGGGAGTGGCGATGGCAGCGACGGTGGCACGCACGAGCACGGGACGGACGACGGCACGCAGGTGGCGGGGCCGGGCCGGTGCGCTGGCCGCGACGTCGGCCCTGTTCGCGCTCGCGGCGTGCAGCTCGCCCGCGCCGCAGACCCCGGCGCCCACCGTGACGGCGCGCGCGGAGGTCGTGGCGGACAAGCAGGCCGTGCCCGCGCCCGAGGTCCCGCCGACGTGGCCCCTCACGGGGGTGCAGGGCGTCGCGGACCCGCGCCCGGCGATCGCGGTCAAGATCGAGAACACGGCGGTCGCGCGCCCGCAGGCCGGCCTCGACCAGGCGGACGTCGTCTGGGAGACCATCGTCGAGTTCGAGGTCTCGCGCCTGGTGGCCGTCTTCCACTCGAAGGCCCCCGAGGAGGTCGGCCCGATCCGCTCCGTGCGGCCCATGGACCCGGCCATCGTCGCGCCGCTGAACGGCATGCTCGCTTTCTCCGGCGGTCAGGCGGGCATCCTCGCGCTGGTCGCTGCGTCGGGCGTGCAGCAGGTCTCGCACGATGCGGGCGCGCCCGGGCTGTACCGGGTGCGTGGGCGGTCAGCACCGCACAACGTCATGGGCTCCCTGTCCACGTGGTGGGGCACCGCCGAGGCCGGGCGCACGGCGCCGCCCGAGCAGTTCGGGTTCGCGCGCAGCGCGGACCGGGCCGCGGCGGTCACGGGCGGCACGCCCGCGGGCACCCTCGCGTTCCGGCTCTCGGGCCAGTCGTCCCCGACGTGGACGTGGGACGCCGGCTCGGGCACGTGGCTGCGGTCGGAGGGCTCGTCGCCCGCGACCGCGGCGAGCGGTGCGCGGATCTCGGCGGTCAACGTCGTCGCCGTCACGGCGCCCCACCCGAGCACCGGGTACGGCGCGCAGGGCGGCGCGGCCGTGCCGACCTACGAGCTCGTGGGCTCCGGTGACGCGGTCGTGGCGACGGGCGGCAGGACGATCGCGGCGCGGTGGCAGAAGGACGCCGAGAACCAGCCGATGCGGCTGTTCCTGCCCGACGGCTCCGAGGCCGAGCTCGCACCCGGCAACACGTGGGTCGAGATGATCCCGGCCGGGAAGGGCTCGCTGACGGTCTCCTGACGCCGCTGCGGCCGTCGGCGATACCTGGGGACGACAACGGTGCGCGGCCCCTCCTCCTCACGGTGGAGGTGGCGCCAGCCGCAGGGCGGAACGTGGCCGCGCAGGACGGTCCCGCGGGGCGACGCGTCGGCGGTGCCGTCGGCGCGACGCTGGGGGCATGGCCGCACACACCTCGTTCCCCACCGTCCGCCCGTCCCGCCGTGAGCCCGAGGACCACTCGCTCCGCTCGGCCGTGGCCGTCGTCGCCGCAGGTCTCGTCCTCGTCATGCTGCTGGTCGGCGGCGGCGCCGTGGTCGCCTCGCTGCTCGACCTGATGTCCTGGGTCAGCCCGTCCTGACGCGCCTCAGTAGGCGTAGGGGAACCCGGACCAGTCCGGGTCGCGCCGCTGGAGGAACGCGTCGCGGCCCTCGACGGCCTCGTCCGTCATGTACGCCAGGCGCGTCGCCTCGCCCGCGAAGACCTGCTGACCGGCCAGGCCGTCGTCGGCGAGGTTGAACGCGAACTTCAGCATGCGGATCGCCTGCGGCGACTTGGTCGCGACGATCCGCGCGTACTCCAGCCCCGCGTCCTCCAGTTCGGCGTGCGGGACGACGTCGTTGACGGCGCCCCACGCGTACGCGTCGTCGGCCGAGTACTCCCGCGCGAGGAAGAAGATCTCCCGTGCGCGCTTCTGCCCCACCTGCCGCGCGAGCAGCGCCGAGCCGTACCCGCCGTCGAACGAGCCGACGTTCGCGTCGGTCTGCATGAACCGCGCGTGCTCACGGCTGGCGATCGTCAGGTCGGCGACGACGTGCAGCGAGTGCCCGCCGCCCGCAGCCCAGCCGTTGACGAGCGCGACGACGACCTTCGGCATCGTCCGGACCAGCCGCTGCACCTCGAGGATGTGCAGCCGCCCCGCGCGGGCCGGGTCGACGGCCTCGGCCGTCTCGCCGTCGGCGTACCGGTAACCGTCACGGCCCCGGATGCGCTGGTCCCCGCCGGAGCAGAACGCCCAGCCGCCGTCCTTGGGCGACGGTCCGTTGCCGGTGAGCAGCACGGTGCCCACGTCGGACGTGGTGCGGGCGTGGTCGAGCACGGCGTACAGCTCGTCGACCGTGTGGGGCCGGAACGCGTTGCGGACCTCCGGGCGGTGGAACGCGACGCGCACGACGGGCAGGTCACGCGGCGCCGCGCCGGCCGCCGCCTGCGCGGCGGTGGGCCGCGCGTACCCGCGGTGGTAGGTGAGGTCGGTGAGGCCGTCGAACCCCTCGACGTCGCGCCACCGCGTCGGGTCGAACGTCTCCGACACGCGCGCGGGCAGGGGGGCGGGGGCGGCGTCCGAGCTCACCGCCCCACCCTAACGACCGCCCGCCCCGCCCCGACGCCCTGCGTGCCCCGCCCACCGGAACCCCACTCCCCACCCCACACCCCACGCCCATCCCGCCGAGCGGAACACCGGTCACGGCTACGCATCGCGACAGGTGACCGGTGTTCCGCTCGGCGAGGGCGGGTGCCGCGAACGGAACCCGGGTCACCGCTCCGCACCGCGAGAGGTGACCGGTGTTCCGGCCGGCGAGCGGAACCTGCGTCACCGTCCGTGCCCCGGACGGTGACCGGTGTTCCGGTCGGCGAGGCGCGGGCGCCGCGAGCGGAACCTGGGTCACCGCTCCGCACCGCGAGAGGTGACCGGTGTTTCGGTCGGCGAGGCGCGGGTGCCGCGAGCGGAACCTGGGTCACCGCGACGCACCGTGAGAGGTGAGCGGTGTTCCGGTCGGCGAGCGGAACCTGGGTCACCGGTGCGAGCCCCGGACGGTGAGCGATGTTCCGGTCGGTGGGGGCGGGGGAGGGCCCCTAGCCTGGGTGCGTGAGAGGGCTCGCGGACCTGGTCGTGTGGGACGTGCCGCTGACGACGCGGTTCCGCGGGCTGACGCGGCGCGACGGCGTGCTCGTGCGCGGCGACGCGGGGTGGGGCGAGTTCAGCCCCTTCTGGGACTACGACGACGACGCGGCGGTGCGCTGGTGGCGCGCGGCGCGCGAGGCCTCCGACGAGGGCTGGCCGACGCCCGTGCGCACGCACGTTCCCGTCAACGTGACCGTGCCCGCCGTCGACCCCGAGCACGCGCACCGCATCGTCACCGCGTCGGGCGGCTGCCGCACCGCCAAGGTCAAGGTCGCCGAGCCCGGACAGCCGGCGGGTGCCGACGAGGCGCGGCTCGAGGCCGTGCGCGACGCGCTGGGGCCCGACGGTGCCATCCGGGTCGACGCCAACGCCGCCTGGGACGTCGACGCCGCGGCCGCCGCCCTCGCGGCGCTCGACCGCGCCGCCGGCGGGCTCGAGTACGCCGAGCAGCCGGTGCCCGGCGTGGACGACCTCGCCGCACTGCGACGCCGCACGCACGTGCCCCTCGCGGCGGACGAGGCCGTGCGCCGCGGTGACGACCCGCTCGCCGTCGTGCGCCGGCACGCGGCCGACGTCCTCGTGCTCAAGGTGCAGCCGCTCGGCGGCGTGCGCGCGTGCCTGCGGCTCGCCGAGGAGGCGGGACTGCCCGTGGTCGTGTCGTCCGCGCTCGAGTCCTCCGTGGGGCTCGCCGCCGGCCTGGCGCTGGCCGCCGCGCTGCCCGAGCTGCCGTACGCCTGCGGCCTGGCGACCGCGGCGTTGCTGGCCGACGACCTCGTGGCCGACCCGCTCCTGCCGCGCGGCGGCGTCATCGAGGCGCGTCGCCCGGAGCCCGACCCGGCTCTGCTCGACGCCGCACGCGCCACGCCGGCGCTCGTGGCCCGCTGGGACGCGCGGCTCACCGCCGTGCGCGCTCGGGCATGATGGCGGGCGTGACACCGCAGCCCGACGACGCGCCCGCGCCCCGTCGGCGGCGCAGGGCCGCGCCCGTGCCCGACCACGGGCCGCCCGCCCCGCCGTCGGTCGCTGCCGCCCGCGTCGTGGTGCAGGCCCTCGCGGCGCTCGGTGTGCGGGACGTCGTGCTCGCCCCCGGGTCGCGCAGCGCCCCGCTCGCGTACGCGCTGGCCGACGCGGCCCGTCCCGACGACGAGCGGCCCGTCGGCGCGCCCGCGCTGCGGCTGCACGTGCGGATCGACGAGCGTGACGCGGCGTTCCTCGCGCTCGGGCTGTCCAAGGCGTCGGCGCACGCCGGCGCGCGCGGTCCTGCCGCCGCGCGGCCCGTCGCCGTCGTCACGACGTCGGGCACCGCGGTGGCGAACCTGCACCCGGCGGTCCTCGAGGCGCACCACACCGGCGTGCCGCTGGTGCTGGTGACGGCCGACCGCCCGCACGAGCTGCGTGGCACGGGCGCCAACCAGACGACCGAGCAGCCGGGGCTGTTCGGTCCCGCGGTCCGCCTCGCCGTCGACGTCCCCGCGCCGACCGGCCGCCCCGGCGAGGACCGTGACCTGCGCCGGACCGTGTCGCGCGCGCTCGCGGCCGCGACGGGGGCCCGCACCGGCGACCCCGGGCCCGTCCACCTCGACCTCGCGTTCCGCGACCCGCTGGTGCCCGGCGGCGAACCGTGGCCCGCACCTGCCGACGCGGGCCTGTCGCACGTCGTCGGGCGCGCGCTGCCCAGCGAGCCCGCCGTCGGTGCGACGGGCGTGCTGCCGCTGGTCGCCGACCTGGTCGCCGACGACACCGACGCGCCCGTGCGACCGTCGCGCCGGGCGCGCGGGACGGTGCCCACGGTCGTCGTCGCGGGCGACGGGGCCGGCCCCGGGGCCGCCCGCCTCGCCGAGGCCAACGGCTGGCCGCTGCTCGCCGAGCCGTCGTCCGGCGCCCGGCAGGGCCCCTGCGCGATCGGCGCGTACCGGATGCTGCTGGCGGACGACCGGCTGGGCGGGCGCGTCGGGCGCGTCGTCGTGCTGGGCCGTCCCACGCTCACACGTCCCGTCCAGGCGCTGCTCGCGCGGCCCGACGTCGACGTGCTCGTGGTCGCGCCTCGCGGCACCGACTGGCCCGACGCCGCGCGCAACGCCTCCCAGGTGCTGCTCGAGGTGCCGTGGCGCATGCGCCAGGGACGCGTCGGCGCGCCCGCGGGCTGGCTCGACGCCTGGCGCACGGCCGACGAGGCGGCGCAGGAGGTGCTCGCCGGTGTCCTCGACACCCCGGAGGACGCGCGCCGCTCGCGCAGCGGGCCGCGGGTCAGCGGGTGGGCCCTCGCCCGCGCCGTCGCGCGCGCGAGCGCGCCGGACGACGTGCTCGTCGTCGGCTCGTCGAACCCCGTGCGCGACCTCGACCTCGTCGCCCGCTGGGACATCGCCCCGCTCGTGCTGGCGAACCGTGGGCTCGCGGGCATCGACGGCACGGTGGCCACGGCGACGGGCGTCGCGCTCGCGCTGCCCGACCGGCGAGTGCGGGCGTACCTCGGGGACCTCACGTTCCTGCACGACGTGGGCGGGCTGCTGCGCGGACCCCTCGAGCACCCGGTGGACCTGCAGCTCGTCGTCGCGAACGACGACGGCGGGTCGGTGTTCACGACGCTCGAGCACGGTGAGCCGGAGCGTGCCGACGTCTTCGAGCGCGTGTTCGGCACGCCGCACGGCGTCGACGTCGCGGCGCTGTGCGCGGCGTACGGCGTGCGGCACACGCGCGTCGTCGACACCGAGGGCCTGCTGCCCGCGCTCGCGGCGCCGGGCACGGGCACGAGCGTCGTCGAGGTGCGCGTGGACCGTGCGCACCGCCGCTCGCTCACCGAGCGCGTGGCGGTCGACGTCGCGGCCGCCGTCGACAAGGCGCTGTCACCGCTCGCCTGAACCCCGTACCCCGCACCCCACGCCTGGTCCTCGACGTTCCACAGGCAGCTCCCAGGTTCCTGGGAGGCCGATCCCAGGACGACGAGGTCTCATGGACGTCGACAAGGAGGCAGCCATGACCACCACGCCCGAGCCGCGCCCCGCCGGCACCCCGGACCCCCGCACCACCCAGCCGCTGCCCGCGGCGGACGCCACGCAGCCGCTGCCGCCCGCGGACGCTGCGCCGCGCCTGACGCCCGCGCAGCACTGGGCGCGGTACGAGGCGGCGCAGCGCGCCGCACGCCAGCCCGTCGCCGTCGGTGCCGGCGCGACCTCCGCGACCGCGCCGCCCGCGCCCGGCGCACCGGACAACGCCCCGGGCACCGCGTTCGGCCTGCCGGCCGCACCCGGTCACGTCCCGCCCGGTCACGTCCCGCCCGGAGGGCCGTCGCAGGTCGACCCGTGGGCCGCGCCGGGCTCCGCCGAGCCCCGCCGTCGCTCGCGCCTGTGGCCGTGGATCACCTCGGCCGCGGTCGTCGGCCTGCTGGTGGGCGGCGGCGCGGTCACGGGTGTCGGGCTCCTCGACGACGGCGGGACCTCCGGGTCGGAGCGCGCCGCGTCGATCGCCGAGCTCGGGCGCTCGGACTCCGGAGAGGGCCCCGTCGAGGGGTCGAGCGTCGACAACCCCGACTGGCAGCGGGTCGTGGCCGCCGTGCAGGCGTCGGTCGTCGCGATCGACGTGCGCACGCAGGCCGGCGGCGGTCAGGGCTCCGGCGTCGTCATCGACGACGCGGGACTCGTGCTGACCAACGACCACGTGGTGGCCGGCGCGGAGGGCGACGTGAGCGTCACCCTCACCGACGGCCGCATCCTCGAGGGCGAGGTCGTCGGCACGGACGCGAGCACGGACCTCGCGGTCGTCCGCCTGCGCGACGCGCCGGACGACCTCGAGGCCGCGACCCTGGGCGACTCCGACGAGGTCACCGTGGGGGACCCGGTCATGGCCGTGGGGAACCCGCTCGGACTGGCCAACACGGTCACCACCGGCATCGTCTCCGCGGTCGACCGTCCGGTCTCGACGCGCGGCACGGACGGCGGCAGCGGTGCGGTCACCAACGCGATCCAGGTCGACGCGGCGATCAACCCGGGAAACTCCGGCGGCCCGCTGTTCGACGCGACGGGCCGGGTCATCGGCATCACGTCGTCGATCGCCACGCTCAGCCAGGCGTCGGGGTCCATCGGGCTCGGGTTCGCGATCCCCGTGAACCTGGCGAAGGACATCGCCGAGCAGCTCATCGCGGACGGGCAGGCGGAGCACGCGTTCCTCGGTGTCTCGCTCTCCGACGGCACGGCCACGGCGGACGGCGTCACGCGACGTGGTGCGGTCGTCGAGGCGGTCACCGAGGGCTCGCCCGCGGCGGGAGCCGGGGTGCTGCAGGGTGACGTGGTGGTCGCGATCGACGGCCGGCCCGTCGGGGGTGCCGAGTCGCTCACCGCGTTCGTGCGGGCGATGTCGTCGGGTGACGACGCGACGCTGACGGTCGTGCGTGACGGCGCGGCGGTCGAGGTGGACGTGACCCTGGCGACGCGCCCCGACGACATCGACGCGCAGCAGCCCGGCCAGGGGCAGCCGGCACCCGGCGACCAGGGCGAGCAGGGCACGCCGGACCAGGGCGAGGACACCATGCCCGGTGGCATGACGCCCGAGGAGCTGTGGCAGTGGCTGCAGGAGCGCGCGGGCCGCGGCTGACGCACCTGCGCACGCACGTGGCCCCTGCCCCGTCGGGGGGCGGGGGCCACGTGCCGTGTCCGGACGCCGCGTGCCGCGGGTCAGGACAGCGCGTGCCGCATGGGGTCGAGCTTCGCGCGGGACTCGGCGAGCTCGGCCGCCGGGTCGGACGCGGCGACGACGCCGCAGCCGGCGAACAGCCGCAGGCGGCGCGGGTCGACGGGGTCGAGCTCGGCGGAGCGCAGCGCGATGCCCCACTCGCCGTCGCCGTCGGCGCCGAACCAGCCGACGGGGCCGGCGTAGCGGCCGCGGTCCATGCCCTCGATGCGCGAGATCAGCGCGCGGGCGGCCTGCGTCGGCGTGCCGCACACCGCGGCGGTGGGGTGCAGCGCGGCGGCCAGCGCCAGGGACGACGGGTGCGCCTCGTCGCCCTGCGGGGCGGTGAGGACGCCCGTCACGTCGGACGCGAGGTGCAGCACGTTCGGCAGCGACAGCACGAACGGCACGTCGGGGACGTTCGACGAGGAGCAGAACGGGGCGAGCGCCCGCGCGACGGACGTCACCGCGTACTCGTGCTCCTCGAGGTCCTTCGACGAGTGCGCGAGGATCGCGGCGCGCCCCATGTCGGCGTCGTCGTCGCCCGTGCGCCGGATCGTGCCGGCCAGCACGCGTGAGGTGACGAGACCACGCTCGGAGCGCACGAGCAGCTCGGGGGTGGCGCCGATCATGCCGTCGACGCTGAACGTCCAGCAGGAGCGGTAGCGGTCGGCCAGGCGGTGCAGCGCCCAGCGCACGTCGAGCGGGTGCTCGGTGGTCGCGTGCACGTCGCGCGCGAGCACCACCTTGTCCACCTCGCCCGCGCGGATCGCGGCGACGCCGCGCGCGACCACGTCGAGCCAGGCCTCGGCGTCGACCGCGCCGTCGGTGTAGGTGACGTCGCCCGGGGCGACGGGTGCCGTGCGGGGCGGCACGACGTCGCACAGCCGGGGGACCGGGCCGAGCTCGCCCGCGGTGCTCACGGTCGTCAGCCACGTCCGGCCGTCGCGACGTCCGACGACGACGCGGGGCACCACGACCACGCCACCGGCGGGCGAGTCGTCGTCGAACGCGAACGAGCCGAACGCCACGGGCCCGGTGCCCGGCAGCCGCACCTCGTCGCGGACGATCGCGTGCCGCAGCACGCCCTGCCACGCGCGCTCCGCGGCGGCGAACCGGTCGGCCCCCCGGACCTCGACGCGCACCGCCTCGCCCCAGGCCACGAGGCCGTCGCCGCGCCGCACCCACGCGAGCGGCGCGTCGGGGCCGAGCAGGTCGAGCAGGTCGGCGGCGTCCGGCGCGTCACCCGAGGGCAGGTCGCACGGCACGGTGCGCACCAGCAGAGGGCGGGGGACGCCACCCGTGACGGGGGTGCGGGGCGACGTGCTCATCGCCCTCCAGGGTAGGCCCTCGCGCGCGCACCGACGCGGGGACGGCGGTGCGACGCTCGTCTCAGCGGGCGGTTCGTCGGCGGTGTCAGGCCGGTCTGCGCGCGACGACGACGTCGCGCTCGATCGCCTGGTCGACGCGGTGCGCGAGGCCGAGGAACGGGGCGTCCTCGAGCGGTTCGAGGCCCGCGTCGACGAGCATCGCGACGAGATCGGTGCGCGGCAGCACCCGCGTGTTCCACGACAGGCCCAGCGCGCCGCCGCGCCGCAGCACGCCCGTCCAGACGGGGACCGCGTCCGCGAGCAGGTCGCGCGGCGATCGCGACGGCGTGCGCGGGCCGGTCACCGACCCGTGCTGGATGCCGTACGGCGCGTCGGCGACGACGACGTCGAACGACCCGGGGCGGTACATGCGCCCGACGTCGAGGGTGTCGCCCTGCGTCACCTCGACCGTCTGCACGTCACCGGCGCGGTACGCCTCCTTGTCGGCGGCGAGCTCGAACGTCGTGCGGCGCCCCAGGGTGCGGCCGTCGACGCGCACGCGCGTGCTCTTCGAGCGGTGCTTGAGCCGCTTGTCCTGCAGCCACCGGTCGAGGAACGCGGTGTACGCCTCGACGTCGCGGCGGTCGACGTCGACGCCGGACGCGTCCCAGCCGTACATGAGCGCCTGGTTGAGCGTCGTGCCGCGCCCGCACATCGGGTCGAGCACGCGCACACGGCGCCCGAGGAACTGCTCGCGGGTCGTCGCCGCGGCGGCCGTGAGGTTGAGCAGGAGCCGCGTGAGCTGCTCGTTCGTCTTGCCGACGTACTTGAGGATCGTGAGCAGGTCGTCGTCGTACCGGTCGAGCCGCGGGGCGTCGAGCGGCAGCAGCGCGCCGTCGTCGCGGAGCTCGAACAGCGCGAACAGCGAGGACAGGTTCGCCAGCACGCGTAGGTCGTCGGGCGACAGGTCCGCCTCGAGGACGAGGTACGGGACGCCGCCCATGGTGCGCTCGACCGGGCCGCCGTGCGCGCCCGCGCGGCCGTCGAGCAGCAGCGCGTCGAGCGCGAGCAGCTCGTGGCGCACGAGACGTGCGGCGTGCTGCGAGTACACCCGGTTCGCCGACGGCTGGACGAGGATCGCGTACTGCGGCATGGGTGGTGGGCCCCCGGGGGTTGGTCGTGCGACGCGCCGTCGCGCGCCCGGCTCCGCACGCTACCCGAGCACGGTGCGCGTCCCGCGCGCGGGACCTGCGACCATGGGCGCATGCCTCGCGCCGCCCTCGACAAGGACCCCCGCGACGTCGCCGCCATGTTCGACGCCGTCGCGCACCGGTACGACGTGACGAACGACGTCATCTCGCTGGGGCAGGACCGTACCTGGCGCAGGGCCACCCTGGCCGCCCTCGACGCGCGGCGCGGGGAGACCGTGCTCGACCTCGCGGCCGGGACCGGCACGTCGAGCGAGCCGCTCGCGGACGCGGGCGTGCACGTCGTGCCGTGCGACCTGTCGACGGGCATGCTGCGCGTCGGTCGCCGTCGCCGGCCGGACCTGCCGTTCGTCGCGGGCGACGCGCTGCACCTGCCGTTCGCGGACGAGTCGTTCGACGCCGTGACGATGTCGTTCGGGCTGCGCAACGTCAACGACGTCGACGCGGCGCTGCGCGAGCTGCTGCGGGTGACCAAGCCCGGCGGCCGCCTCGTCGTGTGCGAGTTCTCGCGCCCGACGTTCGCACCGTTCCGCACCGTCTACACCAACTACCTCATGCGGGCGCTGCCTCCCGTCGCGCGCGCGGTCTCCAAGGAGCCCGACGCGTACGTGTACCTCGCCGAGTCGATCCGCGAGTGGCCCGGGCAGCGCGAGCTCGGCCTCATGGTGCGCGACGCGGGCTGGGACAAGGTCGCGTTCCGGAACCTCTCGGGCGGGATCGTCGCGCTGCACCGCGCGCACCGGCCCTGATCCGCGGCGGCGGTGCGGCCGGGGGCCGGGCGGCTCCCAGCGGCCTCCTGCGCCGGCTGCCCGGATGCGGTCTGCAAGCCCTCGGGGTGCTCCCGGCGGTCCGGTTCGCCCCAGGTCCGGGCCTCCCCGTGGGCCCATCGTCCCAGGCCGCGGGGGCAGGTAAGGCAGACCTTCGCAGACACGCTCCCAGGTGCTCGTTACACTCGCCGAGGAGCACGTGAACAACGTCACAAGTGGGGTGGCAAGGGTGGTCGCAGCGGTCGATGACGCGGACGTCATCGTCGTCGGCGCCGGCCCTGCCGGAGCGTCCACGGCCTTCCACTGCGCGGCCGCCGGGCTCGACGTGCTGCTGCTGGAGAAGGCCACCTTCCCGCGCGACAAGATCTGCGGCGACGGCCTGACGCCGCGCGCGGTCGCCGAGCTCGTGCGCATGGGCGTGCCGACGCGCGAGCAGGACGGCTGGATCCGCAACCGCGGCCTGCGGGTCATCGGCGGCGGGCACCGCCTCGAGCTGCCGTGGCCCGAGCTGTCGAGCTATCCCTCCTACGGCCTGGCCCGCGCCCGTACGTCCTTCGACCAGACGCTCGCCGAGCACGCCCGCGCGGCCGGGGCGAAGCTCCTCGAGAGCACGTCCGTCGTCGCACCGGTGCGTGACGAGCGCACCGCACGCGTCGTCGGCGTCCGCGCCCGGGCCGTCGCGCGCGACGGCCGCCGCACGGTCGACGCGGGCGACGAGGTCGAGTACCGCGCCCCCGTCGTCGTCGCGGCCGACGGCGTCTCCGCGCGCCTGGCGACCGCGGTCGGGCGTACCAAGCGTGACGACCGTCCGATGGGTGTCGCCGTGCGGACCTACTTCCGCACGCCGCGCCACGACGACCCGTGGATGGAGTCGCACCTCGAGCTGTGGGACGGCGCCCCCGGGCGGTCCAACCTCATGCCCGGCTACGGCTGGATCTTCTCCCTCGGGGACGGCACGGCCAACGTCGGGCTCGGCTCGGTCAGCTCGACGGCCGCTGCCACCAAGGTCGACTACAAGGACCTCTTCGCGCGCTGGATGGCGAACGCCCCGGCCGAGTGGGAGTTCACGCCCGAGAACCAGGTGGCCCCCGTGCGCGGCGCCGCCCTGCCCATGGGCTTCAACCGCGGTCCGCTGTACGCCGACGGGCTGCTGCTCGCGGGCGACGCGGCCGGCATGGTGAGCCCGTTCAACGGCGAGGGCATCGCGTACGGCCTGCAGGCCGGGCGGGTCGCGGCGGACGCGATCGCGCAGGCCCTGGCGCGCGGCTCGGCCGCCGGACGCGAGCGCGCGCTCGCGTCCTACCAGCAGCGCATGAAGGACGACCTCGGCGGGTACTACACGCTCGGCCGGGTGTTCGTGCGGCTCATCGAGCACCCGCAGGTGATGCGGCTGTGCACCCGGTACGGGCTGCCCCGGCCGCTGCTCATGAAGTTCGTCCTCAAGCTGCTGTCCGACTGCTACGAACCGCGCGGCGGCGATCTCGTCGACCGCGTCATCTCCGGGCTCGCACGGTTGGCGCCGGACGCATGAGGCGACGAGCATGACCCACGGCACGCAGGGCCGGCACCGCCGGTCGTCTTCGACGAGGAGGACCGCTCGATGAGCAACCCGTACGTCCCGCTCCTGGTGATGATCGGGATCGCGGCCGTCCTCGCCCTCGGTGGCGTCGGCGCGAGCGCGATCCTCGGGCCCAAGCGCTACAACCGCGCCAAGCTCGAGGCCTACGAGTGCGGCATCGAGCCCACGCCGCACGCGATCGGCGGCGGGCGCTTCCCGATCAAGTACTACCTGGTGGCGATGACCTTCATCGTCTTCGACATCGAGGTCGTCTTCCTCTACCCGTGGGCCGTCGGCTTCGCGGAGCTCGCGACGTTCGGCCTCGTGGCGATGATGGTGTTCCTGCTGATCATCACGGTCCCGTTCGCGTACGAGTGGAAGCGCGGCGGCCTGGAGTGGGACTGACGCCGCACCCCGCGCCGGCCGTGTCGACGACGCCGCGCCCACTGACGACTTCACCGAGGAGGGACTGACATGGGGATCGAGGAAGCGCCCTCGGGCTTCCTGCTGACGACGGTCGAGGACCTCGTCGGGTACTTCCGCAAGGCCTCGCTGTGGCCCGTGACCTTCGGGCTCGCGTGCTGCGCGATCGAGATGATGGCGGCCGGCACCAGCCGGTACGACATCTCGCGCCTCGGCATGGAGGTCTTCCGCGCGTCGCCGCGCCAGTCCGACCTCATGATCGTCGCCGGGCGTGTGAGCCAGAAGATGGCCCCGATCGTCCGCCAGGTCTACGACCAGATGGCCGGGCCGAAGTGGGTGCTGTCGATGGGCGTGTGCGCGTCCTCCGGCGGCATGTTCAACAACTACGCGATCGTGCAGGGTGTCGACCACATCGTCCCGGTCGACATCTACCTGCCCGGCTGCCCCCCGCGCCCCGAGATGCTGCTGCACGCGATCCTCGCGCTGCACCAGCAGATCCAGGACGAGCCCCTCGGCGTCAACCGCCAGGAGGCCGCCCGCAAGGCGCAGGAGGCCGCGATGGCCGCGACCCCGACGTCGCACATGACGGGACTGCTGCGATGAGCGACGAGAAGACCACCCCGCCCGAGGGTGGGCCGGAGAAGGGCACGAAGCCCGAGGCCGTCGGCACGCCCCGCGAGGACGCGACGACGCCCGGTGCCGACCGACCGGTCGAGGGCGACAAGGCGACCGCCGAGAAGGCCGACGCGTCGGCCGCCGTCAAGCCCGGCGAGCCCGCCCCCGCGGGGACGCAGCGCACGAGCGCCGCCGCTCTCGAGGCCGGCTCCCAGAACGTGCCCGCCGGTGTCGAGCCGGGCGCCCGCACGCCGCTCGACGTCGTCGACGTCCGCACCGGCCTGTTCGGGGTGAGCGGCACGGGCGACACCTCGGGCTTCGGCGGTCTCGTCCGCACGATCGCGATGCCCGGGCCGAGCGAGCGGCCCTACGGCGGCTGGTTCGACGAGGTCGTCGACATCCTCACCGAGGTGCTCGACGAGTCCGGCACGGGCTTCGCGAACGCCGTCGAGTCGGTCGTCGTCGACCGCGGCGAGCTCACGCTGAACGTCGCACGCGAGCACCTGGTCGAGGTCGTGCAGCAGCTCCGGGACGACCCCGACCTGCGGTTCGAGCTGTCGCTCGGCGTCTCCGGCGTGCACTTCCCGCACGACGCGGGACGCGAGCTGCACGCCGTCTACCAGATCGTCTCGGTGACGCACGGCCGCCGTCTGCGGCTCGAGGTCGCCGTCCCCGAGGGCGACCCGCACGTCCCGTCGACGACGGCGGTGTACCCCGCCAACGACTGGCACGAGCGCGAGACCTGGGACTTCTTCGGGATCGTGTTCGACGGGCACCCCGGCCTCGCGCGCATCCAGATGCCCGACGACTGGCCGGGCCACCCGCAGCGCAAGGACTACCCCCTCGGCGGGATCCCGGTCGAGTACAAGGGCGCGACCATCCCGCCCCCGGACCAGCGGAGGTCGTACAGCTGATGACCACCTCGCAGACCCCTCACGCGACCCGGCCCGTCTCCCAGGACGAGACGCAGGGCGTGCCCTCGTTCGAGGCCTCCGGCGGCGACTGGTCGGAGATCGCCGAGGAGGCCGCACGCCTCGGCGAGGAGCGCATCGTCGTCAACATGGGCCCCCAGCACCCGTCGACCCACGGCGTGCTGCGGCTCATGCTCGAGATCGACGGCGAGACCGTCACCGAGGCCCGTGCCGGTATCGGCTACCTGCACACGGGCATCGAAAAGAACATGGAGTTCCGCACCTGGACCCAGGGCGTGACCTTCTGCACCCGCATGGACTACGTCGCCCCCCTGTTCCAGGAGGCGGCCTACTGCCTCGCGGTCGAGAAGCTCCTGGGCATCACGGACGACGTCCCGGAGCGCGCCAGCGTCATCCGTGTGCTGATGATGGAGCTCAACCGCATCTCGTCCCACCTGGTCTTCCTCGCCACGGGCGGCAACGAGCTCGGCGCGACGACGATCATGATCCTCGGCTTCACGGCCCGCGAGGAGATCCTCAAGATCTTCGAGATGGTCTCCGGGCTACGCATGAACCATGCGTACATCCGCCCCGGCGGCGTCGCGCAGGACGTGCCCCCCGGCGCCATCGACCAGGTGCGCGAGGCGATGACCAAGGTCCGCGGCTACTTCACGCAGCTCGAGGACCTCATGCTCGCCAACCCGATCCTGCAGGCGCGCATGAAGGAGGTCGGCGTCCTCAGCCTCGCCGCCGCCATGTCGCTGGGCGTCACCGGCCCCCTGCTGCGCGCGACGGGCCTGCCGTACGACGTCCGCAAGACGGACCCGTACTGCGGTTACGAGACGTACGACTTCGACGTGCCGACGCAGGAGGCCTCGGACTCCTGGGCGCGCCTGATCGTGCGCATCGAGGAGTGCTACCAGTCGATGCGGATCGTCGAGCAGTGCCTCGAGCGGCTCGCGACGCCCGGGCCGGTCATGGTCGCGGACAAGAAGGTCGCATGGCCCGCGCAGCTCGCCATCGGCACGGACGGCATGGGCAACTCGCTCGACCACATCAAGGAGATCATGGGCACCTCGATGGAGGCCCTGATCCACCACTTCAAGCTCGTCACCGAGGGCTTCCGCGTGCCGGCCGGCCAGGTGTTCCAGACCGTCGAGCACCCGCGCGGCGAGCTGGGCGTGCACCTGGTGTCCGACGGCGGCACCAAGCCGTACCGGGCGCACTTCCGCGACCCGTCGTTCAACAACCTGCAGGCCGTCTCGATGATGTGCGAGGGCGGGCAGGTCGCCGACGTCGTCGTCGCCGTCGCGTCGATCGACCCGGTGCTGGGAGGGGTGGACCGCTGATGTCCGTCGAGCACGCGGGCGCAGCTGCGCCCCACGACCACGGGCGCGCCCCGGGCGCCCGGCACGCGACGGGGTACGACGACGCGACGCGCGCGCGGCTGACCGCCGACGCGCAGGAGATCGTCGCGCGCTACCCGCAGGCGCGCTCGGCGCTGCTGCCGATGCTGCACCTCGTGCAGTCGGAGGACGGCTACGTCAGCCCGCGCGGCATCGCGTTCTGCGCGTCCGTGCTGGGCATCTCGACGGCCGAGGTGTCGGCCGTCGCGACGTTCTACACGCAGTACAAGCGCCACCCCAACGGCACGTACACCGTGGGCGTGTGCACCAACACGCTGTGCGCGGTCATGGGCGGCGACGCCATCTGGGAGGAGCTCAGCGAGCACCTCGGCATCGGGCACGACGAGACCACCCCGGACGGGGCGATCACGCTCGAGCGGGTCGAGTGCAACGCGGCCTGCGACTACGCCCCCGTGGTGATGGTCAACTGGGAGTTCTTCGACAACCAGACCCCCGCGTCGGCCGTCGACGTCGTCGACCGGCTGGCCGCCGGCGAGGCGGTCGCCCCGACCCGCGGGGCCTCGTCGGTGTGCACGTTCAAGGAGATGAGCCGCGTGCTCGCCGGCTTCCCCGACGGGCGCGCCGACGAGGGCGTGGGCGCCGGCGAGCCGACCGTGCGTGGCACGCGTCTCGCGCGCGAGCGCGGCTGGACGGCGCCGTCGTACGACGCCGCCGAGCGCGCCGCGGCCACGGCCACGGCCACGCACGGTGTGCCCGCCGCGGGCGAGGAGCAGTCGAGCGCCGACCGTCCTGTGACGGCACCCGCCGACGTCTCGCCAGCCGGCGAGCAGCGCAAGCAGAAGTCCGACGACGCGAAGGAGTCGTGATGACGACCCTGACCCCCGTGCTGTCCGCGCACTGGGACGCGGACCGGTCCTGGAAGCTCGCGCGCTACGAGGCCGACGGCGGCTACCGCGGCCTGCGCAAGGCGCTGACGATGGCGCCGGCGGACGTCGTGACGACCGTCAAGGACTCCGGCCTGCGCGGACGTGGCGGTGCCGGCTTCCCCACGGGCATGAAGTGGGGCTTCCTGCCCGCGCCCGACGGCGGCCCGCGCTACCTCGTGGTCAACGCCGACGAGTCCGAGCCGGGCACCTGCAAGGACATCCCGCTGATGATGGCCAGCCCGCAGGAGCTCATCGAGGGCGTGATCATCACGTCCTACGCGATCGGCTGCCACCACGCGTTCATCTACGTGCGCGGCGAGGTCGTGCACGTGTACCGCCGGCTGCTCGAGGCGGTCCGCGAGGCGCGCGAGGCCGGGTACCTGGGCACGGACATCCTCGGGTCGGGCTTCGACCTGGAGATCACGGTGCACGCCGGTGCCGGTGCGTACATCTGCGGCGAGGAGACGGCACTGCTCGACTCGCTCGAGGGCCTGCGCGGCCAGCCGCGCCTCAAGCCGCCGTTCCCCGCCGTCGCCGGCCTCTACGCGCGGCCCACGGTCGTCAACAACGTCGAGTCCGTGGCGTCCGTGCCCGGGATCATCGTCGGCGGCGCCGACTGGTTCACGTCGATGGGTACCGAGCGCTCCGCCGGGCACGGCCTGTTCTCGCTCTCGGGGCACGTCACGCGGCCCGGGCAGTACGAGGCGCCGCTGGGCATCACGCTGCGCGAGCTGCTCGACATGGCCGGTGGGGTCCGTGAGGGCCACGAGCTGAAGTTCTGGACGCCCGGCGGGTCGTCGACGCCGATCTTCACCGCCGAGCACCTCGACGTCCCGCTCGACTACGAGTCGGTCGGCAAGGCCGGCTCGATGCTCGGCACGCGCGCGCTGCAGATCTTCGACGAGACCACGTCGGTCGTGAAGGCCGTCTCGCGCTGGATCCAGTTCTACAAGCACGAGTCGTGCGGCAAGTGCACGCCCTGCCGCGAGGGCACCTTCTGGCTCGCGCAGGTCATGGCGCGCCTCGAGGCGGGTCAGGGCACGTCGGCCGACATCGACCTGCTGCTCGACCTGTGCGACAACATCCTGGGCCGCGCGTTCTGCGCGCTCGGCGACGGTGCGACGAGCCCCGTGACGAGCGCCATCCAGTACTTCCGGGAGGAGTTCGAGGCGGGCACGCACACGCCCGCCGACGTCCTGTTCCCGCCCGAGCGCAGCTCGCTCTTCGACTACACGCCGCGTCGCAGCACGCAGCTGGCGGGGGTGCACGCATGACGATCACGACCCCGAAGGGCACCGACACCACACCGCTGGTGCCGGCCGCGCCCCCGACCCCTGCGCCGGAGCCGACGGACACCGTCACCTTCTCCGTCGACGGCATCGAGACGAGCGTGCCGAAGGGCACGCTCGTCATCCGCGCGGCCGAGCAGCTCGGCATCCAGATCCCGCGCTTCTGCGACCACCCGCTGCTCGCGCCCGCCGGTGCGTGCCGCCAGTGCCTCGTCGAGGTGTGGGCGCCCGGCCGCGACGGCAACCTGGCCAAGATGCCCAAGCCCCAGGCGTCCTGCACGCTCGAGGCCACGCCGGGCATGCAGGTGAAGACGCAGCACACGTCGCCCGAGGCCGACAAGGCGCAGCACGGCGTCATGGAGCTGCTGCTCATCAACCACCCGCTCGACTGTCCGGTCTGCGACAAGGGCGGCGAGTGCCCCCTGCAGAACCAGGCGATGAGCAACGGTCGCGCGGCGACGCGGTTCGTCGACGTGAAGCGCACGTTCCCCAAGCCGATCGCGGTCTCGACGCAGATCCTGCTCGACCGGGAGCGCTGCATCCTGTGCCAGCGCTGCACGCGGTTCTCCGAGGAGATCGCGGGCGACGTGTGGATCGACCTGCAGAAGCGCGGTGCGCAGCAGCAGATCGGCACGTTCGACACCGAGGTCCTCGGGTTCGCGGGCGACACCCCGGTGGGAGCCTCGACGCTCGACACGAGCGGCCGGCCGTTCGCGTCCTACTTCTCCGGCAACACCGTGCAGATCTGCCCGGTCGGCGCGCTGACGTCGGCCGCGTACCGGTTCCGTTCGCGGCCGTTCGACCTCGTGTCGGTGCCGTCCGTCGCGGAGCACGACGCCAACGGCTCGGCGATCCGCGTCGACCACCGGCGCGGCGTCGTGCTGCGACGGCTCGCGGGCGACGACCCGGCCGTCAACCAGGAGTGGATCAGCGACAAGGACCGCTTCGCGTTCCACTGGCAGTCCGCCCCGGACCGCATCACGACGCCGCTCGTGCGCCGTCGGAACGCCGACGGCACGCGTGGCGAGCTGGAGCCCTGCTCGTGGACCGAGGCGCTGGACACCGCCGCCGAGGGCCTGCGCGGGGTCGCGACGGGCGTGCTGCCCGGCGGCCGCCTCACGCTCGAGGACGCCTACGCGTACGCCAAGCTCGCGCGCACGGTCCTCGGCACCAACGACGTCGACCACCGCGCGCGCCCGCACTCGGACGAGGAGGAGGCCTTCCTCGGCCACCACGTCGCGGGCCGCACGCTGCAGGTCACGTTCGGCGACCTCGTCGCGGCGCCTGCGGTGCTGTGCGTCGGGTACGAGCCGGAGGAGGAGGGCGGGATCCTCTTCCTGCGCCTGCGTGAGTCGGTCGTCAAGGGCCGCACGCGCGTGTTCTCGGTCGCGGCCCTGGCGAGCAGGGGCCTGGAGCGGCTCGACGGCACGCTGCTGGCGGCCGCCCCGGGCACGGAGCCCGAGGTGCTCGACGCCATCGCGACCGGCGCGGACGACGTGCTGGGCGACACCGCCGAGGCGCTGGCCGCCGAGGGTGCCGTGATCCTCGTGGGGGAGCGGGCCGCCACGGCGCCGGGCGCCCTCAGCGCGGTGCTGCGCCTGGCGCAGCGCACCGGTGCCCGCCTCGCGTGGGTCCCGCGGCGTGCGGGCGAGCGCGGTGCGGTCGAGGCCGGCACGCTGCCGACGCTGCTGCCGGGCGGGCGCCCGGTGGCCGACGCGTCGGCCCGCGTCGACCTGGCCGCCGTGTGGGGCGTCGACGACCTTCCGGCCACCCCCGGGCGCAGCGCCGACGAGATCCTCGCGGCCGCGGCCGACGGGACGCTCGGCGCGCTGCTCGTCGGTGGCGTCGAACCGGCCGACCACGCCGATCCCGTGCTCGCACGCAGGGCGCTCGACACGGTGCCGTTCCTCGTCTCGCTCGAGGTGCGGCGCAGCGAGGTCACGGACCGCGCGGACGTCGTGCTGCCCGTGGCGCCGCCGGTCGAGAAGGCCGGCACGTTCGTCTCGTGGGAGGGGCGCCCGCGCCCGTTCCCGCAGGCGCTGACGACCACCCATCTGTCGGACTTCCGCGTCCTGGACCGGCTGGCCGACGCGCTCGGCGCCGACCTGGGCCTGCGGGCGCTCGCCGACGTGCACGCCGAGCTCGACCAGCTCGGCGGGTGGGACGGAGCGCGCGTCCCGGCCCCGGTGACGCCGGCGGCCGAGCCGCCCGCCGTCCCCCCGGGGCACGCGGTCCTCGCGACGTGGCACCAGCTGCTCGACGCGGGTCGCCTGCAGGACGGCGAGCCGTACCTCGCGGGCACCGCGAAGCAACCGGTCGCGCGGGTCTCGGCCGTCACGGCCGAGGCGGCAGGGCTCGTCGACGGCGAGCACGTCACGGTGAGCACCGACCGGGGCACGATCACGGCGCTCGTGCGGGTCACCGACATGGCCGACCACGTGGTGTGGCTCGCGACCAACCCGCGCGGCGGCGCGGTGCGGGACGTGCTGGGCGCGGTCGGCGGCGCGGTCGTGCGGCTCGCGCCGGCGGGTGGCGGCGAGGTCGCCCCCACCACCGCGCAGGCCGACGAGCGGCTGAGCGGGGACGCCGCGGAGGCCGTCGCCGGCGTCCGCGTGGACGAGGAGGAGCGGGCATGAGCGTGCTGGTCACAGCACTGGGCGCGGTGCCGTCCGCGGTCGGCGACGGCGCGGTCGCGCCGGTCACCGCGGACTTCAGCCAGGACGTGTTCTGGGTGTGGCTGCTCAAGGCCGTCGCGATCATCGTCTTCCTGCTGACGAGCGTGCTCATCGCGATCTGGTTCGAGCGCCGCGTCGTGGGACGCATGCAGCTGCGGCCGGGTCCGAACGTGCACGGGCCGTTCGGTCTGCTGCAGTCCCTCGCCGACGCGATGAAGCTCCTGGTCAAGGAGGACATCACCGTCAAGGCGGCCGACAAGCTCGTCTACATCCTCGCGCCGATGATCGCCGTGCTGTGCTCGCTGCTCGTCTACGCGGTCATCCCGTTCGGCCCCGAGGTCAGCATCTTCGGCGTCGTGACGCCGCTGCAGCTCACGGACTTCTCGGTCGCCGTGCTCTACATCCTCGCGTGCGCCGCGGTCGGCGTGTACGGCATCGTGCTCGGCGGCTGGTCGTCCAACTCGACGTACCCGCTGCTCGGCGGCGTGCGCTCCACCGCCCAGGTCATCTCGTACGAGCTCGCGATGGGCCTGTCCCTGGTGAGCGTGTTCATCATGGCCGGGTCGATGTCGACGTCCCAGATCGTCGACTCCCAGACGCAGGTCTGGTGGTTCCTGCCGCTGCTGCCGGCGTTCGTCATCTACGTCATCTCGATGGTCGGCGAGACGAACCGTCTGCCGTTCGACCTGCCCGAGGCCGAGGGCGAGCTCGTCGGCGGCTACACCACCGAGTACTCCTCGATGAAGTTCGCGTGGTTCTTCCTCGCCGAGTACATCAACATGCTCAACGTCTCGGCGGTCGCGACCACGCTGTTCTTCGGCGGGTGGCGCGCCCCGTGGCCGATCTCGGCGATCAACGACGGCATGTTCAACACCGGCTGGTGGCCCGTCCTGTGGTTCGTCGCCAAGGTCTGGCTGTTCATGTTCCTCTTCGTGTGGATCCGCGGCTCGGTGCTGCGCTTCCGGTACGACCAGTTCATGAAGATCGGCTGGAAGGTCCTCATCCCGGCCGCGCTCGGGTGGGTCGTGTGCGTCACGCTCGTGCAGGCGGCGCGCCAGCTGTGGGACGTCGACCTGCGCACGCTGCTGTTCGTGCTCGCAGGGCTCGTCGCCGTCGGCCTCGTCGCGTCCTTCCTCGTGCCGGAGAAGAAGCCCGAGCCGACCCCGGAGCCCACCGGCCCGCAGGAGTTCGACCCCTTCGCCGACGGCTACCCGGTGCCGCCCCTGCCCGGTCAGGTGCTGCCCCCGTCCCCCCGTGCGGCCCGTCGCCTCGCCGCGACGGACGCCGGCGACCCGTCCGGACCCGAGACCCCGCTGGAGGTGCGCGGTGGCTGAGCAGCGCAAGAAGAAGCCTGCGCCCGGTGCCGACGTGCAGCGCACGCGCACGGGCGGCGAGGTCGACCGCCCGGCGCAGGGCTACGAGTCGCTCATCGAGAAGCGCTCGGGGCTCAGCGAGCTGCTCGCGCCCGTCGCCGGGTTCGGCGTCACGTTCGCGAACATGTTCAAGCCGACGGTCACCGAGCAGTACCCGCGCGAGCAGGTGCCGACCAAGCCCCGCTACCACGGCCGCCACCAGCTCAACCGGTACCCCGACGGCCTGGAGAAGTGCATCGGCTGCGAGCTGTGCGCGTGGGCCTGCCCCGCGGACGCGATCTACGTCGAGGCCGACGACAACACCCCCGACGCGCAGTACTCGCCGGGGGAGCGGTACGGCCGCGTCTACCAGATCAACTACCTGCGCTGCATCTTCTGCGGCCTGTGCATCGAGGCGTGCCCGACGCGGGCGCTGACGATGACCAACGAGTACGAGCTCGCGGGCCCCACGCGTCCCGGCATGATCTGGGAGAAGCAGGACCTGCTGGCCCCGCTGCGCTCGGGCCAGCTCGCGACGCCGCACCCGATGGTCGAGGGTTCGTCGGACACCGACTACTACCGCGGCGCGGTCACGGGCGTGACCGAGGACCAGCGCGCGTGGGTCGCGGAGCACCGTCCCGACGACCCGACGCTGCCGGAGAACGCCGCGCAGGGGGCGCAGGTCCCCGACCTGGGGGAGACGCGCCTCGCGCAACGTGCGATCACGGCGGCCGCGCACCGCCAGGGGGGTGCCCGGTGAGTCTCGTCCTCTCCGTGCTGCCGGCGGCCGCCGGCGCACTGACCGACGCCGGCCGGACGAGCACGGCCGAGGCCGTGCTGTTCTGGACGCTCGGCCCGCTCATGGTGCTCGCGGCACTCGGCCTGCTGCTGGCCCGCAAGGCCGTGCACGCGGCCCTGGCGGTCATCTTCATCATGATCTCGCTGGCGTTCCTGTACGTCGCGCAGGGGGCGGAGTTCCTCGGCGTCGTGCAGGTGGTCGTCTACACCGGGGCCGTGATGATGCTCTTCCTGTTCGTCCTCATGCTCGTCGGCGTCGACCGCTCCGACTCCCTCGTGGAGACCATCCGCGGGCAGCGCTGGATCGGCCTGCTGGCGGGCCTGGGTCTGGGCGTCGTCCTGGCAGGAGTCGTCGGCCGCGCGACGTACGGTGCGCCGGAGGGGCTCGCGACGGCGAACCAGCCGTCGAACCCCGAGGCCGTCGCGCACGTGATCTTCGGCCAGCACGTGCTCGCGATGGAGGTCGTCGGCGCCCTGCTCGTCACCGCGGCGCTCGGCGCCCTGGTGCTCACGCACCGCGGCCGGCTCGCACCGCGCGTCACCCAGCGCGAGCGCGCCGAGCGGCGCCTGCGCGACGGTCAGCACCCGGTGTCGTTGCCGGCGCCCGGCGTCTACGCCCGGCACAACGCGATGGACGTCCCGGCGCTGCTGCCCGACGGCACACCGCTGGAGTCCTCGGTGCCGCGCGTGCTGCGCGTCCGCGGCCAGGAGGCCGACGCGCGCGAGTACGCGGCACGCATCGACCGCGTGCTGGCCGGCGGCTGGGCCGTCGGTGCCGGCACGTTCACGTCCGACGACGAGTACCAGGGCGACGAGCACGGGCGGATCGCCGGCGGCGTGGTCGTGCGCGACACCGACGCGCAGGAGGCGACCGCCGACCCTGAGGCGCTCTCTGCTGCCGAGGCCCCGACGCACGACGAGGAGGCGGGCCGGTGAGCCTGACCCACTACCTGGTGCTGGCCGCGATCCTGTTCGCGATCGGTGCCACGACGGTCCTGCTGCGGCGCAACGCGATCATCGTGTTCATGGGCGTCGAGCTCATGCTCAACTCGACGAACCTGCTGCTCGTGACGTTCTCGCGCCTGCACGGCAACCTGTCCGGCCAGGTGCTCGCGTTCTTCGTCATGGTCGTCGCGGCAGCGGAGGTCGTCGTCGGGCTCGCGATCATCGTGACCATCTTCCGGACCAGGCGCTCGGCGTCGGTCGACGACGTCAACCTGCTGAAGAGCTGAGGGGCAGCACGTGCACACCCTGATCTCCCTGACCGCGCCGGCCGTGCTGCCGGCGGTCGACCCGGTCGTGGCCGCTCCCGAGTGGTCCGGCGGGCAGGCCGCCGTGTGGCTCGTCGCGCTGCCGCTGCTGTCGGCCGCGGTGCTGCTGCTGCTCGGCCGGCGTGCCGACCGGTGGGGGCACTGGATCGGCGTCCTCGCGTCCGCCGGTGCCTTCGTGGTCGGCCTGCTGCTGCTCGTGGCCGTGCTCGGGCAGCCCGCGGGCCAGCGCGTGCACGACGTGCACCTCGCGACCTGGCTCGACGCGGGCGCGCTGAGCATCGACGCGGGGCTGCGGGTCGACCCGCTGTCCCTGACGTTCGTCATGCTCGTCACGTTCGTCGGCACGCTCATCCACGTGTACTCCGTGGCCTACATGGAGCACGACGCGGCCCGCCGTCGGTTCTTCGCCTACCTCAACCTCTTCGTCGCGGCGATGCTGCTGCTGGTCCTCGCGGACTCGTACGTGCTGCTGTTCGTCGGCTGGGAGGGCGTCGGCCTCGCGTCGTACCTGCTCATCGGCTTCTGGAACCACCACACCCCCTACGCGGTGGCGGCGAAGAAGGCGTTCGTCGCCAACCGCGTCGGTGACGTCGGCCTGCTGGCGGCGATGGGTCTGCTGTTCGCGACGTTCGGCAGCCTCGACTTCGCGACGGTGGAGAGCGGCGTGGCCGCGGCCTCCGAGGGGACGCTCACGGCGATCGGCCTCATGCTGCTGCTCGCCGCGTGCGGCAAGTCGGCGCAGTTCCCGCTGCAGTCGTGGCTCGGCGACGCGATGGCCGGCCCGACGCCCGTCTCGGCGCTCATCCACGCCGCGACGATGGTCACGGCGGGCGTGTACCTCATCATCCGGTCCGGCGCGGTGTTCGCCGCGGCGCCCACGGCGCAGCTCGTCGTCGCGGTCGTCGGTGCGGTGACACTGCTGTTCGGTGCGATCGTCGGCTGCGCCAAGGACGACATCAAGAAGGCGCTCGCCGCCTCGACGATGTCGCAGATCGGCTACATGGTGCTCGCCGCGGGCCTCGGCCCGATCGGCTACGCGTTCGCGATCTTCCACCTCGTGACGCACGGCTTCTTCAAGGCCGGCATGTTCCTGGGGGCCGGCTCGGTCATGCACGGCATGGACGACCAGGTGGACATGCGCCGGTTCGGTGGCCTGGGCCGGTACATGAAGATCACGTACTTCACGTTCATGGCCGGCTGGCTGGCGATCCTCGGGATCCCGCCGTTCGCCGGGTTCTTCAGCAAGGACAAGATCATCGAGGCGGCCTTCGTGCCCGTCGACGGGCAGCCGTGGCGCGCCTGGGTGTTCGGCGGAGTCGCGCTGCTCGGTGCCGGGATCACCGCGTTCTACATGTCGCGCCTGTTCTTCATGACGTTCGAGGGCCAGAAGCGCTGGAGCACGACGCGCGAGGGCAAGGAGCAGCACCCGCACGAGTCGCCGGCGCTCATGGTGTGGCCGATGATCGTCCTCGCCGTCGGCTCGGTCGGTCTCGGCTGGGTGCTCTCGAGCGTCGGGTTCGTCGAGTGGCTCGAGCCCTCGGTGGGCCACGCGGAGCACCACGAGCCGGTGCTCGCGATCCCGTTGATCGTCGGGCTGACGCTCGCCGCGGTCGCGCTGGGCCTCGTGCTCGCGTGGCGCCGGTACGCGGTCACGACCGTCCCGGTGACACCCCCGCTGGGCACGGCCCTGACGCGCGCCGCCCGCGTGGACCTGCACCAGGACGCCGTGAACGACGCGCTGCTCGTGGCGCCGGGGCAGTACCTGACCCGCTCGCTGGTGTACGGCGACAAGGCCGTGGTCGACGGGGCGGTGACCGGTCTCGGCCGGCTGACCGTCGGCGTCGGCGACCTCGTGCGCCGGGTCCAGAACGGGTACGCCCGCTCGTACGCCGCGGCGATGGTGCTCGGCGTCGTCGTGCTGGCCGTCGTCGTCCTCGCCGTGCGCGGCTGACCGAAGAGCCGACAGGAGACCTGGAACTGATGTCGAACTTCCCCTGGCTCACCGCGCTGGTGGTGCTGCCGCTGGTCGGTGCCGCAGCCCTGTGGCTGCTGCCCGCCGGCGCCCGCACCCGCGCGCGCACGGTCGCGCTCGGGTTCGCCCTGGCGGAGGTGCTGCTCGCCGTCGCGGCGTTCACGGCCTTCGACGTGGCGGACGCCGCGACGCACCAGCTCGTCGAGACCGCGCCCTGGATCCCCGCGCTCGGCGTGTCGTGGGCGCTCGGCGTCGACGGCGTCGGGCTCGCGCTCATCGGCATGTCGGTCGTCCTCGTGCCGCTCGTGGTGCTCGCCGCGTGGCGCGAGCAGGGCTCCACGGACGCCCCGACCGACCGGTTGCGGCACTACCTGGCGCTCGTCCTGCTGCTCGAGGCGTTCATCGTCCTGGTGTTCGCCGCGCGCGACGTGTTCCTCTTCTACGTCGTCTTCGAGGCGATGCTCATCCCCGTCTACTTCATGATCGGTGCGTTCGGCGGCGCGCAGCGGCGCTACGCCGCCGTGAAGTTCCTGCTGTACTCGCTGGCCGGCGGGCTGGTCATGCTCGTGGGCGTCATCGCGCTGTACCTGCAGGGCCCCGGGGGCCCCGAGGGCTTCCTCATCGAGAACCTCGTGGGGCTCGAGCTCGACCCGACGGTCGAGAAGTGGCTGTTCCTGTCGTTCTTCCTCGCGTTCGCGATCAAGGCGCCGATGTTCCCGGTGCACACCTGGCTGCCGGACGCCGCGCAGCAGGCCCCGGCCGGCACGTCGACGCTGCTGGTCGGCGTGCTCGACAAGGTCGGCACCTTCGGGATGCTCACGCTGTGCCTGCCGCTGTTCCCGGCGGCCTCGCGCTGGGCGGCGCCCGTGGTGATCGTGCTCGCGGTGGTCTCCGTGATCTACGGGGCGCTGCTCGCGATCGGCCAGAAGGACATGATGCGGCTCGTCGCGTACACCTCGGTGTCCCACTTCGGCTTCATCGTGCTCGGGATCTTCGCGTTCACGTCGACGTCGGTGGCGGGCTCGTCGTTCTACATGGTCAACCACGGGCTCTCGACGGGTGCGCTCTTCCTGCTCGTCGGCTTCCTCGCGGCGCGGCGCGGGTCGCAGCAGATCGTGGACTTCGGCGGCCTGCAGAAGGTCGTCCCGGTGCTCGCGGGCCTGTTCCTCGTCGTCGGGCTCTCGGCGCTCTCGCTGCCCGGCCTGTCGACGTTCGTCAGCGAGTTCCTCGTCATCGTCGGCACGTTCGCGGCGCACCCGGCCGCGGCGGTCGTCGCGACGCTCGGCGTGGTCCTGGCCGCGGTGTACGTGCTGTGGCTCTACCAGCGGGTCTTCACCGGACCGCCCCGCCCGGAGCTGGCGGCGACGCCCGACGTCGGTGCCCGCGAGCGGTGGGTCGTCGGTCCGCTGGTCGCGCTCATGCTGGTCCTCGGGTTCGTCCCCGGGCCCGCGCTGGACCTCGTCCGGCCGCCCGCGCAGGAGAGCATCGCCCAGCTCGGCGTCGACGACGTCGCGCCCACGACCACCGCCGGTACCGAAGGGAGTGACCAGTGAGCGGCTTCACCGCGCCCGAGATCGCGTGGGGACCGATGGTCCCCGTGCTGGTCGTCCTGCTGGCGGCCGTCGTCGGCGTGCTCGTGGAGGCCTTCGTGCCCGCCGCGCGCCGCCGTCTCGTGCAGCTCGTCCTCACGCTCGCGTCGCTCGCCGGTGCCCTGCTCGCGATCGCCGCGCTGTGGTCCGGCGTCGAGCGCACCGGCGGCACGGACGTGCTGGGCGGCTCGCTGGTCGTGGACGGGCCCACGCTCGTGCTGCAGGCGACCGTCGCGCTGCTCGCGCTGCTGTCGACCCTCGTCTTCGCCGACCGCGTCGCCGGTGGTGAGGACGCCTTCGCACCGTCCGCGGCCGCGGTGCCCGGCTCGGACTACGAGGAGCTCGCGCGCGCCAAGGGCCTGCGGCAGACCGAGGTCTTCCCGCTCCTGCTGTTCGCCACGGGCGGCATGATGGTCTTCCCCGCGACGACCGACCTGCTGACGCTGTTCGTCGCGCTCGAGGTCCTCTCGCTGCCGCTGTACCTGCTGTCCGGCATGGCACGCCGCCGTCGCCTGCTCTCGCAGGAGGCCGCGATGAAGTACTTCCTGCTGGGGGCGTTCGTCTCGGCGATCATGCTGTTCGGCATCGGTCTGCTGTACGGGTACGCCGGCTCGCTGCGGTACGCGGACATCGCGGCTGCCACCGCCACGCCCGACGGCACGGAGGGTCTCCTCGTGGTCGGCGCACTGCTGCTCCTGGGTGGCCTGTTCTTCAAGGTCGGCGCGGTCCCGTTCCACATGTGGACGCCCGACGTCTACCAGGGCGCCCCCACCCCCGTCACCGGTTTCATGGCCGCGTGCACCAAGGTCGCCGCGTTCGGTGCCCTGCTGCGCGTCGTCTACGGCATGCTCCCGGGCATGGCCTGGGACCTCGAGGTCGTGCTGTGGGTGGTGGCGGTCCTCACGATGGTCGTCGGCACGGTCGCCGCCCTCGTGCAGACGGACGTCAAGCGGCTCCTGGCGTACTCGTCCGTCGCGCACGCCGGCTTCGTCCTCACCGGCGTCGTCGCGCTCGAGCAGTCGGGCATCACGGCCGTGCTGTTCTACCTGCTCGCGTACGGCGCGGCGACGGTCGGCGCGTTCGGCCTCGTCTCGCTGGTCCGCGAGCAGGGGACGGGCGACGACGACGCGCCCGCGGTCCTCGGCGAGGCCACGCGCCTGTCGCAGTGGGCCGGGCTCGGCCGCTCGCACCCCGTCGTGGCCGTGACCTTCACGCTGTTCCTCCTGTCGTTCGCGGGCATCCCGCTGACGGCAGGGTTCGTGGGCAAGTTCGCGGTGTTCTCGGCCGCCGTCGAGGGTGGTGCGTGGCAGCTCGCGCTCGTCGGTGTCCTGGCGTCGGCGGCCGCGGCGTTCTTCTACGTCCGGATCATCGTCCTGATGTTCTTCACCGAGGCGCACGACGAGGCCGCGGAGGCGCCCCGCGCCGAGGTGTCGTCGCTCGTGGTGGACGGCACGGGAGCCGGTCCGGACGGCGAGGCAGGTGCCCGGGCCGCGGTGCTGACGGCCGAGGCCGAGCGCTCGACGCGCGCGACGGTGGCCGGCGGCGAGGGGCTGACGGTCGTCGCGGTCGCCGTCTGCGCGGTGCTGACGGTCGTGCTCGGTGTGGTGCCCTCGCCGGTGCTCGACGCGATCGCGTCGGTGGCGGTCCTGCTGCCGTGAGCGGGCGCGGGCGCGCCGGGGTCGAACCGGGATCGTCCGGACATCGCCCGCTCCCGGTTCAGTCCTGCGGCCGCGGTGCGGATAGGTTCGTCCCGTGACCACCGCACTCGCCCTCCCTCTGCACGACGACGCCCTCGCGGAGCGCCTCTCCGGGCGGGTCGCGCTGGTCGAGGAGCTGCTGCGGGACGCGGTGACGTACGCCGACCCCATCGCGCACGACGCGTCCCGTCACCTCGTCGACGCCGGCGGCAAGCGGCTGCGCCCGCTGCTCACGCTGCTGACGGCCGAGCTCGGGGACGGCAACCGTCGCGAGGTCATCGACGCGGCCGCGGTCGTCGAGCTCACCCACCTCGCGACGCTGTACCACGACGACGTCATGGACTCCGCGCCGCTGCGGCGCGGCGCGCCCTCCGCGCACGAGGTCTGGGGCAACTCGGTCGCGATCCTCACCGGGGACCTGCTGTTCGCGCGCGCGTCCTCGATCGTCTCCGGGCTCGGTCCGGAGGCCGTCCGGATCCAGGCGCAGACGTTCGAGCGGCTGTGCCTGGGGCAGCTCCACGAGACCGTCGGACCACGCCCCGACGAGGACCCGGTGGAGCACTACCTCCAGGTGCTCGCGGACAAGACGGCCTCGCTCATCGCGACGTCGGCGCGCTTCGGTGCGATGTTCGCCGGGTGCCGTCCCGACGTGGTGCGCACCGTGACGCAGTTCGGGGAGATCGTGGGCGTGGCGTTCCAGCTCGCCGACGACGTCATCGACCTCACCTCCGACGGGTCCGTCACGGGCAAGACCCCGGGCACCGACCTGCGCGAGGGAGTGCCGACGATGCCCGCGCTGCTGCTGCGGTCGCGCGCGGCCCAGACGCCGGCGGGCTCCCGCGACCGGGACGTGGTCGCGCTGCTCGACTCCGACCTCACGGCCGACGCCGACCTCGCGGTCGCGGTCGAGGCGCTGCGCGAGCACGAGGTCGTCACCCTGACTCGTCGCCGGGCCGTCGAGCTCGCGCGGCAGGCCGTCACCGAGCTCGGGCCGCTGCCGGCCGGGCCCGTGAAGGACGCCCTCGTCGCGTTCGCCGACGCGCTCGTCGACCGCGCCTCGTGACGCGGACGCCATGATGGTCGCAGGCGTCAGGCTCCGCTCCGGTGCCGCCACCGATCAGGCGGGCCGCGAGACCAACGAGGACACCGCATGGGCGTCCGACGGGCTGTTCCTCGTCGCGGACGGCATGGGTGGGCACGAGGCCGGCGAGGTCGCCTCGCGCCTGGCGGTGGAGGTGCTGGTCGAGCGGCTCACCGGCACGCTGCCGACGATGGACACCGTGACCCGCGTGGTGCGCGAGGCGCACCGGCAGGTGCGTGCCCTGCCCGTCGAGGGTCAGCGGCGGCCCGGGACGACGCTCACCGGCGTCGTCGTCACCGAGCACGCGGGCGAGGCGTGCTGGCTCGTGCTCAACGTCGGTGACTCGCGCACCTACCGGATGGCCGGGGGCATCCTCGAGCAGCTCACGCGCGACCACTCCGAGGTGGCCGAGCTCGTCGAGCAGGGCGTGCTGGCCGCGGCGGACGCCGCGCGGCACCCGCGCCGGCACGTCGTGACGCGCGTGCTGGGCGGGGGCGCGTCGCGCGTCGACCCGGAGCTGCGGATGTTCCCCGTGAGCCGCGGCGACCGCATGGTGGTGTGCTCCGACGGCCTCACGGAGGTGCTTCCGGACGCCCGCGTGCAGGCCGTGCTGCGCGCCGAGCGGCACCCGCGGGCCGCCGCCGAGCGGCTCGTGCGCGAGGCGCTCGGGGCCGGTGCGCAGGACAACGTGACGGTCGTGGTGGTCGACGCGGTGGCCGTCACCCGGGAGCTGGGCGCGCCGGAAGCGCCGGACGTGGCACGATGACGGCCCACCCGATCCCGGAGGACCGCCCGTGAGCACCCGCGCCTCGGCCCCGCGCTGCGCATCGTGCGGCATGCCGCTCGCCCCCGACGCGGGGTCGTGCGCCGTCTGCGGCGCGCGCGTCCCGCTCATCGCCCGCCCCGCAGCGGGCGACGACGACGCGGCCGCCCCGGACGACGGTCGCCTCGAGGCCGCTGCTGCGCACGGTCCGGCGGGTGCTGCCGTCCCGCACGCCGGGGAGGCCGCGGACGCGGCGCCGACCGGTGCCCGCCCCGCCGTGACGCCCGCCGTACCGCCCCCGGCCCCGCGCTCGACGGCCGCGCGCTCGACGGCCCCGCGGGCTGCGGCGTTCGACGCCGCGACGGCCGCGCGGGAGGTGCGCGAGTCGGCACGGTCGGCGCGCGCGGTGCCCTCGACGGACGCGGTCCCGCCGGTGGGCACGCGCGTGCTGGCGTACGCGATCGACGTCCTGGCGGCCGGTGCTGCCGCGGGGCTGGGTCTGCTCGTCGTCAGCCTCACCGGTGGCGAGGGTGCGGTGCTGCCGGGGCTCCTGGGCCTGGCGGTGACCGTGGCGCAGGTCGTCGCCGAGGGACGTGGGGGCGCGACCCTCGGGTCGCGGCTCCTGGGGTTGCGCACGGTCGACGAGCGCACGGGAGCGGTCCCCGGTATCGGGCGAGCCCTCGTGCGGCAGCTCGTGCTCGGCCTGGGCACGCTGGCCTGCCTCGTCGGCAACTGGGTGATCGCCGCGTCCGGGGCGTGGGACTCCGGTCCGCGCCGGCGCGGCTGGCACGACAAGGCGTCCGGCACGGCGGTCGTGCTCGCGTCGTCGCGCCCCGGGGGCGTGGTGGCGCCGGGGGGGCCGCAGCGGGGTGCCGACGCGTGGACGCCGCCGCGTCCCGCCGCGACGTCGGCCTCCGTCCCGCCGCCCGCGTCGGCGGTGCCCGCGCCGTCGACCCTCGAGGACTTCCTGTTCGCCCCGTCCTCGTCGGGGTCGGGCGGTGGGCCGTCGGCCCCGCATGACGCCGCCTCGCCGGCCGCGCCGGCGCAGCCGCCGGTCGTGGTCCCGGTCGCCCCGGGGCCGCCCGCCCCGACCCCGGTCCCCGTGCGTGAGGCACCCGGAGTCACCCCGGCGGCGTCCGTGCGCCCCGCGCCGGAGCCCGACCTGCTGCCGCCGCCACCCGGCGCGGGCGTCGCTCAGGCCCCGCGGGCGGCCGCTGCCGCCGGCGCGGTCGACGACGACCTCGCGGACCTGGAGCACACGCGCGTGCGTGACCCCGAGACGCTGCGGCGTCGCACGGGGACGCTCTCGCTGCACTTCGACACCGGCGAGCGCGTCCGCGTCGTCGGCCGGGGCCTCGTGGGCCGTGGGCCGCGGGCCGAGGACGGTCAGGACATCCTGCACGTCGTCGCGCTGCAGGACGCGGCGCGGAGCCTGTCGCGCGTGCACGCCGAGTTCGGGCCCGTGCCGGCCACGGACGACGAGGACTCCGCGATCTGGGTCGCCGACCGCAGGTCCACGAACGGCACGGTCGTCGTCGACCCCACGGGCGTCGCCCGGGTCCTGCCGGCGGGGACGCGCGCGCTCGTCGGCGCCGGGTGGACGGTGCGGCTCGGGGACCGCGAGGCGCGCGTCGAGGCGGACTGACCCGTCACGGCCCCGGGAGGGGAGGTGGCTCAGGCGGGTGCGCCCGGCGCCGGGCGTCGGGAGTGCCGCAGGCCGTCCACCGTGAGCACGGCCAGGGCGACCCACACCAGGCCGAAGCCCCACCAGCGGGCCGGCGGCATCTGCTCGCCCGCGACGAGCACCCCGATGGCGAGCTGCAGCACGGGCGCGAGGTACTGCAGCAGCCCGACGGTGGTCAGCGGCAGGCGGCGCGCGGCGGAGTTGAACAGCAGCAGCGGGACGGCGGTGAGCACGCCGGTCCCGGCGAGCGCGAGACCGTGCAGGTCGACGGCGAACGTCCCGACGCCGGTCGCGTGGAGCCACGCGAGGTACCCGATGGCGACCGGTGCCAGCACGGCGGTCTCGGCCGCGAGGCCGGGCAGCGCGGCGACGCGGGCGCCGACGCGTGACTTGATGAGCCCGTAGCACCCGAAGCTCACCGCGAGCACGAGCGCGATCCACGGGAGGCGCCCGTAGCCGACCGTCAGGACGACCACCGCCGCGACGCCGCACCCGACCGCGACCCACTGCACGGTGCGCAGGCGCTCGCCGAGCACGAGCACGGCCAGGGCGATCGTGACCAGCGGGTTGATGAAGTACCCCAGCGCGGCGTCGACGACGTGCCCGGTGGTGACACCGTGGACGAAGACCAGCCAGTTCACCGCGAGCAGCACGGCCGCCAGCGTGAGGCGTGGCAGCAGGCCGCGGTCGCGCACGATGCCGGCGAACGCCCGCCACGTGCCGGTGAGCTGCAGCAGGACGAGGCAGAACAGCAGCGACCACACGACGCGGTGGGCGATGATCTCGACCGGGTCGCTCGGTGCCAGGAGCGGGAAGTACAGCGGCAGCCCGCCCCAGAGCACGTACGCGGCGACGCCTGCCGCCAGGCCGCCGCGACGGGTAGGGGAGGGGGCGTCCACCCACCGACTCTAGGCGCCCGTGTCGCGTGTCCACATCGTGGGCTGTCCGTATCGTGGAGTGGACGTCGAGCGCGTGGGCACTCCGCACCTAGACTTGGGCCGCACTGTTCTCGCACCGGCGCCGGGGTGTGCGGCCGCGAGGCGCGCCCTCACGACCGCGGCTCGCCCCGTCGTGCGAGGGCTCCCCACAGCGGAAGGCAACCAGGTCCCGTGAGCACCCCGACCCTGCGCGTCGCGATCGTCGGTGCCGGTCCGGCCGGCATCTACGCGGCCGACATCCTGTCGAAGACCGACCTCGACGTCAGCATCGACCTGTTCGAGCGCCTGCCCGCGCCGTTCGGCCTCGTGCGCTACGGCGTGGCGCCCGACCACCCCCGCATCAAGCAGATCATCGTCGCGCTGCACAAGGTGCTCGAGCGCGGCGACATCCGCCTGCTCGCGAACGTCGACTACGGCACCGACCTCAAGCTCGACGACCTGCGCACGTTCTACGACGCGGTGATCTTCTCGACCGGCTCGATCCGGGACGCGGCGCTGCCCATCCCCGGCATCGACCTCGAGGGCTCGTACGGCGCGGCCGACTTCGTGTCCTGGTACGACGGGCATCCCGACGTCCCGCGCACGTGGCCGCTCGAGGCCCGGGAGATCGCGGTCCTGGGCGCGGGCAACGTCGCGCTCGACGTGGCCCGCATCCTCGCCAAGCACGCCGACGACCTGCTGCCGACCGAGGTCCCGCAGAACGTCTACGACATCCTCAAGGCCAACCCGGTGACCGACGTGCACGTCTTCGCGCGTCGCGGTCCCGCGCAGGCCAAGTTCTCGCCGCTCGAGCTGCGCGAGCTCGGGCACGTGCCGGACGTCGACACGATCGTCTACCCGGAGGACTTCGAGTTCGACGAGGGCTCGATGGCCGCGATCCACTCGAGCAACCAGACCAAGCAGGTCGTCAAGACCCTCACGGACTGGACGCTCAAGGAGCCCGAGGACCTCACGGCGTCGCGCCGCATCCACCTGCACTTCCTGCACAAGCCCGTCGAGGTGCTGGGCGAGGACGGCAGGGTCGTGGGCCTGCGTACCGAGCGCACCGCGCTCAACGGTGACGGCAACGTCACCGGGACGGGCCAGTTCCAGGAGTGGCCCGTGCAGGCCGTCTACCGCGCGGTCGGCTACTTCGGCTCGCCGCTGGTCGACATCCCGTTCGACGACGTCGCGGGCGTGATCCCCAACCGCGAGGGCCGCGTGGTCGACGTCGACGGGGAGCACCTCGACAGCGTGTACGCGACGGGCTGGATCAAGCGCGGTCCCGTCGGCCTCATCGGGCACACGAAGTCCGACGCGTCCGAGACGATCCGGCACCTCGCCGAGGACGTCGCCGAGGGCGGCGCGTCGTTCTACACCGCCACCGAGCGCGACCCGCAGGCCGTCCTGGACTTCCTCGCGCAGCGCGGTGCCGACACCATCGAGTGGTCCGGCTGGGAGCTGCTCGACGCGTACGAGCGGTCGCTGGGCGAGCCCCAGGGGCGCGAGCGCGTCAAGGTGGTCCCCCGCGAGCACATGGTGGCCGTGGCCCTCGGCCGCGAGGTCCCGCAGGACTGATCCGCGCGGGACGGCGCACCCGGACCCCCGGACGACCCCGTCGTCCGGGGGTCCGTCGCGTCCCGCGCCGGGGGTGGGTGGCGCGGGAACGCGCGCGCTGCACGGGACGTTGAGGTCGGTGGCGGGGACGCGGCGACACCCCCGCGGGGAGGACGAGGACGCAGATGGGTCACCGGCACTACAACGGCCTGAAGACGGCGGCGCTGTTCGGCGTGCTGTGGGCGGTGCTGCTGGGCATCGGGTGGTTCGTCGGCGGTGCACGCTACCTGTGGGTGTTCACGCTGCTCGGCCTGGGGATGACGGCCTACAGCTACTGGAACTCCGACAAGATCGCGATCCGTGCGATGCGCGCCCGCCCGGTCAGCGAGATCGAGCAGCCCGCGATGTACCGGATCGTGCGCGAGCTCTCGACCGCGGCACGCCAGCCCGTGCCGCGGCTCTACGTGTCGCCGACGATGGCGCCCAACGCGTTCGCCACGGGCCGCAACCCGCAGAACGCGGCCGTGTGCTGCACCGAGGGGATCCTGGCGATCCTCGACGAGCGTGAGCTGCGCGGTGTGCTGGGGCACGAGCTCATGCACGTCTACCACCGCGACATCCTCACGTCGTCGGTGGCGGCCGCCGTGGCGGGCGTCGTGACGTCGCTCGCGCAGCTCGCGTTCTTCCTCGGCGGCGGGGACCGCCGCGAGGGTGGCAACCCGCTGGCGGGCCTGCTGATGGTGGTCCTCGCGCCGCTCGCCGCGACGCTCGTGCAGCTCGCGATCTCCCGGACGCGCGAGTACGACGCGGACGAGGACGGCGCCCGGCTCACGGGCGACCCGCTCGCGCTCGCGTCGGCGCTGCGCAAGCTCGAGGCGGGCACGCGGGCCCGCCCGCTGCCGCAGGACCGCGACCTCGTCGACGTCTCGCACCTCATGATCGCCAACCCGTTCCGCGGAGCGGGCATGGCGCGGCTGTTCGCGACCCATCCGCCGATGGCCGACCGGGTCGCGCGGCTCGAGGCGATGGCCGGGGGGCCCGCCACCCCTCGGTGAGTCACCCCGCCGCCCGCCGTCACGGGCGGGCACCCGACGCGGGTGCCCGCCCCCGTGGCGGTGCGCTGCGGGGCTCAGCGGTAGTTGACGAACTGCAGCGCCGCGTCGACGTCCGCGTTCTTCAGCAGCGCGATGACCGCCTGCAGGTCGTCGCGGCTCTTGGCCGAGACGCGCAGCTCGTCGCCCTGGATCTGCGTCTTGACGCCCTTCGGGCCCTCGTCGCGCACGATCTTGGCGAGCTTCTTGGCGACCTCGGTGCTCAGGCCCTCCTTGATGGAGCCGACGAGGCGGTACTCCTTGCCGGACGGCTGGGGCTCGTTCTCCCCGGTGTCGAGCGCCTTGAGCGAGATCCCCCGCTTGATGAGCTTCGTCTGGAAGACGTCGAGCACCGCCAGCACGCGCTCGGGGGAGTTCGCGATCATGAGGACGTTCTCGCCGCTCCACGCGATGGACGCACCGACGCCCTTGAAGTCGTAGCGCTGCGTGATCTCCTTCGCGGCCTGGTTCAGCGCGTTGTCGACCTCCTGGCGGTCGACCTTGCTGACGACGTCGAACGACGACTCGCTCGCCATGCTGCTCCCTCCCGGCGCCCGAGCGGGCGCCTCAACGGTCCTGCGGCGGGGTCCGTGCGGCGTCGGGCGTCCGTTCCGCAGCCCACGACGCGGCGATGTGCACGAGCCCCCTCTCGGAGTTGCTATCCTTCCATCCGCACGCCGTTCACGCGGACGCGTCGAGCCCGACGTCCATGCACTTCCGGACGCGGTCCCGAGGCCGACACGTGACCGCGCGCCCCTTGGCGGGTTACCCGAGTGGCCAAAGGGGGCTGACTGTAAATCAGCTGGCAACGCCTACGGGGGTTCGAATCCCTCACCCGCCACGCACCGAAGGGGGCGTCCTGATCAGGACGCCCCCTTCGTCGTCGGTGCGGCCGGTCGCGGCCGGTCGCCCGCTCAGCAGGTCCAGGAGCCCTCGGTGAGGGAGACCGTCGCGCCCTCGTCGCGCGTATCGAAGATGCCGGCGTCCTCCGCGGTCGCGAACGCGACGCCGACGGCCGCCGGCTCGGGGAAGCCGGTGAGCTCGACGAGGCGGTCCTTCGCGCCGCTCTGGCACTCGGGCGACCACGGCTCGACGTCGTAGCCCTGCTCGGCGAGGCGGTCGACCTCGGCGGCCAGCACCGGGTCCTGGTCGCTGTCGGAGACGCGGGTCCACACGACGAAGAAGTCGCCGTCGGCCTCGGCAGGGTCGATCGCGGCGGGCCAGTCGGCGGTCGAGGGGTCGACACCCTCGTCGCCACCGCTGCAGGCGGCGAGGGTGACCAGGGCGAGAACGGACAGTGCGGCGGCCGTGCGGCCGCGACGGGGGGTGCGCATGCGCCGGATCGTGGCACGGGGCTCGACGGCCCGCGACGAACTGAAACGCTTTGGCACGGAGTGGGGGAGGCGGCCTCGAGCGCTCGTCGAGCGGGTCCGCGGCGACGGGGGGATCCGATTTCACGCGGGCCCCGCGCCCGTGTACTCTGGTCCGCGCTGCCCCGATAGCTCAGTCGGCAGAGCGTCTCCATGGTAAGGAGAAGGTCAAGGGTTCGATTCCCTTTCGGGGCTCTGTGGTGTGTCGCGGGCCGGTCGTCCTCGGACGGTCGGCCCGGGGCACGACCGCTGTGGCGGGATAGCTCAGGTGGTTAGAGCACACGGCTCATAATCGTGGTGTCGCGGGTTCGAATCCCGCTCCCGCTACC